>CAZRVT010000058.1:0-18176 GCA_964603505.1 uncultured Holophagales bacterium | reverse complement strand
CCTCGTAAAAGTACACGCCTCTACTCCTCGTAAAAGTGTACGCCTATTGACAATCCTCGCCCGGGGGTGCGGCCGGCCGCACCTTGACACCCGCCGTCCCGAAGATTACTATTAGGTTAAGCATGAAGAACGACCTCCAGGAAAAAGCCCTGAAATTGGAGCTCAAGGGCAAATTCGAGGAGGCGGCTGACTTGTACCTCAAGGCCGGCCGCCCGGAGAAGGCCGCCTTCATGTACCAGAAAACCGGCAACACCTCCAGGGCCATCCAGGCCTGCGTGGAAGGGGGAATGTTCGCCAAGGGAGCCGAGCTGGCGCAGAAGGTCGGGGGCCATGCCCAGGCGGCCCATCTCTATGAAAAAGCGGAGGCCCTCGACCGGGCCGCGGCGTGCTGGGAGAAGGCGGGCGATTTCCGCAAGGCCGCGGATCTGTGGGAGCGCCTCGGTCAGTCCGAGCGGGCCGCCGAGTTCCACTTCAAGGCCGGCCAGTATCTCAAGGCCGGGGCCCTGTGGGAGAAAGCCAAGAAGGACGAGCAGGCCATCCAGGCCTACCGGCAGTACATCGTCGAGAGCGCGGGGATCCTCTCCCAGCTCACCGGCCCCGACGCCCAGCGGATCGCCGGCCTGTTCATCAAGGCCCGGGACTTCGTCCGCGCCGCGGAGATCTATCTCAAGACCTCCGAGCCCCTCAAGGGGTTCCTCCTCCTCCTCGAGGCGGGGGAGATGGAGCGCGCGACCGACCTCTACCGGCGGCAGTTCAAGGGGCAGGGCTTCCGCATCCTCAGTCAGCTCACCAAGGATCCCCAGATCGAGGCCCTCGGCGAGGTGTGCATGGCCGTGCAGGAGTTCCCCGAGGCCGCCCAGTGCTTCGAGAAGACCGGAAACACCCTCAAATCGGCCCAGGCCTACGAGGCGAGCGGGGACCTCTACCAGGCGGCCGAGCTCTTCATGCAGATCGGGAAGTTCCGCGAGGCCGCCGAGCTGTACGACAAGGCCGGGCACAACGCCGCCGCCGCGGACCTCTACTACAAGCTCAAGGACTTCGGGAAGGCCGCCGCCTGCTTCGAGCGGGAGGGGGATTTCTACAAGGCCGGCCGCCTCTACCAGTACCAGGGGAACCACCAGAAGGCCATCCAGCTCCTGCAGAAGATCGCCTCCGACCACCCCGAGTACCTTAAAGCCAGCATCCTCATCTGCAAGGCCTTCCTCGCCGTGGGGCTCAACGAGATGGCCGTCAAACGCTATCAGGAGATCGCCGCGGAGTACCCCGTCTCGGAGGAGACGCTCGAGACCTACTACGACATGGCCGAGCTCCTCTTCACGATGAACGACCCCAAGGGAGCCAAGGAAATCTTGGAGAAGATCGTCAATGTGGACCTCACCTACAAGGACGCCGCCCAGAAGCTGCGGCGCCTCACCACCTCGACGGTCCCCAAGCCGGCCCCGGCACCCCCGATGCCCCTGCCCCCCCCCGCAGCCCCCGTTCCACCGCCCGCGAACCGCGCGCCGCAACCGGCGCCGCCCGCCGCCGCGGGTCCGCCGACCCCGCCCCCTGCGCCCCGCCCCCCACAACCCACCCCAGCCCCCGCCCCCCCACCCCCACCGGCAACGGCCGCCAGGCCCCTGCCCTCGCCCCCCCCCACCATCCCCACCCCGCCCCCGGTCCCCATGCCCAAGGAGGAGAAGAAGGCCCTGCGCCCCACCAAGGCGGTGCAGATCCTCCGCAAGTTCCCCTTCTTCCAGAACCTGGAGGAAGAGGAGATCCAGCTCCTGTGGGACACCCTCGACCGCAAGGAGGTCCCCGGCGGGACGACGCTGGTCCGGGCCGGCGACTACGCCCCGGGGTTCTATCTCCTGGTCCACGGGTCGGTCGAGCTCCTCACCACGATGGGGCGCGCCATCATTACCCTCCACGAGCCAGGCACCCTTTTCGGCATCGCCGCCTACTTCTCCGGCGAGACCAGCGCCGTCTCCATCCGCACCACCGAGGCCTGCAAGCTCATCATCATCAACGGCGAGCGGTTCGCCCGCGCCCTGGAGGCCAACCCCGCCCTCAAGGAGAAGGCCCTGCCGCTCCTGGCCCGTTCCCTGGAGGGCGAATCGGCCGTCATCCCCGCCAAGACCCCCTACCACACGCAGGTGCTGGAAGCGAAAAAGCGCCTTCTGTAGGCCCTTCGGAGCACGGAGCGGAGACGGATGAAAGCGTGGGTCCTCGACAAGCCGCATCGGTTGAACCTTAAGGAAGTCCCCATCCCCGAGCCCGGCCCGGGCGAGATCGTCCTGCGGGTCCTCGCCTGCGGCATCTGCCGCACGGACCTGCACGAGGTCCTCGGCGAGATCCCTCTCCCGGTCCTTCCCGTGGTCCCCGGCCACCAGATCGTCGGTGAAGTGGAAGCCGCCGGGGCGGGCGTGACGCGGTTCCGGCCGGACGACCGCGCCGGCGTCCCGTGGCTCTTCTCCGCCTGCGGCTCCTGTGACTATTGCCGGAGCGGGCGGGAGAACCTCTGCGACGGCGCCCGGTTCACGGGGCTCCACGCCGACGGCGGGTTCGCGGAGTTCCACCGCATCCGGGAGGAGTTCGCCCACCCCCTCCCCGCGGCCCCCGAACCGGCCCTCCTGGCCCCGCTCCTCTGCGGCGGCGCCATCGGCTACCGGGCCTACCGGCTGGCGGGCCTGACCGAGGCCCCCGGGGCCGGGGGGCCCCGCACGGTCGGCCTCTGGGGGTTCGGATCCTCGGCCCACCAACTGCTCCAGATCGCGAAGGCGCGGGGGCACACGGTCTTCGTCTTCACCCGGGGTGGCGTGCACCGCGACCTGGCGCTGGCCCTCGGGGCCGACTGGGCCGGCTCGTCGGGTGACCCTCCCCCCGAGCCGCTCGACGCCGGGATCGTCTTCGCCCCGGTGGGGGCCCTGATGATCGAGGGGCTGCGCGCGCTGAAGAAGGGGGGCCGGATGGTCTCCGCCGGCATCCACATGGACGACCTCCCCTCGTTCCCCTACCGGCTCCTGTGGGAGGAGCGCTCCCTCACCAGCGTGGCCAACCTGACGCGGGCGGACGTGGCCGAACTGCTCGCCGTCACGGCGGGCATCGACTTGAAGGTGGAGGTCGAGCGCTACGGGTTTGAGGAGTTGCCCAAGGCCCTGGAGCGACTGGAGAGCGGAGAGGTGCGGGGGAGCGCGGTGCTGTGCCTGCCGCCCGGCCAGTAGATGGAAGCCTGTAGCCGGTAGCCGGTAGCCGGCAACAACGCTACCTGCCCAGGATCTCCAGCGTGCGCCAGTCGGGCTCGCCGTCGTAGTATTTCTTTAGCACGGCTTTGAACGGGGACGGGTCTAGCGCCACGGCGGCGAAGAGGGTCATGCAGGAGCGCAGTTTCATGTCGTCGGGGGAGCCGAGGATGTCCCATGCCGACCGCCCCTCCACGGCCTTCAAGGCGACGCAGCACTTCAGTAGCCGGGGGCCAAGGACGGGATGGTCCAGGTACGCCCGGGCCTCCTCCGCGTTCCGGATGGCGAACCGACACGCCGTGGGGCTGTGCCCGAGGCCTTCAATCTGCGGGAAGACGAACCACATCCAGTGGCTCTCCTTCCGCCCGGCCCGGAGCTCCGCCAAGGCGTCCGGGAAGCATTCTTCCTGCGCCTCGAGGAAGCGGGAGAGCCGAAAAACATCACCACTCATGACTTCTTAACCGATGGAGGCATTGAATTTCTTCGGCATGGCGGAGGATCAGGGCATGCCCGTCGGCCGGCGATGATTGCCGGTCGCGTGGCAAATATCAGCGAATCCGTGGGCATGGACCACATTGATATCGACAATCCGCATGTCGATTGGGAGCTCGTAAGAGCCGACTTCCAACGGCTCTCTCACCAGCGAAAGCTCGTCGGAATCCCAAGCCCGCGCGCGGACGAACCCACAACCCGGAACGGTCCCATCGGGTTCGAGCATGCCGGCGGTGGCGACCACGACAGGCATATCCTGGCCCGGCTCCCACGGGAGCGAGCCGCTGCCGGCGAATGCGACCCGCCCCAAGGGGTCCACGCCCAATTCTGAGAAATATGAATATTCCCAATCATGAACATATTCGGCACTCCATAAGGCACCGGACTCTGGTGAGATAGCCACGATCGCCTGACGACTCGAGCTAAAATAGGGGGGAGAGTAGCCGATCAGGGCATAGCCGTCCGCATGGATGGCGGCCGCCGTGGCGCTGTATCCTGTGACTTTATAGCTGAGGACCGAGGCATCACCATCCAGTCGAACCACCCAACTGTCCGACAGGTGGTGCCCCACATCGCTCCTGGCCACCCCCATCAGCGTTCCATCCGACATTTGCCGTACCGACAGGAAAATTGATTCTAAATTGCTCCAATAATCCGAGGAGCGCGGATACCGGAAAGCGGCCTGGATGGATCCATCCCCGGCAGAAAGTTTCAATAGAATTGCGTCCAGCCTTCCCTCAGCACCCGACAACCAATAGGCCCCCTCCAAGCCGACATCGACGTCGCTCAGCCGGATAAACGGTTCAAATTCTCGATCCCATACCGGCCATCCACCCGCGTTTAGGCGAATCGCGAAATACGGGCCCTCCGGCCAACTATATTCATACCCAAGCAGCAACAATTCATCCTGAACGGCCTTGAGACGAACGATGGAACCGAGTTCTTCCGCGGAATGCAATCTGATCCTGCGGGATCCCAATAAATCCCCATTCCCATCCAAATGCAACAGGTAGATGTCCCGAGTTCCTTCCACGCCCTGGGCGACCCATATGGCTCCATCGGAGCCGACAGCCAGACCAATCGTTCCCCAGATTCCCCATTGGCGCTGCCACACGATCGTACCCGCAGGATCGATCTTCAGCAGCACGGTAGAACGCTCGACATCGTAATCATGTCCAGATTCAATGCCGAGGATGATGTCACCATCAGGGGCAATTGCGACCGCCGTACCGTATTCATAGTTGCTTATTGCATATGTCCCGTGCCAACTATCGCCGGCCAGCCCCGACGCGACCAGACAACATAACATGACCGCGGTCCTCATCAGTCATATTATACGGCGGCACAGAGCCACGCGCCCAAATCCTTCCAATCCGTCTGGTCTGCCCGGCTCTCCCGCTATGCTATCCTATCCCCATGTACGAAATCCATTTCCTGGGCGCGTGCGGCACCGTCACGGGGTCGCGGTACCTGCTGCGGGTGTGGAACAAGAACATCCTCATCGACTGCGGCCTCTTCCAGGGCGACCACGAGACCAAGCAGCTCAACTGGAAGGAGTTCCCCTTCCCGCCGTCGAAGATCCACGGGGTCATCCTCACCCACGCCCACATCGACCACTCCGGCTACCTGCCCCGCCTCTGCAAGCTGGGGTTCGACGGCCCCGTCTGGTGCAGCCCCGGGACGGCGGCCCTGCTCCAGGTGATGCTCCCCGACGCCGGCGAGCTCCAGGAGGAAGAGGCCCGGTTCGCCGAAAAGAAGGGCTACAGCCCCCACCGGCCGGCCCTCCCGCTCTTCACGGAGGCGGACGCCAAGCGCGCCCTGCGGCGCCTCGAGGCGGTCCCCTTCGACCAGCCCCGCGAGATCGTCCCCGGCCTCTCCTTCGCGTTCCACCACGCGGGCCACATCCTGGGCTCGGCCTTCCTGGAGCTGCGGCTGAAGCGCAAGGCGGGCAAGCACCACACCTGGGTCTTCTCCGGCGACGTGGGGCGCCCGGCCCACCCCATCCTCAAGCCCCCCGCCCCCATCCCCCCCTGTGATTTCCTCATCCTGGAGTCCACCTACGGCGACCGCGACCACCCGGGCGAGGATGTCCACGCGCGCCTGGAGGAGGTCATCCGGCGAACGACGGGGCGGGGCGGCATCGTCCTCATCCCCGCCTTCGCGGTGGACCGGACGCAGGAGCTGCTGGTCCTTTTAGGCGACCTGATCCAGGAGGGGCGCCTTCCGAAGAACCTTCCCGTCTACATCGACTCCCCCATGGCCCTCGACGCCCTCAACTTCTACAAGCAGTTCCACGCCGAGTACAACGAGGCCTTCGCCGCCCGGGCCCGGCGGTCGCCCCACCCCCTCGCCCTCCCCAACGTCCACCCGGTGCGCCACGTGGAGGGGAGCAAGGCCCTCAACGACCTGAGGGAGCCGGCCGTCATCCTCTCCGCCTCGGGGATGTGCAACGGCGGCCGCATCGAGCACCACCTCAAGTTCAAGCTCCCCGACCCGAGGCACACCGTCCTCTTCGTCGGGTTCCAGGCGAAGGGGACCAAGGGGCGCCGCATCCTCGACGGGGAGCCGGAGGTGACGGTGCTCGGCGAGCCGGTGCCGGTGCGGGCCGAGGTGGCGGCGGTCCCGGGGCTCTCCGCCCACGCCGATCGGGGGGAGCTGCTGGCGTGGGCCGCCCCCCAGCCCGCCATGCCCGATGTCTTCGTCGTCCACGGCGAGGACACCGCCCGCGCGGGGCTGGCCGCCTTCCTGCGGGAGCGGCTCGACTGGACCTCCCTGGCCCCCCGCTACGGGGAGATCGCCCGGCTGTGATCGTCCGCCTCCTCGACGCCTACGTCTTCGTCCGCGAGTTCCTGCGGGGGTTCCGGGAGGACCGCCTCTTCGAGAAGGGGGCGTTCCTGGCCTACCTCTCCCTGGTGGCCTTCATCCCCCTCCTCGCCAGCTTCGTCCAGGTCTATTCCCTCTTCTACCGCGACTACGAGGAGCAGATCCGCGCCGTCGTCACCCAGGTGCTCCCCTACCAGGAGGACGCCTGGTTCGCCTACTTCAACGAGTTCCTCGCCCAGGCGAAGTCGCTCGGCACCCTGGCCCTCATCTTCTGCTTCGCCGTCGCCGTGAAGGTCTTCCTCAGCATCGAGGGGATCTTCAACGTCATCTGGGGCCTCGACCGGCGCCGCCGCCTGGCCGAGCGGGTGGGCTCCTTCACGATGATGCTCTTCTGGGGCCCCATCGCCCTCGGCCTGCTCGCCTCCGTCCACTACTATCTGGTGCGCGCGGGGGCCCTGGCCGGGGCCCTGGAGTTCCTGGTCCCGAAGGTCCTCACCTTCCTGGCCTTCACGATGCTCTTCAAGACCGTCCCGGCGGTCCACGTGCGCCTCCTCCCGGCGGCCCTCGGGGGGCTGGTGACCATGGTGCTCCTGACCCTGGTGAAGTACGGGTTCGTCGCGTACATGGCCGTCATCCAGCAGGCCAACGTGGTCTCCGGCTCGCTGGGCCTCATCCTGCTGTTCGTCATCTCCATCGACCTCTTCTGGATGACCATCCTCACCGGGGTCCTCACCTCCTACACGCTCCAGAACTTCCGGGCCCTCAAGTCGGCCCTGGAGGAGCGCGAGGTGCCACTGGAGCGGTGGGAGCTCTTCTGGGGCCTCTCCATCGCGACCCTGATGATGCACCGGTTCCGCGCCAAGCTCCCCCCCGTCACCGTCGCGGAGCTGGCCGACCTCTTCAACCTGGAGGTCAAGCGGCTGGAGGCGGTGACGGCGAAGCTGAAGGCGCGGGGCCTCGTCCTCGAGAGCGACGCCCTGGCCCTGGGCTTCGCCCGCGACCCCTCCGACCTCACGGTCGGGGACCTGGCAAAGGCCCTCCTGCACGAGCAGTTCCAGCGCCCCCCCGTCATCCCCAACGCCCACGCGAAGGCCATCCGCGGCGCCCTGGAGGAGCTGGAGGCGCGCCTCGGGGGGGACGCCGGCGCCGTCCCCCTGGCCCGGCTGGCCGAGGGGTACGCCGCCGCGGCGCCCAACGGCGCTCAGGGCTCCTAACCCTTTTGGCTGTATAATCCCCAACAGGCCCCGTCCCGCCGGGGGACCAATCGGGGGCCGGGAGGTTCCCATGTACGAAGATGCCGGTAGTTCTGCCGTCGGGGCCGGGTTCGGCCTCGGATTCCTGCTGGTTCTCCTCATCGCCTACCTGTTCGCCTGCTACCTGCTGAAGCGCATCTGCGAGCGGGCGGGCGGCGAGCCGGGCATCCTCATCTGGATCCCCATCCTCCAGCTCATCCCCCTGCTCCAGGTCGCGGAGATGAGCCTGCTGTGGATCCTCGGCTTCCTTATCCCGCTCGTCAACATCGTCGGGGCCATCATGCTGTGGGCCAAGATCCACATCAAGCTGGGCAAGAGCCCCTGGCTGACGGTCCTCCTCTTCATCCCGTTCGTGAACTTCATCTACCTGATCTACCTGGCGTTCACGAAGGACTGATCCCCGGCCGCTGGAATGGGAGGGGGCGGGGCGGCGGTTAGGAGTGGGATGACCGCTCCAAGACCGTCCCTCCGCCCCCGCCCGGCCCCCTCTGGGGCCCGGGCCTTGCTGATGGCGGCGCTCGCCGCCGTGTCAGGAGCTCTCCCGATGCCCGCCTCCGCCGGCCCCTCCCTCCTCCCCCCCATCGACGCCCGCCCCCACGGACCCCTCCGCACCGCCGATTTCGCCCTGGGCTGATTCTGGGGCCCCGACTCCCGGTTCGGGAGCATCGACGGCGTCGTCCGCACCACCGTGGGGTATGCCGGAGGCACCCGGCCGAACCCCACCTACCGCTCCCTCGGCGACCACACCGAGACCCTGCGGGTGGAGTTCGACCCCGCTGCAGTCTCGTACGAGGAGCTTCTGGAGGTCTTCTGGGAGAGCCACGACCCCACCGCCCGGGCCTACTCCCGGCAGTACCGGGCCGTTGTTTTCTATCACGGGGAGGAGCAGAAGCGGCTCGCCGAGGCCTCCCGCGGCCGGGTGGCCGCCCGCCTTTCGTCCCCCATCCGTACGGAGGTCCTCCCGGCCGGCCCGTTCACCCCGGCCGAGGATTACCACCAGAAGTATTACCTCCGCAACTCCGGGGAGCTGATGGAGGAGTTCAAGCGGCTCTTTCCGGACCCGAAGGGTTTCGCCCGCTCCACGGCCGCGGCGCGGGCCAACGGCTACCTGGGCCGCCACGCGGACGCCGACACCGTCCGGCGGGCCCTCCCCTCGCTGGGCCTTTCCCCCCGGGGGCAGGCCCTCCTCGCGGACAAGGTCTTCGGGCGGGGTTTCGCCGCCTCCTGCGGGCTCGGAACGGCTGCCCCGGCGGCCCCGTAGGCCGCTCCGCGCCCGGTTAGAAAAAACGACCCGCCCCCCCGGCCCGAAACGGCTGACCGGGGGGGCGGGAATTATTCCTGCCGATCGCTGCCGCCGGCCCCTCCGGGCTACCGCCGCCGGGGGCGGCGGAGGTCGCCGGTGAGGGTCAACGCGCCGTCGTCAACGATCTCGATGCCGCGCTCCCTGCGGGGCCGGCGCTCCGCATTGGCCAGGAGGGAGAGGTGCACCACCGCCCCCTCGTGGACCAGGGCCGACCCGGCGGTCCTAGCCCCCGTGAACCGGAGGGAAGTGCCCAGGCCAACGGAGGGGTAGGCCTCCTCGCGGCACTTGGACAGGCCCGCGAGGAACGCGCGGCCCTTCCGCTCCGAGGCCTTCCGCCGCCCGTCCCCCTGCGCCAGGAGCGCGTCCATCGCGTAGCTCTTCAGGAGCTTGTCGAACAGCCCCGCGAACGCCGCGGGGCGGGAGAGAAGGTCCAGCCCCACGGCCTCGCCGTGCTGGAACGCCAGCAGGCCGCCCTGCCCCTCCAGGCACCGGAAGTGCGCCAGGAGCTCGGCCAGCCGCCCCTCCAGCCCCTCGAAGACGTCCCGCATCGCCCGCGTGGGGGCGTGCACCGCCGCGTCAACGCAGAGGCGGTCCACCTCCGCCCACACGCGCCCCTGGTTCGAATGGAAGGAGCGGTCCTGGGCCAGGGACGCATTGACCGACTCCAGCTTGGCCGCCCGGGCCCCCCGCGCCATCACCACCCGGGAGTCCTCGAAATTCCGCCCGCGGTAGGACCACCGCCCCTGCTCGGTGCAGGAGACCGGCACCGTGAGGACGCTTTTGGCCGGCGCCAGGACCGTGGTGTTGAGCACCCGGTTCTGCTTGGCCCCGCGCAGCTCCTCCCCGTCGAGCAGGAGGACGGGGAGGGCGTCCCGGTTGTCCACCCTCAGCTCGGGGACGTGCCCCCCCTCGCTCACCTCGGTGATGGTCAGGGTGCCCCTCTTCAGTGCCTCCGCCAGCGTGCGGTACTCCGGCCCCCCCGGCCCCCCGCCCAGGAGCGGCAGGACCGCTAGCGGGCCGTGCGCCTGCGGTTCCCCGAACCGCAGCGCGTCCAGCGTGGTTTGGATCGTCTCGTTCATCGGCGCCTCCTTTCCGGCATGATCGTTCCATGCCCATTATGGGGGCACCGCAGGGACATGATGTGTCCGTCTTCGGATTACGGCAGGCCTGGGCCGAAAGGGCTTCGACCTCCGGGGGGACGCCGCCTGCGGGGCGGGCTCCGTCGGGGGAAGGCAGAAGGTGGGATCGTCAGACCTCTGCGCTTTCGATCGGGAGCACTAAACCCATCAAGAGAAGCGGGTCATCCCCATTTATTAGTTATATCCGGCAATGCATGCCGGCCCCGCAAACTGCCCCTTGACATCGCCCCTTCCCCGGCCCATAGTAGGAATGGCAATGGCAGCAAAGTGGTGAGGGGGCCGCGCAGCAAGGTCCATTTCCAAGGCGGCCCCAGTGGCAAAGGCCGGGACGTGGAGGCATCGTCCCGGCTGTTCATTTATCCCGACACAATGGAAGCGGAGGGAGCTACCCGCCCCCGGAGGAGGGGGCGGATCGGGGGCGTCGCCGCGGGCGGCGGCGCTTGCGGCTGGTGTGGGGGTGGTCGTCCGCCGGGCGCGGGGCGGCGGCGAAGCCGGTCTCGCCCTCCCGCCGGAACTCCAGCTTCAGCTTCTTCTGGATGAAGGCCAGGGTCCGCTCCTCGTCGGGGGCGACGAAGGTGAAGGCCTCCCCGGTGGCCCCGGCCCGCGCGGTGCGCCCGACGCGGTGGATGTAGTCCTCCGCGGCGCGGGGGACGTCCAGGTTCACCACATGCCCCAGGGCGGTGATGTCGAGGCCGCGGGCGGCGATGTCGGTGGCCACGAGCACGGGGTACCGGCCGCTCTTGAAGCCGTTGAGGGCGGCGAGGCGCTCCTCCTGGCTCCGGTCGCCGTGGAGGGCGGCGCACGCCGCGCCGCACCGTTTGAGGAACCGGGCCAGGCGCTCGGCCCGCTCTTTGGTGCGGGTGAAGACGAGGACCGACTCGAACCGCCCGCTCCGGATCATCCCGATAAGCAGCTCCTGCTTGCGCTCCTGGGGGACGGGGAAGACGGTGTGGGCGATCCCCTCCGCCGGGGCGGAGGGGCGCTCGATGTCGATGCGCACCGGATCGCGCAGGATCTCGGCGGAGAGCTCGGCGATGGGTCGGGGGATGGTGGCGGAGAAGAGGAGGTTCTGCCGCCCCTCCCTCGGGAGGGCCCGGATGATGCGCTGAACGTCGGGGAGGAACCCCATGTCCAGCATCCGGTCGGCCTCGTCCAGGACCAGCACCTCCACCCTGGAGAAGTCCACGTAGGGGAACCGCATGTGGTCCATCAGCCGCCCCGGCGTGGCGACGATGAGCGGGACATTCCCCTTCAGCGCCCGCTCCTGGGGGTCCATGCTCATCCCCCCCACGATGACCGCGCTGCGGGCTGGGGTGTGGTAGGCCAGCATGTCGGCGTGCTCGATGATCTGCACCGCCAGCTCGCGCGTGGGGGTGAGGACGAGGACGCGGACGCCGGCGCCGGGGACGGTGAGGAGGCGGTGGAAGATGGGGAGGAGGAAGGCGGCGGTCTTCCCGCTGCCGGTCATGGCGCAGGCCAGCAGGTCGCGTCCCTCCATGATGGGGGGGATGGCTTTTTCCTGGATGGGGGTGGGCTCGAAGAACCCGGCGTCCTCAAGCCCTTGATAGAGGCCGGGGTGGAACTCGAAACGGTCGAAGGACATCGATACTGCCTTTCCTGCCGCCCCCTGTGGGGCGGCAGGTCATTATCGCATAAAACCATTATAAATCAAAGCATGGCGGGCTCCCTCAGGGCTTCACCCGCTTCACGCCGATGATCCGCTGTTCGTCGGGCTCCTGGTAGGGGAGGATCTCCAGCTCCCCCTTGGGCCCGAGCCGGAGCTTGGCGGCCGGGACCACGCGGCCGGTCCCCTTGCCGCCGGGGGCCAGGGTGAACTCCACGACCACGAAGGGGTAGTCGGCACTTCGCTGGAGGGTGGCGAGCTCGCTCCCCAAGGTGGGGCGCTCCAGGATAAGACGGATGAACCGCTCCCCGCCGATGCGGTCTTCGAGGGCCATGTTGATGGGCCAGCCGATCCTCGATTCGGAGGCCAGGGAGCCGAGGTGCTGCTCGTTGAGGGCCTTGTGGAACGCCTCCATCCCCTTGCGGCCGAGGAGGTCGAAGAGGACCTGGGCCTCCCGCGCGGGGGTCCATCGCTCCACCCGCAGGGTGAGCTTGTCGGTGACCGCCCCCGCGGCCGAGGAGGTGGAGACGACGGTCGCGATGAAGGTCTCCGGCCCCTCCTTCGGGGCCTCATAAGCGGGCGCAAGGGCGGCGGTCAGGACGAGAAGGGCGGCGGCCACGATGCGCAGGGGCGCCTCCGTTTGGATGGACGCCCATGCATCAGGGTAGGGGTGTTTCATGCTGGGACCTCCTTGGAACAATATCCACTGTAAGCCATGCATTGCCGATGCCAGCCCCGGGCCTCCATTCCGTCCCGCCGGGGGGACAGGAGACCCCGCCTCGTCCCAATACCAGGACAGTCAACGGAATCAGGGCCTCGGGGGGAGCGCTCCCCCCGACCGTCAGGACCGGGACGGGAAGAACCGCTCCGGATGCCGGCAGGCCCACTGCCCGCCGATCAGGTTGAGGTCCGTCTCGACCATGAACACGGGGAACCGGCGCAGGAGGGCGCCCTGCGCCTCGTTGGCGTGGAGTTCCCGGATGAAGCGGCTCTTCCGGATGAAGGCGGCGTTCCCGGCGGTGGTGGCGCCGCAGAGGAAGATGCCGCCGTCCGGCTGGAGGGCCAGCGCCAAAAGCTGGGCCACTCGCCCGGCACATCCGTAGTAGTAATCGAGGGCCTCGCGGGCGCGGGGGTCGAACGCGGCGACCCGGGCCACGGCCCCGGCGGGGTCGGCCGGCGCATCCTTCAGGACGGAAGCGGGGACGCGGTCGAGGGCGCAGAGGGCCCGGTAGGCGTCGGCGAGCCCCCGCCCGGACGAGAAGTCCTCCCAGCTCGGAAAGCGCCCCCGGCTCCTCTCCATCCACGCGATCATCCGGGCGTGCCGCCGGTCGAGGGGCGCGGCGGCGGCGTGCTGGACCTCGGAGCCCATGGGGACGCCCCCCACGACGGCGGCGGTGCCCAGCCCGGTCCCGGGGACCACGATGACGATCGGCCCCTCCGCCGCGGCGCCCCGGGCCGGGCGGTAGAGGGGGCTCAGGCGGGCCGGGGCGGCCGGGGTCTCCGCGAGGGCCAGGACGCCGCAGGCGCTCGCCTCCAGGTCGTTGAGCATCAGGGTGCGTTCGGCGGGGAGGCCCCAGGCTTCGAGCTCGCCGAGGCGCAGAACCGGATTTCCCGGCCAGTTGGTCATCCGGACCGCCCCCCGCCGCTCGACCGGGCCCGCGAAAGCGACGGCGCACCGGTCGGGGGCGGCGTCGCGCAGGGCGGCCTCCAGGAACCGGCGGAGGGCGGCGCGCCCCGAGAGGGCGGCCTCCATCCTCCAGAGGGGGAACGCCCGCCCCCCCCGGACGGCGGCCAGGAGGGCCCGGGTGCGGGTGCCGCCGACATCGACGGCCAGGTGGCGGACGGACCGGATCTCTTTCTTCGCCGGCATGGACGGAATATAGCATAACCCGAAGACGCCCCTTCCGTGCTACCATGAGGGCATGCGGCAGGATGCGACCTCCCGCGCCGGGGAGTTCTGGGGCGGCCTGGCCGCCATGCTGGTGGCCCTCCCCTCCTCCATCGCCTTCGGGATGATGATCTACACCGGCTTGGGGCCCGAATACGCCGGCCGGGGGGCGATGGCCGGAGTCGTCGGCGCCGCCGCTCTCGGACTGGTGGCCCCGCTCGTCGGCCGGACCGGCGGCCTCATCTCGGCCCCGTGCGCGCCGGCCGCCGCCGTCCTCTCCGCCATGGCCGCCGGGCTCCTGGCGGGGACCGTCGGGCCCGGTCTTTCCCCCGACGCCGTCCTCCCGCTCCTGGCCCTGACCGTCCTCCTCGCCGCGCTCCTGCAGGTCCTGTACGGGACCGTCGGCGGGGGCCAGCTCATCAAGTTCATCCCCTACCCGGTCGTCAGCGGCTACCTCTCCGGCGTCGGCGTCTTGATCGCCCTCGGCCAGCTCCCCAAACTCCTCGGCCTGCCGAAGGGGACCTCCCTGTGGGAGGGCCTGGCCGCCCCCGCCCTCTGGCGGTGGGAGGGGATCGCCGTGGGGCTGGTCACCGTGTCCGCGATGGCGGGGGCGGGACGCATCACCCGTCGGGTGCCGGCGGTCATCCTGGGGCTGGCCGCGGGGATGGGGACCTACTTCGCCCTCTCCGTCTTTTTCCCCGCCCTGCGGCAGGCGGCGGGCAATCCGCTCGTCATCGGCCCCCTCGGGGCGGCCGGGAACTTCGGGGAGACGGCGGCCGCTCAGCTCCGTTCCCTCCTCGCCGTCGACCTCCGCGCCCTCCAGCTCGTGGTGGTCCCCGCTCTCACACTCTCCATCCTCCTCTCCATCGACACCCTCAAGACCTGCGTGGCCCTCGACGCCCTGACGCGGCGGCGGCACCGTTCCGACCGGGAGCTCATCGCCCAGGGGCTGGGGAACCTGGCCTCCGGCCTCGCCGGCGGCGTCCCCGGGGCGGGGACGATGGGGCCGACGCTGATCAACATCAACGCCGGCGGCCGCACGCCCCTGTCGGGGATCGTGGAGGGCGCCTTGGTCGTCCTCGCCCTCGCCACCCTCGCCCCCGCGATCGCGTGGGTCCCCATCGGGGCCCTCGCCGGCATCATGCTCGTCATCGCTTTCCGGATGTTCGACCGGGGGATGTTCCGCCTCCTGCGGGCCCCCGCGGGGCGCCTCGACTTCGCCGTCATCGCCGTCGTGGTGCTGACCGCGGTGACGGTGGACCTCATCGCGGCCTCCGGCGTGGGAGTGGCCGCCGCCATCCTCCTCTTCATCCGCGACCAGGTGAAGAGCAGCGTCATCCGGCGCAAGCTGACGCTCGCGGAACTCTCCTCCAAGACCCGTCGTCTGGACGCGGAGCGGGCGGTCCTCCGGGCCGGCGGGGCGGCGGCGGTCTTCGTCGAGCTGCAGGGCAACCTCTTCTTCGGGACCACCGACCAGCTCCACACCCAGCTGGAGCCCGACTTAGAGCGCGCCCGCTACCTCCTCCTCGACATGCGCCGCGTGCAGTCGGTGGATTACACGGCGGCCCACCTCTTCGACCAGCTCCAGGCCCGCTTGGAGGAGAAGGGGGGCCGCCTCCTCTTCTGCGGCATGCCCTCCGCGCTGCTGGACCACCGCGATTTCCAGGCCTACCTCTCCCAGGTGGGGGTGGTGGGCAAGCAGGGGGTGGTCGTCGCCGACACCCTCGACGGAGCCCTCGAGTGGATGGAGGAGCGCCTCCTCGAGGAAGCGGGGGTGAAGGCCCGCCGCGACGAGCGGCCTCTCGAGGCGCGGGAGTTCCCGCTGTTCAAGGGACTCGACGAGGGGACCCTGGCCGCCATCCTCCCCCTGCTCGAGGAGCGGTCGTTCCCCCCGGGGGGGCGGATTTTCGGGCGGGGCAACCCCGGCGACGAGCTCTTCCTCGTCCGCCGGGGGAGCGTCCGCATCCTCCTCCCCCTCGAAGGGACCCAGCGCCACCACCTCTCCACCGTCGGCCGGGGCGACTTCTTCGGCGAGCTGGCCTTCTTCGACCGCGGGCAGCGCTCGGCCGACGTGGAGGCCAAGGAGCCCACCGACCTCTTCGTCCTCTCCCGCTCGCGGTTCGACGCCCTCGTCCACGCCGAAAAGGAGGCGGGGATCTGGGTCCTGTCCCGCCTCGCCCGGGCGGTGGCCGAACGCCTTCGGCAGGCCGACGGGGATCTCCGCGTCCTGCTGGACCGGTGACCCGGGTGTAGAATAGGGGCATGATTCCCCCCTTGCGCCCCCTTGTCCGCCTTACGGCCCTGGCCACCCTCGCCGCCCTCGCCGCGTGCGGCGCCTCTTCCACCCCCGAGGAGGAGGCCGACGACCCCCGCATTCTGGCCCAGGCCCTCGGCATGCTGCAGGTCGGCGGCCGGCAAACCTTCTGGGTGGCGGCCCCCGAGACGCGCTTCGTCCTGGACGACGACGGCGAGGACCGCCTCCGCGCCATCGCCGACAAGGTCCGCGACGCCACCGGCATCGCCGGCTACGACGCGCGCCCCCTCCTGGACCGCCTCCTCGAGCGGAACCGCCGCCCCGGCCCCCTTCCCGTCACTTCGTGGCCGGGGGCGCCGTTCCAAGTGGACCACTCCGGAACCTACGAGAAATACACGGCCTCCGGCAACGAGGGGGACTGGAAGCGGATGTACGCCGACTTCCCCGAGGTGGCCGGGGTGGCCCGCGCGGGGCTGCCTGCCTACGACCGGGAGCACGGCATCGCGCTGGTCTACCTCCAAGCCCTCAAGCTCCCCGGGAGCGGCAACGGCAGCATCTACGTCTTGGGCTGGGACGGGGCCGCGGCGGAGGAGCTGGGCCGGGTGGTGGTCTGGTCGCCGTAATTCGGAAAACGCCGCGCCGCCATTGCCCTCCGGGGAACGGGACTGCGGTCAACCGCGCCTACCCCCTCGCCATCGCCTCCGCCAGCGCGATCCCCAGCCGCTCCACCACGGCCGGGTTGTATCCCCCCTCCAGCACCGCCAGCATCCGCCCGCCGCAGGCGCGCCGGGCCAACGCCGCCGTCTCCTGGAACATGAAATGGAACGTCTCATCGTTCAGCGCCAGCTCCGGCACGAGAGGGTCCTCGCCGTGGGCGTCGAACCCGCAGGAGACGACCAGGAACTCCGGCCGGTAGGCCTCCAAGGCCGGAAGGACGATCTCCGCGAACCGCCGCCGGTACTCCTGGTCGTCCGTCCCCGGCTCGATCGGGACGTTGAGAGTGGTCCCCTCTCTTTCCCCCGCTCCCCGTTCCCGGGCGTGCCCCGTTCCGGGCCAGGTGGTCGCCGGGTGGCCGTGGAGGGAGGCGTAGAGGACGCGGGCCGTGTCGTAGAAGAACTCCTGCGTCCCGTTGCCGTGGTGGGCGTCCCAGTCGAGGACGGCGACCCGCTCGAGGCCGTGCCGGGTCCGCAGGGCCTGCGCCGCCAGGGCGGCGCCGTTGAAGTAGCAGAACCCCATGGCCCGGGCCCGCCGGGCGTGATGGCCGGGGGGGCGGAGGATGGAGAAGGCCGATCGAGCCTTCCCCGATGCCACCGCCTCCGCCCCCTGCACGGCGGCCCCCGCCGCGAGAAGGGCGGCCCGCCAGGTGCCGGGACTGACCGGACAGTCGAGGGTGTGGAGGTGGGCCTGCCCCCGCTGGGCGGCCATCCGGAGTTCTTCCACATAGCCGGGATCGTGGAGGAGAACCAGGTCCTCGAAGGAGGCCTCGCCCGGTTCCCGCAGGTCCCACACCCCCGCCCGCCCCCCCGCTTCCAGGGCGCGGATGAGGGGAACCAGGCGCTCGGGCCGCTCAGGGTGGGCCGGGCCGGTGTCGTGGAGGAGGGCGTCGGGATGATGATAGACGCGCATGGCTCCATGATAGCAAAATCGGCTGGGCGGCCGAGATCGCCCATTGGGGTAAAATTCTTGACAAAAGTGAATAGTGGCCAACACTATGGATAGGAGGTGCTTATGAAGAAGACGCTGTCTGTGATTTGTTTGCTTTTATGGGGCGCAGGCATGAGTTTTTCAGGCCCTTGCCGATGGATATGCAAGTACAACACCCTAACAAAATGTTACTCCTGCCCTGCTGGGCAGGAATTAGAGCAGTATTGCACCGCCACCTGTGATTCTTGCGTCGGCGTTGCTTGTTTTCCTGGCCTAGCCTATTCCGAATTTTCTTTTTTCGATGATCTGGGCTTTGCAAACGGGGGAACTTCCATCGCCGCACGGCCCCAAGAGCCCCCCTTACCCCAGAAACTATGGGTGGTTTCAAAAGAGCATTTCAGCCCGTTGCCGTACTCTGTATTGGATGCCATCAACAGCGTCTGGTCGGCATACAATGAAAACAAGATTGAACAATCGACACTTGTCCAGCGGCGTGTTATTTTACGAGCCGATCGGCGCATACTTTTACGAGGCC
>CAZRVT010000057.1:0-18279 GCA_964603505.1 uncultured Holophagales bacterium | reverse complement strand
GTGGTACACTTTTGGATGACCAAAACTGGTACACTTTTATATGACCATTGACACCCGCCAGGCGGCAGGCCGAAGGCGACAGGCCGCAGAAAAGGCGCGAAACGCGAGAAATGCCCTCCGGATCATCGGTATCGTCTCTCGACTCTCTTCTTTCGTTGTCCGTCTTCCGCCTGCGGCTTATGGCCTGTCGCCTGTTGCCTGCGGCCTGTTTCCACCCGTTTGTCCCATCTTGCCAATTCCCACCGATTCCAGTAAGATGAGGGGCCATCGAAAAAGGAGCTCCCATGTCCGAAAACGCCCCGGGCACCGCGTTCCACCCCTCCTCCCGCCTCTACCGCTTCGTTTTCCTGTTCTTCGTCGCGTTCATGCTGTTCGGCAGCTACTTCGCCTACGACAGCATCGGGGCCATCGCCCCCACGCTGATCAGCGAGCTGGGATTGGACCGGGAGTTCATCGGGACCCTCTATTCCGCCTACTCGCTGGCCGCCATCGTTATCGTCTTCTTCGGGGGGATGCTGGTGGACCGCCTCGGGCTGAGGAAGGCCTCCCTCCTCTTCTCCTTCCTCGTCACCTTGGGGGCGGTCATCGTGGCCCTGGCCCCCAACAAGACCCTGCTGTTCGCCGGCCGGTTCATTTTCGGCGCGGGGTCGGAATCGCTGGTCGTGGCCGAGATGGCCTTCATCGCCCGGTGGTTCAAGGGGAAGGAACTGGCCCTGGCCTACGGCCTTTCCCTGACGGTGAGCCGCCTGGGGACCCTCTTCTCCTTCAACACCGAGGAGCTGATCTCCACCTATTTCGGCGATTTCCGCTACGCCCTCTGGGCCGCCGCTCTCCTCTGCGGCCTCTCCCTCGTCATCAACGCCCTGGTCAACGGGATGGACCTGCGCGGCGAGCGGGCCCTGGGGCTGGAGAAGGTGGACGCCGGCGACCGGATCGTCTTCTCGGACATCGGCAAGTTCGGGGCCCGCTACTGGTATGTCGTCGCCCTCTGCGTCACCTTCTACAGCGCCATCTTCCCCTTCACCGCCCTCTCCACCGACATGTTCCACACTAAGTGGGGCATCCCCACCTCCATCGGAAGCGACGGGGGCTTCCTGGGGCAGGTGTTCTCCTCGTTTCTCCATATGTTCAGCACGGCCCCGGGGATCACCTCCATCGTCATCTTCGCCTCGATGGTCTTCGCCCCCTTCGCGGGGGGCCTGGTGGACCGAATCGGCCGCCGGGCCTCGGTGATGCTTTTGGGCTCCCTATTGCTCATCCCGGCCCACTTCGTCATGGGGGCCACCCACTGGAACCCCATCCCGGCCATGATCGTTTTGGGGGCCTCCTTCGTCCTCGTCCCCGCGGCGCTGTGGCCCAGCGTCCCCATGGTGGTGGAGCCCAAGCGGGTGGGGACGGCCTTCGGCCTCCTGACGGCCATCCAGAACATCGGCCTCATGGCCTTCCCCAAGGCCAGCGGGTATCTCATCGATGCGACGAAGGACTACGCCGCCAGCCAATATATGTTCGCCGGCCTCGGCGTGGCGGGGTTGGTCTTCGCCTTCCTTCTCCTCCGGGCCGACCGGCGCGGGGACCACGTCCTGGAGAAGCCGGCGCTTAAACACTGAGGAACAGGAAGGCAGTCGGCAGTCGGCAGTCAGTAGCAGTTACCAGTTCGAAGTTGGCAATTGCACTTTGCAATTTTCATTTTGCATTTTGCAATACTGTTTGAGCACTGTGCCGATAGTCTGCAACCGGCGTCCAGAAGGTTCAATCCATTAATAGGTACCGAAGCTCCGATTTTCCTGGCACGACGGCATGCGTCATGGCCTCGTGCAGGAAGATCTCGGCCCGCTCCACTGCCTCGGGCAAGCCCAGGCCTGTCGCCAGCCCTGCCGCGATGGAGGCGGAGAGGATGCAGCCGGTGCCGTGGAACTCCCCTTCCAGCCGTGGGTACTCGAAGGCCCGCTTCCCCTCCCCGGTGACGAGGACATCCCTGACGATGGCCGCATTCCCGTGCCCCCCCTTGAGCAAGCACGGAACGTGGAACTGCGCCCAGAGGAGGTCCGCCCCCTCATCGGAGTCAACCAGCTCCCGGTCGGCCAAGACGGCGGCCTCGTCCAGGTTGGGGGTGACGACCGAGGCCAGGGGGATCAGTTCGGACAGGAGAGCCTGCGTCGTGTCCTCCAACCGGAGTGACGCCCCGGAGGTGGCGATGAGGACGGGGTCCACCACCAGCCGGATGGCGGGCCGGGCCCGGAAGAAGCCCGCCACGGCCCGGATGGCGTCGGCTGTCGGGAGCATCCCCGTCTTGGCGGCGGCGATGGCGAAATCCGAATCCACGGCATTAAGCTGGCCCCATAGATATTTCCGAGGCGTCGAGCGGATCTGCGCCACTCCCCGGGAGTTCTGCGAAGTCAGCGCCGTGATCACGGTCATGCCAGGAACTCCATGCGAACGGAACGCCTTAAGGTCCGCCTGGATCCCGGCCCCGCCGGAGGAGTCGGATCCGGCTACGGACAGAACGCAGGCCGGGCGATCGCGCGCCAGTTCGGAGTTCGGAGTTCGGAGTTCGGCATTACCGTCATCAAGTTCCGAGTTGAAAATTCTGGGTTTCGCGTTCAATTGCACCTCGCGGCCATTGTTTTGATGATTCGGTTCTTACGAACAAGAAAACAGCCCGGGATTTGTTTCATTCCCGGGCCGCCAATCGCACCTTGCCTGCCGGCGGAGCTATGCCCGCTCGAGGTATTTCCCGTCGCGCGTGTCCACCTTGATCTTCTGCCCGACGTCGATAAACTGCGGCACCTGGACCACGAGGCCGGTGTTGGTCTTGGCGGGCTTGTAGGAGGCCGTGGCGGTGGCCCCCTTGAGCTGGGGCTGGGTCTCCACCACTTCCAGGACCACGGTCGTGGGCAGCTCGACCGAGACGGGGTTCCCCTCGTAGAAGAAGAAGGTCACCTCCTGGTCGGGCAGGAGGTAGGGCATGGACTCCCCCATCACCTCGTCCGAGAGGGCAATCTGGTCATAGGTCTCGGTGTTCATGAAGTGGTGGCCGTGGGAATCGGAGTAGAGGTATTGCATCGTGTGCTGATCCAGCTCGGCCTTCTCCACCTTGTCGTCGCTGGAAAGGCGCTTCTCGACTTGCGCCCCCGTCTTGAGGTTGCGCATCTTGACGTGGATGATGGCGCGCCAGTTGCCGGGCGTGACATGGTCCATGGCCATCACCCGGTGGAGGTTCCCCTCGTACTGGATGATCATCCCCGCGCGGATCTGGGTGGCGTTGATGAGCATGGGATCAGTCGACCTTGGCGGCCTTCTTCGCCGGGGCCGCGGCCTTCGACTCGGCATTGGGCTGGCCCGCCGGGGCCTTCTTCTCGGCCTTGGGCTTCGCCTCCGCCTTCTTGTCGGCCTTGCTCTCGGCGGTCTTCTCCTGGGCTTTCTTCTTGCCCGTTTTGTCCTTGGGCTTGAACTTGAAATCCACGAATTCAAGGATGGCCGACTCGGCGGCATCGCCGCGCCGATTGCCCAGCTTCAGGATCCGCGTGTAGCCCCCGGAGCGGTCAATGAAGCGCGGGGCGACGTCATCGAAGACCTTCTTGACGATTCCATGATCGGGAATGTATCGGAAGACCATGCGGCGGGCGTGAACGCCGTCCTTCTTGCCCCAGGTGACGATTCGCTCGGCCCAGGGCTTGACCTCCTTGGCCTTCTCGACGGTGGTGACGATGCGTCCCGCCTTGAAGAGGGAGGCCAGCAGGTTGCGGAACAGGGCGAGGCGGTGCTCCGACCGCCGCCCGAGCTTTCGGGTGCCGACGCCGTGTCTCATGGGTTATTCTCCTTTGGCGGCCTGCAGCGCGTAGCCGAGGGTCTGCAGGGCCTTGACAATGTCGTCCACCGACTTGCGGCCCAGGTTCTTGATCTCCTTCAGTTCATCCTCGGTCATGGAAACCAGTTTTTTGAGGGTGTCGACGTTGGCGTTTTTAAGGCAATTGATGGCACGGGTGGAGATGTCGAGCTCGTCCACGGGGCGGTCCAGCGGGTCGTCCGCCATGCCCCGCGGGGGCATCAGCGGCTCCTCATCCCTCTTCGCCTCGCCCGCGGGCTCGGGCTCCAGCTTGAAGAGGTCCACGTGCTGGTTGAGCAGACCGGCGGCATACTGCAGGGCCTCCAGCGGAGTGACGGCGCCGTTGGTCCACACCTCCAGCTCCATCTTCTCGTAGGTGGAGACGCGGCCGACGCGGGCCGGACTCACCCGGAAGTTGACTTTCTTGACGGGGCTGTGGATGGAGTCCAGGCAGATATAGTGGACGTCGAGCTCGCCCTCCTTGTTGTCCTCCGCCGAGACATAGCCGCGGCCGGGGCGCACCCGGCACCACATCTCGAGCTCCCCGTCGGCGTCGAGGGTGGCGATGGGACAGGCGGGGTCCACCAGGGTGACGGCGGTGTCGGCGTCGAAGTGTCCGGCGCGGACCTGCTGCTGGCCCGCGGCCTTGAGGTGGAGGATCCGCGGCTCGTCGCCGTGGAGGACGATGGGGATCTTCTTGAGGTTGAGGACGATGTGCGTGACGTCCTCCTGGACGCCCGGGAGAGTCGAGAACTCGTGGAGCACCCCGGCCATCTTGACGGCGGTGATGGCCGCTCCGGGGACCGAGGAGAGGAGGATGCGGCGGAGCGCGTTGCCGACGGTGGTGGCCCAGCCGCGCTCGAAGGGCTGGCAGATGAACCGGGTGTACCGCCCCGAGGCGGTGTCCGCGTCGAAGGCAAGCTTCGTGGGCATGTGGAACTTAGGTTCGGGCATTCCCGACCTCCTTGGGCCTTACTTGGAGTACAACTCGACGACCAGCTGCTCCTGGAAGGGCAGCTTTATATCCTCGCGGGACGGAAGGGCGATGACCTTCCCCGTGAACTCGGCGCGGTTCAGTTCCAACCAGGAAGGGATGCCGCGGCCGCCGGCCGATTCCAGGTTGGAGAGGATGACGGGGTTGGTCCGGGACTTCTCGCGCAGGACGACGGCTTGGCCCACGCGCACCTCGAAGGAGGGGACGTTGACCTTGCGGCCGCCCACTTGAATGTGGCCGTGGCGGACGAACTGGCGGGCCTGGGAGCGTGAGGAGGCGAAACCGAGCTGAAAGACCACATTATCCAGCCGGCGCTCGAGCAGGGAGAGGAGGTTCTCGCCCGTGACGCCCTTCATCTTCTGAGCGCGCTCGAAGGTGCGGCGGAACTGTTTCTCCATGAGCCCGTAGTAGTAGCGGATCTTCTGCTTCTCCTGGAGCTGGAGCCCGTACCCGACGACCTTGCGGTTCTTCTGGCCGTGCTGGCCCGGGGCGTAGTTGCGGCGCTCGATGGCGCACTTCTCCTTGAAGCAGCGCTCTCCCTTGAGAAAGAGCTTCATGCCGAGGCGGCGGCAGAGACGACAGGCAGAACCGGTATAGCGGGCCAAGCGGGGCCTCCTTTAGACCCGGCGCCGCTTCGGAGGGCGGCAGCCGTTGTGCGGAATGGGGGTGGTGTCGCGGATGGACTTGACGTCAATCCCCTCGGCCTGAAGGGACCGAAGGGCGCTCTCGCGGCCGGCCCCGGGGCCGTTGATCTCCACTTCGACGCTGCGGACCCCGAGGTCCTTGGCCTGCTTCGCGACGTCCTGGGCGGCCAGCTGGGCGGCGAACGGGGTCCCCTTGCGGGAGCCCTTGAACCCGATCTTGCCCCCGGAGGACCAGGTCAGCACATTGCCGGCCATGTCGGTGACGGCGACGATGGTGTTGTTGAAGGTGGAGCGGATGCTCACCCGCGCGTGCGGGAGGACGACCCGGTCCTTCTTCTTGGTCTTCTTGGCGGCGGTCTTCTTGGCTTTAACCATGATGGCTCCTTGGGCCTACTTCTTCGTGGCCTTCTTCTTTCCGGCGATGGCCATGCGCCGGGGTCCCTTGCGGGTGCGGGCGTTGGTGTGGGTCCGCTGGCCGCGGGTGGGAAGGCCTCGGCGGTGGCGCATGCCGCGGTAGCAGCCGATGTCCTGGAGGCGCTTGATGTTGGCGGAAACCTCCTTGCGGAGCTCGCCCTCCACCTTCACCTCTTCCTCCTGGATGACCTTGCTGATCTTCTGGGTCTGGGCCTCGGAGAGGTCCTTCACCCGGATCTGGGGCTCCACGCCGGCCTTGCCGAGCACCCAGGCGCTCTTGGCCGGGCCGATGCCGTAGATGTAGGTCAGCGCGACGTCAATGCGCTTGCTGGGGGGAAGGTCGATACCGGAGATACGGGCCATAGGGGTCCTCCTGGGGCTATCCCTGCCGCTGCTTATGTTTGGGGTTGGCGCAGATGACGCGCACGATCCCTCGGCGGCGGATGATCTTGCACTTGTCGCAGATCTTTCTCACGGAAGCACGGACTTTCATGGTTCCTCCTACTTGTAGCGGTAGATGATGCGCCCCCGGGTCAGGTCGTAGGGCGTCAACTCCACCAGGACTTTGTCTCCGGGCAGGATGCGGATGAAGTGCTTCCGCATCTTCCCCGAAACATGGGCCAGCACGCGCCGGCTGTTCTCCAGTTCGACCCAGAAACGGGCGTTGGGAAGCAGTTCCACGACCGTTCCCATGACTTCGATGGTCTCTTCCCTGGCCATACTTTTACCTTCCGGACAGGCCCAAAACCCGGGCCCCGGAGGACGTGACGGCCACGCTGTACTCAAAATGCGCAGCCATTTTACCATCATTCGTGCGAGCTGTCCAGCCGTCGTGGTCGATCGACACCCCGTATCCCCCCTCACAGACCATGGGCTCGATGGCCAGGACCATCCCCTCCAAAAGCTCGGGCCCCTCCCCGGGCTGTCCGAAATTGGGCACCTGGGGCGGCTCGTGCATCCGGACCCCGATGCCGTGGCCGACGAAGTCGCGGACCACCGAAAACCCGTTCCCCTCGGCATGGACCTGGATCGCATGGCCGATGTGGCCCACAGTGCGGCCCGGACGGACCTGCTCCACGGCCCGGTCGAGACACTCTTTTGTGACCCGGATGAGCTTCCGGGCCGCGGGGGTCGCCTCCCCCGCCTCGACGGTCAGGGCGGCGTCGCCGCAATACCCCTTCCAGGTGACGCCGAAGTCCACACTCACCACATCTCCGGCGCGGATCACGGTCCGGCTCGAAGGGATGCCGTGGACGATCACGTCGTTGATGGAGACGCAGAGCGACTTGGGATAGCCGCCGTAGCCCTTGAAGGTGGGAACGGCGCCCCGCTCGAGGCACTCCCGCTCGGCCAGATCGTCCAATGCCTGGGTCGTGATGCCGGGGCGCACGGCCGCAGCGACGGCCTCCAAAACCTCCCAGACGATCCGGTTGGCCTCGTCCATCACCTCGATCTCCGCCCCCGTCTTGAGGGGGATGGGTGTTCGGGTCATGCCGGAGGGGCCCCGAGGATCGTGCGCAACTGCGCGGCGATGGCCCCGATGTCGCCGACGGCCACGACATGTCGCAGCAGCTTCCTCGCCTCGTAGTGCTCCACCAGCGGCTGGGTGCTGGAGGCGTAAACCTTGAGCCGGTCGCGCACGACCGCCTCGGTGTCGTCGGGGCGCTGAATGAGCAGATGGCCGCACCCGTCGCACATCCCCTCGGCCTTCGGCGGGCTGGCTTTCAGGTGATACACGCGCCCGCAGCCGGGACAGGAACGGCGGAGGGCCAAGCGGGCGACCAGCTCGTCCTCCGGGACGTCCAGGAAGAGGACATGGTCCAGCCGGCGCCCGACGCCGGCCAGCATCCCCTCGAGCGCCTCGGCCTGAGCCAGGGTGCGGGGGAAGCCGTCGAGGAGGAACCCCCGGTCCCTCCCCTGCTCCAGGCGGCCCTGCACCATGCCGAGAATGAGGGCGTCGGGAACGAGCTTGCCGGCGTCCATGTAGCCCTTGGCCTCCCCGCCGAGGGAGGTCCCGCGGCGGACCTCTTCCCGGAGGAGATCCCCGGTCGAAAGGTGCTGGAGGCGGTAGTCTTCGGCCAGCCGCTGCGCCTGGGTCCCCTTGCCGGAGCCTGGAGGTCCGAGCAGAATGAGGCCGAGGGGGCTCATCCGCGCCGCCCCCGCAGGCGGACCCGCTTGAGGAAGCCGTCGTAATGGCGCATGATGAGCTGGGACTCGATCTGCTGCAGGGTGTCCATGGCAACGCCCACGACGATCAGCAGGCTCGTGCCGCCGAAGTAGAACTTGATCCCCATGCCTTCGGTGACCCACTTGGGGAGCACTTCGTCCAGCCAAGGCCCGACGCCCGGGATGGACTGGACCTTGAATCCGGTCATCATCAGCTCGGGGAGGATGGCGATGGCCGCCAGGTAGAAGGCCCCAATGAAGGTGATGCGGGAGAGGGTTTTGTCGATGAACTCGGCCGTGGCCTTGCCCGGCCGGATGCCCGGGATGAAGCCGCCGTATTTGCGCATGTTGTCCGCCGTGTCCACCGGGTTGAAGATGATGGAGGTGTAGAAGTAGCAGAAGAAAACGATCAGGCCGACGTAGAGCAGGTTGTAGAGGGGCTCGCCGTAGGAGAACTGGTGGGCGATGGTCTGCATCACCGGGACCTTGATCATGGCGGCCACGGTCGAGGGGAACTGCACCACGGAGGCGGCAAAGATGATGGGGATGACGCCGCCCGTGTTGAGCTTCAGGGGCAGGTAGGTGTTGGCCCCGCCGTAGACCCGGCGCCCCACCTGGCGCTTGGCGTACTGGATGGGGATGCGGCGCTGCGCCCGCTCCATGAAGATGATGAACCCCACGACCGCCACCATGAAGGCGATCAGGAGGGCGATCTTGAAGATATTGGTGCCGCCGCTGCGGAAGTCCTGGAAGGTCATCACCACGCCGTTGGGGATGCCCACGATGATGCCGGCGTAGATGATGAGGGAGATGCCGTTGCCGATCCCCCGCTCGGTGATCTGCTCGCCGAGCCACATGATGAAGGCGGTCCCGGTCGTGAGGGTGAGCATGGTGAGGAGGCGGAAGCCCCATCCGGGATCGGGGATCAGGGGAAGGCCGCCCGGAGAGGTCTGCCGTTCGATGAAGATGGCGATCCCGAACGATTGGATGAGCGAGATGGCGACGGTCCCGTAGCGGGTGTACTGGGTGATCTTGCGCTTCCCCAGCTCGCCCTCCTTGGAGAGCTTCTCCAGGTAGGGCCAGACGACGGTGAGGAGCTGCAGGATGATGGAGGCGGAGATGTACGGCATGATCCCCAGGGCAAAGATGGTCATGCGCCCCATGGCGCCGCCCGAGAACATGTTGATGAACCCGACGACCGTCCCCTCGAACTGCTTGAAGAACTCCGCCAGCGCGGTGGGGTCGATGCCCGGGGTCGGAATGACGGCCCCGATCCGATACACCACCAGCAGGCCGAGCGTGAAGAGCACCCGCTTCCGAAGGTCCGGGATCGCGATGATGTTCCTGACGCTCTCGAACACCTCAGATCACCTCGCAGGTGCCGCCGGCCGCCTGGATCTTCTCCCGGGCCGTCTTGGAAAACTGGTGCGCTACGACATGGAGGGCCTTGTCCAGCTTGCCGGTCCCCAGGACCTTGACGCCGGACTTCAGATTCTTCACCAGCCCGCTCTCGACCATCTTCTGGAGGTCCACCTTGGTCCCCTTTCGGAACTCGTTGAGATCCGCCACGTTCACCACGGCGAACTCCTTCCGGAAAATGTTGGTGAAGCCGCGCTTGGGGATGCGGCGGATGAGGGGCATCTGGCCGCCCTCGAAGCCCGGCCGCATGGAGGAGCCGGAGCGGGACCAGAACCCCTTGTTCCCGCGGGTGGCGGTTTTGCCGTGCCCGGAGCCGGGGCCGCGGCCGATGCGCTTGCGCTTATGCGTGGCGCCCTTGGCGGGCTTGAGCGTGTTCAGCATGGGTTCACTCCTCGACGATCTGGACCAGGTGCGGGATCCGGGCGATCAGGCCCCGGACCTCGCGGCTGTCCTGCCGGGTGACGGTGTGGCCGATGCGCCGCAGGCCGAGGCCCTTGAGGCACTCCTTCTGCCGCTCCGTGCACTTGGCCTTGCCGCGGACCTGTCGGATGGTGACGGTTTTGGCCTTCTTCATTTGCGGTTCTCCTTCTCTTCCAGGCCCCGCGCCGCCAGCACCTTCTCAGGCGGACGGATGCTCACCAGCCCGGCGATGGTGGCCTGCACCAGGTTATTGGGGTTGGTGCTCCCCAGCGACTTGGTCAGGATGTCGGACACGCCCAGGGTCTCCATGACCGCGCGCACCGGCCCGCCGGCGATGACGCCGGTGCCCGGGCGGGCGGGCTTGAGGATGACGCGGCCCGACTTGAAGCGGCCCAGCACCTCGTGGGGGATGGTGGACCCCTTGAGGGGAACCTCCACCACGTTCTTGCGGGCGGCGTCGAGCGCCTTGCGGATGGCCTGCGGGACTTCGCGGGCCTTCCCCGTGCCGAACCCGACCTTGCCCTTCTTGTCGCCGACCACGACCAGCGCCGAGAAGCGGAAATTTTTGCCGCCCTTGACGACCTTGCTCACGCGGTTGACGAAGACGACCTGATCAAACCATTCCTGTTCGAAATTCTCCATAACCATCCTCTAAAACTCGATTCCCTTTTCGCGCAGGGCGTCGGCGAGGGCCTTGATGCGGCCGTGGTATTTGTACCCGCCGCGGTCGAACACGATGCGGGTGATCCCCTTCTCCTTCAGCTTGTCGGCCAGCTTGAGGCCGATGGCCTTGGCGGAGGAGATGTTCCCGCCGGCCTTGACCTCGGCCCGGGCCTCCTTGGAAACGGACGAAAAGGCCACGAGGGTCTTGCCGGCGTCGTCGTCGATGGCCTGGGCGTAGATGTGCGCCGTGCTCCGGAAGACCGCCAGGCGGGGCCGTTGGAGGGTTCCGTGCACGCGGGCCCGGATGCGGGCATGGATCCGCTGCCGGGGGGTGAGGTGCTTGCTGGTCGTCATGGTTACGCTCCTGCCTTGCCGACCTTGAGCTTCAGCTTCTCGTCGGCGAACTTGATGCCCTTGCCCTTGTAGGAATCGGGCGGGCGGAGGCCCCGGAGGTTGGCCGCCACCTGGCCGATCAGGTGCTTGTCGGCACTGGTGAGCGTCAACCGATTGGCCTTCGGGTCGTAGGCCACTTTGACTCCGGTAGGCACGGTGAAGGCGACCGGGTGGGAAAAGCCGAGGGCCAGCGTGAGGTCCTGTCCCTTCAGCTCGGCCTTGAAGCCGGTCCCCACAATATCGAGCTCTTTCTTGTAGCCCACGGTGAGCCCGTGCACGGCGTTGGTCATGAGCCGAAAGACCAGGCCGTGATAGGCGCGGGTCTGCTTCTCATCGTCCTTCCGGACGATTTGGACGGAGCCGGGGGCGGGGAACTCGGCGTCGATGCCGGGGAGCAGGTCCACATAGAGCGTCTCCTGCTTCCCCTTGACGGCCAAACGGTTCTGCTCCTTGACTACCTGGACGCCGGCGGGGAGAACAAGGGGTTTCTTCGCGATGCGGGACATGGCGGCCTCCTACCAGACCCGGCAGAGGACCTCGCCGCCCACGCCGAGGTGGAGGGCCTTCTGCCCGGTCATGATGCCCTTCGATGTCGAAAGGATGACGATGCCGAGCCCCCCGAGCACTTGGGGGATGGCGTCGCGGTCGCAGTAGACGCGGCGGGAGGGCTTGCTGACCCGCTCCAGGCGCCGCATGATGGGGTGGCCGCCGTCGTCGTATTTCAGGTGGATCTTCAGGACGCCCTGTTTGGCATCCTCGACGAACTTGAAATTGCGGATATACCCCTCGTTCTTGAGAATCTTGGCGATCTCCAGCTTCATCTTGGAGGCCGGCAGCACCACCTCCTCACGCTTGGCGAGGTAGGCGTTGCGGATCCGGATCAGGAGGTCGGCGATCGGGTCGGTCATGCTCATGGCTTTACCTCACCAGGACGCTTTCCGGACGCCGGGGATCTGCCCCTCCAGCGCCATCTTGCGGAAACAGATCCTGCACAATTCGAACTTGCGGTAGTAGGCCCGGGGCCGTCCGCAGATCTTGCAGCGGTTCCGGTACCGGATCTTGAATTTCAGTTTCTTGCGCTCGCGCGCCATTTTTGCGGTCGTGGCCATCGGTCGTGGGCTCCTTCCCCGTTTACTTGGCGAATGGCATGCCGAGGGAGGCGAGGAGGAAGTGCCCCTTCTCGTCGCTCCCCGCCGTCGTGCAGATGGTGATGTTCATCCCCTTGGGACGATCGACCTTGGTGTAGTCCAGCTCCAGGAAGATCAGGTGGTCTTTGAGCCCCAGGGTGTAGTTGCCGCGACCGTCGAACCCGGTGGCCGGGACCCCGCGGAAGTCGCGCACGCGGGGGAGGGCGATGCTGATGAAGCGGTCCAGAAACTCCCACATGCGGTTGCCGCGGAGCGTCACGCGGCAGCCCACCGGCATCCCGGCGCGGATCTTGAAGTTCGCGATCGACTTCTTCGCCCGGGTGATGACGGCGCGCTGGCCGGCGATGAGGGTGAGCTCGTCGGCGGCGACGTCGAGCAGCTTCGGGTCGCGGGCCCCCTCCCCGAGGCCGATGTTGAGGACGATCTTCTGGAGCGTCGGCACCGCCGCGGGGGTCTTGAGTTGGTACCGCTCCTGGAACTTCGGGGAGACCTCCTTGAGGAAGAACTCCTTCATTCTGGGCGTGTAGGCCATGGCGTTCGTCTCCTCCCTTACCCCAGGAACCCGCTGCACTTCTTGCAGACGCGGGTGCGGGTGCCGTCCGCCTGGACCGCATGGCCCACCCGCGTGGGGACGCGGCACTCGGGGCAGACGACCATTACCTTGTCCACGCGCACCGGGGCTTCGCGCTCCACGACGCCGCCCTTGATCTGCTTCTGGGGGTTGGGACGGGTGTGGCGTTTGATCATGTTGACCTTCTCGACGATGACGGTGCCCTTCTGCGCGAGGACGCGGAGAACCTTGCCTTTCTTCCCCTTGTCCTTGCCGGCGAGTACCACCACGGTGTCGTTCTTCTTCAGGAACATCACAGCACCTCCGGGGCCAGCGAGATAATCTTCATGAACCGGCGATCGCGCAGCTCGCGGGCCACCGGGCCGAAGACGCGGGTGCCGATGGGCTCTCGGTTCTCGTTGATGAGCACGGCGGCGTTGTCGTCGAATCGGATGTAGGAACCGTCCTTCCGCCGGACCTCCTTGTGCGTGCGCACGATGACGGCCTTGACCACCTGCCCATTCTTGACGGGGCTGTTCGGGATGGCCTCCTTGACGGCGGCGGTGATGATGTCGCCGACGTGGGCGTACCGGCCGGCGGTGGAGCCGCCGAGCTTGGTGATGGCCATGATCATCTTGGCGCCGGAGTTATCCGCGACCTTGAGCAGCGTCCGCATTTGGATCATTGGACTTGACCTCCTTGGATTTCTCCAGCACCTGGGCGACGCGCCACCGTTTCCGCGCCGACAGCGGCCGGCACTCGCGGATGACCACGGTGTCCCCCACTCCGCACTCGTCCCGGCCGTCGTGGACCAGGAACTTGGCGGTCTTGCGCACGTATTTCCCGAACGTCAGGTGGCGGGTCAGGGACTCGACCGCCACGCTGACCGTGTGCTTGCCGGAACGGCTGACGACGATCCCGGTCTTTTCGTTAAGCGACATGGCCCTTCTCCTTCAGCACGGTGAGGATCCGCGCGATGTCGCGCCGGATGGCCCGGATTTTGGACGGGTTGTCCATCTGTCCGGCGGCCTTCTGGAAGCGGAGCTTGTACAGCGCGTCCAGGAGCCCTTGGTGCTCCTTGCGGATTTCCTCCACGGATAGTTCCCTGAGCTGCTTGGCCTTCATCACAGCACCTCCAGCTCTTCACGCGCCACGATGCGCGTCTGGATGCTCATCTTGTGGGCGGCCATCCCGAGGGCGCGGTGCGCCTCGGCGTGCGTCAGCCCCTCAAGCTCGTAGATGATGCGGCCGGGCTTGACCGGGGCCACCCAACCCTCCACGTTCCCCTTCCCCTTGCCCATGCGGGTCTCCTGGGGCTTTTTGGTGATCGGCTTGTCGGGGAACACCCGGATCCACATCCGGCCGCCCTTCTTGATCTGGCGGACGATGGCGATGCGGCCGGCCTCGAGCTGACGGGCGGTGATGTGGCCCCGCTCGACGGCCTGCAGGGCGTATTCGCCGAAGCTGACCTTGTTGCCGCGGGTGGCCAGACCCCGGACGCGGCCCTTCTGCTGTTTGCGGTATTTGACCTTCTTGGGCATCAACATGGTCGGTGTCCTCGCCTATAGCCTTCTGAACTTCTCTTTGTACTGGTCGCCCTTGTAGACCCACACCTTGATGCCGAGCACCCCGTAAGTGGTCCGGGCCTCGGCGAAGCCGTAGTCGATGGAGGCCTTGAGGGTCTGCAGGGGGAGCCGCCCCTCCTGGTACCACACGGAGCGGGCGATCTCGGCGCCGTTGAGGCGGCCCCCGACGCGGACCTTGATGCCGAGGGCGCCAAACCGGAGGGCCGACTCGATGGACTTCTTCATGGCCCGCCGGTAGGCGATGCGCCGCTCGAGCTTCTGGCCGATCGACTCGGCGATCAACTGGGCGTCCACCTCGGGCCGCTGGATCTCCTGGATGTTGATGTAGACTGGCCGGCCCGTCCGCTTCTGAAGGTCGTCGCGGAGCTTGTCCACCTCGGCGCCCTTCTTGCCGATGATCAGGCCCGGGCGGGCGGTGCCGATGTCCACGCGGATCTTGTTGCCGCTCCGCTCGATCTCGACGTCGGCCACGCCGGCATGGGCGAGGCGCTTCTTGAGGTCGCCGCGGAGGCGGCAATCATCATGAAGGTTCTTGGCGTACTCCTTGCCCTCGTAGTACCAGCGGGACTTCCAGGTGCGGTTGTACCCGATCCGAAACCCGTAGGGATGCGTCTTCTGGCCCATGGCGTCTCCTATTCCTTGCTCTCGAGCACCAGCGTCACGTGGCAGGTGCGGTGTTTGTAGAAGTGGAACCGGCCCTGGGTGCGGGCGCGGCCGCGGCGCAGCGACGGCCCCGGACCGAGGTGCACCTCCTTCACGACGAGGCGGTCCAGGTCCCGGACGCTTTGGTTGTTCGTGGCGTTGGCGACGGCGGACTGCAGGAGCTTGAGCAGCGGTTCGGCGCCGCGCTTGCGGGTGAACCGCAGGGCGCTCTCGGCCTGCTCGACCTTCTTGCCGCGGATGAGCTCGGCCACGAGGGTCATCTTTTTCGGGGAGTAGCGCAGGTAGCGCAGGACGGCTTTGGCTTCCATGGCCCCCTCCTACGCCTTGACCTCGGCGCCCTTCTCGACGGCCTTTTTGCCCGAATGGCCTTTGAAGATGCGCGTGGCGGCGAACTCGCCGAGCTTGTGCCCGACCATGTTCTCGGTGATGAAGACGGGGATGTGCTTGCGCCCATTGTGGACGGCGATGGTGTGGCCGACCATGTCCGGGGTGATGGTGGAGCGCCGGGACCAGGTCTTGATGACCTTCTTCTCGTTGGCCGCGTTCAACGCCGCCACCTTCTTCTCCAGGTGGGCGTCCACGAACGGGCCCTTCTTCAGCGACCGGGCCATAGGGCTACTTCCTCCTCTTCACGATATACTGGGACGAGAGCTTTCGGCGGTTGCGGGTCTTGTAGCCCTTGGTCGGCTTGCCCCATGGGGTGCACGGGTGCCGACCGCCGCTGCTGCGCCCCTCACCGCCGCCCAGGGGGTGGTCCACCGGGTTCATGACGACGCCGCGGTTGTGCGGCCGTTTTCCCAGGTAGCGGGAGCGCCCGGCCTTGCCGAGGGAGAGGTTCTCGTGGTCCAGGTTGCCCACCTGGCCCACGCTCGCCCAACACTCCAGCAGGACCTTGCGGATCTCGCCGGAGGGAAGGCGGAGGAGGCAGTAGCGCCCCTCCTTCCCCAGGATCTGGGCGCCCGTGCCGGCGGAGCGGACAATCTGCCCGCCTTTGCCGGGGCGGAGCTCGATGTTGTGCACTATGGTCCCCAGGGGGATGTTCCGAAGCGGGAGGCAGTTCCCCGGGTTGATTTCGGCCTTCTCGGAGGCGACGACGGTGTGGCCGGCGGCCATGCCCTGGGCGGCCAGAACGTAGCGCTTCTCGCCGTCGGCATAGGCCAGCAGGGCGATGCGGGCCGAGCGGTTGGGGTCGTATTCGACGGTCTGGACCCTGGCCGGCACGTCCCGCTTCTCGCGCCGGAAGTCGATCGTTCGGTAGCGCCGCTTGTGCCCGCCGCCCCGCCACCAGGCGGTGATGGAGCCGGTGTTGTTGCGGCCGCCCGTGCTGTGCTTCCCCCGGGTGAGGGGCTTGTGCGGGCGGTCGGCGGTGAGCTCGGACCGGTCCTGCCGGTCGAAGAACCGGCGGCCGGGGGTGATGGGCTTGAATCGGATGATGGCCATGGCGTTATACCCCTTGGAAGAACTCGGGGACCTTCTGGCCCTCGGCCAGGCGGACGTAGGCCTTCCGCCAGGCGGGCCGGAATCCCGAATAACGGCCGAGGGTCTTGGGCTTGCGCTTCATGGTGACGATGCGCACCTCGCGGACCTTGACGGCGAACAGTTTTTCAACGGCCTGCCGGACCTCGATTTTGTTGGCGCCCCGAGCCACCTCGAAGCAGATGATCCCGCTCGCGGCGTGCTGGGCGGTGGTCTTCTCGGTCTGGAGGGGGCGGAGAAGGACGGTCTGGGGGCTTTTCATTGCGCGAGCACCTCCGCAATCTTCGTGATGGCCTCCCGCGAAAAGAGCACCGCGCCGGACTTGAGGACCGTGTAAGCGTTCAAACTGTCCAGGGGCTCGCAGTGGACGGCGGGCAGGTTGCGGGCGGCCAGCTTGAGGTTGGCGTTGTCGCCGCCGTCGACGAGGAGCACCTTGGCGCCCAGGCCGAGCTTCCGCAGTTTGCCGGTGAGCTCCTTGGTCTTGGGGGCCTCGAGGGCGAGGGAGTCCAGCACCCAGCAACTCTCGGCGCGCAGCTTCTGAGAGAGGGCCTGCCGCAGGGCCTCCTGCTTTTCCTTGCGGTTGATCTTGAGGTCGTAGGCACGGGGCTGGGGGCCGTGCACCGTGCCGCCGTGCCGCCACAGGGGAGAGCGGAGGGAGCCGATGCGGGCGCGGCCGGTGCCCTTCTGCTTCCAGAGCTTCCGGCCGGCGCCGGCTACCGCGGCGCGCGTCTTGGTGGCGGCGTTCCCCTGCCGCTGGTGGGCCAGGTAGACCCGCACGTAGTGCCAGAGCAGGTGGCGGTTGAGGGGCTTGCCGAAGACCTCGTCGGGGAGCTCCAGCGTTCCGACCACTTGGTTGTCCCAGTTCTTGACGTCGATGGTGGGCATGGGGGTGTCCTTTAACTCGCCTTGATGAGCAGAATGGCGCCCTTCCCGCCGGGGACGGCGCCCTTCAGGTAGAGCAGGTTCTTGCGGGGCTCGATCCGGACCACCTCGAGGTTCTTCACGGTGACCTTTTCGTTCCCCATCTTGCCGGCCATCCGCATCCCCTTCCACACCCGGGAGGGGTAGGAGGAGGCGCCGATGGAGCCCGGGGCGCGGTGGAACATGGAGCCGTGCGACGCCGGGCCCCCCTTAAAGTGGTGCCGGAACACGACGCCCTGGAACCCCTTGCCCTTGCTGATGCCGCTCACCGTGACCTTCTCCTTTTCCTGGAAGATGGTCACGAGGATCTTCTCGCCGGGCTGGGCGGCGGGCGCGCCGCCGTCGGTGCGCACTTCCATGAGGCGCCGCACGGGCAGGCCCGCCGCCTTGGTGTGCCCCACGAGGGCGCGGGTGAGCTTGCTCTCCGGGATCCGCTCCACGAGCCCGATCTGGAGCGCGTCGTATCCGTCGTTGGCCTGCGTCTTGGCTTGAACCACCACGCACGGCCCGGCCTGGATGACCGTCACCGGGACGAACCGGTCGTCCTGGTAGAGGTGGGTCATTCCGAGCTTCTTGCCGATAATTCCTCTCATGGCTGAACCCTCTTTATGGTCGGGATTATGGGGTCTTGATGTCCACGTGCACGCCCGCCGGGAGCTCCATCTTCATGAGGGCGTCCAGCGTCTGGGCGGTGGGCTCCAGGATGTCCAGGAGCCGCTTGTGAACGCGGATCTCGAACTGCTCGCGGGACTTTTTGTCGATGTTTTGGTCCCGGTTGACGGTGAAGCGCGAGATCTTGCTGGGCAGCGGGATCGGCCCCGCGACCTTGCCCCCGGTGCGCTTCGCCGTGTCGACGATCTCCACCGTGGACTGGTCCAGCAAGCGGTGGTCGAAACTCTTCAGGCGGATGCGGATGCGAGAACTGACCATATCCCTTCCTTTACTCGATGACTTCGGTGATGGTGCCGGCGCCGACGGTGCGGCCGCCCTCGCGGA
>CAZRVT010000056.1:0-18360 GCA_964603505.1 uncultured Holophagales bacterium | reverse complement strand
AAAAAGCCGCCTGATAGAGAACATTAGTTTTCGTCATTTAATGCAACATTAGGGGTGTCTATCCGCGGTCTCCCGCCAAGAGCACGGTGGACATGGCCGGCCTCAGCGAAGCCGGGTCCCTTGCGGAAGCAAAAGAAATTCCTCCAGGTGGGGAGGACGCTGTCTGCGGCCTACGGCCCTACGGGCCGCCGGTCGGGCGGGGGCGCGGGCCTCAGGCGGGCGGCGGTCCGGACCAGGTCCAGGAACTCCTCGGTCTCGGGGGCGGAGCGCATCGCCGGCGGCAGGGCCTCCGCGCGGCGCAGGATCGCCTCGAACGACCCGTCCTTCGCCCAGTAGGACCCGCGCAGGAGTTCGGCGAACTCGGCCACCAGCGCGTCGCGCCGGAGGTGGGGCAGGGCCTTCTCGAACGACGGCGCCACCGCCTTGGGGACGAGGGCGAAGGCCAGTTCGGCGGCCTTATCTCCCAGGGGCTGCTTGTAACGCAGGCGCACGGTTCCCAGGTCCCCCTTCTTGCCGGTCAGTTTCACCTCGTAGAGGGCGGTGACGGTGTGGCCGCTGTTGACCTCGCCGGCGTCCACGGCGTCATTGCGGAAGTCGCGGTCGGCCACATCGCGGTTCTCGTATCCCAGGAGGCGGTAGCGGGCCACCGCCTTCGGGTCGAACTCCACCTGGATCTTCACGTCCTTGGCCACCGTCGCCAACATCCCCGCAAGGTCCTGGAGGAAGAACCGCTCGGCCTCGGCGTCGTCGTCGACGTAGAAGTACATCCCGTTGCCGGCGTCGGCCAAACGCTCGAGGAGGGCGTCGTTGTAGTTGCCCAGCCCCACGCCCACGGTGGTGAGGAAGACGCCGCGGGCGGCGTCGGTCCGCACGGTGTCCAGGATGAAGTCGGCGGCGGTGATCCCCTCGTTGGCCACCCCGTCGGAGAGAAGGATGACCCGGTTGACGGCCCGGGGGTCGAAGATCTCCGAGGCCATGCGGTAGCCGATGGCCAGCCCCCGGCCCACATTGGTGGAGCCGTTGGGATAGAGCGACCGGACGGCGCCCAGGATGGCCTCCCGGTCGGCGCCGCTCGTCGGCTCCAGGTGGCGGTAGCCCTCGGTGCGGAAGACGGCGATCGCCACCGTGTCGCGCCCGTCGAGGCGGTCCACCAGCATCCCCAGCCCCCGCTTGACCAGGTCGAGGCGGTTCTCCTGCGCCATGGAGCCGGAGCAGTCAATGACGAAGGTGAGCCGCAGCGGCTTCCGCTCCTCCTCCGCGGCGGAACGGGCCACCACCCCGATGCGCAGGAGGTGGTAGCCCGGGCCGAAGGGCGAGGGCATCCCGTCGAACCGGACGGCGAAGTCCTTCCGGGTTTCGGGCGGGTAGCCCTGGTCGAAGGCGTTGACGAACTCCTCCACCCGGGCGGCGTCCTTCGGTGGCATCACGCCGCGGTCCAGATAGTTGCGGACGAGGCCGTAGGAGGCGGTGTCCACATCCACGGCGAAGGTGCTGAACCGGTCCTCCTCGGTCTCGATAAAGGGGTTCACCCCGGCGTGCTCGAAGAATATGTCGGGATAGACCGCGCCGTTGGGGGGGACGCTCCCCCCTACGCCGGAGGGGCCCGCCGGCCGCGGGGCGGCCGGGACCGGAGCGAGGGCCTCCTCGGCGGGCTTCTGGCGCTTCTGTTTTTCGCCGGCGCCGGTGCCGGCCTCCTTCTTGCTTTCCCCAAGGCCGCGCTCCCCCGCCTGCAGGACCCCGGCGGCCGTGGCCGTCGATTCCACGACCGGGGCCATCCCCGTCACGACGATCTTCTCTTCGAAGGCCCTGCCTTCCACCGCGGACGGGGCGCCGGCGTCCTTCACCGACCGGGCCGCCGAGCTTTCGGCCGAGACCTCGTTGCGCCGGGCCTCCGGCTGGACCGGTGCATCCGGCGCAGGCGCCCCATGCCGCATCGGGGCGGCCCCAACGATGCTCTCCCCTTCTTTTTGCAGATGATCCACGGCGCCCGCGTCTGCCCGCCTCCGGGCCATCTCCGCGTCCGCCGTGGGGACGGCTACCCCGCCGAGGGCCTTGTCGTCCTCCAGGAACGGCTCCCGCCCGGCACCAACCTGTTGCCCTTGGCCTGTTGCCTGTTCCCTGTCCTCTGTCGCCTGTTGCCGGTCGCCTGTTGCCTTGGCGCCGCCAGGCGCCATGGGCGCCAGGGCCTCGTCCCTCAGGCCGCCGTTCTTCTCCTCCACCTGCTGGGCGATCTTGGAGCGGGTGTCGGCGAACTCCAGGTGGAACATCCCGTAGAGGAAGAGCCCCAAGACGACGGCCGCCGCGGCGGGGGCCCAGAGGAGGAAGGGCACGCGGCGCCGCTCCGACTCCCGTGCCCGGGCCTTCCGGACGGTGTCCCGGACGAAGTCCTCGGACACGGCGGGGAGGCGCAGTCCCTCCCGCACCGCCCCGACGGCGCTCTCCAGGGCCTCCACCTCGGCGCGGCAGGCCGCGCACCCTTCGAGGTGCTCCCGCATCTCGCCGATGGTTTCCTCGGGGAGTTCGCGGAAGAGATAATCGGTCCAGCGGTCGGAATACCGTTTGCAAGTCATGCTCTGCCTCCCGGGCGAAGGATGGAGGCCAGCTTTTTGAGGGCATGGTGCAGGATGTAGCCCACGTTGCCGGCGGTCAATCCCAGCGCACTAGCGATCTCCTCGTAGGAGAGCCCCTCCAGGACCTTCAGGCACACCACGGCGCGGTCCCGCTCGGGCAGGGTCCCGAGCGCCTCCCGCACCTCCAGCCGCTCCAGCGGCGGCAGGGCCGCGCCGGGGAAGACCGGCAACGCCCCCTCCGCCCGCTTCCGCTCCCGGATGGCGCGGCGCTGGAGGTCCAGGCACCGGTTGCGGGTGACCCGCAAGAGCCACGCGCGCGGGTTCTCCCGGATGGTGCCTCGGGCCTGGTGGAGCTTCAAGAAGGCGTCCTGGACGGCCTCCTGGCACTCCTCGGGGGTGTCCAGGAAGGCGCGGGCGTAGGACGCCAGGCGGCCGGCCCAGGTCCGGACCACCGCCTCGAAGGCCCCTTCCTCCCCTTCCAGGAAGGCGTCCAGGGCGTCGAGCGGCTCGGGGTTCTCCATGGCGGCTTCGGCAACGTGTTCGGGCATGACCTGTGGCCTCCTCAACCCGGGAGGACGCCGGCCGCGCCCGGTTTATTAGGCCGGTCGGCTCCACCCTCCCGGGGGAGGCGCCTGCGGGTCCTTGACGAACTGGAATGCGATGGGGTACTTGTAGGGCGCCCCTTCGCTGGCCTTGACCGCCGCCACGATGATGAAGACGAGGTCGAAGAGGCCGATCAGGATGAGGAGGGGGATGCCGATGCAGAGGAAGATGAGCGGGATGCAGAGGATGGCGGGGATGGCCATGGTGATCTGGAAGTTGAGGGCCGACCGGGCCTCCTCGCGGGCGAAGGGCATCGTGTCTTTCTTGATGAGATAGACCACCAGAGGGCCGATGATGGAACCGAACGGCACCAGGTAGCCGGCCAAGGCGGAGAGGTGGGCGATGACGCCCCAGTTCTTCTCGTCGGGACTCATGGCGGCGGGGGGGCCGGGGGGGACGGGCGGGGGGACTGGATGTTCGGACATAAGGGCCTCCTTTCAGGGTGACCCGATTGTACCAGATGGGACCGTGTTAAAATCAAGGTATGAAACGGATCTCCCTTTTGTTCCTCTCCACCCTATGGGTGGCCGCCCTGCTTCCCGCCGGCCGGCCGGTGATGGGAGCGGTGGACACCGACGTGAACCCCGACGAGGCCGTCGTTTTCGTGGACGGCAGGGCCCTCGGCCAGGCCGACTTCTTCGACGGATGGCCCGAGTACCTGTACATGGCGCCCGGAACCTACACGCTGGAGTTCCGCCTGGAGGGCTACGAGGTGTTCCGGACGGCCGTCACGGTCAAACCCTGGACGGTGACCCGCATCGAGCGCCGGCTCGTCAGGATCCCCCCCTCCGCCGCGGCGGAGGCGCCGCCGGCGGTGGAAGAAAAAGGGGCCGAAACCGCCTCCCCCCCCCCGCCGCAGCCGCGCGGCACCGCCCGCCTGGCGCTGACGGTATCCCCTGAAACGGCAGTGATTTACCTCGACGGCGCATTCCTCATGGCGGGCGCCGATCTGGCGCGCATGCACTCCCCCTTGCAAATTGCGGACGGTCGGCATACACTATTGTGCTATGCTCCCGGACACGAAGAGTTCCAACAGGGCTTCGAAGCCGGCCCCGGGGAATTATTCGAAATCGCGATTGTTCTGAATAAGAAGTAGCCGCGGCGCCGTTCTTTGCCAAGACATCCAGATTTACCGGCGGGAGGAAGCCATCTCTCATCTCACCTCATCCACCTACATCCATCGCCTGCCTTAAACCATCCTAATCCACCCACTCGCCATCCGCCATCAATAATCCTCCATCCATCCTCCATCCAGCCATCTCCCTCCCGCCGGTATTTTATCCTCCGCGCTCCCATGCCCGGCCCCTCGGCCGGGCATTTTTCTTGTCCTGCGCACGCACGCATTCGTTGAAAAGCGACCCAGATTGGAGTAAAGTAGCGGGCCCGAAATCCTTCCATCAGGAGACCCCCATGTACGGCGCCTACAAGGAAGTCCTCGTCCAGAAGCTCCAGGAGATCCGGGAGGCCGGCCTCTACAAGACGGAGCGGGTCATCACCGGCCCCCAGGGCGTCGAGATCCGCACCGCCTCGGGCCTGAAGGTCCTTAACTTCTGCGCCAACAACTACCTGGGCCTCTGCAACGACCCGCGCGTCATGGCCGCGTGCAACTTCACCTTTTTCCGCTACGGGTTCGGCATGGCCTCGGTGCGGTTCATCTGCGGGACCCAGGAAGTCCACAAGAACCTCGAGAAGGCCATGGCCCGGTTCCTGGGGACCGACGACGCGATCCTCTACTCCTCCGCCTTCGACGCCAACGGCGGCGTTTTCGAGACCCTCCTCGATGAAAACGACGCCATCATTTCGGACGAATTGAACCACGCCTCCATCATCGACGGCATCCGCCTTTCCAAGGCCCGCCGCTTCCGCTACCGCAACAACGACATGGCCGACCTGGAGGACCAGCTCGTCCAGGCCCGGGAGGCGAAGTTCAAGATCATCGTCACCGACGGCGTTTTCTCCATGGACGGCATCATCGCCAAGGTGGACCGCATCTGCGACCTGGCCGACCGGTACGGGGCCCTGGTGATGGTGGACGATTCCCACGCCACCGGCTTCATCGGCCCCCGCGGCCGCGGCACCCACGAGCACTGCGGGTGCATGGACCGGGTGGACATCATCACCACCACCTTCGGCAAGGCCCTCGGTGGCGCGTCCGGCGGCTGCGTGGCTGGCCGGCAGGAGATCGTGGACCTACTCCGCCAGCGGTCGCGCCCCTACCTCTTCTCGAACTCCCTCGCCCCCGCCATCGCCGGGGCCACCATCGAGGTGATCAAGATCCTGGAGGAGTCGGGCGAACTGCGGGAGCGCCTCATGGCCAACACCCGGCGGTTCCGGGACGGGATGGAGGCGGCCGGGTTCCGGATCGTCCCCGGCACCCACCCCATCGTCCCCGTCCTTTTCGGCCATAGGCCCGACGACGCCAAGCTGAGCCAGGAGTTCGCCAACGCCCTTCTCAACGAGGGGATCTACGTCATCGGGTTCTATTATCCGGTGGTGCCGAAGGGCAAGAGCCGCATCCGCGTCCAATTGAGCGCCGCCCACACCCCCGAGCAGGTGGACTTCGCCCTGGAGAAGTTCAAGAAGGTGGGGAAGAAGCTGGGGGCGATCTGAAGGCCGGCGACCGGAGACCGCAGGGGCCCGATGAACCGATGGGGCCCCTGGAGATAGGTCTGCTCCGTGCGGGGGGCGTCGTTCCGTAAGCGCATCATCCCCCGCCCATTCCCAGTGATCGCCCCCTCCTCCAGGCGATGGCGGAAATCCGCCTCCCCTCGCCCGCCCGCGCGTTTTTGCCAACGGCGGACCGCTCCGCCGCCCGCCTCTAAGGCCGGTCGGCCGTCTATGCCCCCACGGCTACGTCCGCTTGGAAGGCAAGGGCGACCGGGTCCTCCGTCAGGGCGGGTCGGCTTTTCCTGAACGCCAGGAACCGGACGGCCTAGGGGGCGAAGAATGAAATGTGCTGTTCAGACGCCAGCCACCGGCTCCGCAACCAGGCCCGAAAATCGGGCCATAAAAGGGCGTTCATCGCTTTTCCTTGACGCACCTTCAGCAAAGCCCGGGGTGGAGGGGACGGCATCGGCGTCACGAAGGTGGGTCAAGGCGTGAAAATCATGCTCGTAGTGGATGCCCAGGGATTGCCGGTGGCCGTGAAGCCCGCCCCCGCCCATCCGCACGAAAGCCCCTCGATCCAGCCGCGCTTCGGCTGCAGGCTCACGACCCAGCGCCCCGAATGTATCATTGGCGATAAGGCCTATGATCGCGACCCGCTTGACGCAGAACTGGCCGCCCAAGGCATTGAAAGGATCATCCCCCATCGGTCCAATCGCCGGCCTAAGAACAAGACGCAGGATGGACGCAAGCGGCGACGCTATGCGGGCTGCCGGACGGTGCAGCGCACCCTCAGCGGGCTGCAGAATGTTCCGAGGCTATGTATCCGATGGGAAAAACCAGCGGTGATGCTTACGGGCTTCGTTCCCCTGGGCTGCGCTTGCCTGCTCCTCAAATAGGTTTTGGAATAGCCTCTAATTTGCGCTACAATGAATGCTTAATCCATCAAGGAAAACCCGTGAATCCCGACCGGCTCCCTGTCCTGCTCGTTCCGCCGAAGCATCCCCCCTCCCACACCGTCCGTTCCGCGGCCCGAGACGCTACGGCCTCTCAGACGATACGCCCCAGGAGAACCGACGCATGAGAACCCACCCCCGCCGACCCTTCCGATTTGATTTCCGCCTGCTCCTCCTCGCGCTCGCGGCCCTGGCCGCCGCCGGCTGTTCCGGCAAGGCCGCGCCCGGGCCGAAGGGCGGGGAGGCCGTCCCCGTCCGGACGGCCCCCGTCCTCCGCCGGGACGTCCCCATCCGGGTGCAGGCCGTCGGGAACGTGGAGCCCGTGGAGAGCGTGGCGGTCAAGGCCCGGGTCTCCGGCGCGCTGGAGCGCGTCCATTTCCGGGAGGGGCAGACGGTGGCGAAGGGGGCCCTCCTGTTCGAGATCGACCCCCGCCCGTTCCGCGCCGCCCTGGCGGAGGCGGAGGCGCGCCTGGAGCGCAACCGCGCCCTGGCGAGAAAGGCGGCCCAGGACGTCCTCCGCTACGCCGAGCTGTTGGAGAAGGAGATCGTCTCGAAGGGGCAGTACGACGCCGTCGCGGCGGAGGCCGAATCGCTCGACGCGTCGGTCCTGGCCGACGAGGCGGCCGTCGAGAGCGCCCGGCTGGACCTGGAATTCTGCTCGCTTCGATCCCCGCTGGCGGGCCGGGCCGGCGCCCTGCTGGTGAAGGAGGGCAACCTGGTCCGGGCCGGCGACCAGACCCTGGTGGTCATCCACCAGGTCAGGCCGGTGCACGTCGCCTTCGCCGTGGCCGAGCGCGACCTGGCCCGGGTGCGCCAGGCCCTCGACGCGGGCCCCGTCGCGGTCTCGGCCGTCCCCCCGGAACGGGGGACGCCCTGCGAGGGGCGCCTCGAGTTCGTGGACAACGCCGTGGACGCCGCCACGGGGACCATCCGCATGAAGGCCCTGTTCCCCAACGCGGACGAGCGTCTCTGGCCCGGGCAGTTCGTCACCGTGGCCCTCACGCTGGGGACCCTGGCCGGCGCCGCCGTGGTCCCGGCCGAGGCCGTCCAGGCGGGCCAGCAGGGCTCCTATGTCTACGTGGTGAAGGCCGACCGGACGGTGGAGTACCGTCCCGTCCGGCCCGGCGCCGCCCTGGACGGGCTGGTCGTCCTGGAGGAGGGCCTTACGCCGGGCGAGACCGTGGTCACCGACGGCCACCTGCGCCTCGTCCCCGGGGCGGCGGTCGCCCCGGTGGAGGAGGCCCCGGCCTCATGAACCTTTCGGAGATCTTCATCCGCCGGCCCGTCATGACCACCCTGGTCATGATGACCCTGCTCATTTTCGGCATCATGGCCTACCGGCTCCTCCCGGTCTCCAACCTGCCCAACGTGGACTTCCCCACCATCCAGGTGTCGGCCTCGCTCCCCGGAGCCAGCCCCGAGACCATGGCCGCCTCCGTGGCCACCACCCTCGAGCGGCAGTTCTCCACCATCGCGGGCCTCGACACCATGACCTCGGTCTCCTCGATGGGCTCCTCGCAGGTGACGCTGCAGTTCACGCTCGACCGGGACATCGACGCCGCGGCGCAGGACGTCCAGGCGGCCATCGCCCGGGTCCAGCGCTCCCTCCCGCGCGACATGCCCTCGCCGCCGTCGTACTCGAAGGTGAACCCGGCCGACAGCCCCATCCTCTTCATCGCCCTCACCTCCCCCACCCTCCCCCTCTCCACGCTGACCGAGTACGGCAACAACTTCATCGCCCAGCGCCTCTCCACCGTCTCGGGGGTGGCCCAGGTGATGGTGTACGGCTCGCAGAAGTATGCCGTCCGCGTCCAGCTGGACCCGCGGGCCCTGACGACGCGCGGCATCGGCATCGACGAGGTGGTGGGGGCTATCCAGGGGGCCAACGTCAACCTCCCCACCGGCATCCTCCACGGGCCCGAGCGGGCCTTCACGGTGCAGGCCGACGGCCAGCTGACCCGCGCCGAGGGGTACAACGACGCCATCGTGGCCTGGCGGGACGGGATGCCGGTGCGCCTGCGGGACCTCGGCGCCGCCCTCGACGGCGTGGAGAACAACAAGACCGCCGCGTGGTTCAACACCCCGGAGCGGGCCCAGCGGGCGATGAACCTGGCCATCCAGAAGCAGCCGGGGGCCAACACCGTGGCGGTGGCCCGGGCCATCAAGGAACTGCTTCCCTCGCTGAGGGCCCAGCTGCCGGCCTCGGTGACCCTGAGCGTCCTCCTCGACCGCTCGGAGTCCATCGAGGAGTCGGTGGCCGACGTCCAGTTCACCCTGCTCCTGACGCTGTGCCTGGTCGTCCTCGTCATCTTCCTCTTCCTCCGCAACCTCTCGGCCACCCTCATCCCCTCGCTCTCGATGCCCCTGTCCATCCTGGGGACCTTCATCGCGATGTACCTGATGGACTTCAGCCTCGACAACCTGTCGCTGATGGCGCTCACCCTCTCGGTGGGGTTCGTCGTGGACGACGCCATCGTCATGCTGGAGAACATCGTCCGGCACGCCGAGATGGGCCGGAGCCCCTTCGAGGCCGCCCTCACGGGGTCCCGCGAGATCGGGTTCACCATTGTCAGCATGACGCTGTCGCTCACCGCGGTCTTCATCCCCGTCCTCTTCATGGGCGGCATCGTGGGGCGCCTCTTCAACGAGTTCGCCGTCACCATCGGCGTCGCCGTCCTCGTCTCCGGCTTCGTCTCCCTCTCCCTCACCCCCATGATGGCCGGCCGGTTCATGCGCCCCCCGCAGGAGGTCCATCACGGCCGGGTCTACGCCGCCTCCGAGCGGGTCTTCGACGCGGGTCTCCGCCTCTACCGCGCCACTCTCACGCGGGTGCTGGACCACCGCCTCGCCAGCATGACCGTCCTGCTGGCCTCGCTGATCCTGACGGCCGTCCTCTTCCGCGTGGTCCCCAAGGGGTTCATCCCCAGCGAGGACATCGGCCAGCTCTTCGGCCAGACCGAGGGGCTGGAGGGGACCTCCTTCGCCGGCATGGCCGAGCGCCAGCAGGCGGTGGCCGAGATCCTCCGGCGGGACCCCAACGTGGAGGCCTTCATGTCCAGCGCGGGCGCCCGCGGCTCCTCCGGCCAGATGAACTCGGGGAACCTCTTCATCCGCCTCAAGCCCCGCGGCGAGCGGGCGCTCACCGCCGACGAAGTGGTCCAGGAGCTCCGGCGGAAGGCCGCCGCCGTCCCGGGCATCCGCGCCTACATCCAGAACCCGCCCCCCATCAACATCGGCGGGCGGTTCTCCAAGGGGCTCTACCAGTACACCCTCCAGAGCCCGGACACGCGGGTCCTCTACGAGGCCGCGCCGCGTCTGGAGGCCCGGCTGCGCGACCTTCCCATCCTGCAGGACGTCACCTCCGACCTGCAGATCAAGAACCCCCAGGTGAACCTGCGGATCGACCGGGATCGGGCCGCCGCCCTGGGGGTGAGCGCCCAGCTGATCGAGGAGGCCCTCTACAGCGCCTACGGCAGCCGCCAGGTCAGCCAGATCTACGCCCCGACCGACCAGTACGCCGTCATTTTGGAAATGAAGCCGGAATTCCAGGACGCCCCGGAGACCCTATCGCTCCTGCATGTCCGGTCCAAGCGCGGCGACCTGGTCCCCCTGGAGTCGCTGGCCGCCCTCGAACAAGGGGTGGGCCCCCTTTCCGTCAGCCATTCCGGCCAGCTCCCCTCCGTCACCCTCTCCTTCAACCTGAAGCCGGGCGTCTCTCTGGGCGAGGCCGTGGACCGCGTGGACGCCGTCGCGAAGGCCACCCTTCCCGACACCATCGCCACCGGGTTCCAGGGGACGGCCCAGGCGTTCCAGTTGTCCATGAAGGGCCTCGGGCTGCTGCTGCTCATGGCCATCCTGGTGATCTACATCGTCCTGGGCATCCTCTACGAGAGCTTCATCCACCCGCTCACCATCCTCTCGGCCCTCCCCCTGGCGGGGTTCGGGGCCTTGCTGACCCTGTGGATCTTCAGCGTGGAGCTTTCGATCTACGCCTTCATCGGCATCATCATGCTGGTGGGGCTGGTGAAAAAGAACGGCATCATGATGATCGACTTCGCCTTGGAAGCCCAGCGGAGGGAGGGGAAGGGGCCGCGTGACGCCATTTTCGAGGCGTGCCTCATCCGGTTCCGTCCCATCATGATGACCACCATGGCCGCCCTGATGGGCACCCTTCCCATCGCCCTGGGGTTCGGCGCCGGGGCCGAGGCCCGCCGCCCCCTGGGCCTCGCCGTCGTCGGCGGCCTCCTCTTCTCCCAGATGCTCACTCTTTACGTTACGCCGGTGTTCTTTCTGACCATGGACCAGTTCCAGCGGTGGCTGAGGCGGCGGTTCGGGGGGAAGACGGCGTGAAGCGAGCGGATGGAGGAACATCTCCCCCTGTAAGGCGGGTCCCTCCCATGGCGGAAATGCGGCCCACCCCGCGAAGCGCCCCCTCTTCATGGCGAGGTCTTTTCCCTTCTTCATCTTCTTCAACACCGTCTCCATCCGTTCCATCTCGGCTAGGGGGACGGCGGCATGGCGAACGACGGGGTCGGTCCCATGCCAAGCGGTCGAACGCCGGGACGCCCGGGATCGCGGCGCGTCGTCCTTGACACGGAGGGGGGCCGCCCCCTACACTACCCCGATGAACCCCCTGCGCAGGCACGGCCCGGCGGCCGGCGCCGTTCTTCTTTACTGGGCCGTGTGCTTCTGGCTCTACTCGGCGGTGATGAGCGCCGCCGGCGGGGCCTTCACCTATGTTCTCGACGACGCTTACATCCACATGGCCATGGCCCGCAACCTCGCGGAGCATGGCACCTGGGGCGTCAATCCCGGGGAGTTCGCCTCGGCCTCCTCCTCCCCCCTGTGGACCGCGCTCCTCGGAGGGGTGTACGCCCTCCGCGGCCCCTCGGAGCTCGCGCCCCTGGCCCTGAACCTGCTGGCCGGCGCCCTGGCGCTCCTGGCGTTCCACCGCTTGCTCATCGCGGAAGGCCTGCGCGCGAGGAGCCGATCCCTCTTGCTGGCGGCCTTCGTGTTCGTCACCCCGCTCCCCGCGATGGCCTTCACGGGCCAGGAACACACCCTGCACATCCTCCTCACCCTGGCGTTCCTTTTCCCGGTTCTGGGGGCCCTTTCGGGTCCGGTCCTCCCCCTTGGCCGAAGGGGCGCGGCGGCCCTCGCCTTGGCCGCCGCCGCTCTGACTGCCTGCCGGTACGAGGGGGCCTTCCTGGCGTTCGCCGCGGGCCTGCTGTTCGCCTTCCGCGGGGATTGGAGGCGGTTCCTGATCGTCGGCGTCGCATCGTCCGCCCCCATCCTGGCCTACGGTGCGCTCTCCGTCTCCAAGGGCTGGGCCTTCCTGCCCAACTCCCTGATGCTCAAGGGCATCCACCTCGATTTCTCCTCGGCCCCGGCCGTCCTCGCCTCCATGGGCGGAACGGCGGTGCGCCAGCTGTGGCAGAACGGCCACCTCCTGACGGCCTTCCTGGCGGGCTTGCTGTTCCTCCTGCTCGCCCCCCCCGCGCCGGCTGGGACCGGCGACCGGCGGCGGGCCGCGGTGATCCTTTTCCTGGCCTCGCTCCTGCTCCACCTGCAGTTTGCCCGGGTGGGGTGGTTTTACCGTTACGAGGCATGGCTGGTGGCCCTCGGGCTGGCCGCGCTGGCCGCCTGCGCGGCGGGACGGTGGTGGTCGCCGCCCGACCGCCACCCCCTGAGGCTCGCCGCGGCCGCGGGGCTGGCGTTCTTCGCCATCGTCCCGTTCGCCCTCCGCGCCTACGGGGCCCTGGCACAGGTGCCCGGCGCCGCGCGGAACATCTTCGAGCAGCAGCGGCAGACGGCGGAGCTCCTGCGGCGCTCCTTCCCGGGCGCGACGGTGGCGGTCAACGACATCGGGGCGGTGGCCTATTACGGCGGCGTCCGGGTGCTCGACCTATGGGGGCTCTCCACCATGGAGGTGGCCCATCACAAGCTCGACCGCACCTACACCACCGCGGTCATCGGCGCCCTGGTCCAAGAGCGTGGCGTGGAGATCGCGATCGTCTATGACGACTGGTTCCAGGCCTACGGCGGGTTCCCCCGCAACTGGGAAAAGGCCGGGAAGTGGACGATCCGGGACAACATCGTCTGCGGGCGCGACACCGTGGTCTTCTACGCCACGACCCCGGCGGCCACCGAGCGCCTCACCGCCGCTCTGCGGGCCTACGGCCCCCACCTCCCCCTTTCCCTGCAACAGAGCGGTCCCTATCTGGAACGGTGAGCCGGCGCCGCCCGGAATAGATCTCCACTACTCTATGTTCATATAATTGATATTCAACCGGAGGTCCACATGAGCTATTTCTTCGCCAAGACGATCCCTCTGCCTTTCGACCAGGCCCTGGAGCACACGGTGGCTTCCCTCAAGACCGAAGGCTTCGGCGTCCTCACCGAGATCGACGTGCAGGCGACGCTCAAAAAAAAGTTGGGCGCCGACTTCCGCCCCTACCGCATCCTGGGGGCCTGCAATCCGCCCTTCGCCCACCAGGCTCTGCTGGCGGAGCGGCATCTCGGCATCCTTCTCCCCTGCAATGTGGTGGTCCAGCAAGCCGACGGCGGGACCGAGGTTTCAGCGGTCAATCCGATGGTGGCCATGCAGTCGGTAAACAACCCGGCCTTGGCCGAGGTGGCGGAAACCGTCAGCGCCAAGCTCCGCCGGGTGATCGACTCCCTTTAGCGCGGGGCCGGGGTGGGGGCATCCCAGCCCTCCGATCCGTCGGTCCCAGTTATCGGAGTTCGGCGGGCTGTCCGGTGGTGGCGAGGACCTGCTGCCACACCATCCCGTTGGGGTCGAGCTTCCTCCGCTTCCCCGCCACCAGCCCCAGGGGCACATGGGTGAAGTGCTGGTTCCACAGCCCCACCATCATCCCGGTCCGTCCCGCCATGCCGGCGTGGGCCGCCTGCTGGCCGAGGGAGAGGCAGAACTCGGCGTCGATGGAGTTGGCGACGCGGCTGCGGATGGTGTAGGAGGGGTCGATATAGCGGACGGCGGCGTCGAGGCCCCGCTGTTTGAACCGGGCCGCCATCCGGTCCCGCAGGAAGGTGCCGATGTCCTTCAGCTTCACATTGCCGGAGGCATCGGTCCCCGCGGGGCCGGCGTCGGTCACGAGATCCTGCCCCGCCCCCTCGGCCACAACCACCAGGGCATGGTGGCGCTCCCTCAGCCGGGCCTCCAGCTCGCCGAGCAGACCGTCCAGGGTGAAGGGGACCTCCGGGACGAGACAGAAGTTGACCTCTCCCGAGGCGAGGGTGGAATGGGCCGCGATGTAACCCGAGTGCCGCCCCATCAACTTGACCAGACACACGCCGTTCCAGGCCCCCTTCGCCTCCGCGTGCGCCGCGCCGAGGACGCGGTCGGCTTCCTCGACGGCGGTGGAAAACCCGAAGCTTCGGGAGATCCAGAACAGGTCGTTGTCGATGGTCTTGGGGACGGCGATGACCGCGATGGGGAGTCCCTGCCGGAGGATCTCTTCGGTCAGGGCCCGGGCCCCGGCGAGGGTGCCGTCGCCCCCGATAACCACCAGGATGTCCACCCGGCTCCGCTGGAGGGTGCGCACCATGTCGGGAACCTCCTGCGGCCCGCGGGACGAGCCCAGGACCGTCCCCCCCTCCTCGTGAATGCGCTCCACGGAGGCGGGCGTCAGCTCCAGCGGGGGGGCGACGCTGTTGGACGAGATGCCCGCGTAGCCGTAGCGAAACCCCAGGATGCGCCGGACCCCGTAGCCGTGCCACAGGGTCATCACGGCCGAGCGGATGACGTCGTTGAGGCCGGGACAGAGCCCGCCGCAGGTGAGGATCCCGCAGGTCGTGACCGGTCCGTCGAAGAACACCCGCGCGCGCGGCCCGGCCGGCTCGAAGGAGGGCGGCGCCTCCCCCTGGAGGGCCCACTCGGTGTGGTCGTCCAGCAGCGCCCCCACCAGCACACGCCGGGATTCATCGATCGCCCCCCGGCGCTGGGCCACGAAGGGCGACGGGAAGCGGGGGGGCCCGAGGACGGGGACCTCGAGCTCGCGGGGATGGGGGATGAGCATACGGACCTCCGGGATTGGAGCAGCCGTTGATTATAGCCCATCGGAGCCCGCCGCCGTGAAAGGAAAGTCCCCCCGGCCGAGGCCGGGGGGACCAAATTACTTCTCGGCAGTGACCTACTTTCCCACGGCATTAGCGCCGCAGTATCATCGGCCCGGGTGGGCTTAACTTCCGTGTTCGGAATGGGAACGGGTGTTTCCCCACCGGTATGGCCACCGAGAAAACTATATCCAACCGGGCGATCACTCCTGGACATGAAGGAGAAATTTGGTAAGCGCTGCGGAAAATATATGGCTAAGCCCTCGACCGATTAGTACGGGTCAGCTGCAATTCCAGTAAACTGGAATCGCCCCTTGCGGGCAGCCCTCACGGGCTTTACACACCCCGCCTATCAATCTGGTGATCTACCAGAGGTCTTACCCTCCCGGTTGCCCGGGAGATGGGACACCTAATCTTGAGGCTGGCTTCATGCTTAGATGCTTTCAGCATTTATCCAGGCCGAACACAGCTACTCGGCGCTGCACCTGGCGGCACAACCGATATACTGGAGGTTCGTTCGCTCCGATCCTCTCGTACTGGAAGCGACTCCTCTCAAGTGTCCTACGCCCGTATCAGATAGGGACCGAACTGTCTCGCGACGTTCTAAACCCAGCTCACGTACCGCTTTAATCGGCGAACAGCCGAACCCTTGGGACCTGCTTCAGCCCCAGGATGCGATGAGCCGACATCGAGGTGCCAAACCTGGCCGTCGATATGGGCTCTCGGGCCAGATCAGCCTGTTATCCCCGGAGTACCTTTTATCCTTTGAGCGACGACCCTTCCATACAGAATCGCCGGATCACTAAGCCCGCCTTTCGGCTCTGCTTGACTTGTAGGTCTCGCAGTCAGGCTCCCTTCTGCCTTTACACTCGACACCTGGTTTCCAATCAGGTTGAGGGAACCTTTGGGAGCCTCCGATACATTTTTGGAGGCGACCGCCCCAGTCAAACTACCCGCCTGACATTGTCCCCGACCCGGATTCACGGGCCTGGGTTAGAACCTCAGTACGATAAGGGTGGTATCTCACCGGCGGCTCCACGCCCTCCGAGAAGAGCGCTTCAAAGCCTCCCACCTATCCTGCGCGTACTGCACCAAAATTCAGTGCCAGGGTATAGTAAAGGTTCACGGGGTCTTTCCGTCTTGATACGGGTACCCGGCATCTTCACCGGAAATACAGATTCGCTGAGCCCCCCGCCGAGACAGCGCCCAGATCGTTACGCCATTCGTGCAGGTCGGAACTTACCCGACAAGGAATTTCGCTACCTTAGGACCGTTATAGTTACGGCCGCCGTTTACCGGGGCTTCGATTCAGAGCTTCTCCGGGTTGCCCCGAATGACCCCTCCTCTTAACCTTCCGGCACCGGGCAGGCGTCAGGCCCTATACGTCGTTTTTGACTTAGCAGAGCCCTGTGTTTTTAGTAAACAGTCGCCTGGGCCATTTCACTGCGACTCCTCTCTGCTTCGACGGGCGAGCCATCTAACAAAAAGGAGCACACCTTCTCCCGAAGTTACGGTGCTATATTGCCTAGTTCCTTAGCGGGGGCTCACTCACGCGCCTGTGGATATTCTCCTCGTCTACCTGTGGCGGTTTGCGGTACGGTCACCCTGGTCTCTCCTTAGAGGTTTTTCCCGGCAGCATGGAATCGGCGAGTTTGCGCTCATTGAGCTCCTCGTCGCGTCTCGGAGTTAAAGGGAGGTGGATTTGCCTGCCTCCCACCCCTACACGCTTGACCCGGGATGTCCAACGCCCGGTACGCCTATCCTCCTGCGTCACCCCATCGTGATAACGATCCCAGAGCGGTACAGGAATGTTGACCTGTTTCCCATCAGCTACGCCTTTCAGCCTCGCCTTAGGGGCCGACTAACCCTGGGCGGACGAACCTTCCCCAGGAAACCTTGGACTTGCGGCGAGCGCGATTCTCACGCACTTTATCGCTACTTGTGCCGGCAGAGTCACTTCTTACCGGTCCACCAGGGCTCACGCCCTGACTTCAGCCCAGTAAGAACGCTCCCCTACCACCAGTCGAACCCGAAGGTCCGGCTGATTCGCAGCTTCGGTGGATAGCTTGAGCCCCGTTACATTTTCGGCGCGGGAACACTCGACCAGTGAGCTATTACGCTTTCTTTAAAGGATGGCTGCTTCTAAGCCAACCTCCTGGCTGTCTGAGTATCCCCACCTCCTTTACCACTTAGCTATCGCTTAGGGACCTTAGCTGGCGATTAGGACTGTTTTCCTCTCGACTATGAAGCTTAGCCCCCACAGTCTGACTCCCGCGCATTGAGTTGGCGGCATTCGGAGTTTGATTGGGTTTGGTAGGTTATACACCCCCTAAGCCATTCAGTGCTCTACCACCGCCACTGTCCACGCGAGGCTAGCCCTAAAGCTATTTCGGGGAGAACGAGCAATAACGAAATTTGATTGGCCTTTCACTCCTACCCACAGCTCATCCGAGCCGTTTTCAACCGACACCGGTTCGGGCCTCCACGACGTATTACCGCCGCTTCACCCTGGCCATGGGTAGATCATCTCGCTTCGCGTCTATTCCCGGCGACTGAACGCCCTGTTCAGACTCGCTTTCGCTGCGGCTGCTTCCGACTGACCGGAATTAACCTTGCCGCCGAGAATAACTAGCCGGCTCATTAATCAAAAGGCACGCCGTCACCCTCCGAAGAGGGCTCCGACTGATTGTAAGTATGCGGTTTCAGGTACTTTTCACTCCCCTAACAGGGGGACTTTTCACCTTTCCCTCACGGTACTGGTTCACTATCGGTCACGAAGGAGTATTTAGCCTTGGAAGATGGTCCTCCCGGATTCCCACAGGGTTCCTCGTGTCCCGTGGTACTTAGGAGTTCCAGCGAGGGAGACCATTGCCTTTCGCCTACGGGGCTCATCACCCTCTATGGCGGCCCGTTCCAGGGACCTTCGACTAGACAATGATTTTTTGACTCCCCGAGTCCTCTGCAGAGAACCCCGCTGAAACCCTGCAACCCCGGCCCCGCAACGCCTGCAGGCTTGAGCACGGCACCGGTTTAGGCTGTTTCGCGTTCGCTCGCCGCTACTGACGAAATCGCGTTTGCTTTCTGTTCCTCCAGGTACTGAGATGGTTCACTTCCCTGGGTTGTCGCTCCAAGGCCTATGAATTCAGCCAAGGAGCGGCGGGGCATGACCCCCACCGGGTTCCCCCATTCGGAAATCCCCGGGTCAAAGCCTGCTTGCGGCTCACCGGGGCTTATCGCAGCTGGCCACGTCCTTCATCGACTCTTCGTGCCAAGGCATCCACCGCATACTCTTAGTAGCTTAGCCATAAATCCACAGCGCTTACCAAAAAAGTTGAATCTTGAGTGATACCCGATTCGATTTTCAAAGAGCGGCCGCCGCGCACCGGACCCGCGGATGGTGGAGCTGACCGGGATCGAACCGGCGACATCCAGCTTGCAAAGCTGGCGCTCTCCCAGCTGAGCTACAGCCCCGAATGTCACCGGAAGCCCGATAATGGTGGGCCTAAGTGGAGTTGAACCACTGACCTCACGCTTATCAGGCGTGCGCTCTA
>CAZRVT010000055.1:0-18549 GCA_964603505.1 uncultured Holophagales bacterium | reverse complement strand
CCTTGAACACTCATCTTATCCTTCTTTCGTGTCCAAAGAAACTGGGTGCGCTACAGCCGCCCTCGGGTGTAAATAGCGCCATTTTCAATTTCATGCCCCAGGGCGTGCCCGCGCGGTTCAATTATTGGGACTGCCCGACCATCCAGGAAATGGAGGCGGGCATTCAGAACATTTCGGTCCTGTGGGATGGGTGGGATGAGGCGGACCGGGGCTTGATCGACTATTCCGGCTGGCTCGGAGGTACGGAGGCCGTGCAACTGTACGCCCAAGCGGACCGAACCGGCGCCGCCAGGGATGTGGTCCTGATCTGGGAAACCGGCTCGGCCGGCGAGTCCCTGGTGTTCCGTTCCAACGGAGGGCCGGACGGCTTTGTCCTAATAGCGACCGCCGATTCCCGGACCTATCGGGATGTGGGAGCGCTTGACGATCCTAATGCACTGCTTCTGTATCGTGTTATTGGGCCTTGTGTTGAATAGTACCTTCCATTGATGGACCGAAAAATTGAAATCTTCATGAAGCTCGCGTCAAAACTTGACAAATAGTCACTTATCGCCTATACTTACCGGAAGGTAACTTATTACCTTACGGTAGGTAAACATGATTAAACATCTGCCGTATTGCAACGCCTGGATCAAAAGGAGCGTCTAATGAGCTTGCCCGTCATCTCAGTCCCGCCGGCGGATCCGGCCGCGCGAGAGCGCCTGTTGAAGGCCGCCATCCGTCTCTTCACCCAAAAGGGCTACGCGGCGACTTCGGTAAGGGAGATCGTGGAAGCGGCCGGCGTCACCAAACCCGTCCTGTACTATTACTTTAACAGTAAAGAAGGACTCTACCTGGCCGCCCTTCAGGACGGAGTGGCTGAATACCAAACCCTCATGGAGGGGCTTGCCCCGACGGAAGGGCCCGCCGATGTTCAGCTCCGCCGGGTTTGCTTGGCCGTGTACGACCTGTTCATCCGCCATTTGGACCTGGTGCGGCTTTTCCACTCGGTGTTCTACGGGCCCCAGCAGGGGGCCCCGGCCTTCGATTTCCATGCGGTGCATAACCTGCTGGTGGAGGCCCTGCGCCGATTGGTCCGCCTCGGGATGGACCGCGGGGAATTCCAGGGCGGGGATGAGCAGGCCATGACCCTGGCGGTGCTGGGGGCGTTCAACATCGCCACCGAGAACGACATGATCCACCCGGAGTGCCCGGTTGGGCGCGAGGGGCTGGACCGGACGCTGGACATCATCTTCCGCGGCCTGAAAGCCACGGCATAGGTTTGACTTGAGGAGAAGACCATGACGACTCTCGAACGCTGGACCGCTCTCGTTGCGCTGGCCGTCCTGTCTCTGTCCGCCGCCTCCTGCGGGGGGGCCAAAGATGATTCCGCGGCGGCCGCCAAGCCCGCCGTCGCGGTGGAAACGGTCGCGGTGGCGGCGGCCGACCTGGATGAAAGGGTGGCCGTGGTGGGGACCCTAGCCCCCAAGTTCTCCGCCGACGTCAAGTCGGAGCTGACGGCCGTGGTGGCGGAGGTCTATGTGTCGGAGTGGGTCCGTGTGAAGAAGGGGACGCCGCTGGCGCGGCTGGACACCCGGGAGGAGGAGGCCGCCCTGGAAGGCTTCAAGGCGGCGGTCCTCCAGGCCGAGGTGGCCGAGACCCGCGCCCTGCGGGAGTACGAGCGGGCGGAGAAGCTCAAGGCGGCCGGCCTGATCACCCAGCAGGGGCTCGACGACGCGAAGAGCGCGCACGAGGCGGCCGCGGCGACGAGCCAGGCGGCGCGGGCCCAGCTCGCCGCCGCGGAGGCGCGGCTGGCCAAGGCGGTCCTGCGGGCGCCCATGGACGGGGTGGTCTCCTACCGCGGCGTCAGCGCGGGGTCCCGCGTGGAGAACATGGGCGGTGAGCCGGCCTTCTCGATCGTGGACACCTCCGTCTTCGACCTCGTCTTCACCGTGCCCTCCACGCGCATCGAGGCCGTGCAGGTGGGCCAGCCCGTGCGCTTCACCACCGACGCCCTGCCCAGCCGCACCTTCGAGGGGAAGGTGTCGTTCATCAACCCCGCGGCCGATCCGGCCAGCCGGGCGGTGAAGGTGGTGGCCCAGGTCCCGAACCCCGACGGCGCGCTGAAGGCGGGGCTCTTCGTGGAGGGGACCATCACCACGGGGGTGCGCCCCGGCGTCCTGCGGGTCCCCCGGACCGCGCTGATGGCGTGGGACACCGCGGCCGGCCGGGCCGAGGTGTTCACGGTGGAGGGCGACCGGGCCCGCCGGGTCCCCATCCGCACCGGGGCCGCCACGGACGGGATGGTGGAGGTCGTGGAGGGGCTGGCGGCCGGCCAGGCCGTGGTGGCGCGGGGGGGCTTCAACCTGGCGGACGGCGATGCGGTCGTCGTGAAATAGGGGGCGGCGCATGTTCCTCTCCAATCTGTCGATCAAGCGGCCCGTCTTCGCGACGGTGCTGATGCTGGCCCTGGTGACCCTGGGCCTCTTCTCCTACCGCCGGCTGGCGGTGGACATGTTCCCCGACATCGAGATGCCCATCCTCTCGATCCTCACCGCATACCCCGGCGCCTCCCCGGAGGCGGTGGAGCGCGAGGTGACCAAGGTGATCGAGGAGGCGGTCAACCCCATCGCGGGGGTCCGCCACGTCTACTCCGTCTCCTACGAAGGGCTCTCCTCGGTGGTGGTGGAGTTCGAGCTGGAGGTGCGCATCAACGACGCCTCGCAGGAGGCCCGCTCCAAGCTGGGGGCCGTCCGGGGCGACCTTCCCCAGGGGATCGAGGAGCCGGTCATCCAGAAGCTGGACTTCGGCGCCTTCCCCATCCTCTCCCTGGCGGTCCGCTCCGACTCCCTCCCCCCCCGGGAACTCACCACGCTGGTGGACCGGCGGGTGAAGCGCCGCCTGGAGAACATCGCCGGGGTGGGCAAGGCCAAGCTGGTGGGCGATTCCACCCGCGAGGTGCAGGTGCGCATCGACCCCGCCCGCCTCGAGGCCCTGGGGATGGGGGTGGACGAGGTGATCGCCGGCCTGGGGAGCGAGAACGTGAACACGCCGCTGGGGCGCATCCTCTCCGGCCCCACCGAGCTTCCCCTGCGCATCTCGGGCAAGCCCGAGCAGGTGGGCGGCTTCTCCTCCATGGTCATCGGCCAGCGGGCCGGCCACCCCATCGCCCTCGGGGACGTGGCGGAGATCGTGGACGGCATCGAGGAGCCGCGCACCCTGGCCCTCATCAACGGCGTCCCGGCGGTCGCGGTGGACATCCTGAAGCAGTCCAAGTCCAACACGGTGCAGGTGGCCGACGACGTGACGGCCGAGGTGGCCCGGCTGCGGCGGGAACTGCCCGCCGGCACGGAGATCGACGTCATCCGCGACGCCTCGGTCTTCATCCGGGAATCGGTGCACGACGTCCAGCTGACCCTCATCCTCGGCGGCATCCTCACCGTCCTCATCGTCTTCTGCTTCCTCAACTCCTGGCGCTCCACGGTCATCACCGGCCTCACCCTCCCCATCTCGGTCGTCTCCTCCTTCATCGCCATGTACTTCCTGGGGATGACGCTCAACGTGATGACGCTGATGGCGCTCTCGCTGGCCATAGGGCTCCTCATCGACGACGCCATCGTGGTCCGGGAGAACATCGTCCGCCACCTCGAGCGGGGCCAGGGCCACATGGACGCGGCCCGCGACGGCACGGCCGAGATCGGGCTGGCGGTGCTGGCCACCTCGATGTCCATCATCGCCGTCTTCATCCCCGTGGCCTTCATGAAGGGGATCATCGGCCGCTTCTTCTACCAGTTCGGCCTCACGGTGGCCTTCGCCGTGGCGGTCTCCCTCTTCGTCTCCTTCACCCTCGACCCCATGCTCTCCTCCCGGTGGGTGGACCCCGACATCGAGCGGAAGGGGCGCCGGGGCCCGGTCGCGCGGCTCCTGGACCGCTTCAACGCCTGGTTCGACCGCACCGCCGACCGCTACACCCGCGTCATCGGCTGGGCCCTGGACCACCGGAAGACCGTCTTCGCCGTGGCCGGGGCGGCCTTCCTCGGCGGCCTGCTCCTGTTCGGCGCCTTGCAGAGCGAGTTCATGCCCTCGTTCGACCACGGGGAGTCCATCATCCGGTTCAAGACCGCCCCCGACGCCTCCCTGGAGGAGACGCGCGGCCGCATCGGCGAGGTGCTGGAGGTGCTCCGGGCGTTCCCCGAGATCGAGCACACCTACGCCACCATCGGCGCCCGCGACTCCGACACGGTGCGCGACGCCGCGGTCTATTTCAAGCTCGTGGACAAGGGGGCGCGGGACCGGAGCCAGAAGGAAATCGTCCAGGACATGCGCCGGCGGCTCTGGAGGGTCCCGGGGATCATCCCCACCATCGCCGAGGACCCCGACCAGATGGAGAAGCCGTTCCAGGTGAACGTCCGCGGCGAGGACATCCCGAAGCTGAAGGGGTACGCCGCCGAGATGAAGCAGGCGCTCTACGCCGTGCCCGGGGTGGTGGACCTGGAGGTCACCATGGAGCAGGACCTCCCCGAGTACCGCCTGGAGGTGGACCGGGAGAAGGCCGCCACGCTGGGCCTGGGCACCGCCCCGCTCATGCGCACCATCGGCGCCCTCGTGGGCGGCCAGGTGGTGACCACCTACGAGGACGAGGAGGGGGAGGCGGTGGACGTCCGCCTCCGCCTGCCCGAGCCCCTCCGCCGCGACATTTCCCAGGTGGGCGACCTCAAGCTGGCGGCCCCCTCGCCGGCCGGGCCGCCGGCGCTGGTCCCCATCGCCGACCTGGTCACCGTCCGCCGGGCTGTTTCCCCCTCGGAAATCAACCGGCGCGACCTGGCGCGCCAGGTCGCCATCAGCGCCAACCTGGAGGGGCTGCCGCTGGGCACGGCGGCGCAGAAGGCCATGGAGGCCGCGGCCGCGATCCCGCTGGACCCCGGCTACTCCATCTCCATGGCCGGCGACACGGAGATCATGATCGAGTCCTTTACCTATCTGGCGGAGGCCCTCCTGCTGGCCATTGTCTTTGTCTACCTCATCCTGGCCGCGCAGTTCGAATCCTTCATCGACCCCCTGGCCATCATGCTCTCTCTCCCCCTCTCCATCGTGGGGATGGCGGGGATGCTGGCGATCACCGGGGACACCGTCAACATCATGTCGCTCATCGGCCTTATCCTCCTCATGGGGCTGGTGACCAAGAACGCCATCCTCCTCGTGGATTACACCAAGGTCCTGCGGCGGGGCGGGATGGAGCGGCGCGAGGCCCTCATCAAGGCCGGCCGCACCCGCCTCCGGCCCATCATGATGACCACGCTGGCCATGATCTTCGGCATGCTCCCCCTGGCCCTGGCCATCGGACAGGGAGCGGAGATGCGCGCCCCGATGGCCCGCGCGGTGGTGGGCGGTCTCATCACCTCCACCCTGCTGACGCTCCTCGTCGTCCCCGTCGTCTACACGATCCTCGAGGACTTCGGCGCCTGGGTGCACCGGAAGTGGGTGGGGGAGGGGGCTTCCAATGATTAAGGCAGAAGGAAGAAGTATGAAGGAAGAAAGACCCATGCAAAATGCAAATTGCAAATTGCAAAATGATAGGACCGAGCGACAAACGCCAAGGCCCTTCTTTGGATCGGGCGTGAGTTTGGCGTTTGCAATTCTCATTTTGCAGTTTTCATTTTGCAATTTGGGGACGGCGGCCGGCGCCGCCGCGGCCGCCGAAGGGGGCATCGAGGTCCTGACCCTGGAAAAGTGCATCGCCATCGCCCTGGAGCACAACCGGGACATCCAGAAAGCGCTGGAGTACCAGAACTGGATCCAGGGGCGGTATCTGGAAGAGCGGGCCCAAGCCCTGCCGCAGGTGCACCTCGGCGGCGCCGCGCGCCGCGACTCGGACGACACCTACTACCAGTTCACCGGCGGTCTCTTTCCCAAGGAGCAGGACACGGTCGCCTGGGACCTCTCCCTGAACCAGGCCCTCTTCACCTGGGGGAAAATCCCCGCCGCCATCCGGGCGGCCAAGCTGGGGCTCGCCTCGGGGGCCGAGCAGCTGCGGCTCGCCCGTCAAGGGGCCCTCCAGGACGTGACGGAGGCGTTCTACGACGTCCTGCTGGCCCAGGAACTGCTGGGCATCGCCCGGAAGAACCTCAAACTGCGCGAGCGCCATCTCGAGGACGCGCGGAAGCGCTTCGACCTGGGGACGGCCACCGATTACGACAGGCTGGCCGCGGAGGTGGACCTGGAGAACATCCGCCCGCTCGTGATCCGACAGGAGAACGCCGTCCGCACCGCCAAGAAGCGGCTTCTCTTCCATCTGGGACGCGAGGAGGCGGAGATCGACGTGCAGGGAACGCTGGAATCCGTTCCCGCACCCCTCCCGACCTATGAGGAGGCCGTGGCCCTCGCCCTGGATCGCCGCCCCGAGCTGACCAACCAGCGCCTCCTCGTCGAGGGGCACGAGGAACTGGTGAAGATCGCCAAGACCGACCTGCGTCCCCGGCTCGACCTGGTGGGATCCTACGGCGAGCGGTCCCTGTCCGCCGGCGGCACGGAACTCGACGCCACGGCCTGGAGTGGGGCGGTGGTCCTCTCCTTCCCCCTCTTCGACGGTTTCCGCACCCGGGGGCGCGTGATGCAGGCGCGCAGCAGCTACGCAACCGCCCGCCTCGACGAGGCCAAGCTGCGGGACCAGGTGACCCTGGAGGTCCGCGCCGCCCTCGACGCGGCGCGGGAGGCGCAGCTGATCGTGGAGGCCCTGGCGGGGACCGTGGCCCAGGCGGAGCGGCTCCTGCAGATGGCGGAGCAGGGGTTGGACTACGGGGTCAAGACCCGCCTCGATGTGGACGACGCCCGGGTGAACCTCACCCAGGCCCGGGCCAACCGGGCGAGCGCCCAGCGCGACTACCTCGTGGCGCTGACGACCCTCCGGTGGGCGCAGGGCGTGCTGGGCGAGGCGCCCTCCCCGGCCCCCACGGGGGCGGAGGAATAGGCGTCCGGCCGGCCGTGTTGAGCCCTCAGAACGATGATGAAGGAGAATCCCATGGCCAAGACCCCGAGTTACGAGCGGAAGACGATCCAATGCGCCGAAGAGAAGCGGTGCGCCACCCTCCTGCTGGAGTGGCGGGAGGAGGGGGGCAAGCGCATCCTCGTCGGCGTGGAGTGCGACAACCCCAAGCTCCGCGGCCTGGAGCCCTACGTCTGCCGGTGGTCCTGCTGGCACAAGCTCGATCCAGCCGCGTCGAAGAAAGCCAAGGCGAAGCAGGCCGTGAAGGCCGCCAAGAGGCCGGCGAAAAAGGCCGCCGCCGGCGGGGCGAAGAAGCCGGCGCGCAAGGCCGCCCCGGGGGGGCGCCGCGGCCGGTAGCTATCCGCCGGCGGCCGAGGCCCGTCCCTTGACCAGGAAGGCCTCCATCTCCCCCTTTCCCTTGACCTGAATCGCTCCCCTCGGCTCCAGGACGAAGGCGTCGCGCAGGAGTTCGGCCGTGGCGGCGCTCACCTGGACCTCCCCCGGCACTCCGTGCGATTCCATCCGGCTGGCCGTGTTGACCGTGTCCCCCCACAGGTCGTAGATGAACTTCTTCTTCCCGATGACCCCGGAGACGACGGGCCCGGTGTGGATGCCGATGCGGACGCGGAGGCCGAACGTGCGCGCCACCGTCAGCCCCGCCAGGGCTTCGCGCATGTCGAGGGCCATCGCCGCCACCGCCGCGGCATGGTCGGGGCGGGGGACGGGGAGACCGCCCACCACCATGTAGGCGTCGCCGATGGTCTTGATCTTTTCCAAACCGTGCTTCTCCGCCAGGGCGTCGAAGGCCTGGAAGATCTCGTCGAGGAGGCCGACGAGGATGACGGGGGAGATCCGGGCCGAGAGCTTGGTGAAGTCCACGATGTCGGCGAACAGCACCGTCACGGCGTCGAAGTGGTCGGCGATGAGGTTCTGCCCCCCCTTCAGCCGCTCGGCAATCGGGGCGGGGAGGACGTTGAGCAGGAGCGCCTCCGACTTTTCCCGCTCCGCGTGGAGGAGGCCATAGGCCTTGTCCAGCTTGTCCTTCTCCTCCATCAGGTCGCGCGTGCGGACCTCGACCAGGGCCTCCAGCTCCCGCTGGCGGCGCCGGAAGGCGGCCAGGCGCCACCGGTAGAGCCCGAAAGCGGCCGCCGCGGCGGCGAGGACGGCCGCCGCGTTGAAGATCCAAGTGCGCCACCACGGCGGGGCGATGTGCAGGAACACCTGCTCCACCGGGCTCTCCTGCCCTTCCACTTCGGCCTTCACGTGGAACGTGTACCGTCCGGGGGACAAACTGGTGTAGCGGAGGGAGCGCCCCCCTCCGACCGGAGTGAAGTCCCGCTCGAAGGGGTGGAGGTAGGCCATCAGGCGGACCGAATCGGGGCTCCTGAACGAGAGGAGCGCCAGGGAGAACGAGAGGTCCCGCGATTCCGACCACTTCAACTCCAGCTGGCCGCCCGTCAGGGCGGGGGACAGGATGCGTCCCCGAGCGGTGACCGCCGGGACCTCGACCGAAGGGCGGGCGCGGAAGGCGGCGTTGCCGGAGGGGGAGAGTCGGTTGATGCCCGAGCTGGCGGAGATGATCCACACGCCGCCGTCCGGGGCGGCCAGGAGGCCGTTCGAGGTGGAGACGTCGGTGCCCAGCAGGCCGCTGCGCCCCGTCAGCCGCACGAGGACCTTGCGCGTCCGGGGGTCGAACAGGTAGAGGCCCTGCATGGAGCCCACCCAGAGGGTGCCTTGCGGGTGGACCGCCAGGGCGGGGACGGCCGTTCCGGCCAGGGGGTGCCCCTCCGGAAGCGTCTCCAGGGCCCCCCCCCGGCCGTCCAGCGACACCAGGCCCGCGGAGGTCCCGAACCAGAGGCGCTCCTCCGTTTCGGCCATGTCATAGACGGTCCTCCCCTTCAGCCCCTGCTCGGGACCCCACCGGCCCAGCGTGCGGCCGGCCCGGTCCACGCAGCGGATCCCGTGTCCGATGGTGCACAGCCAGATCCGGCCCGCGCTGTCGAGATGGCACGAGTATACGTTGCCCAGGTCGTCCTCCAGGGGGACGGGGATGAAGGCGCCGTCCTCGTAGAGGAACAGGCCGTTCTGCCCCCCGGCGATGAGGACGCTCCCGAAGGCGTCCAGGTCGTAGATCCGGCCCAGCGGCCGCCCCTGGGCCGTATCGAACGCCGCGGCCCGGCCGTCCTTTCCGATCCGCCAGATGCGCCCCGTGCCGGCGGCGAAGACCGCCCCCTCGAAAAGCTGGAGGTCCCAAACATCGGCCGAGCCGGGCGGCTCCTTGGGCGGGGGGAGGACGGTGCCGTCGGCACCGATGCGGCGGACCCCGGTTCGGGAGCCCACCCATAGTTCCCGGCCCACCCAGGCGCAGGCGTAGAGGAAGGCGTTCCGGACCCCCAGCACCTCCGAGCGGTATTGGAGGATATCGGTGCCGGAGAGGATGTTCAGCCCCTGGTCGGTCCCGATCCAGAGGATCCCCTCCCGGTCTTGGAAGGCGGTGGAGACCAGGTCGGAGGAAAGCCCCGTGGCGCGCCCGAGCGCGCTCCAAGCGTCGCCCCGGCGGATGTGGAAAGTCCGGGGGCCGTCCCGAAGGATGACGCCCAGGGTCTCCTCCGGCCAAAATCCCTGGACCGGGAGGATGGATCGGACCCCGGATCCGGACGCCTCCGGGGGGAGTTCCACGCGCCGGATGCTGCGCCCCTCGACGACCCAGAGGCCGTCCGCCGCCGCGGCGTAATACTGGTTCCCAATCCTCCGGACCTGGGTCACCTCGGTGCCGGGGAGGAACTCCTGCTCCACGGCGACGGCCTGGTCGGTGAACCTGGCGAGGAACAGGCCGTCGCCGGTGGCCAGGTACGCCCGTTCTCCATCCAGCGGGCAAAGGTCCAGCACCCGCACCGACGGGAGCCCCCGTTCCCGGTTCCAGAAGACCGGCCGGAGGGGGGCCTCCACCCGGCACCGGTACAGCCCGTCGCCGTCCGAGGAGAAATAGATGTGCTCGCCCGATACGGCCAGGGCCGTGCTCCACCCCCGCGTTTCCCGCACCCGGGTGAACGAGGCGGCGCCGGGCTCCAGGAAGGCCACCCCGGCGGTGGTCTGGACCCAGAGGCGTCCCCGCTTGTCCTCGGCCACCCGCGTGCAGGGGTTGGCCGGAAGGCCGTCCTGCTCACCGAAATTGCGGGGTTCCATAAAGCCGTCCAGGCGGGTCAGCCCCAGCGTGGTTCCCACCCAGAGATAGCCGCGCGCGTCCTGGCGGACGGTCAGCACCTGATTGAAGGGAAGGCCGTCGGCCATGCCGAACGTGCGGACGAAATACTCCTGCGCGGCGAGGGGGGAGGAAAGGCACAGCATCGCGGCGGCCAGGGCCCGGGGGATACCCATCGGCCCATTATAGCGGATGGGCAAAATAAGCGGGAGCGGCCGAAGAGGCCGCTCCCGCAGAAAATGCCAAAACGCGGAGATCAGCGGGTGACGAAGAAGAACGAGGGGTCGCTGGTGGGGAGTCCCGATTCGGTGGGGACGTTGTCCACGACCGACACATAGGGGAAGATGGCGTTGCCCGTGGCGCTCTTCACCTTCACCTCCACATACCCCGGGGCCGTGCCGGCAGGGACGCCGCCGTTGACATAGACCTGCTTGACTTCCTGCTCGCGCAGGGTGACGTCCTGCGTGGAAAGCTGGGTTCCCGCGTGGTCGCGCACGGTGACGCTCACCACGGCGTTCGCTCCCCAGCCGAGATTGGCCGCCCCGACATTGACGCGGGCCACGGCAGGATCGAGCGGCACGGGGAAGCGGGCGTATTCATTGGTCTTGAGGCCGAGCCCCGCGTCCGCGTCGATGGCGGGCAGCCCCTGCCCGAAGCCCGGCTTCGCCTCGCCGCGCCCGGCCGAGGTGTTGTAGATGCGGGCGTTGGCCGTGACATCGTTGCTGGCGCTGATGTGGCAGATGTAGATGCCCGGCAGGTCCAGACCCGGGTTGGCCTCCTCCATCATGCGGACCACGTTCTCGAGCCGCATGGTTCCGCCGGCGGGGATGGAGACGTTGAAGGATTTGCTGCGGAGCGCCGCTTCGGCGGAATAGTACCAGATCCAGATCTCCACATTGTTCGGCGCCCGGTCGGCCGCGGTGCTCACATCGGTGATGAAGAGGTCGGTTTGCCACGAGGAGCCGCCGCCGCCCGCGGCTTCGGCCATCACGTGGACGATGCCCTGTTTGAATTTGCCCATGCACTGGGGAACGGCCAGCCCCGACACCAGCAACAGTCCCGCAAGCATGAGCGCCACACGGACTTTCATGGTCACCTCCTGGGTTATTTTCGGCATAAGATAGCACAGCCGGGGGGCCGGATGTCAACCGGGGGACCGATCCGCTATAATACCGCCGCGATGAATCGCCATTTCGACGCGGTCGCCGCCGGGTGGGACGGGTGCCCCCGTCGGGTGCTCCTGGCCGGAGCGGTGGCCGGGGCGATCCGGACCCGACTCCCCCTGCGCGCCGACTGGCGGCTTCTCGACTACGGCGCCGGCACCGGACTGCTGACCCTCCACCTCCAGCCCCTGGTCGGCGGCGTGGTCGCCATGGACTCTTCGAAGGGGATGCTGGAGGTCTTGGACGGGAAGGCCCGGGCCGCGGGGATGGCCAATGTCGAGTGCCGGCTCTGCGACCTGGAGGCCGAGGAGCCGCCGGCGGGAGAGCGGTTCGACGCCGTCGTCAGCGCCATGACCCTCCACCACCTGCGCGAGCCGCGGCTCATGCTCAGAACATGGGCGGCGATGCTCCGGCCCGGCGGGTGGATCGCCGTCGCCGACCTGGAGCCGGAGGACGGCACCTTCCACGACGACCCGGCCGGGATCTTCCACCATGGGTTCGCCGCAGGCGACCTCCTGGGTTGGTTGGTGGAAGCGGGTCTGGGGGAGGGGAAGGTGGAGACGGTCCATCACATCCGCAAGGAAACTCCCTCAGGCACGCGCGAATACCCCGTCTTCCTGGCGACGGCGCGGAAGTCCTGAACCGGCTATTTCCGCCCGAGCCCCCGCAGGGCGGTGGGGGGGAGATGGAACCGGAGGATCCCGGGGCCGGCGGGAGGCAGGCCGTCCACTTCGATGCAGCACAGCGCCCCTTTCTTGAAATCCACCGCCCCCTCCGCCCCCAGCAGGTGGGCCGCGAGGTCGCCCAGGTCCGGCTCGTGCCCGGCCAGGAGGATCCCTTTCCGGCGGGCGTGGGGAGCGAGCGCCCTCAGGATCGCGCCGGGCGCGGCCCCGGCCTCGAGCGGGGCGAACGGCACCACCGGCAGGTCCAGCGCCTTCGCCACCGCTTCGGCCGTCTCCATCGCCCGCTTCAAGGGGCTGGAAAGGATGAGGTCGATCCCCAGATACAGGTGGGCGATACCCCGCGCCTCCTCCCGCATCTTCTCGGCCCCCTCGGCCGTCAGCGGGCGCTCGCGCTCGGCCCAGCGGGGGGAGCGCTCCTCCCCGATGCCGTGCCGCAGCAGGAACAGCTTGACGCTCACGGGAGGAGGGTTGTCACGCTGAAGGCGCCCCGCAGGTCTCCGGCACGGAAGCCCACGGCCGCGTCGTCCGGGTAGAGCTTCGCCACCGCCGCCTTCACCTCGGGCTTCAGCGCCGCCGGGTCCCCGTGGCACGGGAGGCAGAACTCCTTGGCGGGGATGGCCTTCATGAAGCGGAGCACCCGCTTGCCGTTCATGTCAACGACTTCGGAGAACTCCACCGCCACCGGGTCCTCCCCCTCGGCCAGGCGGCGCTCGAACTCCTTCAGGACCGCCGTCTCCCAGTCATCGGGGCGGTTCTCAGGATTGCGGACCTTCAGGGCAGTGCGGCGGACCGTGAGCCCCTTCTCCTTCGAAACTGCGGCCGCTATAGCCGGGGCCTTCTCCCGGCAGACGGCGAGGGCCGCGGCGGGGCCGCCGCCCGTCATCGCCGCGGTCAGCTCCTTCATGAGACCGGAGGCGAGCTCTCCCGCCGCTTCGCGGCAGGCCTGCACGGCCTCGGGCGGCGGGGGCGGGAGCTGGACGGTGGCGAGCAGGAAGACCATCAACAGGACAGACATGGAGACCTCCACGGAGGATTTTGTCCATTGTAGCACTCGGGGATCACGGTCGAAGCCGGGAGACCGCCTCCATCAATTGCCGGAGGATCTCCTCCCGGCCGCCCGAGGGGCGGAGCGGCGGCCCGAGGCGCACCTCGGCGAAGAAGGGGACCGGGAGGAACTCCCCCTTCGGGAGCGAGCGGCCCAGGTTGACGAGGTACGCCGGGACCACGGGGACGCCCGGGGCGCGCTCCACCAGGCGGGCGATGCCGGAGTGGAAGGGTGCCGGTTCAGGGCCGGCGCCGCGCGTCCCCTCGGGGAAGAGGATGAGCGATTCGCCGCGTTCCAGGGCCCGGCGCATGTCCCCGATCGGATCGTCCGCCTGCGTGATGTCCTTTCTCGCGATGGGCAGAATGTTGAAGAAGGTGCGGGACAGCCAGGAAACGACGGCGTTGCGCTCGAAGTAATCCCTCGCCGCCACGGGGCGGATGCGGTGCAGGCGGGAGATGGGGAACAGAGACAGGAGCGAGACGGCATCCAGATGGCTGGAGTGGTTGGCGATGAGGATGAACGGGTCCCGCGCGGGAAGGTGCTCCCGTCCGTGCACCCGCAGGCCGATGAACAGGGTGAAGAACGGCCGGAGGAACAGCAGGAAAAACGTGGCCTGCAGGGATCGGCGCATGGCTTCAATAATGGAAATAGCGCACGTAGTGGAAGAACAGCGGCGCGGCGTAGCAGAGGGAGTCCACCCGGTCCAGCATCCCGCCGTGCCCGGGGATGATGGCCCCGAAGTCCTTCACGCCGAAGTCCCGCTTCACGGCGCTCATCACCGCCCCGCCGAAGAAGCCCGCGATCCCGACGAGGGCGGCCACCCCCAGCGTCTCCCCCGAGGAGAAAGGGGTGAGGAATCGCAGAAGCAGCGACGCGGCGGTGACGGAGGCCAGCCCGCCGAGGAGTCCCTCCCAGGTTTTGTTGGGGCTGAGGGTGGGGATGACCTTGCGCCGCCCCAGCAGTTTCCCCCAGCAGTACTGCAGGACGTCGCTCATCTCCGTGAGGAAGACCAGGAACAGCACCAGCGACCGCCCGTTGGCCTGCGTCCCCTCCACCGTCGGGAGGGCCGCCAGATAGCCCAGGTGGGAGAGGCCGAAGACAAAGGCCATGAGGCCCCACTGGATCTGCGCCGCCGAGGCCACGAAGCCGCGCGGGTCGCGCGCCAGCACGAGCCCCGCCGGGAGGAGGAGGAACATGTACACCGGGACGAAGATGATGAAGAGGCCGTACCATTGGATGTGGATCAGGCAGTACTGCACGGGGATGGCGAGGAACGCCAGGAACAGGGTCTTGTGGTCGGCCGGGCGCGTGTGCAGGAGGGTGACGAACTCCTTGAGCGCCCAGAACGAGAGGAGGCCGAAGAAGACCAGCGACAGGACCGGATGCGCGGCCACGGCGGCGAAGAAGACCGCCGCCATGACCCACCACGACCGGGTGCGGTCGCGCAGTTCTTTCCAATCCCGCGCGGGAGCCAAGCGGCCCAACAGCCGGACCGCCGCCGTGGACAGCAGGAGGACCCCCAGGACGATAAGGGCCATCCGCCCCACGGGGCCCCACGCCGCCGACCCCAGCGGCCCGTTCACGCGGCCCCCTTCCCTTCCGTTTCCCGGAGGGCGGCGCGCAAGCGGTTGAAGCCCGTGAGGAGGGCGAGGAGGGCGGCGGCGGAGAAGATCCAACTCCAATAGCGGAGCGAGGCCGGCACCCAGGGCCCCAGCAGCCCCAGCACGCCCACCCAAAGGGCGCGGTCGCTTTTGCCCATGGGGCCCTCGTAACGGCGGGAAGCGCCGAGGGAGGGGCCGACGAGGCCGCAGAACTCGGTCCACACCGCCCCGACATTGAAGGCGACCACGGCGAACGCCGCTTCCGGGCGGACGGCGGCCAGGGGAAGGTAGAGGGCCAGGTCCGCCAGGACGTCGCCCGCTTCGTTGAGAACTCCGCCGAGAGGCGTGATCAAATGGTGCTCCCGGGCCAGCATCCCGTCCATGGCATTGAGCGCCATGCGCAGGAAGAGCCAGGGGGGGAGGACGAGGAGCCAGCGGGGGTCGTGCCGCGCCGGGAGAACCGCCGCTCCCGCGGCGAGGGAGAGCCCCAGCGCCAGGAGGGTGAGATGGTTGGGCCGCACGCCGGCCTGGTGAAGGCGGTTCACGAGGGGGCGCAGAATGTTCTGGAAACCCCGCTTGAGGTCATAGACCGAGGGCATGGATCCAGCGTAGCCGAGGCCGAGGGGATTGTCAACGGGAGGGCGTCGTATGGCATAATGGCGAACGCATGACGTTGAATCAGCACGGAAGCGCCGACCCCTATTTCCTCGGCCGGGGAGGGAGCCGATACGGTCCCTACCCCTGGGAGGAGATTTGGCGGATGGCGCAGGAGGGGAACCTCTTCGCCGACGACCTCCTCTGGTCCCCGGCCCTGGGGGCGTGGACCCCGGCCGGGAGCATCGAATCCCTCCGGGGCCTCGTGGCCCCGGCCGCCCCGCGGCGGCGGCCCCGGACGGCCCTGCTCGTCGCGCTGGGCGGCGGGCTCGCCGCCCTGGCGGCGGTGATCGTCGCCTTCGCCCTTTGGGCCGCCCCGGCCAAGATCAAAAGCTGTTATCCCCGCGAGGGCCCGGCGGGCTCCTATGTCATCCTCGAGCTCGGGGGGAGGATCAAGCCGGACCGGATCAAGGTGCGCTACGGCGATCGGGACCTGCCCTTTGCCGGCCTGGGGGAACGATGCCTGGGGTTCAACATCCCGGTGGACCGGGGTTCGGACGCGATCCGTCTGTTCGACGGGGACCGGGAGGCCGGCAGGGTGGCGTTCACGGTCAAGGCGCCGGTCGTGACGCTCCTGCACGAAGAGAGGACCGCCCCCTCGGGGCAGAAGCAGGTCGTCCGGTCGAAGGAGGGGATCACGGTCACCCTGCCGGGGGGCATGCTGAAGCAGGCACGGACCCTCTCCATCTCCCGAGTGGAGAACGCTCCGGTCGCGCGGGAGGGGCCGCTCGAGGCCGGGGAGGTGTACGACATTTCGATCGAGGGGATGGAGCAGTTGGACGGTTTCGTGGAGATCGGCATCCCCTACGACCCGGGCAAGCTGGACAAGGACATTCCCGTGGAGGCGAATTTCTCGCCCGCCCGGTGGGACGAGAAGGGGAAGCGCTTGGTGGACCTCTACTACCGGGTGGACGAGCCCTCCCATACGGTATACTTTCTCACCGACCACCTCTCCCTCATGGCCTTCGGCGCCTTTGCCCTGGGGGTGGCCAAGACCGGAGCGATGGTGGCGGCGGTCGGGGGCACCATAGGCGAAGTGGTGGAGCGGTGGGCCAACGACAAGTATCTTTCCCTGAACTGGAAAGTGCGGGTCCTCTACTCGGACAAGGCCCTGCGCAAGACCTTTCCCGACGCCGAGTGGAAGGAGGCCATCGCCCCGGCCAACCTCTATGGGGTGGACCGGTACGATGCGAAATACTCGGCCGCCGTCCAGGACATCGCCCACCTCTTCGAGACGGCGCACGCCTGCTATGTGGAGGCGGGGTTCCCCGACCTGACGCAGAAGTCCTTCCTGGGGGTGCCGTACCGTCGGTACATCAAGGTGAAGGTCGATTCGCTCTTTGGCCTGGCCCACGGCGAACTGGCGCAGGAGACCTTCTGGGACACCATCCACCTCCCCACGGAGATCCTCAAGCTCGAGTTCTTCAACCCGGTCCAGGCCGACGCCAAGAACTTCGAATACAGCTTCAATTTCCTCAAGTCCGGCCTGGCGCACGAGTTGTTCCACTCGGTCCAGGGGCAGTACTACGGGTCCACCCTCGCGGCTTTCCTGGGGACGGAGCACAAGTGGTGGAAGGAGGCGACCGCGGAGTGGGCGGGGAACGACCTGGCGAAGGTGCCGTACCGGTCCGGGTGGGAGAAGGATCTGCCGGTCCTGCTCACCCGCCTGGGTCCCCGCTTCCTCGATCATCCCGTCAACTCCCTGGGGAAGATCGCCGGGACCTGCTCCGAAACGGGGGGGCTGGAGTACGAGTACCTGGCGGCCGCGTTCGTCCGGTACTTGGTCCGCGAGCGGGGATACGATTTCAAGGCGCTCGTCACCGAAGTGGCGGAGGAGGGGCGCAAGACCGACCCGCTGGTCCGCTTGAGAACGCTGGTCAAGGCCGGCGCCTCGCCGGGCATTGACGACCTCTACGCCGATTATGCGGCCTGGGCCCTCGCCCAGGCACAACTGCCCGTCTCCGACTTCAGCAACCCATCTAACCCCATGGTGGTGGCCCGTAAAAGTGAGGTCCTTGCGGTGGACGAGGCGAAGGTCTCGCTGCGGATCAGCCAGAAGAACAAGCCCGCCAACGGCCACATCCTCGTGTTTCGGGCCAAGAAGGGGGCCGAGAAACTGGAGCCCAAGGCGAAGCCGATGGCCGTCATCGCGGAGAGCCGCCCCTAGGCCTACGGCTTCGAAGCGGCGGAAGGGGATATTTTCTATATCCTCGCCGCCAACGCCTCCGAGGCCGACCGGACCGTTGAACTGGCGATCGAGCAGAAATCGGCCGATCCCAAGACGAAGGCGGTGAAATGGGAGGAGCGGGCCGGCTATGCCATGGAGTTAAAGAAGGACGGCACCGCCGCCGTCTGGGCCCTGCAGGTCTCCTCGGGAGCCCTGAAGGTCGATCCTCCCAGGGTGGACGACGCGGAGGGTTATCGGGAATACGAGTTCACGGTCTCGGCGGACAACCTGCCCAAGGAGATCAAGGAGGTCCGTCTCGCCTACGATTTCGGCGACAAGCGGAAGAAGGCGAAGGGCGAGGTGAAGGAGACGGTTTCCGGCGGGAGCGTGCGGATCGAATTGAAGTACGCCTACGAGCCCTCGCCGGGGATCAAGCCGGAGGACCGGCCGATCCGGTATTTCCTCGCGGTGGACCTGTTCCACGGCAAGAAGAAGCTGGGGTCCGCCACGGCCCCCGTGACGGTGGCCAAGGCGGAGGTTTCCATCCAGCCCCCGCGCCTGCTCGTCCTGGACCTTTCGAAGGGGGCCAAGGAAAGTTCGGAGGTGCTCACCGCCGTGGCCAAGCCGGAGGGAAAATACCGGTTCGCCTGGGACTTCGGCGACGGCAAGACCTGGGACGACACCCGACCGCCGGGGGACCCCTCGACCGCCAAGCACACCTTCGGCGGTCTCAGGGCTGGAATGCATTTCGCGCCCAAGGTCCGGCTATACAGCCAGGCCGGGACCCTTCTGGCGGAGGACACCATCGCTATCAAGGTAGAGGGTTCGGCGCCCGGCGAGTATGACTGTGGGTGGCAGTGGGATACGGAGCCATTGCGCAAAACCGAACAACCAGACATTATCTATCATCACAGCCAAAGGACTCAATACTATCATGGCTTACATCTGCAGTGGTTTGATGCCTCCCGGAAGCAGCTGCTGGCTGCCGGTTGCTATAAGCAAGCCTGAGTTCAAAGTTCAAGTGCAACACTTTTGGGATAATCTCCCGGAGGTGTTGTTATGCGGAACGACGG
>CAZRVT010000054.1:0-18689 GCA_964603505.1 uncultured Holophagales bacterium | reverse complement strand
CGGACGGGACTTGCACCCGTAAGATCGGTGGAGCTTTCAGGACGCACCATGGCCGTATTATAGCGCCATCCCGGAATTACTGCATGACACGCAATTCTTGCAAATCGAATTATTATTTCATTTCATTTTGCATATTGTGCTTGACATTCTGCATCATTTTATTTATTGTCGTGTCATTCTGACATGAAAGGATATTCATTATGCCGACTGCACGGGAGATCCTGAAGCGCTGCGACGCGGAGAACGTCCAGTTCATGCGTTTGATGTTCACCGACATGATGGGCGCCATCAAGAACGTGGAGGTGCCGCGCAGCCAGTTCGAAAAGGCCCTGGCCGGGGACATCATGTTCGACGGATCCTCCATCGAGGGGTTCGCCCGCATCGAGGAGTCGGACATGCTCCTGGTGCCCGACATCGCCTCCTTCACGATCTTCCCGTGGCAGCACAACGGCAAGAAGGTGGCCCGCCTCATCTGTGACGTGTACACCACCGACGGCGAACCGTTCGCCGGGTGCCCCCGCGGCGTCCTCAAGAAGATGGTCGCCAAGGCCCTAAAGAAGGGCTACCACCTCGTCACCGGCCCGGAGATGGAGTTCTTCCTCTTCCAGCGCGACGCCGCCGGCAACCCCGTGGCCACCACCCACGACGTGGGCTCCTATTTCGACCTGACCCCGGTGGACCAGGGGGAGCACGCCCGCCGCGAGATCGTGGAGGCCCTCGAGGCGATGGGCTTCGAGATCGAGGCGGCCCACCACGAGGTGGCTCCGGGGCAGCACGAGGTGGACTTCAAATACGCCGACGCCCTCCTCTCCGCCGACCGCGTCGTCACCCTCAAGTTCGTCATCAAGCACGTGGCGCTCGACCACCGGCTCCACGCCTCCTTCATGCCCAAGCCCATCTACCGCATCAACGGCTCGGGGATGCACACCCACCAGTCGCTCCTCTCCCCCGACGGCAAGAACCTCTTTTTCGACCCGAAGGCCCAGTACCAGCTCTCCAAGCTCTGCCTGCATTACATCGGCGGCGTCCTGGAGCACGTCCGCTCCTTCGTCGCGGTCACCAACCCCCTCGTCAACTCCTACAAGCGCCTCGTCCCCGGCTTCGAGGCCCCCAACAACGTGGCGTGGTCCGAGCACAACCGCTCCCCCCTGGTGCGCGTCCCGGCCAAGCGGGGCATGTCCACCCGCTGCGAGGTGCGCGTTCCCGACCCGGCCTGCAACCCCTACCTGGCCTTCGCCGTCATGCTGGCCGCCGGCCTGGACGGCATCGAACGGAAGCTGGACCCGGGTGAGCCGGTCAACAAGAACATCTACGACATGAGCGAACGGGAGAAGCGGCACCACCGCATCCGCCAGCTCCCCGCCAACCTGTGGGAGGCGGTGCAGGTGTTCAAGAAGTCCGCCCTCATGAAAGAGACCCTGGGCGACCACATTTTCACCCACTTCGTGGAGGCCAAGGAGGCCGAATGGAAGCAGTACATCGAGGTGGTCCACCCCTGGGAGCTGGAGCAGTACCTGGAGACCTATTAGACCAGAGTTGAGCGTCTGGAGTTCGGAGTCCCCCGCCCTCCCGGCGGGGGATCGCGTTTCGTCTTAATGAATGACCGGCGGGGCATTCATTTCCCCTTTGACCGCCCGGACGACGACGAAGCCCCCCTGCCCCGATCCGCCGCGGGGCGGCTCCGGCTCACGGAGGCGGTCGGGAGGGCCCGTGAGCGTCTGAACCGTCTCCCGCACCGTAAACCCGGCCTGTGCGAGCAAGCCGCCCACCTCACCGACGGAGAAGAGCCGGGCGTCTCGGAAGAAGGGGCTTTCCGCCTGCCGCTCCCGATATCGCCGCCCCAGGGGGCTGTCGGCGTCGATGAACGCGCAGACCAGCGAGCCGTTCGGCTTCAGGGCCCGGCGGGCCTGCGCCAGGGCGCGCGCGGGGTTGTCGAGGTAGCAGAGGGCGGTCACGAGAAGGACTGCGTCGAGGGAGCCGTCCCGCACGGGCAGGGCCTCCCCGGCCCCGGCCAGGACGCGCGTCTCCCGCTGGCGGGCGAGCTGGAGCATGGGGAGGGAAGGGTCGAGCCCGAAGGGGATCTGCATGGGACCGGAGAAGCGGCCGGAGCCCACCCCCACTTCCAACACCCTCCCCGATTTCGGGACCAGCTTGCGCACCGCCAGGATCTCGGAGGCGTAGGCCAGGGGGTTCTCCTGGAACCACGCTTCATAATCGTCGACGGACCGGTCGAAGGGGGCGTTCTTGGGCATATTTTGATTATACCTTCCGGCATGGACGGAGGAGACGGTTCGAACGGCCAGTCCCGGCCGGCTCATGGGCCCGAAGGGCCCGGCCTTCGTTCCAAAGGCATGAAAAAAGGACCGTCCGTCGACGGTCCTGCGTTCCATTTACGGCCCATACGGGATTCGAACCCGTGTTACCGACGTGAGAGGCCAGCGTCCTGGTCCACTAGACGAATGGGCCCTTGGAACGCGCATATTATAACATAGCCTACCGGCCCCGCTCCATGCCCCGCAACGGTTCCCGGCCGGTTCCTGTATAATAGTTCTGCAAGGATTCCTGACATGGTAAAAGCCCCCCCCCCCGAGCCCCCCCTCCCCGACAAGATCGTGGCCTCCCTCGAGCGCCTCTCCCGCGTCTTCCGCATCCTGCTGTGGGACCTGGCCACAGAATCGGGGCTGAGCCCCATCCAGATCCAGTTCCTCCTCTACCTGAAGGAACAGCCGCGCGCCCACTGCCGGGTCTCGGTCCTGGCCCGGGAGTTCGGCCTCACCCGGGCCACGGTGAGCGACGCCGTCTCCACGCTGGCCCGCAAGGGGCTGGTGCGCAAGGAGGCCAGCGCCACCGACAAGCGGGTGGCCCACCTGCTCCTCACGGATGAGGGCCGGAAAGCGGCCCGGAAGTTCGGGAACTGGCAGGAACGAATGGTGGCAAAGGTCCACGGGTTCGACGAGCGCACCCTGGAGACGGTCTTCCTGTTTCTCCAGGAGACCATCATCGGGCTCCAGCGGGACGGGACGGTGGCCCGGGCCCACATGTGCCTGGGGTGCGAGCACTTCCGCCCCGGCGCCTCGGGCGACCCGGCCCGCCCCCACCTCTGCGCCCTCACCCACACCCCCCTGGGCATTCCCGACCTGAAGGTGGACTGCCCCGTCCACAAGCCCCGCAAGGGACCCGCCCACAAGATCACGCCCTGAGCGCTCCCGGACCCGCCCGCTTGACAGGGGGCCCCGGCGGGAATATAATGGGCTCCATGGTAGTTAGGATTACTGACATATGAGCACCCTCCCCGACGCCACCCCCCTTCCCGCCCCCCCCCACGCCTCGGACGCCGGGCCGGTGCGGCCGCTCGACCGCAAGGCGGCCCGGGACATCCGGACGCTGGTGCTCTTCATCCGGGTCTACTGCCGGGCCCGGCATGGGAACCGGCCCACGCGCAGGGTGCCCGGGCGCGGCGTCCTGGCGCCCTATGTCACCCCGCTGGAGGCCGACCTCTGCGATGAATGCGGCGGCACCCTCCTCCACGGCGCGGCCAAGCGGGTCCTCTGCCCCTACGATCCCAAGCCCCGCTGCAAGCACTGCCCCACCCCCTGCTACGCCCCGGGCCACCGGGAGAAGGTCCGCGAGATCATGCGGTATTCTGGCATGCGCCTGCTCCTTCGCGGGCGGGTCGATCTCCTCTTCAAGTACTTCCTTTGAGAGCGGCGGGCGTTGCGATGCGATGGAAATACGACTACAATTTCAATATCTCAAGGAGGGGATTATGAAGCGTACCGTCAACCTGTTCCTCGCCGTCCTGCTCGGCCTGCCGGCCCTCGCGGCCGCCGCCGAGGCCGGCAACGCCTGCCTGGGGTGCCACACCAAGCGCGACCCCGGCATCGTCAACCAGTGGATGGCCTCCAAGCATTACCGTATGGAGGTCTCCTGCCTGGACTGCCACCAGGCCGACCCCAAGGACCCCGACGCCTTCAAGCACAACGGGCACACCATCGCCATCATCGTCTCCCCGAGGGACTGCGCCCAGTGCCATGAGAAGGAGGTGGAGGAGCAGAAGGGCTCCCACCACGCCAAGGCCGGACAGATCCTGGGCTCGCTCGACAACCTCCTGGGCGAAGTGGTGGGCGGCCCCCCGGCGGTCAACGCCGGGTGCCGTCAGTGCCACGGCTCGCAGGTGAAGGTGGACGCCAACGGGCGCCCCACCAAGGACACCTGGCCCAACACCGGGATGGGGCGCATCAACCCAGACGGCTCCCTGGGCTCCTGCTCGGCTTGCCACGCGCGCCACGAGTTCTCCGCGGCCCAGGCCCGCCAGCCCGAGGCGTGCGGCAAGTGCCACCTGGGCCCCGACCACCCCCAGATGGAGGTGTGGGAGGAGTCCAAGCACGGGGTGCTGTTCCGGGCCAACCGGGAGAAGATGAACCTGGAGAAGGACGAGTGGGTGGCGGGGAAGGACTACCACAGCGGCCCCACCTGCGCCTCGTGCCACATGAGCGCCGGCGGCAAGCTGGGCGTGACGCACGACGTGGGCGAGCGCATCTCCTGGACCCTGCGCCCCCCCGTCTCCACCAAGCTCAACATGGTCGTCTATGAGGATCTCTCCAAGGAGGACGTCAACGGCGACGCCCCCGCCCTCCCCGCCGCCGGATCGGTGGCCAAGACCAAGGCCGGGGACAAAAAGGTCGCCCGCACGATGACCTGGAAGGAGCGCCGGGGCGCCATGCAGGAGATCTGCCGCCAGTGCCACGAGCAGTCGTTCGTGGACGGGGCCTACCAGCAGTTCGACGACGTGGTGGTCCTCTACAACGACAAGTTCGCCAAGCCCGGCAAGGCGATCATCGACGACCTGCGCCAGGCGGGCAAGATCACCCCGCTGGATTTCGACGACCCCATCGAGTGGACTTGGTACGAACTCTGGCATCACGAGGGGCGCCGGGCGCGCCACGGGGCGGCCATGCAGGGCCCCGACTATGCCTGGTGGCACGGCCTCTACGAGGTTTCCAAGCACTTCTACGAGAAGTTCCTCCCCGAGCTCAAGCACGTCGCCGGCGAGGCCATGGCCAAGGAACTCCTGGACAAGCACGTCTACAGCCAGCCGGGCCACCTCTGGCACCGCGACGGCATGAGCAAGGAGCAGCTGGAGAAGATCCGCAAGTTCTACGAGGAGCGGTACCAGCAATAGCATCGATCCCCCCGTCCCCCGCCCCTCCCCGGGAGGGGCGGGGGGCATAAATCCCGTCCCCGCGCTGTTGGAAGGGGACGCACACCCCGACAACCGAAAAGGAGCGCCCCATGACCGACGCGAGCGACAACAAGGGAAAGATCCGCCAGATCATCGACCGCCTCCACAAGGGCGAAAACGTGGACACGGTGAAGGCCGAGTTCAAGGACGCCATCCAACACGTCTCCTCCTTGGAGATCGCCCAGGTGGAGGAGGAGATGATCCAGGAGGGGGTCCCGGTGGAGCAGATCCACAAACTCTGCGACGTCCACCTGGCCGCCTTCTCCGAGTCCCTCAAGCGGGAGAAGCCCCTGGCCCCCGAGGGGCACCCGGTCCGGACGCTCATGACGGAGCACCAGGCGATGCTCGACCTGGGGGCGGAGCTCAAGCGCGAGGCCGGCACGCTGAAGGACTTCTCCGACGCCGCGGCCGCCGCCGACAAGCTGAAGAAGGTGGAGGTCCTCATCGGCCAATTCAAGGCCGCCGAGAACCACTACCTGCGCGAGGAGAACGTCCTCTTCCCCATCCTGCAGAAAAAGGGATTCACCCAGCCCCCCACCATCATGTGGATGGAGCACGACCGCATCCGCGCCCTCAAGAAGGACCTCTACGGCGCGTGGGACCAGCGCGCCTCGCTTCCCATCGCCGAGCTTTCGAAGCGGCTGGAGCAGGCCGCCCTGGGCCTCTCCGAGATGCTGGCCGCCCACTTCATGAAGGAGAACTCCATCCTCTTCCCCGCCTCCATGAAGGTCATCACCGAGGCCGAGTGGGCCGAGATGGCGCCGCAGTTCGACTCCATCGGCTATTGCCCCTTCTCCCCCTCCACCGCCCCGACGGGCGCCGCATCCGGGGCGAAAGGCGGGGTCGAGGGCGCCGAGTGGGCCTTCGAGACCGGCCGCCTCACCCGGGAGGAGCTGGAGGCCATCCTCTACGCCCTCCCCGTCGAACTCTCCTTCGTGGACGCCGACGACAACGTCCGCTTCTTCTCGCAGAACCGCGATCGCATCTTCCCCCGCACGCCGGCGGTCCTGGGCCTCAACGTCCGGGGCTGCCACCCCCAGAAGTCGCTCCACATGGTGGAGAGGATCCTGGCCGATTTCAAGGCGGGCAAGGACGATCCCGCCTCCTTCTGGATCGACTTCAAGGGGCGCAAGATCCTCATCCAGTACTTCCCCGTCCGGGGCCGCGACGGCCGGTACCTCGGCTGCCTTGAGGGGGTCCAGGACATCACCGAGGCGCGCGCCCTCCAGGGCGAGAAGCGGCTGTTGTAAGCCGAAGGAGAAGACGATGAACGACACCCCCGACATCCGCGGACAGGTTCACGCCCTGGCGGGCATGGTGGACTACCAGGAGGGCTCCATCGTGAGCCGCACCCTCCTGAACAAGAACACCGGCACCCTCACCCTCTTCGCCTTCGACGGCGGGCAGGCCCTCTCCGAGCACACCGCCCCCTTCGACGCCTTCGTCCAGGTGCTCGACGGCGAGGCGGAGGTGGTCATCGGCGGGGCGCCGAAGCGCGTGACGGCCGGCGAGATGGTCATCATGCCGGCCGACGTCCCCCACGCCGTCAAGGCCCCGGGGCGCTTCAAGATGTTCTTGGCGATGATCCGGGAGAAGGCGTAGCCGCCCCCAGCCCGGAAGTGGGCAGCCTGCAGCCGGTGTCGGGCCCTCACGCGCAACAACCGAGAATTAGAATGCTGTCTACTGTTTGCCGGCTGCTGTCTACCGCTACTGTTTAGTTACGCCAGCGGCGGCAAGGTGGCGCGGTCCAGGCCCATCCCCGCCGGAGGCACCCCCTTCATGGGCGGGGCCTCCATCATGGCCCGCAGCTCCTTCGGCAGGCGGTAGTTGTAGGAGGCCTGGAGGATGTCGATGAAGGTGTCCACGATGTCCGGGTCGAACTGCCTCCCCTTGTCCACGATGAGCCGCTTCACCGCCTCGTCCCACGGCATTGCGGGGCGGTAGGGGCGCGTGGAGGTCATGGCGTCGAAGGAGTCCACCACCCCGATGATGCGGGACTCGATGGGGATGGCGTCCCCCTGGATGCCGGTGGGGTACCCGAAGGCGGTCTTGCCGTCGTATCCGCCGTACCACTCCTGGTGGTGGAAGATGCCCGGGATGGCGGGGCGGAGGAACTCGATCTGCTGGAGGATCTGCACCCCGATCTCCACGTGCTTCTTCATCACCTCCCGCTCCTGGGGAGTGAGGAAGCCGGGCTTCTGGAGGATCTCCTCCGGGATGCCGATCTTGCCGATGTCGTGGAGCATGGCGGACAGGCGGAGGCGGTCCAGGTGCTCCTCCGACAGCCCCAGGCGGAGCCCCACCTCGAGGGCGAAGGTGGCGGTGCGCTCGACGTGCCCCTGCGTGTACTGGTCCTTCGCCTCGACGGCGTTGCAGAGGGCCTGGATGGTGTCGTAGTAGGTGTCCTTGAGGGAGACATTGGCCTTCTCCAGCTGCTTGTGCAGGTGCACCTGGGCGATGGCGAGGGAGAGCTGGGAGGCCACCGCGCGGATGAGCCGGATGTCCTCGCCCCGGTAGGCGTCGGGGAGGTAGCTCTCCATGTTGAGGACGCCCAGCACCTCCCCCTCGGCCAGGAGGGGGACGGCCAGCTCGGTGTGGATGCCGGGGGAGACCTCGATGTAGTCGGGGTTGGCCGAGACCTCGGGGGCGTACTGCAGCTTGCCGGTGATGAAGCACCGCCCCACGACGCCCATGTTGACGGGAACGACCTTGACGAGCTTGGCGTCCTGCCCCATCCCCGACACGGCCCGCAGCTCCAGCACCCCCCCCTCCCCCCGCAGGAAGATGCACCCGATGGAGAGGTGGAACGCCTGCGTCAGCGAGTGGACCGTCTGGTAGAGGAGCGTCTCCAGGTCGAGCGTCACCAGGAGGTTCTTGGCCACGTCGAAGAGGGCCTTCAGTTCCTTGACGCGGTACTCGAGGTTCTCGTAGAGGCGGGAGTTGTCGAGGGCGATGGCGGCCTGCCGGATGACCGTCTCGGCTGTCTCGAGGTCGCGCTGGGTGAACGGGGTGGCGTCCTCCTTGACCAGGGTGAGGGACCCGAAGCGGACGCCGTCGGCCTGGAGCTCCATCCGGGAGGTGGCCTCGCCGTCCCCCACCTCCGCCCCCTCGGGGAAGACCTGGCTCCCCTCCTGTTCGGGCTGCTCGATGATGACCGCCTTGATGTGGAGGGTCTGGAGGAGGGTGGAGGCCAGTTCCCGCAGCACCTCCGGGGCGGCCTTTTTGGCCACGAGGCGGGAGGCGAACTCCTTGAGCCGCTGCACTTCAACCATGCGGTAGGCGTTGGCCTCGGCCAGGATGCCGGCGAGGAGGCCGGTGGTGGAAATGGAGAGGAGGTTCAGGTAGAGGGTGACGAGGATGGCGGCGCCCCCCTCGGGCAGGCCGCGGGCGAAGACCAGGACGAGCAGGCCCCAGGAGGTCGCCGTGGCGCCGTACACCCCCGCCGGGAACCCGCCCCGCAACCCCAGGAAGACCACGGGAAGGAAAAACAAGAAGGCGAACCAGTTGACGGCGGCCGCGTAGGCCACCCCGGTGCCGAGGAGGGTGAAGGCCCACAGCACCACGAACACCCCCCCCAGGACCGCCAGGTTCCTCGGCGGGATCCGGAGGCGGACGGCCCGGCCGTAGACGGGCCGCAGGTGGATGGGGTCCAGCCACTGCTTCCGGAGGGCCGGGGAGAGCTTTTGGAGGAGGGGCTGGACGAGGAGCAGGATGGGCAGGGCGAGGAGGAAGGCGGAGATGAGGTCGGAGACCCACCAGGTGGTCCAGCGGAGGGGATACTCGGGGAGGTTCTGCGGGTAGCGGTAGAGCTGGATGAGGGTGCCCGCGGCGGAATTGGCGAGCGTCCCCCCCAGGAGCCCCAGGAGCAGGAAGCGGGCGACGGTGCCGTGCTTGCGCAGGGAGACGTCGGCCTTGGACTGGAGGAGGATGAGGTAGGGGAACAGCCCCTCGAGGCAGAGGACCAGCCCCTTCAGCGTCCCCCGGGCCAGGGAGGTCCCCGGCGACCAGGGGGCGAGGATGGTCCCCAGCACCAGGCCCGGCACGGCCCAGGGGCCGAAGAGGTAGAACGAGATGATGGCCCAGGCGGTGGAGGGGTAGAAGATGGAGACGCCGGGGAGGAGGTGGAAGGCGGGGAACTGGGCGACGTGCTCCAGGAGCACGGTCACCCCGGTTACGAGGGCGACGACCACCCCCTGGGACGCCGCGCGGGATGCCGCCGGACGGGAGGGCATCATGGCAGAGCCAGTGTACCACATTTGAGGGAGCACCCGAAAAGTGCTACACTGGGTCAGCCCGCCGCGATCCGGGGGCAGGGCGCCCACACCAGGCACGGGCGGGCAAACGACCGCAGGGGGCCTCCATGAGAACGCCGGTCCTGTCCATGTTGCTGGTGGTCTTGAGCGCAAATCTATCCGCCCAATCGAACGCCGCCACGGGCCGCCTCACCGGTTCGGTCGCCGACCAGGCCGGGGCCGCGGTCGAGGGGGCGGCGGTCGTCGCCACCCACCTGGCCCGGGGGGTGGCCTTCGCCACCACCACCGACCCGCGGGGCGGGTTCGTCCTCGACTTCCTGCCGCCCGGCGACTACCGGCTCGAGGCCGGGGCGGAGGGGTACTCGCCCGCCGTGGTGGAGCCCCTGGCCGTGGCCCTCGGGAGCGGCCGGGAGGTCCGCGTCATCCTGCACCGGTTCGGCGAGACCGTCACGGCCGCCGCCTCGGCCCCCGCGGTCGAAACTACCGCCACCGACGCGGCCGCCACCTTCGGCCGGGAGTCGCTCGACACCCTCCCCGTCAAGGGGCGCGACTTCTCCGACCTGGCGGCGCTGGCGCCGCAGGCGGTCATCGACCGCGACGAGCGGATCCACATCGCCGGCGGGCGCGGCATCTTCAACGCCTTCCAGGTGGACGGCGCCGACAACAACAGCGCCTTCTTCGGGGAGGAGAAGGGGGGCATCCGTCCGCCCTTCACCGTCTCGATGGCCGCCGTGGAGACCTTCCAGGTGGTGCGGGACACCTTCAGCGCCCAGTTCGGTGCGGCGGGGGGCATCATCAACGCCGTCACCCGCAGCGGGGCCAACGACTTCGCCGGGGAGGCCTTCTGGTACCACCGGGACGAGGCGATGGTGGGCGAGGACGCCAACGGCAACGAGGCCTCGGAGTTCCGCCAGGACCAGTTCGGCGCCGCGGCCGGCGGTCCTCTGGCGGAGGACCGCCTCCACTACTTCGTGTCCGTGGACGTCCAGAACTTGGGCCAGCCCACCTGGCGGGCCTTCAACGACCCCACCGGCGCCCTGGAGGACCCGGAGAACCGGGCCTACCTGGAGCAGTTCGTGGACCTGGAGACCGAGACCGGCGAGGTGACCCAGACCAACGACGAAACGGCCGTGCTGGCCAAGCTCGACTGGTCGGTCGCCGGCGCCCACCACCTCACCCTCCGGTACAACGGCTCCGACAACGAGGGGAAGAACCTCTCCGACAGCTTCACCTCCACCGGGTGGAGCAACAACGGCACCGAGGCCGACGAGTACGGCGTGGCGGCCGCGACCCTCGTCTCCCTCCTCTCCGAGCGCCTCTCCAACGAGCTCATCGTCCAGTGGTCGGACGAGGACCGCCCCCGGGAGGCCAACGTCACCGACATCCCCGAGGTCATCATCGGCAACTACGACGCCTCCTTCGGGCAGAAGAACTACCTCCCCAACGACACCGCCGAGCGGCGCATCCAGCTCATCGACAACCTGACGGTGTTCTGGGGCGACCACCTGCTCCGGGCCGGGGTGGACCTCTCCCGCGCCTCCTACGACAACGCCTTCTTCCGGTACGCGGGCGGCTCCTACCGGTACGCCTCCTGGGACGACTTCTTCGACGGCAAGGTGCGCGACTACCAGCAGGCCTTCTCCGACTCCGACGGGGCGGTGGCGTTCGACATCAACTACTACAACGCCTACCTCCAGGACGAGTGGCGCGTCCTCCCCAACCTCACCCTCAAGGCGGGCCTGCGGTACGAGCTTCAGGACAACCCCGCCCCGCCCCAGGTCAACCCCGCCGAGCCCAAGACCGCCAACGTCCCCGACGACGGCGGGAACTGGGCCCCCCGCGTGGCCTTCGCCCTCGATCCCGACGGCACCGGGAAGGGGGTCCTGCGGGGCGGCTGGGGCGTCTTCCACAACACCACCCCGGCGCTTCTGCTGGCCAATGCCTTCCTCTTCAACGGGATCAACATCGTCCGGTACCGGCTTACCGGCGGCAATCCGGCCATGCCCTCCTTCCCCGACCGCCTGGACAGCGCGGAGGGGCTCGCGGGCCTCACGCCCGACATCTACGTTTTCGGCGAGGGGTTCCAGCAGCCCAGGGTCCAGCGCACCTTCCTCGGGTACGAGCGGGAGGTGCTGGCGGGGCTGACCTTCGCCTTCGAAGGCGCCTACGGGAAGTTCACCCACTTAGAGCGCAAGCGCGATGCCAACCTCGTCATCGTGGGCGTCAACCCCGACGGCACCTACCGCTACAGCACGAAGAACCGCCCCAACCCCGCCTTCGGGCGCATCGTCGAGTTCCTCTCGGACGCGGAGGGGCGGTACGAGGCCCTCACCCTCTCCCTCCGCTATCGGCGCGGGCCCGTCCAGGCCCACGCCGCCTACACCTGCTCCACCAGCGAGGACAACGACTCCAACGAGCGGAGCGTCTCCACCTCGAGCGACTATCCCGAGAGCCAGTACCAGCTGGAGGGCGACTGGGGCCCGTCCGCCTTCGACGTGCGGCACAAGGGGGTGGCCGGGTTCACCTGGGACCTCCCCGCGGGGTTCCTCGTCTCGGGGCTCTACATCGTCCAGTCGGGGATGCCCTACACCGCGCTGTCGGACCAGGACGAGAACGGCGACGGCTACACCACCGACCGGGCGCGGTGGGAGGGGACCCACTTCACGCGCAACTCCTTCCGCCAGCCCTACTACCGCTCGCTGGACCTGCGGGCGGCCAAGGCCTTCGCCCTCGGGGGGATGGAGCTGGAGGTGATGCTGGATGTGTTCAACGCCCTCGACGCCGCCAACCGGACCACCGATCTCTTCACCTACTACACCACCGACAAGAACGGGGTGAAGACCCGGCGGGAGGACTTCGGCGACCCCCGCGTGGCGGGCGCCCCGCGGCAGTTCCAGCTTGGGGTAAGGGTGCGGTTCTGAGGATCCCTATGTTTACACCCTACAATACATTGCGTTATATAGCATTTGCGGCAAATAATTGAGGGGTAATACCATGAATAGAGCGATTGGCTTATTGTTGATTTTGGGCTTGTTTTTGGATATTACTGCTTATGTCACTGCATCGTGCACCATCACATCAACAACTCCATTCAATTGTGGTGGTTTCTGCTCAGTGCATGCTGTCTCAATGACTGCCGATACTATTTATGGCTCCGGTTTTCATAATGGAGCACAAGCGCTGATGAGCTTTAATGTTTCAGACATCACACAAATGTCAGATCTTTGCGCTGGCGCTGGCTACTACGTAAACGAGAATCTCCTTGGGACGGCATTCCCGTTTTATGGTTCATCACCGTTAGCCAAATTCACGTATTCATCTGGCTCATGTTCTTATAGCACTTATTCAGGAGGCTATTATCCTCAACAGATTGTATTGGGGAGTGACGGTGCGGTTTATAACGCAAGCTTGGAGAGAATTGCTTGCAAGAACAATTTCACTGCGCTAGACTGCTATTCTTATTATAATGATTATCCGAATGCTCGCGGAGAAGGAATCGACATTGGGCCTACCGGCAAAATATATGTGCCGAGCAATAGCAGTTCGGCCTCGGATTCTGGCTTATTTATTTTTGATGGCGATTTGAATCTGCAGTATCATTATCTATCAAGCGGAGGCACCTCGCCCATCGCTTTGAAATACGCCAAGGATGTGGCCATCGCTTATCCTGTTGCTTTTGTTACCACGGATGATGGCCTTAACACGCTGCAAGCAATAAATATTGATGATACAGCACCGCCCTCGTACCTTGGAAAATTGGATCAAGGGGGAGGGGCATGCTCCCGAATCAATTTGGATCTTGATCGCTGCGTGGCCTATATTGGATGTTCGGCCAGCTTTAAGGCAATTGATATCTCAGATCCGATGGAAATGGAAGCCATGTGTGGAATTAGCACCAATCAAGTTGAAGACATGGCCATTGATTATCCCAATGCCGCTCTGGCACACGCCTCCTACGGCCTTAGGCTGGTTGATATCTCGGGAACCCACGCCACGGTCCACCTGCAATTTCCCGCTGATGGATGTACTCAGGTGGGCGATACCCCTTCCCTCAAATGGACCGCGAAGACACGCATGTTGGGCCACTATGAGCTTTATATCGGGAAGATAAGCAACGATCTATCGCTGGTGGCGAGCAATATTCATAACGGCCCAACCGATCTCGTGGAGTATCAAGTTCATTTGGAGCCTAATACGCAGTACTTCTGGAAGGTCATCGCCGACGTGGAGCATTGCGGCTACGCGGAAAGTGAGATATGGAATTTCACGACATCCGCTCTTCCAAGCGCTCCAGCACTGATATCACCTCAACATGGCATGCGAAACATCAATCCGGATTCTAATCTCACGCTCGATTGGGGCGATGTAACCAATGCGACGTATGATCTTTACTTTGGGACCACCAATCCTCCCACTTTCCATATTAGCACTTCCACCAGCAGCACACATTCAATCACCACCGCTGAATTGGATGCCTGCACAATCTACTACTGGAGGGTTGTTGCTAAGACTTCTTGCGTGGAGCTTTTTTCAAGCACATCCTGGTTTGCCACGGGGGGAACATGCCCGGTTTCAGGTACTGCGTTGATCTTGTCCAGTTCAACGGGCACAACGGCTGGGGGGGCTGAACTGGTCATTTATGCCTTGGCCGCGATTGATGCCCCCCCAGCCATCGCCTTCTATGACGGATCCGATTGCAGTGGAGAAAATGCCGTCTGGGTGGACTCGGAGGATATTCTGGATTGGGACGCAACCAACCGATGGATCAGGCTGCGGACGCCCAGATTCATCGAATCGCTAACGTCAATTCTGGTGGACAACTCAATCAACAGCGATATTTGCCAGTCGGATGCGTACAATTTCCACACCCTCGCCTACTCCGCCAATCAGGGCGGCCATGGCATCAGCGTCGTTGACACCGCCGATTTCACCCGAAGCAGCCCCTTGGCCTCGATGTCCATGACCACGTCGGCCACGCCCTCCAGCCTGGCCTACAACATAAACTGGGGCCCCGGCAGAACGCTCTATACGCTGGACGGGGTTTCGGGAGACATGGAATGCCATGACGCCTCCAACTTCCTGCCGAAGGACATTGACGATGGGACGGCGGGCGTGCAGAACATCCTGGTCCTGCAGGACCCGGAGACGACGCCCGCGACGCCGACCGCCTTCGATCTCGGCCTTTTCTATTTCGGGGACCGGGTTTTCGTCTCCCACGTGACGGCGGGAACCGATACCGGCACCAATCCCACCCCCGGTGGTCTCTCTCTGGTCTGGATCATCGGGGACGAGGCCCACATTCCCATTCTTATGGACTTGGACGGGAACGCCCAGACCACCAGCCCGGGGGCGCCCGCCGGCGTCACCCGCGCCGTGCTCTGCGTCGGAGACCCGCCCGACTGCGCGACGGGAAACAATGAATATTTCTATCCCTTGTCCGTAGAGGTGGTAAACCTGGCACTCGAAGCGGGACACACGTTCGAGGAGGGGGAGCCGTATCCCGGGGAGTACGCCTTCGTCTCCGGGGTGGGGTACAAGGACGGAAGCGCGGACCGGGCGGCCATGGCGGCGGTGGTGGATCTCAACGCGTTCCTTTATTGCGATCCGGCCCTGCATCGTCCCGGCTACTGCTATTCCACCGAGCGCTTCCAATGCTGGGGGGATTCGACATATTGCAACCCACGCTATTGGGAGACCCTGCAGGCCGAGGAGGGCTACGCGAACTACAAGACCTTCGCTGCCGGGACCGACAACCCCGCCACCCTGGGGGACACCAAGCACGCCATGGACTTCGCGCCCGATTCGTGGATCGGCGAGACGGAGCTGGGGCCTACGCTCTATCTCGCCAACCAGCACGAAAACGCGGCCTACCTCTTCCAATACGACGCTGTGAATTGGGACTGGGTCCCCGTGCTGGACGAGTACGAGGACCCCATCACCATCGCCACCGGCAGTAGCCCTTCGGGGGTGAAGGTGCAGACGGTGTTGGACGACACCTACGTCTACATCACCAACGCGGGCGACGACAATGTGACAGTGTTGGACACGGCAACGAACGAAGAAGTGCCGGATGATTCGCCGATATATCAAGATTATGCATACGGCGGATGTCTGGACAGCGATCATTTGCCGGTGGCCATGGATGCCCGGAGCACGGGGGACCGGGGCTATTCGGTGGATAAGAGCTCCGGAACAGTCTCCGTGTTCGATCTTCCGAACAACCAAATGGCCCAGTCCCCGGATTCGTGCGAGATCAGCACAGGAAGCGGCAGCGAGCCTGTGGACATCGTGGTCCAGCCGGTGCCGAGGACGGGGGAGTTCTTCGAGCAGATGATGGGGATGATGGTCTTTTCCGCCACGACGGATTACGCGGCGCCCGAGGACCAGGCCGAAATCATCGGGGACTGGAAGGCGATCCGACAGTTGGAGCTGACCCCCGCCTCGCCGCAAGCCATCAAAGCCGCCCTGGACGCCTACCTCAACAAGATAGACCAGAAGGTGTGCAAAGACAAGCTCAACAAGCACCTCAAGCAGGGGGCGAAGCTCTACCGAGCCGCCTACCTCCACGACCACCCGGGGAACTGAGGGTGCTGTTTTCATCGAGGCGTTTTATGCTGCAAATGGTTCAAGAACGCGTGACCATGAGGAGGCCCGGCCCACGGCCGGGCTTCCCCCGTTTCTTCCTATTATTTTGTTGGCTCGCCGCTTTCCTGGCGGCAACTCCAGCGGCCATGGCGCAGATTCCCTATATGCCCGGGTGGCCGCAGGAAATAACCGAGAGCCTATCCAGTCCCATGGTTATCGCCGATGTGGATGACGATGGTACTTTGGACTTGGTTTTGGCCGGGCTGCCCAATAATTATCAAGCGAGCAAGCTTTACGTATATCAAGCAGACGGCGACTTGCTTCCAGGATTTCCTATCAATGGGGAAATAACACGAACGGGCGACCCGGTAGTGTTCGATAGCGATGACGACGGCAAACTGGAGATTGTTGCGGCATGGCAGGGCCTTCACTTGTTTGCTTCCGATGGGACAACAATATGGTATCACCCATACAGTGGGCCGATTTTTCAATCTACCTATCGGCCGTATCATGCCTCCATAGACGACCTCGACAACGACGGCAAGCCGGAGATCGTCGTCACCTGCTACTCCGGCGGGGCGATCTTCGTCTTCGACGCCCAGGGAAACGTGAAGCCGGGATGGCCAATGCTGGCGCCTATGACTAACCATCAAAGCGCTTCGATCGGGGACATAGATCATGACGGGCAGAAGGAGATCATCGTGACCGCGGGTAACATCTGGTGCCTAAAGCCCGATGGGAGTCTCTGTCCCGCCTTCCCGATTGATTTTTTCTCCTCATCACGGTCCAAGGCGGTTCTGGCCGACATTGAAGGCGACGGCTACCTGGAGATCATCTTCGGGTGGCTCGACCCATATTTGCGGATCTTGCGATATGACGGTACCATGATGCCAGGATATCCGATCGCTCAACGGGCTTCCGATATCGCCTTTGGAGATATCAACAGGGACGGAAGCTGTGACATCACAATGGGCTGGTACTCCTTGTATTCCTACGACGTCGCCTCTGCCTCGCCGCTTCCCTTTTTTCCCATCACGGACACGGCCGACGGTTATTCCTTCTCGGCCGCGACGTTGAATTTGGTTGACTTGAGCGACACCCCAGGTCTCGAAATCGCGGTGGGGGCGGGCAAAGGCGACATCCCCCAGGATGGCCGGCTGTACACTTACGATGTCGCCGGTCAGCTCATCGCCGGGTTTCCATCGGCCACGCTTTACCATCGCTCCTTGAGCGAGGGATGCTCGCTGAACGACGTGGACGGCAACGGGACGACGGATATTTGTTGCGGCAGCTATAACGGGGAATACAGCACCTCGGCCCAATCCACCGTCTACTGCTGGGACTCGGGATACCCCTACAACCTCGACAACGTGGACTGGGCGATGGACGGCTTTGACTTGGGGCACACCGGGCGGTGGCGGAGGCTGTACCATATCAGTAAGGCAGGCAGTCAGTTGGCAGTGGGCAGTTGTCAGGGACAGGGGAATCCGTGCTACCTGCCGCCTGACGGCTCGCTGATTCCCGTGGATGTTATGGCAATCCGGGAGCACGGCGGGGCGAATCCGGCGGGGCAGGATGTGCGCTACAGCCGCACCCTCGGCTGTGCCAACTACGAAGGCCCGGTGGTGGATCACGGCGACGGGACGTATTCAAGGATGCTCCGGGCCCCCACGGCCGACTGCACGACCGACCTCCACGCCTGGGTGAATGAGTTCAAACTTCAGGATCACCAGCAGATCGTCTTCACCAACTCCTGCTTCCAGCCACCCGCCACCTTCAATCTCTCCGCCCCCGCCAACAAGGATTCCAACCAACCCCTGACGGTGACCCTTTCCTGGCAGGCCGTGGGGAGCTTCCCCAACGCCCCCACAGGCTACGATCTCTATTTCGGCCCCACCTCCAACCCGCCCTTGTACGCCTCCAATATCGCCGGGACGCAGTTTACCGTCTCCGGCCTGACCATGAAAACGACCTATTTCTGGAAGGTCGTCGCCAAGAACGCCTGCGGCGCGACAAGCTCGCCGCTCTGGGCCTTCACCACCATCCCCTGCACCATCGCCCCCCGCCCCTTCAGCAACCTGTCCCCCCCCAACGGCGCCGTGAACCAGCCCCTGACCGTAGACCTCACCTGGCAGGCCTCCACCCAGGCGGCGGGGTATGAGGTGTATCTCGGCCCCACCCCGTCTTCCCTGGCCCTCGTCTCCACAGTCGGCGGAACGCGGTACACGGCCGGCGGCCTCTGCGCTTCCACCACCTACTACTGGGAAATCGTCGCCGTCAATTCCTGCGGCCGGCGGGAGGGGACGGTGTGGACCTTCACCACCGGCGCCGACGATGAACCCCATCACCCCCGCCCCGTCAGTCCGCCGTAGATCGGGGCGACGAGAAGTCAGTGGACCGCGCATGGGGCCTTTGGGGATGACCTTGATCGGCTGGGTGCTGGCGGCGTTCATGGCCGCCGCGGGGGCCGGGCCGCCCCCTCCGGTTCCGCCCTCCCCGTTCTTCCCGCTGGCCAAGGGGACCATGTGGACCTACCGCGGGACCGTGAAGTGGACGCTGTCAATGGTCATATAAAAGTGTACCAGTTTTGGTCATCCAAAAGTGTACCA
>CAZRVT010000053.1:0-19008 GCA_964603505.1 uncultured Holophagales bacterium | reverse complement strand
GGAACCGGAACCGGGCCTGCCCTGAGCAGGAACCGCGCCGGTAACTACCAATGCACAAGGCCATTGTCGGCACCGCCGGGCATGTGGACCACGGCAAAACCACCCTGTTGAAAGCCCTCACCGGTATCGACTGCGACCGCCTCCCCGAAGAGAAGGCGCGGGAGATCACCATTGATTTGGGGTTCGCCCACCTCCTCACCCCGGAGGTGCAACTGGGCTTCATCGATGTGCCCGGCCACGAGCGGTTCCTGAAGAACCTCCTGGCCGGCATCGGGGGGATCGACTTCTTCCTGCTGTGCGTCGGCGCCGACGAGGGGGTGAAGGCGCAGACCGTCGAGCACGCGCGGATCCTCCGCCTGCTGGGGCTCCGCACCGGGTTCGCGGCGCTGACCAAGCGCGACGCGGTGGACGCCGAGACCTTGGAACTGCGCCAGCTCGAAGTCCACGAGTTCCTGGAAAAGGAGGGGCTGCCGGGCATCCCCGTCCTGCCCGTCTCCGCCGTCACGGGCGAGGGGATCGACGACCTGAGGGCCCGCCTCCTCGCCCTGCCGGCGCAGCACCCGTTGTCCCGCGACCTCTCCGACCCCTTCCTGCTCCCCATCGACCGGGTTTTCTCCCTCTCCGGCGCCGGGGCCATCACCACGGGGACCATGATCCGCGGGACGCTCCGAGCCGGAGACCCCGTCCTCCTCCTCCCCGACGGCCGGGAGGGGCGGGTCCGCTCCATCGAGGTCCACGGCGCTCGGCGGGAGGTCGTGGAGGCGGGGGAGCGCACCGCCGTCAACGTGGCCGGATTCGGCGACGGCGACCTGGCGCGCGGCAAGCTCCTGACGCGGGAACCCATCCCGTCCACACGGCGCCTCACGGTCCGGCTGGAGACGGGGGGGGAGGTGAAGGAGCACCTGCGCGTGCGGTTCGCCCACTGGACGCGCGAGACCCTGGGGCGGCTCCACCTGCTGGACGGCGGCCGGGCGCAGATCGTGCTGGAGGAGGAGGTCACCGCCCTGCGGGGGGACCGCTTCATCCTCCGCCATTACTCCCCCCCCGACCTTCTCGGCGGGGGCGTCATCCTCGACCCATGGGCCGGACGCCTGCGGCCGGGCGAGGCCCCAACGCTGGGGGAGGGCCTGGCCGGGAGCGTCCGGTTCTGGCTGGGGGAGGGGGGCATGCGCGGGGTTCCGGTGGAGGCCCTTCGAGTCCGGGCGGGGTTTCCCCCGGCCGGGGTGCTGGAGGGGGTCTTGGGAGCCCTTGGAGCCGTTGCAGTGGCGGGCCGCCGGTGGCTTCCGGAGGCCTTCGAAGCGTTGAAGGCCTCGGTGGAGGCGGAAAAGGGGGAGTTCCTGAAGGCCAACCCCTGGGCCGCGGGCATGCCGCTCAAGGCGGCCTTGAAGGCGGTGGCCGACCATTTTTCCGAGGACGGGCTGGAGAAGGTGGCCGCCGCGCTGGGGGTGGAAACGGCCCGCGGCGAAGTGCCCCTCAAGAGCGGGACGGCCCTTGCGCCCGAACTCCGGCGCGTCCTGGATCAATGGAAGCATGCCGCGCTCCAGCCCCCCAAGCCGGAGGAGGCGGCTGCGGCCCTGGGTCTGCCCCTGCCCGCCCTGCGCAAGCGGGTGGAAGAGCTGATCAAGTTGAAGCTCCTGACGCGGGTCTCGACCGACTACTATGTCGAGAAGGAAGCGCTGGATGCGGCGGTGGCGAAACTGAGGGCCACCGGCTGGGAGAAGTTCGGCATCGCCCAGTTCAAGGACCTCCTCGGCCTCTCCCGCAAGCACGCCGTCCCCCTGCTCGAGTACCTCGACGGCCAGCGGGTGACCATCCGGGCGGGGGACCTGCGCATCCTCAAGAAATAGTTTTGAGTTTCGGGTCTGAAGTCGCGGGTTCGAAACCGTTCCCGGGTCCAGGGTTTCAGTTTCGACGATTAAGCAATGCAGCCTTGAATCTTCACAGGGATGGGCCGAGGCCTTCCCGCTTGGTTCCGCATTGGAACGGCGGATGGGGCCATGCGGAATGGCGGCGCACTACGCGATCAGGCCGAGCGCTTCCGGGTCGGCAAGGTCTTTTCGCCTCCCCAGGGCGTTCTTGTTCGCGATGCATTGCTCCCTGCCGAGGTCATGGACAGGCACATCCCCGGTTCGCTCGGGCACACAGGCGGCGAATGCCTCATCCTCCGCGACGCCGGTGAGCGCGGTGAGCAAGTCCACCCGGGCGGGCGCCACGCCCGGCTGAACGACCATGTCGGGTCGCACACGGTCCTCGACCGAGAAGCCGACGGATCCGAACCCGAACTCCTCCAGCGCCTGGAGGATGCGGTATCGACTTTTGCCTTAGGCATTGCGTTGCAATGCGCCCGGGGGGGGTGATACTATGGGGCCAGCCGGCGCGCTCTGGCCGGCGGGAGGTTCCCGATGACCGTCCGCGAACTCATGGCTCTGGCTGACCAGCATCCTCTCGTCCTGACGGCGGTCTTCGCCTCGCCGCCGGTGGCCGCCTTTGTGGCCGGGCTGTTCCACGGCAAGGACAACGGCGGGCATTCTCCCTGGAAATACCTCTATGCCGTCCTGGTCTACCTGGCCTGCGTCCCGGGCCTCTTCGCCGCTGTCGCTACGGGCTACGCCCTGTTCTTCGGCAAGGAGAACCTCCTCGACGCCGGCATCGTGGGGTTCTTCGTCCCGGTCGTTTCCATGGTGGCGACGCTGATCCTCATCCGCAAGAACGTCCCCTTCGACCAGGTGCCGGGGTTCGACCGCCTCTCGGGGCTGATGGTGATGATCGGGGCGTGCTTCGTCATCGCCCTCGCCGTCGACAAGACCCGCATCTGGCTCTTCTTCGGCGGTTCGATCGAAAAGATCTTCCTCCTCGCCCTCGCCATCTTCGCCCTCCTCAAGTGGGGCGCCTATATGGTGTTCCGGAAGAAGGACGAGCCGAAACTGCCGATGCCGAAGCCGCCGCTCCACCCATAGCCGAACGGGCGAGATAGCATAAGGGGAAGAAGCGCCAGCGGAACACAGACCGCCTGGACGCCTTAAGGCTGGCCACGGCGCCGTCGGTCGGCTGCAGGGCTTCAAGGGCATCGAGTTGTTGACGGCGCCGGCAAGGCCCGGGGGGCGTCCTATTGACCGAGGGGGCCTGGGTTTCCATGTGCCGCGCTCCGCATGGAACCTCGGCGCGGCCCTTGCCGGGGCGGCCCGGGAGCCGGTGGGCTTCAGGTGGACCGAGACGCCATAGCGCGTCCGGGCCCTTCACGGATAATCATTGAAAGGAGCGGAAGGGGTACACGGTCGGAGGATGAAAGCTGCTCCCGTGTGCGCGGGTGCACGATTAAACGGCTTCCCCCTCCCCGCGAATCATTGAACTGCGGCCGAACCCGCGGAATCAAGCGTTCAACAGCTTCGCGAACGCCTCCCGCGGGTCCTTCGCCTGGGTGACGGGGCGGCCGACGACGATGTAGTCGGCGCCGTTGGCGAAGGCGAACGACGGCGTGGCGATGCGCTTCTGGTCGTGCGTCTCGCCCTCGGGGAGGCGGATCCCCGGCACCACCGTCACGAAATCCCCGCCGCACGCCTCTTTGATCGAGGCGGCCTCGTGGGCCGAGCACACCACGCCGTCGAGGCCCGCGGCCTTCCCGCTCCGCGCCAGTTGCACCGCCCACTCCTTCGGCGAGTGGGCGATCCCGACGGCGGCCAGCTCCTCCGGCGTGAGGTGGGTGAGGACGGTGACGCCGATGAGGAGGGGGCGGCGGCCGGCCGCCTCCAGCCGCTTCCGGGTCTCGGTGATGACGGCGGGGCCGGCGGAGGCGTGGAGGTTCAGCATCCAGATACCGAGGCCGGAAGCGGAGACGGCCGCCTGGGCCACGGTATTGGGGATGTCGTGGAACTTGAGGTCGAGAAAGAGGCGCGATCCGCTCCCGGTGACGCGGCGCACCAGGTCGGGCCCGAAGGCGACGAAGGCCTCCAGCCCCAGCTTGAAGGCGCAGCGGGTTTCCTTCAGCAGCATCACCCAGTTGAGCAGGGTGTCGGCGTCGGAGGAGTCGAGGGCGACGATGACGCGTTCGGGGTCATGCATGGGTCTTCACCTTTCCGATGAGGGCGTCGAGCGAAGGGAGATTCCGCTCGTCGAGGTAGGCGCGCAGCCCCTCCTCGAGCTCGACGGGGAGCGCGGGGTTCCGGAAGAGGAGGGTCCCCACCTGCACGGCGCGGGCGCCGGCGAGGAGGAACTCCACGATGTCGAGGGCGGTGGCGATGCCGCCGCACCCCACGACCGGGAGGTCCACCGCGCGGGCCGTCTCGTGGACGAAGCGCAGGGCCACCGGCTTGATGGCGGGCCCGGAGAGGCCGCCGTAGGTGGTATGGAGGCGCGCCTTCCAGGTGAGGGGATCGATGGCCATCCCCTTGAGGGTGTTGATGCAGGTGAGGGCGTCGGCCCCGGCCTTCTGCGCGGCGAGGGCCAGCGGGACGACGGTGGCGACGTTGGGCGACAGCTTCACCCACAGCGAGCGGGTGTAGACCTGCCGCACCCTTGCGGTGAGGGCGGCGACGGCCTCGGGCTCGGTGCCGAAGTGGATGCCCCCCTTCTTCACGTTGGGGCAGGAGAGGTTGAGCTCGACGGCGCAGATCCCCTTCGCCGCCTCGCACCGCCGGGCCAATTCGACATAGGCCTCCTCCTCTTCGCCGAAAAGGTTGGCCACCACGGGGATGCCGTCGGCCTCCAGGACGGGGAGCACCTCGCCGAGGAAGGCGTCGATGCCGATGTTCTGCAGACCGATGGAATTGAGCATCCCGGCCGGGGTCTCGCAGATGCGGGGCGGGGGATTGCCCTCGCGCGGCCGGAGCGACAGCCCCTTCACCACCAGGGCGCCCAGGCGCTCGAGGGGGAAGAACTCCTTCAGCTCCAAGCCGTAGCCGCAGCACCCGGAGGCGGTGAGGATGGGGTTCTTGAAGGTCAGGGGACCGACGGTCGTCCTCAGGTCGCTCACAGGGCCTCCCAGCGGATCGCGGCCGCGTCGAAGACGGGCCCCTCGGTGCACGAGCAGACATAGCCGCCCTCGGTGGCGGGGACGACACAGCCGAGGCAGATGCCGAAGCCGCAGGCCATGGGCTCATCCATGGAGACGAAACACGGGCGTTCTGCGGCGCGGGCCGCGGCGGCGGAGGCCTTCATCATCGGGGTGGGGCCGCACGCCAGGAGCGGCGCGGCGCCCGGGCATTCCTTCAGGTGGCGTTCCAACGGGGCGGTCACCAGGCCGCGCGCGCCGAGCGAACCGTCCTCGGTGGCGAGGTGGATGTTGTCCTCGGGGAGGAGGGCCCGCCAGCGGTCCAGGAGCAGGAGGTGCTCCGCGGTGCGGGCGCCGTAGAAGAGGTGCAGGGCCCCCGGATCCGGGTGGCGCCGCGCATAGAAGAACAGCGGGGCCATGCCGTAGCCGCCGGCCACCAGGAGGGTGGCGGGGGCGGCCGGGAACGCGTTCCCCAGCGGCCCCATCAGCTGGGTGGCGTCGCCCTCGGCCATTTCGGTGATGAGCCGCGTCCCCTCGCCGACCGCTTTGATGAGCAGGCGGAGGGACGCCCCCTCTGCGTCCAGGATGCTGAAGGGGCGGGGGAGGATGGGGTGGTGGGTGGAACCGGCCCGCACCATGACGAACTGCCCCGGGCGGGCCCCCTCCGCCAGACCCGGGGCGTCGAACTCGAGGAGGTGGTATCCGCCGCCGAGGCCGGCGCGGCTCCGGAGCGTGCCCTTGAGGATTTTCTTCATTTGCGGCATCATAGCAAACCCGATGGGCGTTGTAAACCGGCGGCACGCGGTCTTCCCGGCCCTTGGCGGCCTCTTCGCGGCGGTATTTACCGCCTTCCTCACCTCCGTCCTCAATCCCCAGATGGCCGTCACCACGGAGGACCACTTTCGGATGCTCGGGTGGTTCCTGCTGGGCGTCGGGCTGCCGGCCGCCGCCGTCCTCACCCTCTTCAACGCCGCCGCCGACCGCCCCGGGTTCCTGGCGTTTTTCGGCCTCTGCACCCTCGTCGTGGCCTGCCTGCCCCTCGAGAGGGCCCTCCACCCCCTCTTCCTCCACCCGACCCTTGTCAAGATCCTGTTCAAAGGCGGATACGCGGGGGTGGTCCTGCTTTTAGGGTTCCTCCTCTTGCGCCGGCACCCCCTGCTCATTCTGCTCCTCATCGGGGCGGGGTCGGTGTTCCTCTACCATCGGCGGGACGCCTTTCGCCCCCCCGCGGGGGCCGCCTTCTCCGGGGAAGCGCGGGGGGCCGTGCCCACCCGCATCATCCTCCTCGTCTTCGACGGCTACCCGGCCGACGCGTTTTGGGAGGACCTCAAAAGGGGCGCCCTCCCCCGCGTGGAGGTCCTGGCCCGCGACGGCGTCACGGCCACCTTCGCCGTCCACTCCTATTTCCCGCCGGCCGCCCGGCTGACCACCCTGTTTTCCGGGGCGTGGCCCTATCAGCACCGGGTCTTCGGCAGCCGCAGCAACGTCCTCCTCCCCGTGCGCGGAGCGGACCGCTTCCCGTTCTTCTTCCCGCCGCTGCTCGACCGCCCGGCATCCCCGGCGGTCTCCATGGTGTGGGACATGCTGACCTCGCGCGGGATCTCGTGCGGCATTGTGGACTGCCCGGTGTTCGACCCCGCCCGCTCGGCGGTCACCTGCCACCGCGCGGACGGAGACACCCCCGCCCCCGCGGAAATTTACGCCACGCCGGTCTCGTTCCTTCTCCGCCACCAGGACCTTCCGGCCCCCCCCGCCCCCCTGCTCGAGCGGGAGCTGGAGCGGGCCCGCGCCGCCCTCCGCCCCGGCGACACCCTCGGGGTCCTCGGCCTCCCGGCCGGCGTGCTGGTCATGGCGGGGCCCGGGCTCCGCCCCGGCGCGCGGGCCACCTCCATGAAACCGGTGGACCTCGTCCCCACGCTCGCCTACCTCTTCCAGGTGCCGCTGAGCGCGGAGATGCCCGGGCGGATCCTGCTGGAGGCCTTCGACCCCGCGTGGATCTCCGAACACCCGATGGGGGTGGTGGGGCGCTACTGATATATAATCAAGACAGCGCCGTGAAGGAGCCCCCGCCATGCACGAACATTCACTCGTCCGGGACATCGTCAAGGAGCTTCAGGGACAGCTGGAGCGGCGAGGCATTGCCTCCGCCGCGCAGGTGAAGCGGGTGATCCTGGAGGTGGGGGCCCTCGAGCTTCACTCGGCCGAGGCCTTCCGCCAGGCCTTCGCCGGGGAAGCGAGGGGCACCCTGCTGGAGCAGGCCGCCCTCGACCTGACGATCATCCCCGTCGGGGTGAAATGCGAATGCGGCTTCGACGGGCCGTACACCGGAGAGGACCTGGACGTCCACAGCCGCCTACCGGTGGTGGAGTGCCCGTCGTGCAACGGCGTCGTCCCCGTCCACGGCGGCCGCGGCGTCCCCCGCCTCGAGCTGGTCGTCGAGGAGTAGCGGCCCCGGCCCCATGGGTCCCGCCCCCGCCGTCCGCCTAAAGAAGAACGCCGGCCTCGGGCACGTCTGGGACGTGGAGCTGGAGGGGCTGGACGGCCTGCGCGGGGCCGATTCCCTCGACTGCCACGTGGTCTTCTACCCCTACAGCCGCCAGGTCTGCTCCGACGACTACACCTTCCACCCCTTCGAGGAATACGTCAAGGACATGCAGGTCCACGGGCGGAGCGCCTACACCCCCATCGCCGGGCGGTTCAACCACCTCTTCGGCCTCTTGCTGGCCCTCCTCATCCTCCTGGTCTTCGCCCTCCTCAATCCCGACGACCTGCTGTCGGTGCAGTCCGTGGTCTCGGTCCTGGGGGCCTACGCCATCGGGAAGGAGTTCGGCGCCGACGCCGAGCGCCTGCTGGTCGCGTCCACGCGATCGCTGCGCCTGCAGTATGGCGAGCCCTACTACCGCTACCGCCATGAGCGGCACACCACGCTGGCGCTCTACCAGGCGTTCTCCAAGCGGGTGCGCTACGGGAAGGAGACGCTCCTCCCTTCCCGGATGGATTTCATCCAGGAGAGCAACTCCGAGACCTTGCGCCTCCGGTTCGAGGCCGCGGACCTGGCCGCCCCGCGGGGGCCGTCGGCGCACCTCTTTTCCATCCACGCCCATGCCGGCAAGGGGGGGGATCTGGAGGGGGAGGGGTTCATGTTCGGCGTCAAGCTCTCCGTCAACCGGCGGACCCTGGGGGTTGAGCGGTGCAGGGAGCGCTATCAATCCCTTCACCGCGGGGAGCGGGGCTGCCTGGACGCCGCCGGGCGGTGGGTGCCCGGCGGGGCTCTGCACCGGACGGTCCTCCACTGCGGCGGCCTGCGCCTGCTGGTGTCGTCCCGGATGGCGCAGGGGGAGGAGATTGTCGGGGCCTGAACCCCGTCCGGAGCCGGCTCTCCCTCCCTCGCCGGCGCGGCGATGGAACCGGTCCGGACCCTCTTCGTCGAAGGGGCCGCCTTCCTCCCCGTGGAGCGGAACCGCTTCCCCCCGCGCCGATGATACAATACCCCCGGAGGGCCCATGGACAAAACGCAGACCCTGCAGGAATCGTTCGAGCGGCACCTGAAGTATTCGCTGGCCAAGGACAAGTACTCGGCCACCAAGCGGGACAAGTACGAGGCGGTCCAGCTGGCCGTTCGCGACTATCTGGTCGAGGGGTGGATCGCCACCCAGCAGAAATATTACGACCAGGATGTGCGGCGCTGCTACTACCTGTCCCTCGAGTTCCTCCTGGGGAAGCTCCTCAAGTCCTACCTCCTCAACCTCGGCCTCTACGACGCCGCCAAGGAGGCGGTCAAGGAGCTGGACCTGAACCTTGAGGAGGTCCTCTCCCAGGAGTGGGACGCGGGGCTGGGCCACGGCGGCCTGGGGCGGCTGGCGGCCTGCTTCATCGACTCCATGGCCACGCTGCGCCTCCCGGCCTACGGCTACGGCATCCGCTACGAGTTCGGCATCTTCTTCCAGCGCATCGAGGACGGCTGGCAGGTGGAGACCCCCGACAACTGGCTGCGGTACGGCACCCTGTGGGAGTTTCCGCGGCCGGAGATCCTCTACCCCGTCCAGTTCGGGGGCGACGTCAAGGTGACCCACCTCTCCTCGGCCAAGTTCCGGATGCACTGGGAGAACACCGACAAGGTCATGGCCATGGCCTACGACTACCCCATCCCCGGCTACCGCAACGGCGTGGTTAACACCCTGCGGCTGTGGTCGGCCAAGGCCACCCGCGAGTTCAACCTCGACTACTTCAACAACGGCGACTACCTCAAGGCGATGGCCGACAAGAGCGCCTCGGAGACGGTGTCGAAGGTGCTCTACCCCTCCGACCAGTCGCCCCAGGGGAAGGACCTCCGGCTCAAGCAGCAGTACTTCTTCGTCTCCGCCACCCTGCAGGACATCCTCCGGCGCTATTGCAAGGCCCACCGGGACTTCAACGCCTTCCCCGAAAAGGTGACCATCCAGCTCAACGATACCCACCCCGCCATCGCCATCCCCGAACTGATGCGCATCCTCATCGACGAGCAGGGAATGGAGTGGGACGACGCCTGGGCCATCGTCTCCCGGTCCTTCAACTACACCAACCACACCGTCCTGCCGGAGGCCCTCGAGACCTGGTCGGTCTCGCGCATCGGGAACCTCCTGCCGCGCCACCTGCAGATCATCCAGGAGATCGACCGGCGCTTCCTCATTCAGGTGGGCCAGCGCTTCCCCGGCGAGCCCCACCTGGGGCCGGCCATGCGCATCATTCCCGAGGACGCCGAGCGGCGCGTCCACATGGCCCGCCTCTGCATCGTCGGGAGCCGGAAAGTCAACGGCGTTTCCGCCCTCCACAGCGACATCCTCCGACAGCGCGTTTTTCCCCACTACCACCGGATGTGGCCGCAGAAGTTCACCAACGTCACCAACGGCATCACCCCCCGCCGGTGGCTCCTCCAGGCCAACCCCCACCTCGCCGGCCTCGTCACCGAGGCCATCGGCGACGGGTGGATCACCGACCTCGAGCAGCTCCGGCGGCTGGAGCCCCTGGCGGACGACGCCGCCTTCCGCGAGCGGTTCCAGTCGGTCAAGCTGGAGAACAAGCACGCCCTGGCCTACTGCATGAAGGAGCGGCTCGAGATGGACCTGGATCCGATGACCCTGCTGGACTGCCAGGCTAAGCGGTTTCACGAATACAAGCGTCAGCTCCTCAACGTCCTGCACGTGATCACCCTCTACAACCGCCTCCGCGAGGGGCGGGTGGACGAGGCGTCGTTCGTCCCGCGCACGGTTCTCTTCGCCGGCAAATCGGCTCCCTCGTATCAGATCAGCAAGCTGGTCATCAAGCTCATCCACAACCTGGCGGAGATCGTCGAGGCCGACCCGGCCGTCTCCCCCCGCCTGAAGGTCTTCTTCCTCCCGAACTACGGCGTCACCAGCGCCGAGCAGATCATCCCCGCCGTGGACCTCTCCGAGCAGATCTCCACCGCCGGGTTCGAGGCCAGCGGCACGGGCAACATGAAGTTCACCCTCAACGGGGCCCTCACCATCGGCACCCTCGACGGCGCCAACGTGGAGATCCGCGAGCGCGTCGGCGCGGAGAACTTCTTCCTCTTCGGCCTCTCCGCCGAGCAGGTGGCCGCCCTGCGGGCTCAGTACGACCCCCGCCGGACCTACGAGTCCACCCCCGAACTGAAGCAGGCCATCGACCAGTTGGCCTCCGGATGGTTCTCCCCGGGCCAGAAGGACCTCTTTTGGCCCCTCGTCCAGACGCTTCTCGACAAAGGTGACTACTTCCTCGTTCTGGCCGACTTCGACTCCTATGTCCGGTGCCAGAAGGAGGTGGCCCGCGCCTACCAGGACCGCGACGCCTGGACCCGCAAGGCCATCCTCAACGTCGCCCGCTGCGGTTATTTCTCCTCCGACCGCTCCATCAAGCAGTACGCCGAGGAGGTCTGGGAGCTGGGGGCCGTGCAGTAGAACCGGCAGCCGGCCGATGGCATCTGGCCGCTGGAATCTGGAATGTAGCCGCAGGCTTCAGCCTGCGGGGCGGGAGCGGATGAAGCCGCAGTGGGCATCAGGCTGTCGGTTATTGATTTCCAGAATGAGAGGATACGCTGATGGTTCTTTCGCTTGTCATCTGGCTGCTAACGACAAATTTAATGCCGGCTGCTAAGCTCGTCCTTCCGCGAACGATTGAAGATGTGTGCCCGTTCGAATGCTGCGGGTACGGAACTTGGGTGGCCATGCAGGATAGCAAAGCCTATACAACGAGAGGGGATGCTTCGGAAGTGGCGTTCATCGTACACAAGGGAGAAGCGGTCGCAACGATTGGAGGGGATTACATCGTTCGCAAGGCCGGCAAAGCAATTGTCACGCAACCTTACTCAGAGAACGGGCATCAGTTCTCCAAAGGGGATGAGATCGCCCCTCTTGCGTATTTGGGTGAGGGAGCGTGGCAGATTTGGCTCCAAGGAAAATTCATTGATTTGGACTTTTATTGGATTCGTCAAGAATTCAAAGAATGGCCTGAAATGGAGTGGTGGATCAATGCAACAAACGCGCAGGGCATGAGAGGATGGCTGAGAATACGGGTGCTCCAACCGCAGGACGCAATGTCGGCAATCAGATTTGATCAGCATTTTAGTGGCATGGATGGATGTGATTAGCTGATTCAACCAAGCCAGAAAAACGATCAGATGCCGGCGGGATCGCTCCCGCCGGCTTTGCTTTTCCCAAGCTGCTATCTGCGAGCTGCCAGCTGCCTATTTCATGCCCACCCCCGCCCGCCCCGCAGGCTGAAGCCCGGGGCTCCATCAAGGTTTCTCGGCCAGTGCATTCCCCGCCCTTCGCACGCGGATGTCCCCGCTGGCGGCGTCCAGCCTGAGCGTGACGGCGTCGGGACCGCCGGTGAAGGCGAAGGTGTTGCCCCGCTTGTTGAGGGTGCCGGGGAAGTCGGAGGAGACATCGCCGGAGGCGGTGTCGGCCATCCCGCCCAGGACCGTGCCGGCGGGGAAGACCAGGGTCACGCTGCCGGAGGCGGAGTCGGCCGTCACCCGGGTCCCGGGCGCCACGGCCGTCCATTCGGCCTTCACGTCCCCGGACGCCACGTCGAAGACGGCGGGGCCGGTGAGGCCGGTGACGGTGACATCGCCGGAGGCGGTGTCGGCCTTGAACGAGCCCACGGGCCCGGTCAGGACGACGTCCCCGGAGGCCATGTCGAAGATGGCGGACGCGGCCGGGCGCGAGAGCTCGCCGGTGAAGGAGCCGCTGGCCGCGTCCACCTTGATCGCGGCGGCGGCGCCCTTGACCCGGATCTCGCCCGAGGCGACGCCGGCCGAGAACTTGCCCTTCCCCAGGTCGCCGGTCAGGGCGCAGTCGCCGCTGGCCGTGTCGAGGGTGAGGTCGAGGTCGGGAGGCATTTCCACCACGATGCGGCCCTGCATCTTCAGGAAACCCCAGTTGAAACCCGCCTCGGACTTGCGGCGGGAGCGAATCGTTAGGGTCCCGTCCTTCTCGATGTAGGTGGGGGCGTACTCCTTGACGAGTGCGTCGGCCTTGTCGTCGGAGGAGGCCGAGATCTCCATGTCCACGGTCACCCGGACCTTGTCGCCCGGCTTGACGGACACTTCGATATCGTGGAAGGAGCCCAGGACGGCCACCGCCGTGGCGGGGGCGGGGAGGGTCTTCTCCTCGTGGCTCTTGGCGGGGGAGGCGGATAGGGGAACGGCCGCGAGCGCCAGGGCGGCCAGCATCAGGAACCGGGGGGTGCGAGCAGGCATGTCGTCCTCCTGTGCAATCGGCCTATCATACGTCCAAACGGGGGGAGGGGCGGCAAAGTTCCATCGCTCAGGCATCGGGCAGCGCGCAGATGGCATACTGCGACGCCGCTATTGGTCCGATGCGCGCTGCCGGGAGGAGGCATGGTATAGTGCCCCCATGGACCGACTCAAGCGCTGGTTCGGGGCATTCTCCGCCGAGGCCCGGGAATGGGCCGCGGGCCGGTGGTGGCCGCTGCGGGCCGTCCTGATGCTGTATTTCGCTTATGTCCTCCTCCGCCACCTCGGGAGCGCCGAATACAACAGCTGGTTCGGCGGCATCAACCTGGGGATTCACGAGTTGGGCCACCTGGTCTTCCGCCCCTTCGGGACCTTCATCGGCATCCTGGGGGGCTCGGTTGGGCAGGTCGCGGTCCCGCTCCTCTCGTTTGGGGTCTTCCGCCGGCAGGGGGACTATTTCGCCCACTCGGCGGCGGCCTGCTGGCTGGGGACCTCGCTCTTCAACCTGGCCGCTTACATCGGCGACGCCCGGGCGCAGGCGCTGCCGCTGGTCTCCCCGTTCGGGGGGGAGGAGATCGTCCACGACTGGTATTATCTGCTGAGCGCCACCGGTCTGGCGCCGTTGGACCAGGCGCTGGCCTTCCTCGTCCGCGTCCTGGCCTTCGCCGCCATGGCGGCGGGGCTGGCGTGGGGGGGATGGCTGGTGCGGGTCATGCTGGGCGCCTCCCCCGTTCCGCCGGCCGCCAGCCGCTGACCGAATGCCGAGCAGGGCGAGCAGTAGCGAAAACGCCGGGTGGAGCGGGGAGCGTCGAGTGCGGATCGCGAACGGCAGGATCCGGATCCCCTCTGGAATTGCCCCCTGGGTCAAAATGTTTTATAATCCGGCATCGCTTGATCCGATTCAGCAATAAAGCGCTGGAAAGAGGGGATTTATGGACCTCACGGAAAAATTCGAGATGCTGGCGCGCCTGGAGCGCGCATCCCTGGAGGGGGGCGGGCCGGAGCGGATGGAGAAACAGCACAAGGAGGGGAAGCTGACCGCCCGGGAGCGCATCGAGCTGCTTCTGGACCCCGGCACCTTCCAGGAGGTGGACCAGTTCGTCGAGCACGACTGCGACGACTTCGGGATGGAGGCCAAGCGGATCCCCGGCGACGGCATCGTCTGCGGGTTCGGCGCCATCCACGGCCGCCTCGTCTATCTTTTCGCCCACGACTTCACCGTCTTTGGCGGCACCATGTCCTACCGCAACGCCCAGAAAGTGTGCAAGGTGATGGACCTGGCCATGCGCGACGGCGCCCCCTTCATCGGCCTCAACGACAGCGGCGGCGCCCGCATCCAGGAGGGAGTCGCCTCGCTGGCCGGCTACGCCGACATTTTCCTGCGCAACACCCTCGCCTCGGGGGTGGTGCCGCAGATCTCGGCCATCATGGGCCCCTGCGCCGGCGGGGCGGTCTACAGCCCCGCCATCACCGATTTCGTCATCATGGTGGAGCGCAACAGTTTCATGTTCGTCACCGGCCCCGACGTCATCAAGACCGTCACCCACGAGGATGTGACCAAAGAGGCCCTCGGCGGCGCCGAGGCCCACGCCGCCATCTCCGGCGTGGCCCACTTCACCGTCCCCTCCGACGCGGCCGCCCTGGCCCTCATCCGGAAGCTCTTCACCTACCTCCCCTCCAACAACCGCGAGCAGGCCCCCCCGGTGCGGTTCGAGGAGGAGACGGTCGCCGACCAGCCCGAGCTGGACGCCGTGGTCCCCGCCGCCCCCACGGAGCCCTACGACATCAAGCGGGTGATCGAGACGGTGGCCGACCCCGGCACATTCCTCGAGGTCCACAAGGACTACGCCCCCAACATCGTGGTGGGGTTCGCGCGCCTGGGTGGGGCGAGCGTCGGGATCGTGGCCAACCAGCCGGCCCACCTCGCGGGGTGCCTCGACATCGACGCCTCCGACAAGGGGGCCCGGTTTGTCCGGTTCTGCGACGCCTTCAACCTCCCCCTCGTCACCTTCGAGGACGTCCCCGGCTTCCTGCCGGGCACCGGGCAGGAGCATGGGGGGATCATCCGCCACGGGGCCAAACTGCTCTACGCCTTCGCGGAGGCCACCGTCCCCAAGCTCCTGGTCATCACCCGCAAGGCCTACGGCGGCGCCTACTGCGTCATGTCGTCCAAGCACATCCGCTCCGACCTCAACTTCGCCTGGCCCACCGCCGAGATCGCCGTGATGGGGCCCGAGGGGGCCGTCAACATCCTCTTCCGAAAGGAGCTGGCGGAGGCGGCCGACCCGGAGGCGAGGCGGAAGGAGCTCGTCGAGGACTACACCCGCCGGTTCGCCAACCCGTTCGTGGCGGCGAGCCGCGGCTTCATTGACGAGGTGATCGCCCCCCGGCAGACGCGGCGCAAGCTCATTTCCGGCCTGCGGTCGCTGGCCAACAAGCGGGACCAGAACCCGCCCCGCAAGCACGGGAACATCCCGCTGTGAGGCGGCGATGAAAGTATTAATCGCCAACCGCGGTGAAATCGCCATCCGGATCCTCCGGGCGTGCCATGAGTTGGGGTTGGAAGCGGCGGTCATCTACTCCGAGGCCGACCGCCTCAGCCCCCATGTCCTGAAGGCGTGGGAGGCCCACTGCATCGGGCCCGCCCCGGCGAAGGATTCCTATCTGCGGGGCGACAAGATCGTGGACCTCGCCAAGCGCATCGGCGCCGGGGCCATCCACCCCGGCTACGGATTTTTGGCCGAGAACGCCGGCTTCGCCCGCCTCTGCCGGGACGCCGGGATCGTCTTCATCGGCCCCAACCCGGAGAGCATGGAACTGCTGGGCTCCAAGACGCGGAGCCGCCGGGAGGCGCGCAAGAACGACATCCCCATCACCCCGGGGACGGTGGAGCCCATCACCGACCTGGGCGAAGCGCGGAAAGTCATCGCCGAGATCGGCCTCCCGGTTCTGCTGAAGGCGGCGGCGGGCGGCGGAGGGAAGGGGATGCGGGTGGTGGAGCGGATGGAGGACCTGCCGGGGCTGTTCGAGCGCGCCGCCGGCGAGGCTCAGGCCTACTTCGCCGACCCCGCGGTCTACATCGAGAAGGTCATCCTGGCCCCGCGGCACATCGAGATCCAGTTGATGGCCGACCGGTTCGGCAACGCCGTCCATCTGGGGGAGCGGGAGTGCTCGATGCAGAGGCGGCACCAGAAGATCTTCGAGGAGACCCCGTCGCCCGTGGTCAGTGAGGCCGACCGCGCCTTCCTGGGCGAGACGGCGGTGCGCGTGGCGAAGATGGCGGGCTACGACTCCGCCGGGACCGCGGAGTTCCTGCGGGACCGGGACGGGAAGTTCTACTTCCTGGAGATGAACACCCGCATCCAGGTGGAGCACCCCATCACCGAGATGACCACCGGGGTGGACCTGGTCAAGGAGCAGATCCGGATCGCCCTGGGGGAGCCATTGTCCCTTCGACAGGAGGAGATTCGATCCCGCGGCCACGCCATGGAGTGCCGCATCTACGCCGAGGATCCCCTGGCCAACTTCGCCCCTTCGCCGGGGTGCATCCTCCACCTCCAGCGGCCCGACGGCCCCGGGATCCGGGTGGACAGCGGCGTGGAAGCGGGTTCCGTGGTGCCGCTGGACTACGACCCCCTGCTGGCCAAGCTGGTGGTGTGGGGCGAGACGCGGGAGGAGGCGCGGGCCCGGACGCTCCGGGCCCTGGATGAATACCGCCTCGACGGCATCGCCACCACCATCCCGTTCTTCAAGGTTTTGCTGGAGAAGCCGGAGTTCCGCGCCGGCGACTACGACACCACCTTCGTGGACACCCTCCTCCAGACCTTCAGGCCGGCCGAGACGGAGGACCGCCGCCTCCTGGCCGTGGCCATGGCGGCCAAGCTCTTCCTGGACGACCACGAGACCCGTCTCCTGCCGCCCCAGCCCTGCAGTCCCTGGAGGATCCTGTGAAGTTCGCCATCGAATTGAACGGAACGCTTCTCCATGTGGAGGCCGAGCGGGCCGGCGGGCACAAGGTTCGGTTCACTTTGGACGGCCGCACCCACGAGGCGGAGGTCCTGCCCTCGCGCGGGAACCTCCACTCCATCCTCATGACCGACGGTTCTCACGGCGAGGCGCTGGTCCAGCGGGACGCCGACGGCGGCGTCCGGCTCTACATCCACACCCACTGCTTCGATTGCCGCCTTTTCGACGCCCTGGCCCTGAAGGCGCGGGAAGCCGGGGGCGGGGACGCGGCGAAAGGGGGATGGGCGCTGAAGGCCCAGATGCCGGGCAAGGTGGTGCGGCTGCTCGTGGAGCCGGGGGCGGCGGTGGCCAAGGGGCAGCCGCTCCTCGTGGTGGAGGCGATGAAGATGCAGAACGAGATCCCCGCCCCCCGCGACGGCACGATCAGGAAAGTGCACGCCCGGCCCGGGGCCGTCGTGGAGCGCGGCACGCTCCTGGTCGAAGCCGAGCCATAGGGGCCTGTCGGCGAAGGGGACTCTGAAGGGGACTGTCCGGCTGGGTGGGAGCGTGGTGGGACTGTCCCCGGTTTGTAGGGCGGTTTGTATAGGGGACCGTCCGGCTGGGTGGTTGGGGGTTTGGTAGTCCCGATATTGGTCGGGATGGGGCGGCAGGGTGGCGGGACTATCCCCGGCTTTCGGTAGAGCGGAGATCGGCAGGCCTATCCCTTGTGCTAAGCCTTCGGCCTCCCCTCCGGCAGCGCCCGAAGGCGCACTCCAAGAAGCGCTTCCAGTTTGGCCACGAAGGCGTCGCTCCCCAGCGGCCTTCCCCGGCGGAGGTGCAATTCGAGTTTCTCCTCGAAGCCCTTGGCGTCCGCCTTCATAAGGACCTGCTTCCAGTCCTGCGCGGCATGCGCCGCGTCCAGGATGGCAGATCGAGGAGCTCCCCGGCATCCACTCCCTCCACATGCGCCTTGGCGCTGGACCAAGGGTACTCCCACGCCCGGCGGACCATTTGGGCCCGCACTGGGTTGAGTTCGAGATAAGCCATGGCTTGAAGGAGGTGGGGCCCGTCCAGGGCGCAGGAGTAAAACCGGTCCTGCCACAGGTGGCCGGAGCGCTTGTGGAGGCGGTTGATGATCTGAGCATATTTCCAATGGGTCTTGCCGACCGCGGAGGCCAGGGCCTCCTTGTCGTGGGGGATGGCGATGAGATGGACATGATTGGTCATCAGGCAGTAGCCCAGAAGGTCCAGGCCGTGCTCGAGTGCGTGGCGTTTCAGCAGGGCTAAATAGAGGTGGTAGTCGTCGTCTGTGAAGAATACATCCTGGCGGTTGTTGCCGCGCTGGGTGATGTGATGGGGATAATTAGGGACGACATGTCTGGCGCTCCGTGGCATGGTCTGATCATATCATAAACTAGGGACTGTCCCTAGTTATCTGACAAGGCCGCCGCGTGAGCCTTATCCTGTGTCCAAACAACTGGGTCCGGAACAGCAGCATCAACAGCCGAACGGACTCCGATGTTGCATTCAGCGACAAGCTCTACACTAGCTCGAAATACCTACTTGTCAATAGGGGCAAGGGCAGTTACACCATCCGCAGACAATTTGCCCCGATGGACAGCATAATGTAAATCTTGAATTAGCGCAATTGATGCAATTTGCGCTAGGGTCACAGCCTATGCCGCAGCAACCGCAGTGTCGAAAGCCGCCACCTCCGGAATCAGGTTCGACCAAAAAAGCAGACTCTAAAGTAACATTCGCAAGAGATGTAATTTGAGCATCCATAATATCAAAAGACTCACCATTCCGCATCCCTTGTATGATTAACCTATTGTCTGTTGCGGGTGGCTTGTCAATAAAGAATCTTGGTTCGAATGATCTTAGATCTACAGTAAGATTTGCCAAAGAATCTTCGCTTAATGTTCCTTTATAATTTGTATCAGTCAATCTTGCCAACTTTGTGTTACTTGGAAGAGAGATGATTTCAAGATAACTCGCCTCAATATTACCCTGGAGGGTAATGGAAACTTGTCCAGAACTAGATGTCGCTGTAGAAATCCGAACAAACTGTCCGACCGCATTTGGCATAGATGAGAAGACGCTACAAGATATTAATATTACGAACAGCATCCTAAGCATATTTCCTCCTTGAGATTGATAGGATAGCTAGACATGGCTTTATCGCGCAGTGAAATGATATTTCAAAGGAGGCAGTCTGCAATAATACCCATATAACCAAACTAGTTTCTTATTCCGATAGATCGCCATAGTGTTTTGGTTCAGCCGAAAAGGACAATCGCCTAATCGAGTTTGTGTAGAGGGGGGGCCCTCTACGGCCGCG
>CAZRVT010000052.1:0-19364 GCA_964603505.1 uncultured Holophagales bacterium | reverse complement strand
GTGGTACACTTTTCATGATCATTTTTGGTACATTTTTACACGACCGGCGACAGCGAGACCGCACCCTGATCCAGGACGCCGCCGATGAAGATCCCGGTCTCCGAACCCGTTTCCACATCGGACGCCCGGAACGAGCATTCCGCAAAGACCGGCCGGGGATTCCCCGACGCCAGCCCTCCGGGATCACAATCGCCGAAACAGATGTTCACTGAATCCCCCTGGTTGACCAGGTCCCAAGTAATCCGTTTGAACTTCGGAGCGCAATCGCCCCGGAGCCATAGCCCTGTCCGCTCGAGGAGGCTGTCAGCGAAAGCGGGGGCCGAGGTTCCATAAACCGCCACGGCCCCGCCGATCTGCCACGAATCGGCAACCGTGACCTTGCCGGATGTATCGATCCCGTGAAAGACCCGGATCAGCTTAGAATGGGTTATCTCGGCCGTGCTGCCCGGCTGTAGGTCGAGAAAGATCTCGCCGCATAGATAATCCTCGTTTCCGACCGACGGCCCGCCGATGTCGAAGGCCTGATCGCCCGCCAGGACCACCGGGGCCTGCTCCGCGCCGTTCACCACCAGGTTCCCCAGGACCGTCTACCCGGCCCCCTTGACGACGGTCCCCGGTATCATCGTCAAAGTCACCCCGGCATCGACGGTCACCGTTCCGCTGAACACGTAAGGGCTTCCCGTGGCATTCCATTCGGTATCGGCGGCGATGTGATGGCCGTCGGGAAATATGGTCGTTGCACAGGAGACATAGCCGATCGTGAAAGGACATCCTCCAGCTTGTTCTCCATATTCCCCCCAATCGCTGTCACACGGCTCCCCGTTCCCCTTTGCCCGCACCCGCCAGGGATAGGTGCCGTCCGGCAGGGATTGGTCAAGGGTGGCCTGTTCGGTTGCGCCGCTCCCCGCCGCTACCCGCGTCCCGACGCAGTCCGCTTCGGTCCACACCTCTCACCTTTTAGATACTCCAGCCGGCCATCCCTCGTCAGGATGGCGATGCCGCCATGGAGGGCACTGCGTAGCGGGGCCACGCTTGTGACTGCGTCAGACAGGGCAAGCCATTCCCCGGGCCCGGGCTCACCGGGCCTCCATCGGAAGAGCCTCGCCCCAACCCAACCCATCCAATCTCCTTCCTCTTTGGCCCCCCATATCTCGTTCACTCCGGTGGAGATGCCGCACCATCGCCCGGTGGGCACCGGGAGGGTATCCCGGAGCTCATACTCGACCAGCGTATTGCCGTGGTCGTTCTCTACCGCCACGAGCAACAGATCGTCCTGCGCGGCCAGGCCGGCGACCGACCCTGGCACGATGAACGAATTCCATGGCGCTTCTTGATGTTCGGAGTTTCGAATCCAAACCCTGGAATCGTCCTCGGCGGCCAGCAGGAAGGTGGCCGGCATGCCTTTTCGCTTTGCCGCGAGCAACCAATAAGGGGGAACCGGCAAACCGAGGCATTCATCTTTTTGGGGCGATGGGCTATATTCGTGTTCCAGTTCGCGGATGATGAGGAACCCATCACCCTCGGGGGAACCGAAACCTCCCACGATTTCCTCACGCCCATCCCCTTCCAGATCTGCGATGGCAATGGACAAGGGAGCAACCGCCACATTTCCCCAACAATCAGCATTTTGAGTACTTGAGGCCTTTACCGACGGGGTGTCCGCCATGACTGCGACCAGAAGAGAAGAGCCAACCCAACATTCCTTACCATCAAGATGAGGAACTCGCAAGTGCTATGCCTTGTATTAAACGTAAGAAGCGACATAAATCGTCACCACCGGCACGGCAGTCATTGGCAAAACGTGGGGCCAGGTCTCAATAATCTACATGAATTGATAACGCCGATCGTTAAGCGACTTTTTGCTGCGGCACTACAACCTGCGCAGCAGCGCCTTCGCCCGCACCGCCTCCTTGGAGTCGGGCCAGTCGCGGATCAGCTGCTCCAAGTCCTGGGTCGCCGGGCGCTTGAGGCCCTTATCGATCAGGTACTCCGCCCGGGCCAAGAGGGCTTGGGGCGCGTGGGGCGCCTGGGTGCGGAAGATGATCTCCTCCCAAATCTTCTCGGCCCGGTCGCCGTCGCCGTTCTCGGCCGCGGCCTGGGCCAGGACCATCCCCACCACCCACTTCTGCGGCGGTTCCTCCAGCGCGTAGGAGCGCTCGAGATACTTGACCGCTCCGTCGAGGATGTCGAGTTCGTAGGCGAAGGACCCGGCCAGGTAGTTGAGATACCGCACCTGGGGATGGGGCGGCAGGGAACCGGCGAGCTCCACCGCCAGGGTGAAGGCCCCCTGAAGGTCCCCCTCCTTCTCCCGCTTCAATACGCGCTGAACGTCGGGGTCGTTCAGGGCTTCCCCTGCTGAGAACTGCTGGGTGGCCTCTTGAAACAGGTTCACCGCCTCCTGAAGATCGGAGGCCTCCTCGGCCTTCGATTGCCCGGAGGAGATGAGCCCTCCAATCAGGAGCACCACCCCGAGGACCCCGAGGATCAGCCAGCCCCAAAGGGGGACGGCCCGCAGCAGGTCGGCGGGAGTGGTCCGGACCGCCTCGGCCTCCGGACGCCGGGCGATAACTTGGGTGGGCTGACGCTCCAGGAGGGTGCGCATTTGCGCCATCGTGTAGCCGTCGGTGGGCTTGAGGCGGTCGAGGCGCTGGTACACCTTCATGAGGTTCAGGTAGTCCTTCCGGACGCGGTAGAGCTTGCCCAGCTGGAGGAGGACCTGGATGTTGCCGGGGTCGAGGCGCCACTTCTCCTCGAGCCGGGCGATGTTGGGGTCGTCGGACGCCGGCTTGGCCGCCCCCAGGAGCCGTTTCCAGCGTTCGAGCAGGGAAGCCGCCTCCTGGTTCTGCGGGTCGAGCGCCGAGGCCTGGTAGGCCTCCCACAGGGCGGTGGCGCGCTGGTCGGGGTCCTCCCACAACTCCTTGGCCCGCCGCATGTGGACGGTGGCCTCGCCGGCATAGAGGTCGTGGAGCACCCGATCGGGATCGGTCAGCAGCCCCGTGAAGGCGGCGCGCACCTTCCCCAGGTCCTTCCCCTCCCAGTAGGGCATCAGGTCCTCGAGAACCGCGATGGCGGTGGTGTACCGCTCCCCCACCTGCTTGCGCATGAGCCGCAGAACGACAGCCTCGAGAGAGGGTGGAAGGGCGGGACGGAGGTCCATCACCGCCGGGGGGTGGTGCTCCACCACCTGGCGCATGGTGGTGACGGGGTTGTCGGTTGCAAAGGGCGAAAAGCCGGTGAGGAGCTCGTAGAAGATGACGCCGACGGAGAAGAGGTCGGAGGCCGGGGTGAGCGGGCCGCCCAGGGCCTGCTCGGGAGACATGTAGGCGGGGGTGCCCAGCACTTCGCCCGTCTGCGTCAACTGGGTCATCCCGGTGACGCGGGCCACGCCAAAGTCGGTGAGGAAGACCTGCCCAGCGGAGTCGAACATCACGTTGGAGGGCTTGAGGTCGCGATGGATGACCCCCTTCCCATGGGCGTGGTCGAGGGCCTTGAGGATCTCCTGCATCGCGTAGACCGCGACATCGGCGGGGAGGCGCTTGGCCGTCCCCAAAAGGTCCTTGAGCGTCCCCCGGTCCAGGAAAGGCATGACGATGTGGTACTCCTGCGGCCCCAGCTGCGCGTCCAGGATGGGGAGGATGTTGGGATGCTTCATCGCCATCATGATCCGCGTCTCGTGGACGAAGCGCTTGATGAACTCCTCGTCCGTGGCGATGTGCGGGAGGATTTGCTTGACGGCGATCGCCCTTCCCGTGTCGGGGTGGGTGCCCAGGTAGATGGAGGCCATGCCTCCCGTGGCCAGGTGCCGGACGATGGGATAGCGGCCGATGGCGGCCGGAGTCGAGGTCTGGCTCATGAAGGAATTGTAGCACGGGCAGGCGCATAACTCCTTTATATTTGACCTTTTGGCGGGATTTCGGTAAAATTCCGCCCTTATGGACTACAAGCACACGCTCAACCTGCCCCAGACCTCCTTCCCGATGAAGGCCAACCTCCCCCAGCGCGAGCCCATCTGGCTCAAGTTCTGGGAGGAGAAGGCCATCTACGCCAAGGTCCAGGAGCGGATGAAGGACCGCCCCGCGTTCCTCCTCCACGACGGCCCCCCCTACGCCAACGGGCACATCCACATGGGGCACGCCCTCAACAAGATCCTCAAGGACTTCGTCGTCAAGAGCCGTGTCTTCGCCGGATACCGCTCCCCCTTTGTCCCCGGCTGGGACTGCCACGGCCTTCCCATCGAGAACAAAGTGGACCGCGAGCTGGGCCCGAAGAAGGCCGGGATGACCGACCTTCAGATCCGTGAGGCGTGCCGACAGTATGCCTCCAAGTATGTGGCCATCCAGCGCGAGGAGTTCAAGCGCCTGGGCGTCCTCGGCACCTGGGAGGACCCCTACCTGACGATGGTCCCCCGCTACGAGGCCGACATCGCCGCCGCCTTCGGGCGCGTGGTCGAGCAGGGGCTCCTTTACCGCGAGCGCAAGTCCATCCGGTGGTGCTGGCAGTGCCGCACCGCCCTGGCGGAAGCGGAACTCGAATACCGGACGAAGCGCGACCCCGAGATCACCGTCGCCCTCCCCGCTTCGAATCCCGCCGCCGTGCGCCGCGCGTTCGGCCTCTCCGGCGACGCCCCCGCGGCATTCGTCATCTGGACCACGACCCCGTGGACCATGCCCTCGAACCTGGCCGTGGCCGTCCACCCCGACGCCGACTATGGTCTCTACGAGACCCCCAAGGGCGGCCTTGTGTTGGCGGACGCCCTTGCCCCCGCGGTCCTGGCCGCGGCGAAGCTCGATGGGAGGAAGGCGGGCGGCGCCAAGGGCTCCGCCCTGCTGGGGCTGGCCTACACCCACCCGCTCCCCGCCGACTGGCGGGGGACGCTGGAGCCCGGCGCGAAGGCCTTCGTCGTCGTGGGCGCCGACTATGTCACCCTCGACACCGGCACGGGCCTCGTCCATACCGCCCCCGGGCACGGCGAGGACGACTTCCGCACCGGCAAGGTGGAGGGGATCCCCATCCTCTCCCCCGTCGGCGAGGACGGCCGCTACACCGGCCAGGTGGCCGACCTCGCGGGCCAGCATGTCTTCGAGGCCAACCCGAAGGTCACCGCCGAGCTGGAGCGCCTGGGCGCCCTCCTGGCCCAGGGGATGGGGGAGCACGAGTATCCCCACTGCTGGCGCTGCAAACAGCCGGTCATCTTCCGCGCCACCGAGCAATATTTCATCGCCCTCACCCCCGACGCCGCCCCGAACGCCCGCCTCGACCTGCGGGCGAAGGCCCTGGAGGCGATCGGCCGGACGCAGTGGGTCCCCCCGTGGGGCCAGGCGCGCATCGCCGGGATGGTGGAACACCGTTTCGAGTGGTGTGTCTCCCGCCAGCGCCGCTGGGGATCCCCCATCACGGTCCTCGTCTGCGCCAACGAGGAATGCGGCGCCATGTGGCCCTCGGGAGCCGACCGGGAGGCAACGCGCGCCTTCTTCGCGAAGATTGAACAGTACTTTTCCACCGAGGGCGCGGATGCCTGGTACGCCCGCCCCGTTTCCGATTTCGCCCCGGCGGGCCTCCAGTGCCCCCGGTGCGGCGGGACGGAGTGGAAGAAAGAGATGGACATTCTGGACGTGTGGTTCGACAGCGGCGTCTCCCACTACGCCGTCTGCGACAACGCCCGGTTCCCCGGCCTGCAGTGGCCCCCCGACCTCTACATCGAGGGGCACGACCAGTACCGCGGGTGGTTCCAGTCGTCGCTCTTGGCCGGCGTGGCCACGCACGGCCGGGCCCCCTACAATGCCGTGGTCACCCACGGCCACGTCCTCTCCTCCGAGGGGGAGAAAATGTCCAAGTCCCTCGGCAACGCCCTCTCCCCCGCCGAACTCCTCAAAGAGTACGGCGCCGACGTCCTGCGGCTGTGGGTGGCGCAGATTGACTTCCGCGACGACATGCCCATCTCGAAGGAGATCATGGCGCGCACGGCGGAGGCCTACCGCAAGATCCGCAACACCCTGCGCTACCTCCTCTCCAACCTGGACGGCTTCACCCCGGAGATGCGCCTCCCCGCCGACCGCCTGCGCCCCCTGGACCGCTACATGCTTCACCGCCTGGCCGGGGCGGCGAAGCGGGTGCGCGAGGCCTACCTCGCCTACGAGTTCCACATGGTCTACCACACGCTGGTCCAGTTCTGCTCCGTGGACCTCTCCGCCCTCTACCTCGACATCCTGAAGGACCGCCTCTACTGCCATCCGAAGGACTCCGAGGAAGGGCGCTCGGCCCGCACGGCGTTGTACGAGATCTACGCCGCCCTGGTGCCGCTTCTGGCCCCGATCCTCTCCTTCACCGCCGAGGAGGCCTGGGCCACCCTGCCGGCCGGCGACGGCGAAAGCGTCTTCCTCGCCGGCTGGCGCGACACCGACGCGTTCGCGCTGGACCGGGAGTCCGACGACGCCTTCGAGACCTTCGCGGCCTTCCGCCGCGAGGTCTTCCTGGAGATCGAGCAGCTCCGCGGCGGAGGCCGGGTGGGATCCTCCTTGGAGTGCGCCGTCGACGTCACTCAGTCGGCCGAATTGGAAAAGGCCCTCCAGAAACTGCCGCTCGATCTGGAGGAGTTCCTCATCGTCTCTCGCGTCCGGAAGGACTTCGCCGACACGGTGGACGGCTCCTGGCGCCCCTCCGAAACCCTGCCCCGCACCTACTTCCGGGTCCGCGTCTCCGATGAGGGGAAGTGCCCCCGCTGTTGGAAGCGGACCGTCCCCCCGGGCGACGAGCTCTGTGCCCGCTGCGCCGACGCCGTCCGATGAGGCGTCCCGCCTGGCCCGGCCTCTTCGCCCTCTCCGCCGGGCTCATGCTCCTCGACCGTCTGACGAAGGCCCTCGTCTTCTCCGCCGACCTTCGCGAGCCGGTCCCGGTGGTCCCGGGGTTCTTCCGCCTCGTCAAGACCTGGAACACCGGACTGGCCTTCGGCGCTCTCTCGGAGGTCTCGGCCCGCGTCATGAACCCGGCCATCGTCGTCATCGGAACGGCCGCCATCCTCTGGATCCTCTACCTCCTCCTCTTCCAGCGCCATGGGCGAGGCATCACGGTGTGCTTCCACCTCCTCCTCGCCGGCGCGGCGGGGAACGTGGCTGACCGGCTGCGCTGGGGGGCCGTCCTCGACTTCCTGGAATTCCACGCCGGCCGCTTCTATTGGCCCGCGTTCAACGTGGCCGACTCCTGCATCACCATCGGGCTGGGGCTTCTGGTGTGGGATATGATCGCCTCTTCGAGAAGATAGCTCCGTGCTTCCCAAGCTCTTCCCCATCGGCCCCTTCTTTCTCCCCACCTACGGCCTTCTGGTCGCCGTCGGGGTCTTTCTCGCCCTGATGGTGGCCCGCCGCATCGCCAACCGGGAAAAGATGGACGGCGAGCGCCTCTTCGACCTGGGCGTCTCCATGGTCATCGCGGGTCTCGTCGGCGCCAAGGCGCTGCTGGTCTTCACCGAGCCCACCTTCCTCGACTCCTGGTCCAGCGCGTGGGCCCTCCTGCGATCCGGGGGCGTCTTCTACGGCGGTCTGATCGGGGGCGTCCTGGCCGGGGCCTATTACCTCCGCAAATACAAACTGCCCTTCTGGGCCACCGCCGACATCCTGGCGGTGGGCATCCCCCTCGCCCACGCCTTCGGCCGCCTGGGCTGCTTCGCCGCCGGTTGCTGCTGGGGAACGGTGTGCGCCCGCCCCTGGGGCGTCACGTTCACCAACCCCGACGCCCACGCCCTCACGGGCGTCCCCCTCGGGGTCCCGCTCCATCCCACCCAACTCTACGAGACCCTCTATTTGGGGGCCCTGTTCGCGTTTCTGGTCTGGTATTACCCCCGCCGCCGGTTCCCGGGGCAGGTGTTCTGCGCCTATGGTTTCCTGTATGCCGCTTTTCGGTTCGGCATCGAATTTCTGCGGGGCGATCCGCGGGGCGGCCTGGCCGGACTCTCCACTTCCCAGCTCATCGCCGTCGCGGCCGTGTGCGCCGCCGCCGCGGGGTATGTCCGTGGACTCCGTTCGGCTCGCCGTTGACGCCCCCCAGGGGCGCCTCGACCGTTTTCTCGCCCTCCGGCTCCCCCATCTGAGCCGGGAGTTCCTCCAGAAACTCATCCGCGAGGGGCTGGTCCGCGTGGACGGGGCCCTGCAGACGAAGCCGTCGCGGCCGCTCAAGGCGGGTTCTGTGGTGGAAGTGGAGGTGCCGCCCCCCGTCCCGATGGAAGTCTTTCCCGAAGACCTCGCGATTCCGGTCCTCTATGAGGACGAGGCCCTGGCCGTGGTGGACAAGCCGGCGGGGATGAGCGTCCACCCGGGGGCGGGGATCACCACCGGGACGCTGGTCAACGCCCTTCTGCACCGCATCCAGGGGCTTTCCGGCATCGGCGGGGTGGAGCGGCCGGGCATCGTCCACCGGCTCGACAAAGAAACCAGCGGCCTCATCGTCATCGCCAAGAACGACGCCGCCCACCAAGCGCTCTCGAAGCAGTTCGCCACGCGGCGGGTGAAGAAGGTCTATTACGCCGTCGCCCACGGTATCGCCAAGCAGGACTTCACCGCCGACATGCCCATCGGTCGCGACGCCCGCCACCGGAAGCGGATGACCGTCACCCCGGCGGGAAGGATGGCCGTCACCGACTTCATCGTCGAGCGCCACTGGCCCCCCCACGCCTGCCTCCTCCAGTGCCGCCCCCTCACGGGCCGCACCCACCAGATCCGGGTCCACCTCGCCGCGCAGGGCCACCCCATCGTCGGGGACAAGACCTACGGCGGCGCCCCCCAGCGCAAGGCGATCGCGCTGTTGCGGGACTTCCCCCGCCACGCCCTCCACGCCGGGGAGATCCGGTTCGTCCACCCCTTGTCAGGCCGGGAACTCCGGTTCGAATGCCCCCTTCCGGGGGACATGACCGAACTGATGGCCGCGCTGGACGGCCTGATGCCGCCGACCCTGTAGCGCGCGGAAAGGAAGAGGCGGGCCGCCGACGGGCCCGCCTCTGGGGGACGGAACGGGGTGCGCCCTGCCCGGACGCGGTCAGAAGCGGGTGTTGAACCCCAGCACGAACCCCTGGACCAGCATGTCGTAGCGGAACTCGTCGCCGCCGCTGCCGCTCTTGTAGTCGGTGTCGATCCAGCGGTAGCCGAGGTCGAGCGCCAGGTTCTTGGAGAGCCGGACCATGAGGGCCGGGTAGATCTGCCAGGCGAACTGGGACCCCACGCTGAACCCGCCGATCTCCGAGTACAGCCGCAGGTTCACGGGGCCCGTCGAGGTGGTCCGGACCACGAGGCCGGCCACCGGGTCCACCCAGGTTTCGCTCTGGTCGTTCCACTCCCCTGGGGCGCCCGTGTGGGCAACCCCTCCGCGCAGCATGTTGATGCGCAACCCCAGAGTGAAATCGGCGGCGCTCCCGAAACGGCGGACGCCCTGGATGCCGATCGAGCTGTGGTCCATGTCCAGGTCGGCCTCCAGGTAGGTGGCCGGCGCCTGGAGGGGCATGTAGTTGGCATCCACCGCCACCCCCCAGGCGCCCTTGCGGGCGAGGAAAGCCCCGGAGAGGCCGAACTCCATGGTGGTGATGAGATCTTTCGAAGGAACGTCCACCTCCACCTCCTGGCCCTGCAAGGTGGTGGTGCCCTGCATCCCCGCCGTCAGGAAAAACGGGGCCACGGAAAACTGCCACCCCTCCCCGGCCGCCTGAGCGGCGGGGGACGCGCCCAGGAGCAGAAGGGCGGCCAGCAGCGGGAGGACCGACCGGATTCGTTGCGTTGCCGGTTGAGCGTTTCGGGTCATGACGGGTTCCCCTTTCTGGTCTTCAGAATGGCCTGCCCCGCGCCGGCGGGCCCGGGGCGGCATGCCGCTATGCCTATTATATATCACGGCCCGGCCTCGGCATCCACCGGAACCGGTCCGCTCGGGGCGGGGAAGGCCCTCTTCGGATCCGGACGGGCGGGTCCGGCGGGGCCCGCTGGGGGAGGCACCTGGGGCCTCGAGGATCGTTCTTGGCCGTGGAAGGGTCCGGCTCGATGCAAGGCTGACCGGGATGGAGATGCGGACGGCGCCCCCAAACGCGTTGAAGACCCGCGCCGAACTGGCGAGCGCCCCCTTGCGCTCGAGATCTCTGGCCGGAGGATGGACTTTGTTCGCTGGAAGCGGCCACGGCGGTTTCCGTCTGGACGGGGATCCCCTGGACCCCGGCCCTGGGGCGACGAGGCCCATCAGGCGGATCAAACGAATGGCCGGAACCGCGCTCGATCGGCCGATCTCCCCCTGATAGGTTAAAACTCTGCCCCAAGCTCAGTCCGCCTGCCTCGGGCCGCTCCCCGTCCCGGAAGTTGCTTTTTTTACCGAAATGCTTTATTTTTAAGCACTTCATGAAGATCGACCTCCATGTCCACACCCGGTTTTCCCCCTCTCCGACCTTCGGCCGTTGGGGGGCGTCCGATTGCGCCATCGGGCCGGAGGAGGCCTATGACCTTCTGAAGGCCCGGGGGATGGAGGGGGTCACTTTCACCGACCACGACACCCTGGCCGGGGGGCTGGCCCTGCTAGAACGGCGGCCCGGCCTACCCGACTTCTTCCTTTCGGAGGAGGTGACGACCCGGTTCCCGGATGTCCCCCGGCGCCTCCACGTCGGGGTGTATCGAATGACCGAGGCGCACCACCGCGAGATCGCCCGGCTGCGGGGCGACGCCGTCGAGCTGGCCGCCTACTGCCGCCGCGAGGGGCTTCCCCACGCCCTGATGCACCCCGGAAACACCTGCCTCTCCCGGCGCCTGGCGGGCCGCTACTGGGAGCTCGCGATCGAGCACTTCCCCCTGTGGGAAGCGGTCAACGGCTCCATCGGCCCCCTGCACGCGGAGGTGGTCGCCAATGTCCTGGCCGGCGCCGGCGCCTCCCCCGGGCTCATCGCGGGATCCGACGCCCACACCCGGGGGCGCCTCGCCGCCTGCCACACGGTGCTGAGGGACGGCGCCTTCGAGCCGCTGGCCATCGCCGGGACGGGGTGCTCCCTCCCCTCCCAGCTGGCCGAGGTCTACGGCCTCATTCTCGCCTACCTGAAGGAGGTGTTCAGCCCCTCCCCCGTGCGGAAGAGCCCGGAGGTGTTCGCCTTCGTTTTGCTGTTCGGCATCCCCTTCACCTTGCTGGGATTGCCGCTTGGTCTGACGCTGTTTAACAGGTATAATTTGTGGGCATCGTCCCGCCGAACCCGAGGAGGTTTGCGTGTCATTAGCGTATAAGCAGGTCCCGGGGGATTGGTCTTCGTTCTGCCCGGAATGCTTCCGGACCCTGGAGGCCCGGTTTGAGGTGACCAGCCATGGGGTCTTCACGGTCAAGAGCTGTCCCGCCCACGGGGAGACGCGGGATCTGTTCTTTCGCCACCCCGCCCTGTTCGACCGGTGCATGGAATACATGAAATGGCACGATCCCGGCCCGGCCAATCCCAACTGCCCCCAGGACTGCGGCCTCTGCCAGGCCCACGCCAGTCCCGCCGCGATCACCAACATCGACCTCACCAACGCCTGCAACCTGCGCTGCCCCTTCTGTTTCGCCGCCGCCGAGAACCGGGAGGAGCCGTTTTGGCCCGACCGCGACCAGATCCGGATGATGCTGGAGAAGGCGCGCCCCAACCGGGGACACATGGCCACCGTGCAGTTCTCCGGAGGCGAACCCACCCTCTCCCCCCATTTCTTCGAGGCCGTCTCGATGGCCCGCGACATGGGCTACCTCTGGGTCCAGGCCGTGACCAACGGCATCAAGTTCGGCCGTTCCCTCGAATACGCCCAACGGGCGAAGGCGGCCGGGCTGAAGGGGGTGTACCTCCAGTTCGACGGCGTCGAGGACCGGATTTACCGTCAGACGCGCGGCCAGGACCTGATGGCCCTGAAAGAGGCGGCCGTCGAGAACTGCCGCCGGGCCGGCCTCTCCGTCACCCTCGTCGTCACCCTGGCGAAAGGGGTCAACGACGACCAGGTGGGGCCCATCCTGGATTTCGCGGTCGATCATCTGGACGCCATCGTCGGTCTCTCCTTCCAGCCCCTGGCCTTCACGGGGCGCGTCCCCTACGCCGAGCGCATGCAGAAGCGGTACACCCTCTCCGACCTCGCCTATGGCCTCGAGGCGCAGACCGGGGGCCGGATCGAGGCCCTCCGCGACTTCGTCCCCCTCTCCGCCACCCAGCCCATCTCCCGCTACCTGGACCTGTTCCGGCCGGCGGAGACCGCCGAGCGGGCGCTCGTCTGTTCCTGCCATCCCCTCTGCGGCCTGGGCACCTACCTGCTGATCAACGGCCGCACGAAGGAGATGATCCCCCTGCCCCGGCTGTTCGACTGGGACGGCATCCTCCAGGAACTGCACAACAGCGCCGCCGCCTCGAAGCGCCGGTGGGGCCGGTCGCGCCTATGGGGGGCCGTGGAGCTGACCCGCATCCTCTTCCGGCACCGGCGCAAGGACGGCCCGCGGTTTGCCGCCCTCCAGCTGGTCAAGATCTTCGACGCCATGACCGGAGGCCGGGTGTTCCGCCTGTCGAGGAAGCGGCGGTACGAGTGGCGCCTGATCCTGGCCGCGGGGATGCACTTCATGGACAACTACAACTTCCTCGCCGAGCGAAGCCGCTCCTGCGTGGTCCACTACGCCGCCCCCGACGGCCGGATGATCCCCTTCTGCACCTACAACGCCGGCCCCGCCTTCCGCACCGAGATCGAGGAACGGTTCAAGGGCGGGGGGGAATGAAGGTCAACCCGCTTTCCTTACAGCGTGCCGCCGCGCAACGCCGCAGACGGGGTCCCGTCCGGCATTGCAACCGAAGGGCTCTGAACAATGCGGGTTAAAGTTACCGCCCCCTGCCGCGCCGATCTCGCCGGCGGCACCCTCGACATCTGGCCCCTACCGCACCTGTTCCCCGGTTCGGCCACCATCAATGTGGCCCTGGACGCGTTCGCCGAGCTCGTGGTCGAGGACGGGCTGGCGCGATGGGAGGTGGAGGTCGAGGGCGAGACCCACGCCTTCGCCGGCCTCGACGACCTCTGTGCCTCCCCGTGGGCCCTCTTCGGGGAGATCCTGAAGGCCGCCCCCCCCGCCTCCCCCATTCGTATCACCGTCCTCCGCCAGCCCCCACCCCGGAGCGGGCTCGGCGGATCGTCGGCCGTGGCCGCCGCTCTGGCCCGGGCCGCCGCCGCCCTTCGAGGGGAGGAGCCCGACCCCGAGGCCCTCATCGCCCTCTGCCGGGACGCGGAGGTGGCGGTGATGGGCTATCCCACCGGCGTGCAGGACTACTACCCCCCCTTCTACGGCGGGGTGAACTGCATCCGCTACCTCAAGGGGCGGACCGAGCCAGAAGCGCTGCCCCTTTTCCCGGGACTGTCGGACGGGCTGGTCTTCTACCATACCGGGGTGCCGCACCACTCGGGGGCGAACAACTGGCAGGTCGTGAAGCGGGCCGTGGAGGACAAATCCTCTGAAACCCACAAGTGCCTCGGCATCATCGCGGAACTGACGGCCCGCATGGAGGTCGCCTTCAAGACCGGGGACCTGGCCCGCATCGGGCGGCTGGTGATGGAGGAGTGGCGCCATCGGATCCGCCTTCATCCCGCCTTCGCCCACCTACGCATCGACCAAGCGCTCCGGGCGGTGATCGCGGCCGGCGCCTACGGCGGCAAAGGGTGCGGGGCGGCGGGGGGCGGGGTCGTGGTCATCGTGACCGCCCCCGACCGGCGCACCGGGGTCGAGGGGGCCCTCCTCCCCCTTCCGGGCCGCTTGCTGGACCTCCACCCCACCCCCGAAGGGATGAGGGTGGAGGCGTGCTGACCGGCGGCGCGGACGGTTTTCCCTTGTGTGGACGGGGCCGAATGATATATATTAAGGAGCAGGAGAGCCTATGCGATCATTCCTGACCGACCTGAACCGGAGGAGCAGCCTGAAGTTCAAGTTTTTCGCCGGCGTCATTTTGCTGCTGGCCTTTATGGGCGTCTGCCTGCTCCTGGCCACCAACATGCGTGCCCGCACCCTCATCTACAACCAAACGCGCGATCAGGGCGACAGCCTCACGAAGACGATCGCCATGAACTCCAGCTACTACGTCCAGTTTTCGCTCAAGCAGAACCTCCAGGACATGGTGGACACCATCCTCCTCAATCCGCTCATCGTTTACGCCGACTTCCTGGACGCCTCGGGCGCCACCATCGCCTCCTCCGATCCCGCGCGGATGCCCGACGCCCTGAAGAGCTACACCCCCCACTTCTTTTCCGGCAAGCCCTCCCGCACCCCCCAGGGCGAGGAGGTGCTCCTGTTCGCCTACCCCATCCTGGAGCCGAACAAGGCCCGGGTCCACGAAGGGATCGACTTCTCCCGCCTGCGGTTCGTCGCCTGCCTCACCTGCCACGCCAAGGACGGCGCCCTCCGGATTTCCAAGTCCGAGATAGACGGCCTGGGCCGGACGCGGGCCGGCCTCGAGGGGGCCGCCAACACCTTCCAGGACGTCGACTTCGCCCTGGGCTACCTCCGCATCGCCCTGTCGACCCGCGCCTATGTCGCCGCGCGCAACAACCTGTTGCTGTGGGGCGGCATCATCGGCCTGGTCACCCTGGGGCTCTCCCTCTTCCTCATCCAGTTCGCCTCGAACCTCACCATTCGCCCCATCACCCACCTCCAGCAGGTTTCGGCCGCCGTCGCCAAGGGAGACCTCACCCAGCGCCTCCGGACCCAGCGGGAGGACGAGCTCGGGAAGCTCAGCCATGCCTTCAACCAGATGACCGAGAACCTGGAGAGCATGGTCTCCAAGGTCAAGACCGGCCACCAGCGTTTGGTGGCGGCCACCCATGTCATCGCCAAGTCCTCCCAGCAGGTGCTCCAGCGCTCCGACAACCAGATGGCGTTCACCGACCAGGCCTACGGCGCGGTCGAGAACCTCAATGCGGGGATCAAGCGCATCAACGAGAACGTGGAGGCCCTCTCCACCTCCTCGGAGGAGACCTCCTCCTCCATCCTGGAGATGGTGGCCACCATGGAGGAGGTCTCCAAACACACCGATACCCTCTTCCAGTCGGTGGAGGAGACCGCCAACGCCACCACCGAGATGGTCGCCTCCATCAACGAAGTGGACCGCAACATGGACCAGCTGGCCAACTTCGTCTCCGAGACCAGCGCGTCCATGATCGAGATGGACGCCACCATCAACGAAGTGGAACGGAACGCCCAGCAGAGTTATGAGTTCTCCGTGGAGGCCTCCAAGTCGGCCGAGGAGGGGATGAAGGCCGTCCAGGAAACCATCGCCGGGATGTCGCGCATCACGAAGGCGGTCCAGGAGGCCGAGGGGGTCATCGGACGCCTCGGCTCCAAGTCGGAGGAGATCGGGAAGATCGTCAACGTCATCGACGACATCGCCGAACAGACCAACCTCCTGGCGCTCAACGCCGCCATCCTCGCCGCCCAGGCCGGGGAACATGGCAAGGGGTTCTCGGTGGTCGCCACCGAAATCCGCAACCTTTCGGAGCGGACCGCCTCCTCCACAAAGGAGATCTCCAACCTGATCCGCGGCGTTCAGCAGGAAGTGCGGGACGCCATCGACCGGACCAAGGACGGCGTCAAGGAGGCGCAGAGCGGCAGTACCCTGGCCAACCAGGCCGGCCGCATCCTGGAGCAGATCCTCGACTCCTCCCTCTCCGTGTCCAACATGGTCAAGGAGATCGCCAAGGCCACCCGCGAGCAGGCCAAGTCCAGCCAGGACGTCACCAAGAGCGTCGAGCGGGTGCGCGAGATGGCCAAGCAGGTCTCCAAGGCCACCTCGGAGCAGGCCGCCGGCAGCCAGCACATCATGAGCGCCACCGAGAACATGCGCGAGGGGACCCGCTATGTCCAGCAGGCCACCCAGGAGCAGCGGAGCGGCTCGATGATGATCTCCAAGTCCACGGAACAGATGATGGAGATGATCCACGGCATCCTGGAGATCACCTCCCGCCAGGCCGAGATGGCCGAGCAGATCATGCAGTTCATGCGCGACATGAAGGTCCTGAACAGTGAGACCCGGAACTCCGTGGAGGACCTGCGGCAGGTGAACGACCAGCTGCTCCAGCAGAGCCGCGCGCTGGAGGAAGAGATCCAGAAGTTCAAGATCCGGGCATAGCGCGATGCGACTGTTTCCGATCATGCATGGATGGGCGAACCCGGAGGGGCCGCGCGGCCTCCCCGGCCGGGGCGCACCGATGGCCCGGAGCCGCCGCAGCAAAGCCGCCTTATACGGCTTACCATGGGAATCGGGCCGGCCCGCGTTGATAGCGGGCCGGATTGGTTTCCTTACGGGAAGAGGGTGGAACCGCGTGGATCCACTCCGCGCGGCGGGAGAGGGAACCGCCCCCTCCCGCTTCCAATGGGGGAATCGCGGGGGCGCGGCATGAAGACCCACCACCTGATCATCTTCCAGATCGGCACCGACAATTTCGTCCTGGAAATCGACCGGATGGTGCAGATCCTCCGGTACACGAAGCCGCGGGCCATCCCCAACGCCCCCGCCTTCATCGAGGGGATCATCATCTGGGAGAACCTCGTCATCCCCGTGGTCAACCTCCAGACCCGCCTCTACCCGGCCTGCCGGGAGGTCTTCCCGAAGCCGAAGATCTTCATCATCCGGCTGGACGACCTCAACGTCGGGTTTAGGGTGGGGAACGTGTTCAAGCTCATCGCCGTGGAGGAATCGCAGGTGCTCCCGCCCCCTCCAGCCCTCGCGGGGATGGTCGTCGACTACATCAAGGGCGTGGTCCAGCACGAGGGCAATGTCTACCTCTTCCTGGACCTGGAAAAGACGCTCAGCACGGCGGAGAAGCGGGCCCTGCAAAACGTTCGGCTCCCGCAAGGAGGAGAACACCGGTGAAACGCCCCCTCGTCCTGGCCCTGATCCTGGCCCTGTCCGGATGCGGCCCCCAGACCCCCGAGCGCGTGAAGGACCCCACCCGCAAGGTGGTGCTCTCCGGCATCCTGGTGGGCTACCGGACCGACCGGCCCGACCGCACCGCCGCCGTCCGCTCCCCCGAGGAGGCCCGCGTCCTGGCCGAGAAGCTCGCGGCCGACCTGACCGCGGGGACCATCAGCTTCGAGCAGGCGCTCGAACAATCCGACGACGCCCTCAGCCGCGGGCGCGGGGGGTATCTGGACACCTTCCGGTTCGGCCAGCTCCCCCTGCACCTGGAGGAGGCGGCCTTCGCCCTGCAACCCGGCGGGTTCAGCCCCCCTCTCGACAACGGCAACGGGTGGCTCATCCTGCGGCGGGACCCCGAGGACCCGCGCGGCCTCAACCACCTGCTCGTCACCTACAAGGGGGCCTTGCACGCCCCCCTCGCCGTCACCCGGACCAAGGAGCAGGCCGCCGAGACGGCCGCGCGGGCCCTGGAGGAGATCCGGACCGGCACCCCATTCGCCGAGGCGGCGCGCAAATACAGCAACGGCATCGAGGCCAAGCGGGGGGGATATCTCGGCCGGGCCGTTGTCCGGGCCCTGATCCCCGAGCACCGGGCGGCGGTCGACGCCCTCCGCATCGGCGAAACCACCGGCGTGCTCGAGTCCCCCGTGGGGTTCCACCTCTACCAAGCGGTGGACCCCTGGCCCGACACGGTGGCCTTGCGCCATATCATGGTGGCCTACCAGGGGGCCCTCCTGGCCCCCTTCTCCATCACCCGCAGCAAGAGCGAGGCGGCGGCCCGGGCCGAGGAGGCCCGTGGCAAGCTCCTCGCCGGAACCCCGTTCCCGGAGGTGGCGAAGGCCTACTCGGACGATCCCTCCACCGCCGACAAGGGCGGGGACCTCGGCGCCGTCCCCCTCAACGAGCTCCCCGTGGAGATGGAGTGGACGGCGTTTCACCTGCCCCTCAACCAAATCTCGGCGATCGTGGAATCCCCCGGGGGGTTCCATGTGATGGTCCGGTACCGCTGAAGGAGGAACCCATGGAAGAGCAGGACATCGAGTTCGTCGTCTGCAAGCAGTGCGAAACCCCCTGCTACCAGTTCGACACGCACCGGGGCAAGATCGTGAGCGCGTTCTGCGCCGTCTGCGGCAACGACGAGGCCGACGAGTTCGAGATTCCCTCCGAGTAGGCCTTGGGGGGCCGCGGGGCCTCTGTGGTATAATTCCCCTGGTTTCAGAACCTATTGAGGAGAAAGAGCATGAAAAAGGCTCTCTTTACCCTTCTGATCATCGCCTTCTTCGCACTTCCCGCCCTTGCCGAGGGAAGCACCGCCCCCGAGGCCGTCGGCTCCGGTAAGGTCCTCTGGGGGGTCCTCGGGGCCGCCTTCGCCATCGGCCTCGTTGGGTTCGCCGCCGCCCTTGGACAAGGCAAGGCGGTCGCCGCCGCCTGTGACGGCCTGGCCCGGAACCCGGGCGCGGCCGGCCCCATCCGCACCACCCTGCTCCTCGGCCTCGCCTTCATTGAATCCATCGCCATCTACGCCCTGCTGATCGCCCTGCTGGCCATCGGCAAATAGCCACGGGCGCCGCGGAGCGCGCGGTTGAAATCCAAGGGGGCATCCAAGGTCCCGCGGTCCAAGGGCCGGCCGGCGCCGCCGCCGGCCTTGGACTTCGAGCGCGACGTGTATCCCTTCGTGGACACCCTCTATTCGACCGCCTACCGCCTGGTGATGAACCACCAGGACGCTGAGGACCTCGTGCAGGAGACCTGCATGAAGGCCTTCAAGTACCACGACAAGTTCGAACCGGGGACCAACCTGCGGGCCTGGCTCTTCAAGATCCTCAAGAACACCTTTATCAACAACTACCGCAAGAGGAAGGCCACCCCCCAGCAGGTGGACTTCGCGGGCATCGAGGAGTCCCTTGAGAACCTCATCCCCGACCACACGCGCGACCTGACCGACCCGGAGACCCTCCTCCTCTCGGGGCTCATCGACGACCAGGTGGAGCGCGCCCTCAACGACCTCCCCGAGGAGTACCACATGGTCGTCGTTCTGGCCGACATCGAGGGGAAGTCCTACAAGGAGATCGCCCAGGTTCTCTGCATCCCCCTCGGAACGGTGATGTCGCGGCTCTACCGCGGCCGCAAGATGCTGGAGAAGGCCCTCCTCGAGTACGGCACCCGCCAGGGCTACCTCCGCAACCGCCCCCCCGTCAAGATCCGCAAGAAGGAACTGCTCCTCGACCGCAAGTAGCCGACGGCCGGCGGGAACGGGCGGCCCAATGTGCCGCCATGAATGATGCTGATCGTGCGCCCGGCAGGGTTGAGTGAAGAGGCTGTCCACCGTTCGAGATCCATCAGGTCCATCCTGTCGTTTCGCGCGCCTCCTTCTCGTGACCGTCGCTGTATATTACTCGAACTCAGGTGGGGGTTGTCAATGGTCATATAAAAGTGTACCAGTTTTGGTCATCCAAAAGTGTACCAC
>CAZRVT010000051.1:0-19392 GCA_964603505.1 uncultured Holophagales bacterium | reverse complement strand
CCTCGTAAAAGTATGCGCCGATCGGCTCGTAAAATAACACGCCGCTGGACACCATGGAGATGTCTTGAATGGTTTCGCAATAGAAGCCCTGCCCCCGATGCCGGCGTTCTCCAGATCGGCTTCCGGGCAGGGGCGGCCTGGCAGGCCCGCCGGATGGTCGGCAGGGGGGGGCTCCGTTCGCGGTCGAACCGGGGCTCTCCAGCGCCCTCGCCGGACCCCTGAGACCGGGGTCCCTCGCCGGGCTCGGGACGGCCATACGGGCGGTCCTCTTCCGGCTTCAGCCCTCGACCCTCCGCCTGTTGACAAACTCCCGCCATGCCGCCCCCCGATGGGAGATCGCGTTCTTCCCGTCGGCGCTCATCTCCGCATAGGTCCGATCGTAGCCGTCGGGCACAAAGACCGGGTCCCAGCCGAAGCCGGAGGCGCCGCGCGGCTTCGCAACGATGGCCCCATCCACGACCCCCTCGGCCCACACCTCCCGCCCCCCGTCCCACCCCAGGACGCCGCAGACGGCGCGCGCCCGCCACTCCCCGGTCCCCCGGCAGAGGGCGATGAGTCCTTCCGGGCCCGCGGCACGGAGGAGCCACTTGACGAGGGGGCCGGGAAACCCCTTGAGTCCGACCAACTCCAGGGAGACATCCTCCACCACGACGGGACGCCCCAGGCGGCCGAAGGCCTCCCGGGCCTTGTGGCGCAGGACCTCGCGCAGGTCGAGGGACTGGATCTCGGGCAGATCGAGGGCGGCCGTCGGCAGGGCCGTCCCGACGATGGCGGCGATCTCCTCCGCCTTGTGGGGGCTGGAGGTCACCAGCGTGTAGTCGCTAATCACCGGCTGCTCCCCGTCCGTCACCTTCGGCCTGTGGCCTCAAGCCGTAGACCTACTTGAGGTTGATGAACGCCCGCAACTTCTTCGCCCGGCTGGGGTGCTTGAGTTTGCGCAGGGCCTTGGACTCGATCTGGCGGATGCGCTCGCGGGTGACGTTGAACTTCTTCCCCACCTCCTCGAGGGTGTGTTCGTGCCCGTCGTTGAGGCCGAAGCGGAGCTTGAGCACCTGCTCCTCGCGGGGGGTGAGCGTCCGCAGGACCTCCTGGATCTGGTCGCGGATGTCGCCGTAGATGACCGCCTGCTCGGGGCTCTCCACCTTGCCGTCTTGGATGAAGTCCTTGAGGTGGCTGTCCTCCTCGTTCCCCACGGGGGTCTCGAGGGAGATGGGCTCCTGGGCGACCTTGAGGATCTTGCGCACCTTGACCACGGGGAGGTCCATCTTCTTGGCGATCTCCTCGGGGAAGGGCTCGCGCCCGAGGTCCTGGACAAGGGCCCGCTGGACCCGGTTCAGCTTGTTGATGGTCTCGATCATGTGGACCGGGATGCGGATGGTGCGGGCCTGATCGGCGATGGCGCGGGTGATGGCCTGCCGGATCCACCAGGTGGCGTAGGTGGAGAACTTGTAGCCGCGCTGGTACTCGAACTTGTCCACCGCCCGCATGAGGCCGTGGTTGCCCTCCTGGATGAGGTCCAGGAACTGGAGGCCGCGGTTGGTGTATTTTTTGGCGATGGAGACGACGAGGCGGAGGTTGGCGACGATGAGGAGCCGCTTGGCCTCGGCCGCCTCGCGCTCCCCCTCCCCGATGTGCTGGATGCTCCGGGTCAGCTCCTCGCGGGAGAGGCCGTAGGTCTGGGAGAGCTTGCGGCACTCGGCGGCGTAGGCCCCGGCCAGCTTGTCCACCCGGGCTTGGAGGGTCTGCCGGCGGGATTCCTGCGCCTTGGAGGTCCCCTTGATTTTCTTGATTTTCTCCTTTTCCTGGCGGATTTGCGCCTCCATCTTGCGGAAGTGGCCGCCCGCCTCCTTCACCAGCCGGATGAAGCGGTTGGCGGTGAAGCGGGGGAGGGTCAGTCGGGGGACCAGCTTGGAGATCTGGCTCTGCAGGAGCTTGAGCTTTCGGTTGAGGGCCTCCATCTCCTTCTTTTTGAGGGGCTTCTTGGCCTTGACCCGCTGGAGGCGGCGGATCTGGTCGTTGAGCTCGATTACCTTGGCGAAGACCGTCAGGGCGCGATCGGGCTTGGCCTCCTCGGTCGAGTCCTGGAGCTGCTCCTCGCCGTCGTCCCCGGCCTTCACCAGATCCTTGCAGCGCCCCCCGGTGGCGGCGGAGCGCTTGAGGATGCCGCGGATCTCCTCGAGGATGATGGAGTTGCGGATGAGCGCCTTGAACACCTTCCGGTTCCCCTCCTCGATGGCCTTGGCGATGGAGACCTCGCCGTCCCGGTCGAGGAGCCGGACCGCGCCCATCTCCTTGAGGTAGAGGCGCACGGGATCGGTCGTGTGATCGCCCGCGTCGGCGGCCGCCTTCTCCTCGGCCTCCTTGGCCAACTTGCGCCCCAGGATGACTTCCGCCTGCTTCTCGTCGTCGCAGATGGCGATCTGGTAGTCCTCCAGCATCAGGAGGACGTCCTCAATCAGGTCCTGCTCCAGCTTGATGTCCTCGGGCAGGTGTTCGTAAATTTCGTCGTAGAGGAGGAACCCCTTATCTCTCCCCAGCTGCACGAGGAATTTGATTTCACTGCGCTCTTCAAGTACCAAGACCGTCCTCCTCTACCCTTTCCGTCCGCGTTTCAAACCCTGGATTTCCCGAAGGATCTCGCCTTTACGGCGCAGGAGCTCGGCTGTTTCCCCGGGGGCGGCCTGGGCGATCTGCCGTTGGATACGGGCCGATTCTTTCTTCAGGAACCTCACCTGGAGCGCCCTCCAATAGGGCTCCAAGTCAGTATCGCTGTCCGGAAGCAAAAGCAGTTCGGCTGCCTGTTCCGGAATTTCATAGTTATCTTGCATAATGTGGGAAAAATCGACCGGTTTGTCAACCCCCTGTTTGATGAGGTTCTCGGCAATGCGCTGGAGGGGCTCGATGTCGAAGAGGCCGGCATGGAACCGGCCATCGAATGCCCTGCGGACCTTTTCATCCTTTAAGTATCTGGAAAGAAAGATCTTTTCCGCATCCGGCACTTCCCTCTCCGGCGCAGGGGCTGCGGTCTCGGGCATCGGCGCCCGCGAGGCCTTCTGCAGGGCGGCGGCGGGGATCCCCGTGCGCTCCGCCAACCGGGAGACATAGGTCACCTGCAGGATGGGGTCGGGGATAAGGTTGAGCATTTCCATGAGGATGCGGGCCCTGCGGCTCTTTTCCAAGGGCGACAAACGGGAGGGGGGGGTGGAAAATTCCACATTGTAAAAATGTTCGAAAAAGTCCTTCCGGGCCTCCAGGAGCTTCCCGAAAGCGCCGGCCCCCTCCCGCACGATGAGGGAGTCGGGGTCGTCGGCGGGGTCCAGAAAGACCAGTTCCACCGCCAAGCCGAGGGGGAGGAGTTGGCGGAGGGCGCTGCGGGCGGCGTTCTGTCCGGCCGAGTCGCCGTCAAAACAGAGGACGGCCCCGGGCGCGGTCCGCTTGATCAGCTGGCCGTGGGCGGCCGAGAGGGCGGTCCCCATGGTGGCCACGGCCGCCTCGAACCCGGCCGCGTGGAGGCGGATGCAGTCGAAATACCCCTCGGTCACCAGGACATACCCCGCTTCGGCCGCGGGTTTGCGGGCCCGATCGAGGCCGTAGAGGAGGTTCCCCTTCTTGAAGGCGGCCGTCTCCGCCGTGTTGATGTATTTGGGATGGTCGTCCCCCAGGGCCCGCCCGGCCAGCCCCACCAGGCGACCCGTGGCGTCCCGGATGGCAAACATGAGGCGATGGCGGAACCGGTCGTAGACCCCCTTGGGGCCGCGCGCCATCACCCCCGCCTGTTCGAGGTCCTTCTCCGTGAACTTCCCCCCCAGCGCCTTTTTCAGGGTGTCGAACCCGGCGGGGGCGTATCCCAGCCCCCACGGCCCCCACAGTTCCCGGCCCAGGCCCCGTTTCTCCAGGTAAGCCGCGGCGGGGTTGCCGGGGACCTCGATGTGGCGCTTGTAGAGGACCAGCACCGCGTCGAGGATCTGCTCCACCGCGCCGCGCCCCAGCTCGCCCGGTTTGGATTCCCGCCGGAGGATGGGGATGCCGTACTTGCGGGCCAGGTGCTCCACGGCCTCGGGGAAGGTCCAGTTCTCCATCAGCATGTAGAACTTGAAGACGTCGCCGCCCCGACCGCACCCGAAGCAGTAGAAGAGCCCCCGGTGGTCGTCAAGGGTGAACGAGGGGGTCTTCTCCTTGTGTCCCGGGAGGGGGCACAGGGCGGAGTGCTTGGAGCCGACGGCGCGGATGGGGGTGTAAGCGGCCACGGCCTCGGCAATGGAAGCCGCCTCCCGGATGCGCTCGACGGTGGTCCGATCGCCGGTCACAGCCGCACCTCCACCACCGTCGTGGCGTCGCGGTCCCCCGCGGTGAAGGATTGGACGAGGGCGTGGTTTTTGAGAAAGGCCCGCACGCCGCGGCGCAGGCGGCCGGTGCCGTGCCCGTGCACCACCACCACGCGGCGGAGGCCCGTCAGGGCGGCATGGGAGAGGAACCGCTCGATCGCCTCCTCCGCCTCCTCCACCCGCAGACCGATGAGGTTCAGCTCGGGGTAAGCCATCTCGGCCGCCGGGAGGGAGACGCCGCTGCGCGGCGCCGGGGCCGGCTGAAAGCCCCAGGCGGCAAGGTCCTCCAAGGGGAACCAGAAATGCTTCCCCCCCACCTCCACCACGGCGGTCCCCTCGGCCTCCTGGACGCGGACCACCCTCCCCTCCTTGTTCAGGGAGCGCACCGCCACCGCCTGGCCGGGGGCCAGGGGCCCCGGCGACGGCTCGGCGACTGGACGGGGCGGGGCGGGGGGCACCAGCGCCTCCGCGGCGCTCTGCTCCTTCCGCTTCCCCACCGCGATCCCCTCCTCCCGCAGGCGGGCAACCTGCCGGTGGAGCTCCGCCCACAGCGCCTTCTGCAACGCCTCCCGCTCCTGACGCCAGGCCCGGTCGCGCTCGGCCGCTTCCCGCTTGGCGCGCTCCCGCGCCGCCTCGGCCTCCCGCTCCCGCTCCTGCAGGCGCGCGAGCGTCTCCTCCGCCTCCTGCCGCAGGGCCTGGATCTTCTTGAGGAGGGCGTCTTGACGCACCCAGTCGGGATGCATGTAGCGGCGCGCGGCGGCCAGAACCTCCCCCGGGAGGCCAAACCGTTCGGCCATCTCCAGGGCGTTGGACGAGCCGGGGAGGTCGGCGAGGAACCGGAAGGTGGGGAGGTGGGTGGCCTCGTCGAACTCCATCGAGGCATTGGCCACCTCGGGCCGGGTGAAGGCGAGGCTCTTGAGTTGGGTGAGGTGGGTGGTCACCATCACCGCGGCCCCGCGCTCCAGGAACCCGTCGAGCAAGGCCAGCGAGAGGGCGGCGGCCTCCTCGGGATTGGTGCCGAACCCGATCTCGTCCACCAGGCAGAGGGTGCCGGGACCGGCCGTCTCCAGGAACTCCCGCATCTGCGCGATGGAGGAGGTGAAGGTGGAGAGGCCGCGGTCGAGATCCTGGGCGTCCCCGACGGAAACGAGGAGCGTGTCGTAGGCCGGGACGCGGGTGCCGTCCCCCGCGGGGACGGGCAGCCCCATCCGGGCCAGGGCGACGACGAGCCCCGCGGTCTGGAGGGCGATGGTCTTGCCGCCCCCGTTGGGGCCGGAGAGGATGAACGCCCGCTTGGGGGGACGGAACGCGAAGGTAAGAGGAATGACGGCTCCCCGGCCGCGGTCGCGCCGCACGAGCATCTCCAGCAGGGGGTGGCGCGCGTTCTGGAGGGTAAGCCCCTCCGACAGGGGAACGATCTCGGGGAGGACGCCCCCGCACTCCTCCTGGTACCGGCGGCACGCCCGGAGGAAGTCGAGGCGGGCCAGGGCTTCCAACGCCTCCCGCAGGGCGGGGAGGAACTGCCGCACGGCGTCGGTGATCTCCTTCATGATGCGGGCCTTCTCGGCCTGCACCTCCTCCTGGGCGAGCTGGTAGTCGTTGTTGGCCACCACCACCGGCGCGGGCTCGATGAAGACGGTCTCCCGCGTGGCGGAGGCCCCCAGGAGCATCCCCTGCACCTTCCCCTGCGCCGCGGCCTTCACCGGGAGGCAGTACCGCCCGCGGCGGTACATCACCACCTCGTCGGAAAGGAGCGGCTGGTGCTTCTGCAGCTCCTGCTGGAGGAGGTCCTGCAGGTGGGCGAAGCAGGCCCGCTCCCGCCGGAGGGAGGCCTTCAGACCGGGGGTGGCGTCGGGCCGCAACTCGCCTCCGTCCGTGAAGTAGCCGCGGAACGGAGCGGCCACCGCCGCGCCGTCGGGCAGCCCCTGGGCCAGGGCGGAGAGGAGGGGCCGGGCCGGGCCGGTGAGCGCCGCTTGCAGCTCGTTGAGGGCGGGGAGGAGCCGCAGGACCGCCGCGGCGTCCCGCTCGGCATAGACAAAAAGGGGATCGGCCTCGAGGGGCGGCAGGAAGGTTTCGAGGTCCGCCAGCCGCACGAAGGCGTCGCCGGACACGCCCTCCATCTCGCGGATGAGGGCGTGCCGCTCGGCGAGTTCCTCCTCCTCCAGAAACCGCGGTTCTTGGAGGAACAACTCCCGCCCCCCGGGGGTGTGGCAAAACTCCGCCACCCCCTCCAGGACGCGGGGCAGACCCAACGATCGGGGGTTGAGGATCACGCGGATTGTCGGTGTGCTACAGTCTGTACTTGCGACGCTCCTGGGCCTGTTTGCGCCGGATCTTCTTCGCGGCTTCCAGCTGCTTCTTCTTCTTCGTCTCGCTGGGCTTCTCGTAGTGCTGGCGCTTCTTGACCTCGGACAGGATGCCTTCCCGTTCGCACATGCGTTTAAACCGCTTCAAGGCGACCTCGAAGGATTCGTTCTCGTCGATGATGACTACGGCCAATTCGGATCACCTCCTTTGCTCACGGGCGGTTAATGAGGGCGGCGAGCGTCGCCGCGGCCACCCCGTTGTCGATGCCCACCACGGCCACCCCGGCGGTGCAGGAGTTGAGCATGGTGAGCAGCGGCGCGATCCCCCCCAGGTTGGAGCCGTATCCCACGCTGGTGGGGACCCCGATGACCGGGGCCTCGAAGAGCCCGGCGGCGACGGAGGGGAGGGCCCCCTCCATGCCGGCCACGGCCACGATGACCGTCGCCTCCTTCAGCGCATCAACGTGCTCCATCAGGCGGTGCAGGCCGGCAACGCCCCGGTCGTGGTACGCCTCGACCTCCTGGCCGAAGAATTCCAGGACGATCCGAACCTCTTCGGCGACGGGCAGGTCGGACGCGCCGGCGGTGATTATAGCAATTTTCCCCCGGTTCGCCAAGCGGGGGCGCGGCCGCCCCCCCTGCAGGATGGCCGGAACGGGGTGGTAGCGCAGGTCCCGCCCCCGCAGTTTGAGCGCCTTCCAGCGGGCGGGCGACAGACGGGTGATCAGGAACGGGAGCCCCTCGCGCCGGTAGTGGGCGACAAGGGTCCGGAGCTGATCGGGCGACTTTCCCTCCCCGAAGACCACCTCTCCCGCTCCCTTGCGCAGGGCGCGGTGGGTGTCCAGGACCATCTGTCCCACGGCCTGGCTGGGGAGGTGCTGGAGGAAGCGCAACGCCCGGGCCGGAGCGACCCGGCGGTCGCGCACGGCCTCCAGGAGCGCCAGCACCTCGTCCCGGGTCACGGTTTTGGCTGGGCGTCCCAAGACTTTTCGTAAAGGCGGCCGTCCTGGAAGAACAGGGCGGCCCAGTTCCCGTCCTCGCGGGGGTAGAGCCAGGCGGTGAGGGTGCACCCCTTCTCGGTCCTCTGCTGGACCGCCCCGGTGGCGGGGACGCCGCAAAGCTCCCGGACCGCGGGCATGGTGAGGCCGGGCGCGGCCTGGTCGAAGCGCTCGCGGGTGAGCCGCCGGAACGAACGCGCCTTCGCCAGTTCCGCCTTCACCCCGGCGTGATCGGGGGCGTGCCGGAGGGCCTGCTCGAGGATCTCGACGGCCTGGTCATACCGCCCCTCTTCCCGAATGCGGTCGCGGGCCAGAGCAATGCTCTCGGCGGCGAAAAGACCCACGGCCTTGGCCGTTTCGGGAGCCGCCTTGAGTTTGGGGTCGTTGAGGGTCCGGTCGAGAAAGAGGGTCAGGTTGTCCCAGAACGCGGTGGCGGCCCCCTTGTAGCGCTCGCGCCGAAGGGTTTCCAGCTTCTCCCGCAGGGCCGGTTCGGACTCCGCGGGCCGGTCTCCGCCGGCCCCCGAGTCGGCGGCCAGGACCTCCCAGCGATCGAGCTGGGACCGAAGGGCCTCCATCTGCGAGCGGACCGCTTTCAGCTCCTGCGCCTGCTTGTCGATACGCTCCCATTCCTGAGCGGCGTTAAAGCCAGGGGTGGATCCGCCCCGGCACGCCGCCAGCGCCCAAGCGCCGAATAGGGCGAGCGCGAGGGCCGCACAACGCTGGATCAATGATTGCATGGTCATTCGGGCACAAATTATAGCACATGGGCCCCCTTGTCTCCGCCCCCCCCAAGGCATAAAATAGGCGGTATGAAGAACGACTTGGAAGGCACCGTTCGAGACCTCCTCGCCCACCTCGGCGAGGACCCGGACCGGGAGGGGCTGCGCGATACCCCCCGCCGGGTGGCCGAATCGTACCGCTTCCTCACCCGCGGCTACCGCGAGGACCCCGAGAAGCTCCTCAAGAAGGCGGTCTTCCACGAGGCCTATGACGACATGGTCATCGTCAAGGACATCGAGTTCTACTCCCTGTGCGAGCACCACATGCTCCCCTTCTTCGGCAAGGCCCATGTCGGTTATCTCCCCGATGGCCGCATCGTCGGCCTTTCCAAACTCTGCCGGCTGGTGGATGTCTTCGCCCGGCGCCTCCAGGTCCAAGAGCGGATGACCTTCCAGATCGCGGAGATTCTCGAGAAGCACCTGAAGCCGAAGGGGGTGGGGGTGGTCATCGAGGCCCAGCACCTGTGCATGCAGATGCGCGGCGTGGAGAAACAGCACTCCCAGGCCATCACCTCCGCCATGCTGGGCGGTTTCCGCTCCCGCCTTTCGACGCGCGAGGAGTTCCTCTCCCTCATCGGGATCAGCGGCGCCGTCCGGGGATGATCCGGCCCGGTCTCCTTCTCTTGCTGGCCCTGGCCGCCTGCGCCGGCCCCCAACCGGCGAAGCCCAAGCAGGCGGCCGTCCCCACCCCCGCCCCAGTCGAGGCCACCCCGGCGCCAAGCATTCCGAGCGATCCCCTGCTCGCCGCCATGGCCCTCCTCAAGGCGGCCAAGGATTCGCCCCACGATCCCGCAGTGGCCCGCCGGGCCGCCTCGGCGTTCCTGGCCCTCGAACGGGACGCGAGGGCACGGGGCGAGGAGGAGACGGCCGGCCGCTACCACGCGGTGGCGGCCGGCCTGGACCCTCTGGTCGCCGAGGCGGGAGAGGCCGAGCCGGCCGCCCCGCTTCCGGGCCCGGCCCTGGAGGCCGTCGAGGCGGGCGGCAAGTCCGATCGTTCGACGAATTCGGGAAAGGAGCCCCCCCTCGACGGCCTCCAACTGGGCACCTACCACTTTTCGGTCCGCATCTCCGGGACGGGGGCCGCCCGCTCGGCCGAGGCGGTGATCAGGGTCCTGGAGGAGGCCTACCTGAGGGTCTGCGGCGCCATGGCCGTCAACCCCGACGGCAGGGTGCCGGTAGTCCTCTACACCGACCGGGAGTTCCGCGAGCGGACGGGGCTCCCCGAGTGGGTGGGCGGCGCCTACGACGGCACCATCCACCTTCCCCTCTTCGGCCTGGACCTCTCCCGCCCGCAGGCCCGCAACGTCATCGTCCATGAGTTCGTCCACGCCTTTAATCACCAGGTGGGCCGGGGGCGGGCGCCCCTGTGGCTGGACGAGGGGCTGGCCCAGTATTTCGAGGAGCCGCGCCGCCGTCCCGACTGTGCGGCTCTGGCCGCGGCGGCGGATCGGGGGGGGCTTCCGGCCCTCACCTCCCCCAACTTCCTCCTGGGCGGACACACGCAGGCCTCGACCTTATACCAGCTGGCTCTCTCCGCCGTCCTATGCCTCGAGGACCGTTCCTCGCTCGCGGCCGTCTCCGCGTTTCTCCAGGCCCTCGGCTCCGGCGCCGCCGCGCCGCAGGCGTTCCAGGACACCTTCCTCTTCCCCTACGATCGCCTCCAGGCCGAAACGGTCGCTTGGGCGCGGAGGAAGGCGAGGTAGGAAATCCCGCCGCGGCGGCTGGGGGGCTGGGGTTAGCCATTTGACAGGGAGGCGGCGGCGGCTATACAATACCCCTTCGTCCACCTCCCCCGATGAATCCAAGGAGTCGCCCCATGCCCGTGTATGAGTATATCTGCCAGAACTGCCAGAAGGTCACGGAATACATCTTGATGGCGGTCGACCCGCGCCCGACGAAGTGCCCCGAGTGCGGGGGGAGACTGCACAAGCGCATCTCCGCCCCGGCCATCCAATTCAAGGGCTCGGGGTGGTATGTGACCGACTACGCCAAGCGCCCCGCCGACGCCGCCAAACCCGCCGCCCCCGCGGCCGACGGGGCCTCGCCCGCGGGCGAACGGAAGGACGCCCCCACGCCACCCCCCACGGCCAAGGAATCACCCACGGGCCCCTCGGCTCCCAAGAAGGACCCGATGCCTTCGAAGAAAGACAATTAACCCGATTTTCGCGCAGGCATCACTCCCTTGACTTATAGGTTACGGTTAAATCAGGTGGCGGTGGGGGTGTTGAAAAAGCGCCATCTCGACAGGAATCACCACCGTAACCCGTTTGTTTTCAATGGCCCTGTTCTGAACAAGGAACTGTTCAGCAGCCCCGCGGTCCCCCATTTTCCTAAGTTCCCCACCTGGATCACCCCGGTTCCAAAAACCTCTTCATCATCGCCATCACCTTCGGCTTGAGGGCCGGGAAACTGAGCGCATAGGCGAGGTTGGCCTCCAGGAAGCCCAGGGGCGAACCGGCGTCGCAGCGCTTGCCCTTAAACGGGTAGCCGTAGATCCCCTTGGGGATGAGCATGCGCAGGGCGTCGGTCAGCTGCACCTCGCCGCCGGACCCCTCTTTCGTCCCGGCCAACAGGTCGAAGACCTCGGGGGTGAGGATGTAGCGGCCGATGATGGCCTGGTTGGAGGGGGCGATCTCGGGCTGGGGCTTCTCCACCATCTCCCGGATGACCACCGAGCCCCCCGGGCCCGGCTCCCCCGCCACGATGCCGTAGGAGCGCGTGTCCTCCCACGGGACCTCCTCCAGCGCCACGACCGGGCGGCCCACCTTCGCGAACACCTTCTTCAACTGCAGGAGACAGGGTTCCTCCGACAGGACCAGGTCGTCGGGCAGGACCACCGCGAACGGCTCGTCCCCCACCCACGCGCGCGCCTTGGACACCGCGTGCCCCAGGCCCTTGATCTCCCCCTGGCGGATGGAGAAGAAGACCGCCATCCCGGCGGGCTCCTGGACCTTGAGGAGCGCCTCGTCCTTGCCGCGGTGCTCGAGCACCGCCTCCAGCTCGTGGTTGCGGTCGAAATAGTCCAGCACCGCTTCCTTGCCGGAGGAGGTGACGAAGAGGACCTCGGTGATGCCCGACCGGACGCACTCCTCCACGACATGGTGGAGAATGGGACGGTCCCAGACGGGGAGGAGCTCCTTGGGGATGGATTTGGTGGCCGGGAGGAGGCGCGTGCCCCATCCCGCCACCGGGAAGACGGCCTTGCGGACGGTCATGGCGGCCTCAGTTTACCATTTTCGGGAGTTCCAGCCGGGCCCCGGGTTCGATCCCGTGCCGCTTCGCCGCCCCGGCGTTGAGCTCCAGGACGAAGAGGGCCGGCTTCTTCGAGGTCCAGGCGGGGCAGGGGTCGGCGGGGCACGGCGGCCGGTCCGCCATCACCTCCGTCACCGTTCCATCGGCGTCCAGGAAGACCCAGTCCTGCGGGAAGTGGCAGTTCTTCATGTAGAAGGTCTGCGGCTCCTCGCGTTCGAAGACGAACAGCATCCCCCGGTCGGCGGGCATGGACTCGCGGAACATCAGCCCCTGCGCCCGCTCCTCCGGGGTGCGGGCCAGCTCGACCTTCACGGGGGTGCCGTCGGGGAGGCGCACCTCGGGCCAGGTTGGGCCGCCGGCGCGGGGCGCCGGGGCCGGGGCGCAGCTAATCAGCAGCGCGGCCAGGATGGACCAGGTCCTTGATTTTATACTTCTTGACATAGTAGCGGAAGGAGCGGAAGCTCATCTTGAGGAGTTTCGCGGCTTGGGTCTGGTTGCCGTCGGTGCGCTCGAGGGCCTGCAGGATGAGGTGGCGGGCGATGGAGTCGAGGTGGCGGCCCAGGTCCATCCCCTCTTCGGGAAGGTCGGCGGCCGGCAGCGCGGGGAGCGGCAGGGAGGCGAGGTGGCCCGGCAAACTGGAGAGGCGGACGACGCCCCCCGGTTCGAGGGCGACGGCCCGCTCGATGACGTTCTCCAGCTCGCGGACATTGCCCGGCCAGGCGTAGTTCTCCAGGATGCGCAACGCGTCCATGGAGATCTTCTTGAGCGGAATCTTCTGAGCCGCGCAGTACTTGGCCAGGAAGTGTTGGACCAGCAGGGGGATGTCCTCCTTGCGCTCCCGCAGGGGGGGCAGGGCCAGGTGGATGACGTTGATGCGGTAGTAGAGGTCCTCGCGGAACCGCTTGTCGGCGACGAGGGCCTGCAGGTCCTGGTTGGTGGCGGCGATGACGCGGACGTCCACCTCGAAGTCGCGCGTCGCCCCCACGGGGCGGACGCGCCGGTCCTGCAGGACCCGCAGGAGCTTGACCTGCATCCCCAGCGACATCTCGCCGATCTCGTCGAGGAAGACCGTCCCCTTGTCCGCCTCGAGGAAGAGCCCTGGGGCGTTGCGGACCGCGCCGGTGAAGGCCCCCTTCTCGTAGCCGAAGAGCTCGCTCTCGAGAAGGGTCTCGGGAATGGCGCCGCAGTTGATGGAGACGAAGGGAGCGCGCTTGCGGGGCCCGAGGTCGTGGACGGCCCGGGCCACCAGCTCTTTCCCCGTGCCGCTCTCGCCGGAGACGAGGACGGTGGCCGTGGACTGGGCCACCCGTTCCACCAGGTGGCCCACCTTCTGCATTACCGCGCTCTTGCCGATGACGAACCCGTACTTGGCCCGCCCCGCGGCTTCTTCGCGCAGTTCGTACACCTGCTTCTCCAGGGCCAGCTTCTCGATGGCCTTGCCGGCGCGGAAGGCGAGCTCCTCCAGCTCGAAGGGCTTGGCGATGTAGTCGGAGGCGCCGTGGCGCAGGGCGTCCAGCGCCCCAAGGTGCGACCCGAAGGCGGTGACCATGATGACGGGGACGTGTTCGGCCCGCTTTTTCAACTCCGCCAGCACCTGGAGGCCGTCCAGGTCGGGCATCTTGATGTCGCAGATGACGAGGTGGAACCCCTCGCCCGCTCCAAAGACCTTCAGCGCCTCGGCCCCCGAGGAGGCCTGGATCACTTCGTACCCCTTCTGCGTGAAATACATCTCCAGCACCTGCCGGAGGTTCGGCTCGTCGTCGACGATCAGGATGCGGTGCATAACGGCAGCTCCACCTCGAAGACGGTTTGGCCGGGGGCCGACGCCACCCGGATGGTCCCGCCGTGGTCGGTCAGGACGCGCTTGCAGAGGGCCAGCCCCACCCCCAACCCCCCCTGGAAATTGCCCGAGAACGGCTCGAAGATGCGCTCCTCCTCGCCCGGCGGCACGCCGGGACCGGTATCGGCGAAGGCGATCCGCGCCCGGCCGTCTTCCGCCCGCGCGGCGATGGCCACCCGCCCGGGCGCGGTCCCCATGGCCCGGAAACTGTTGCGCACCAGGTTCCAGAACACCTGCTGAAGCATGTCCCGATCGGCCGTGAGGATGATCTCCTCCGCCGGAAGCTCCAGCGACACCTCGTGGCCGGCGCGCTCGGGCGAGGCGGAGAGGAGGAGGTGGAAGTCCCGCAGCTGCTGGGTGAGGGAGTAGGTCACCTTGGCCAGCGGCTTGGGGCGCGCGAAAAGGATGAAGTTCTCGATGATGCGGTTGAGCCGGAAGGTTTCCTGGGCGATGATCTCCACCAGCTTCCGCTCCCGCCCGCCCTCGGGCGCGTCGGCCTTGAGCATCTGGACGGAGCCCGAGATGGAGGCGAGCGGGTTGCGGATCTCGTGGGCGATGGCGGCCGAGAGCGCCCCGATGGCGGCCATGCGCTCCTGCCGCTGGAGCTCGTTCTCCAGGGCCTTATGTTGGGTGATATCGTCCAGGACCAGCAGGACCCCGATGACCCGGGCATCGCGGTCGTACAGACCCGAGACGCGGCACAGGAAAGTGCGCTCCCCCAGCACGATCTCGCGCTGATGCACCTGGCCGGTGCCCACGATCCCCTCCTTGAGGGCCTCGAAGGAGAGCTCCAGGGTCCCGAAGAAGGAAGTCAGCGAGGCGACCGGCCCGAACAGCTCGCGGGCCCCGGCGTTCTGGAACAGAACCTTGCCGTGGAGGTCCCCGGTGAGGACGGCGGAGGAGACGGAGGAGACGATGGCCTCGTTGAGCGCCTTCAGGTCGGAGTACCGCGCCTGGGTGGAGGAGAGGGCTTCGTGGGCCGACCGGAGCCGCTCGGAGATGAAGCTGGCCAGGACCGCCACCAGGTAGAAGGCGAAGACGTTGGCGACCAGGTTGTAGTAGATGCGCCCCAGGGGGACCACCTCGGGGCCGCCGAACCGGGGGAAGGAGGGAATGACGCCGTAATACTGGAGGTCCACCAGGAGGCCGTAGGCGATGGAGGCGGCGGAGGCCAGAATGAGCCCCCCCCGGCGGTACAGGTAGATGGAGGCGGACAGGACCGTGATGAGGTACAAAAAAGAGAAGGAGCCCTCCATGCTGCCGCCCAGATAGACGATGCCGCTTTCGAGGAGGATGTCCCCGAAGAGCTGGCAGTAGAGGTTGGCGCGGACGGGGAGGAACCGCCGCAGCCCGAGCCAAAGTATGTTGAGGCCGTAGGTGAAGGCGGTCAGGTAGAAGAGGAAGTCCAGCGGCAGGGTGAAGAGCACCAGCGACTGGATAACGAGCGCCGCGACGAACAGGGTCGTCGCCACCACCGTCCGGAGGACGATGAACCGCAGGAGCGTGCGTTCGGTCACGAAGCGTTCGGGCGTCCGGCCGTCCCCCCCCCGCCTAAGTCATCTTCGAGATGAGCGAGAACATGGGCATGTACATGGCCACGACGATGAAGCCGATGACCACGCCGAGGATGGTGATGATGATGGGCTCGAGGAGCTTCATCATGCCGGCCACGGCCGTGTCCACCTCGTCCTCGTAGAAATCGGCGATCTTGGCGAGCATGGTGTCGAGGGCGCCCGTCCCCTCGCCGACCGACAGCATCTGGCACACCATCGAGGGGAACACCCCGGTGTCGCGCAGGGGTTCGGAGATGGTTTTGCCCTCCTCGACGGCCTTGCGGACCTTGAGGATGGCGTCCTCGATGATGGAGTTGCCCGCCGTCCGGGCGGTGATGTCGAGGCCCTCCATGATGGCCACGCCCGAGGAGGTGAGAGTGGAGAGGGTGCGGCAGAACCGAGCGACGGCGATCTTGCGGAGGAGAATGCCGATGACCGGGGTGTTGAGCAGGAGGGCGTCGATGACCCGCCGGCCCTTGTAGGTGGCGTAGTACTGCTTGACGGCCACCACGGCCACGATGATGCCGATGACGATGTAGACGATGTAGTCGACGAGGAAGTTGGACAGAGCCACCGTGATGCGGGTGGGAAGCGGCAGGGTGGCGCCGAGAGAGACGAAGAGGGCGCTGAAGGTGGGGATGACCTTCCACAGGATGACGGCCACGACGATGGCCGCGACCGACAGGACGGCGATGGGGTAGATCATCGCCGACTTCACCTGGGACTTCAGCTTCACGTTCTTTTCGATGTAGGTGGAGAGGCGCTGGAGGATGGTATCCAGGATGCCGCCGGCCTCGCCGGCGGCGATCATGTTGGTGAACAGGTTGTCGAAGGCCTTCGGGTGCTTGCGCATCGCGTCGGCCAGCGAGGAGCCGCTCTCGACGTCGGCCCGCACCTGCATGATGATCTTGGCGAAGGTCTTGTTGGGCTCCTGCGATCCCAGGATTTCGAGGCATTGGACGAGGGGGAGGCCGGCGTCGATCATGACGGAGAACTGCCGGGTGAAGATGGAGAGGTTCTTGGCGGGGACGCTCCCGCCGAACTTCTTGATGGCGATCTCCTTCCCCTTCTCCTTGACCGCCGTCACGACGATGCGCTGCCGCCGGAGGGTGGCGATGGCGGCGTCCTTGTTGTCGGCGACGAGGGTCCCGCCCACCACACGGCGGTCGGCCCCGGTCCCTTTCCATTCGAAGGTCGGCATGGCTGTTCTCCTTTCGCCTTACTTCATCGGCGGCCGGCCGAGAGGGGCGGGCCGGCCCGGCGCGGGGTTGGGGGCGGCGCCGGGGGCCCCGCCCACGCCGCGCGCGATCATGTCCTGCAGCTCCTCGGGGTTGGAGGAGCGCCCCATGGCGGTCTCCAGCGTGATGACGCCCCGGAAGTAAAGGGAGGCCAGGCTCTGGTTGTAGGTCTGCATCCCCGAAGTGGCCTGCGAGGTCTGCATCATGGAATAGATCTGGTGGATCTTGTCCTCGCGGATGAGGTTGCGGATGCCGGCATTGGGCACCAGGATCTCCAGGCAAAGAGCGCGCCCCCGGCCGTCCCTCCTGGGGAGCAGGGACTGGCAGATGATCCCCTCCACGACGAAGGAGAGCTGCGTGCGCACCTGGGACTGCTGGTTGGTGGGGAAGACGTCGATGATGCGGTTGATCGTCTCGACGCAAGAGTTGGTGTGGAGCGTGCCGAAGGTGAGGTGGCCCGTTTCGGCGATGCGCAGGGCGGCCTCGATGGTCTCGAGGTCGCGCATCTCGCCGATGAGAACGACGTCGGGGTCCTCGCGGAGAACCGATCGGAGGGCGTTGTGAAAGGAGTGGGTGTCGGCGTGGAGTTCGCGCTGGTTGACCAGACAGTTCTTGTGCTTGTGGAGGTACTCCACCGGGTCCTCGATGGTCAGGATGTGCTCGTACCGGTCTTGATTGATCTTGTCGATCATGGCCGCCAGCGTCGTGGACTTGCCCGATCCGGTGGGGCCGGTGACGAGGACCAGGCCGCGGGGCTTTTCGCAGATCTTCTGGATGACCGGCGGCAGCCCCAGCTCCTTGAAGCCGCGGATCTCGTAGGGGATGAGGCGGAAGGCGCCGGCCACGGCGCCGCGCTGGAAGAAGATGTTGGCGCGGAACCGGGCGACGTTCTTGATGCCGAACGAGAAGTCCAGTTCCAGGTCCTCCTCGAACCGGTGCTTCTGCGCGTCGGTGCAGATGGCGTAAATGAGCTGCTTGGTCTCGGCGGGGGTCAGAGGCGGGTATTCCAGGCGGGTGAGCTTGCCGTGGACGCGCACCACGGGGGGGCTTTGGGTGGTGATGTGCAGGTCGGTGCCGCCCATCTGGACCATCTGGTGGAGCAGCACCTGGAGAGAAAGCGCCATGCGGGGGCCTCCTTAGAGGACGGTCTCGCGCACCACCTCTTCGATCGAGGTGATGCCGTTCTTGATTTTGATGAGTCCGGACCGGCGAAGGGTGATCATCCCCTCCTCCAGAGCCTTCTGCTTGAGCTCCATGGCCGAGGCGCCAGAGAGGACCAGCTCGCGCAGATCGTCGGTCATCTCCATGACCTCGTACAGGGCGATGCGCCCCTTGTAGCCCGTCTTGTTGCAGATCTCGCAACCGCGTCCCTTATAGATCTTCACCTGCTTGGCCTCCTCGGGGGAGAAGCCGATGTTGATCAGGGCCTGCATCGGAATGTCCACCTCCTCCTTGCAGTTGGTGCACACGCGCCGGATGAGGCGCTGGGCCGCGATGAGGTTGACCGAGGTGGCCACCAGGAAGGGCTCGATGCCCATGTTGACCAGGCGGGTGATGGTGGAGGGGGCGTCGTTGGTGTGGAGGGTGGAAAGCACCATGTGGCCGGTGAGCGCGGCCTTGACGGCGATCTCGGCCGTCTCGAAGTCGCGGATCTCCCCCACGAGGATGATGTTGGGGTCCTGCCGGAGGAACGAGCGAAGGGTGGCGGCGAAATTGAGGCCGATGGCGTCGTGCATCTGCACCTGGTTGATGCCCGGGATGTTGAACTCCACCGGGTCCTCGGCCGTCATGATGTTGACCTCCGGCGTGTTGAGCTTGCCGACGGAGGAATAGAGGGTGTTGGTCTTGCCCGACCCCGTGGGGCCGGTGACGAGAACCATCCCCCACGGCTTGAAGATGGCCTCCTCGAACTTCTTGAGGGACTCCTTCTCGAACCCCAGCTTGGTGAGGTCGAGCATGAGGTTGTCCTTGTCGAGGAGCCGCATGACGATCTTCTCGCCGAAGAGGATGGGGAGGACCGAGACGCGGAAGTCGATCTCCTTGGTGCGCTCCTGCAGCTTCATCTTCAGCTTGATGCGGCCGTCCTGCGGAAGGCGCTTCTCGGCGATGTCCAGCTTAGAGAGGATCTTGATGCGAGAGATGATGGCGTCGCGCAGCTTCAGCGGCGGGTTCATCATCTCGTAGAGGACGCCGTCCATGCGGAACCGGACGCGGAACTCCTTCTCGTAGGGCTCGATGTGGATGTCGGAGGCCTTGCGCTTGATGGCGTCGGTCAGGATGAGGTTGACCAGCCGGATGACGGGGGCCTCCTCGGACTCCGCCTCCAGCTTGGCCACGTCCATCGTGTCCTCATCCTCCATCACCTCCACGGCCGCGTCCTCGGCCTGGGCGAGGTCGTCCATGACCTTCTTCAGCTCGACGGAGTGGTCGGTGCCGAAGTATTTGTCGAGGGCGCGGACGATGGCCATGTCGGAGGCCACGACGGGCTCGATGTTGTAGCCGGTGAGGAACTTGAGGTCGTCCAGGGCGAAGACGTTGGAGGGGTCGGCCATCGCCACGGTGAGGGTGGCCCCGAACTTGGAGACCGGCACCACCTGATATTTCCGGCAGTGGTCCGGCCCGATGAGCTTGATGACGTTGTCGTCAATCTCCAGGTGGTCGAGGTCCACGGCCGGAACGGAGTACTGCTGGGAAAGGACCTCGGTGATGTCCTGCTCCGTCACATGCCCCAGCTTGACCAGGTGTTCCCCGATCTTCCCGCCCACTTCCTTTTGCTTCTTGAGGGCCTCGTCCAGCTGTTCCTGGGAGATGAGCTTCGCCTTCAGGAGCAGGTCGCCGATCTTCGGTGGCATACGCCCTTAATATAACCGTTTATCAAGGGAATTGTCAATTCCCGTCACCCCGGAGGCCGGCGGGGACCGCTGGGCGCCAATGTATTGCCCAAGGGGCATATTTAGCGCCGGCATGCTCCATGACGCGAAGTGAGCGCAGGAGCCCTGGGCCATCCGATGAAGGCCCTGCCTCCCCCCATATAGCCGGCCGGACGCTACGGCGGTCCGACGGGGCGGGGGTGCCCCGGACCGTCCCCGGCGCCGGTGGTG
>CAZRVT010000050.1:0-19457 GCA_964603505.1 uncultured Holophagales bacterium | reverse complement strand
CCATCGACCTGCGCCGCGTCATTGACTTCAATAAGAAGGCCGTCCGCGTCCGCTACGAGCTGGCCGAAGTGGTCCCCGGCAAGCTGAAGCAGATCATCAAGAAGGTGGTCAAATAGCCCCTGACCGTTATCCGCACTCCGCTTTCCGCAGGGCCCCCGCAGGGGGGCCCAATTTTCTTCATGATCCGGGAATAAATCCGGAGAGGAGGCGGTTTGCCTAGGTAAAACCGGCCGCCTTGGCGGCCGGAAGATCAACGGAGGGCCTTATGAAGCGAGAGCTGTTCGTCATCTTCATGTTGTGGGCTGCCGGGCTGTTCGCCGGCAAGCAGGATTTCACCCTGGTGAACAAGACCGGCGTGGAGATCTTCTCGGTCTTCGTCAGCCCGACCAAGGTGGCGGAGTGGGGCGAGGACATCCTAGGCCGGGACACCCTGCCGCCGGGCGAGAGCGTGGACATCATCTTCGACCGCTCGGAAAAGGCGAAGTACTGGGACCTCATGGTCACCGACGAGGACGGGAACGCCCTCACTTGGGAGAAGTTGAACCTCCTCGAGATCAGCACGGTGACGATCTATTACGACGCCAAGAAGGACAAGGGCTGGGCCGAGACCGATTGAGCCCGACCGGAACCCCCTTCCGTTCGTGATACAATATCCGCGCCATCTGGGCGTTCCGAGGAGGTCCCGTGCCGTCATTCCGCAGTGAGAAGCGCCTGAAGGAACTGGCCCGCATCAAAAAGCGGGAGGAGAAGCGTCAGAAGAAACTCGCCCGCAAGGCGGGCGCGGCCGTCCCCGACCCCGAGGCATTCCAGGAGGGCGAGGCGGCCGAGGCCGGCGGCGAGGCCCCCGAGGAGGGAGAGCCCAGCGTTTCCTGAATCGTTCCGAGAGTCCGAGCGCGGGCGGGTCGGCCCCCGCGCATCGCCGCCCCGGGGCCCGGGGCGGTTATCGTTGGCGGGAAAGGAGGATCGCTTCGATCAGCGGCAGGTCCTCGGGATAGGTCAGCTTGAGGTTCTCCGGGGCCCCGGGGCCCCAATGGACCGACACCCCCATCGCCTCCAGCATCTGCGCCTCGTCGGTGAGGTCGCGCCACTCGGCCGCCGGCCGGGCGTAGGCGCGCCGGAGGAGGTCGGCACGGAAGATCAGCGGCGTCTGCACCTGGACCTTGTTCTCGCGGTCCACCGTGCCGGTGACCCGGTCTCCGTCCACGGACTTGAGGGTGTCGCGCACCGGCAGGGCGGTGATGGCGGCGCCGATCCGCGCCGCCAGGGCGAGCAGGCGGTCCACCACCGCGGGGGACAGGCAGGGGCGGGCGGCATCGTGGATGACGACGAGGTCGCCGTCCGCCGGGTCCAGGGCGCAGAAGGCGCCGTGGACCGAAATCGAGCGCGTCGGGCCGCCGGCGATCACCCGGAATCGGGGCGGAAGATGGGGGGACAAGCGGGCGGCCTTTTCCTCCAGCCCGTCCCCCGAAAGCGTCACCACCCCGGCGGTGAGGCCGGGGTGGAGAAGGAACGGCTCGAGCGCGTGGAGGAGGACGGGTTTTCCCGCGGTCTCGATCCAAAGCTTGTCCCGGCCGAACCGGGCCGAGGAGCCGCCCCCGGCCAGGATGAGATGGAAGTCAGGCCTGCCCAAGGATCTCCTTTTCCTTGGCCTTGAGGGTCTCGTCGATCTTCTTGATGTAGTCGTCGTGGAACTTCTGCACCTCGTCGAGGCCGTGGTGCATGTCGTCCTCGGAAATCTCCCCCTCCTTCTCGTACTCCTTCAGCTCCTCGTTCCCGTCGCGGCGCACCTGGCGCACGGCGGTCTTGGCCGCTTCCGCCAGCGTGTGGGCCTTCTTGATGAGCTCCTTGCGGCGCTCCTCGGTGAGGGCCGGGATGGGGACCTTGACGGTTTTGCCGTCGGTGACCGGGTTCAGCCCCAGGTCGGCCTTGCGGATGGCTTTGTCGATCTCGCCCGCCATGGCGGTCTCCCACGGCGTGACCACGATGAGGGAGGGGTCGGGGACCGTGATGTTGGCCACCTGGCTGATCGGGACGGGGGAGCCGTAGTAGGGGACCTTCACCGGCTCCAGGATGGCCGGGTTGGCGCGCCCCGTGCGGAACCCCTTGAGCTCCTCCTTGAAGTGGGTCAGGGCCCCTTCCATGCGCCTGCGGATGTCCTTTTTCAGTTCCTCGATCATGGCGTCCTCCTGACGACGGAGCCGATGCTCTCGCCGAGCACGGCTTTCCGGATGTTGCCCTTCTGGAAAAAGTCGAACACGATGATGGGGATGTTGTTGTCGGCGCAGACGGCCAGGGCGGCCGCGTCCATGATCTGGAGCCCCTTCTCGATGGCCGTCTGGTAGGTGAGCGCGGGGATCTTCTCCGCCTCGGCCACCTTTTTGGGGTCGGCGGTGTAGACGCCGTCCACCTTCGTGGCCTTGAGGATCACCTCCGCTTTGATCTCGGAGGCGCGGAGGGCGGCGGCGCTGTCAGTGGAGAAGAAGGGGTTGCCGGTGCCGGCCGAGAAGATGACGACGCGCCCTTTCTCGAGGTGGCGCGTCGCCCGTCGGCGGATGAAGGGCTCGGCCACCTTGGGCATCTCGATAGCGGAAAGGACGCGGGTCTGGGTGCCGAGGCGCTCAAGGGTGTCCATCAGCGCCAGGGCGTTGATGGTGGTGGCCAGCATGCCCATGGTGTCGGCGGTGACGCGGTCGAGGCCGGTGGCGGAGGCGCTCATGCCCCGGATGATGTTGCCGCCGCCCACCACCACCGCCACCTGGACGCCGAGGGCGTGGACCGACTGGATCTCGCGCGCCAGGTGCTCGATGGCGGCGGGGGAGAGGGCGTTCTGCCCCGGCTCGGTTAGGGTCTCGCCGGAAAGCTTGAGGAGGACGCGGCGGTACTTGGGCGCCGGGTCCACGGCCTTAGGCCTCTTCGCCCACCTGGTACCGGACGAACCGGTGGATCTGGATGTTCTCATTGAGCGCCGCGACGACGGCGCCGAGGAGGTCCTTGACCTTCTGGCTGTTGTCCTTGACAAAGGTCTGCTCGAGGAGGACCGTGTCCTCGAAGAACTTGTTGACCTTGCCCTCGATGATCTTGTCGAGGACGGCGGCGGGCTTTTTTTCGTCCTTCAACTGCTCGCGGTAGATGGCCTTCTCGGCTTCGATGACCTCGGGGGAGACGTCCTCGACCTTCACGAAACGGGGGGACATGGCCGCGATCTGCATGGCGAGGTCCTTGGCCAACCCCTGGAACTGGGGGGTCTTGGCGACGAAGTCGGACTCGCAGCGGAGTTCGATCATCACGCCGATCTTGTGGTTGTCGTGGATGTAGTAGCCGATGAGCCCTTCCTTGGCGGTCCGTCCGGCCTTCTTGGCGGCGGTGGCGAGCCCTTTCATCCGAAGGACCTTGACGGCCTCCTCCATGTTGCCCTTGGCTTCCTCGAGCGCGTTCTTGCAATCGGAGATGCCGGCTCCGGTCTTTTCACGCAGGTCCTTCAGTTGCTCCATGCTGTAGCCCATGGGGATAAACCTCCTCTATGTGTGTGGAAATCCTTGAATTATATCATATAATCCGCGGGGCACCGCGACCGGAGGGCAGCCGGGAGAAAGAGCGGAGCGGAAGGCGGTCCCCTTATCTCTTACCTGTGAACCCTGAACTGCGGCCTGCGTCCCGGCCGAAGGCCGGGACGCTACAGGTGGATCGCCCGCCCCAGGGCGTCGAGATTGGCTTCAGCCAGGGCTTCCGAGAGGGTGGGGTGCGGGTGGACCATATGGGCCAGGTCGGTGGAGGTGAGCCCGGCATAGAGGGCCGCGCCCGCCTCCATAATCAGCTCCGTGGCGTGGGGGCCCACCAGGGAGACCCCCAGGACCTCGTCGGTGGCCGCGTCCCGAAGGACGAAGGCCGCCCCCTCGTTCTCGCCCATGGCGGAGGCCTTGGAGTTGGCCACGAAGGGGAACTTGCCCACCTTCACCGCCCGACCGGCCGCCTCGGCCTCCCTCGACTTCATCCCCACCGAGGCCGCCTCGGGAAGGGAGTAGATGCAGGAGGGGACGAGACGGTAGTCGAGAGGGGGGGGGGCCAGGCCGGCGATATGCTCGACGGCGATCTCCCCTTCGCGCGAGGCGGCATGGGCCAGCATGGGGGAGGCCGTCACGTCGCCGATGGCGTAGAGGGAGGGGACGCGGGTCCGGCCGAACGCATCCACGGGGACGGTGCCGCGGGGGCCGAGCGCGACGCCGCACTTTTCCAGCCCCAGCCCCGCGGTGGCCGGCTTGCGGCCCACGGCCAGGAGGACGAAGTCGGCGTCCGACTGGCCCCGCGTCCCGTCCTTCTCCCAGTCGGCGCGCACCCCCCCCTCGGTCGGCTCCACCGCCGCGACCCGGGCCCCGGCCAGGACCTTCACCCCCCGGCGTTTCAGGCTCTTCTCGATCTCCTCCGACACCCAGGGCTCCTCCAGCGGGAGAACGCGGGGGAGGACCTCCACCAGCGTCACCTCCGCGCCGAAGGCCGCATAGATGAAGGCGAACTCCACCCCGATGGCTCCCGCGCCGATGATGAGGACCCGCTTGGGTGCGGTGGCGAGGGAGAGGACGTGGTCGCTGGAGAGGATCGAGCGCCCGTCGATCTCCAAACCGGGCAGCGAGGCCGGGACCGATCCCGATGCCACGACGATGTGTCGCGCCTCGTAGACGGCCCCCGCGGCCTGGACCCGGTGGGGGTCCAGCAGGACGGCGTCGCCGACCACGACCTCCACCCCCCGCTTCTGCAGGAGCCCGCCGATCCCCTTGGAGAGCTTCGTGACCACCCGGTCCTTGAACTTGAGCAGGCCCTCCATGTCGAGCTCGGCGGAGGCCTTGACGCCCCACTGGGAGGCCTTCTTCGTCTCCTCCAGGTAGCGGGCGATGTGCAGGAAGGTCTTGGTGGGAATGCAGCCGCGCCAGAGACAGGTGCCGCCGAACTCGCCGCGGCGGTCGAACAGGACGGTGTCGAGGTTCAGCTGGCGGGCGCGGAGGGCGGCCACGTAGCCGCCCGGGCCGCCGCCGATGATCGCGAGGTCACGCATGCTCGTACTCCTTGGGCTTCTCCAGGAACAGGTTTCCCTCGGCGTCGCGCTTCGGGACGCCGGCGGGGGTGAGGGGCTCGTGCTGGAGGATGACCAGAGCCCGGCGCTCCTCGGCCTGGGCGAGCAGGGCCTCCTTGGCCGCCAGGACGGTGTCGGGCTCCCGGTCGAACGCCGCCAGCCAAGTGGGGCGCAGGTGGCCGCGGAACGGGACGAGGTCGGAGAGGTAATAGGCGTGGCGGCCCTCCGACTCCAGGGCCACGGTCTGGAGGCCGGGGCTGTGCCCGCCGACCCGCACCAGCCGGAACCCGGGGAGGGGTTCCGCGTCACCATCCACCAGCTTGACCCGGCCGGAGCGGGCGAGAGGGAGAATGTCGGCCGCGCGGTAGGAGGCCCGGTCGCGCACGCCAGGACGGAGGGCGTACTCGAACTCCTCGCGCTGGACCAGGTACTCCGCGTTCGGGAACGCCGGGACCCACTGGCCGTAGAGCTGGGCGAGGGCCCCTCCGGCGTGGTCGAAGTGGAGATGGGTGAGGACGCATCGGGTGATATGGTGCGGCTGGAGGCCGTGACGGGCCAGCTCCGCCTGGATGTTGCCCGGCTGGACCTTCAGGATCTCCTTCCAACGCCCTTCCCAGTTCGACCCGAGGCCCGGGTCCACGAGGATGCAATGGCCGGGGGTATGCACCAGAAGGGCGTGGCACAGCACCAGGACGCGGTTGGACTCGTCGGGCGGGTACTGTCGGGCCCAGAGCGACCGGGGAACCACGCCGAACATTCCACCCCCGTCCAGCCAGAAGCAGCCGCCGTCCAGAAGGGCCAGGTCGAATGCGCCGACGCGGAACCGCACGGGATCAGGCCCGGCCGCGGCTTTCCCCGCGCGCCAGCCCCCCGGCGATGATATGAGCCACCCGCAGGGCCTCCGGCAGGGTGCCGCGCGCGGTGGTGATCCGCAGGAGCTTCTGCGCCTCCTTGGCGGTGATGCCGTGAAGCTGGCAGAAACAGCGCTCCAGGGGGACGATCTCGCCCGCCCGCAGGATCAGGTCCCAGCGCTTCTTGGGGTTCGGCAGGCGCCCGAGGGCCTTGCGCACGGCCTCGAGGTCGGGGCGCTTGCGCATGACCACGATGACGGGCTTCTTCAACCTCTCGGCGAGCGTCCGAACGTCTACGACATTGAACCCGCCCACCGCCACACCCTTGAGGAGGATCGCCTCGATCTGGTTTCCGAACCGCCCCTCGCGAATCAGGTCGAAGAGCTTCTTGGTCGAGTCCCAGCCGTCCTGGCGGACCTTGGTGGCCACCAGCCCCTCCAGGAACTGGTTGCCCCGGTAGAGGACCCCGATGACGGGAACGCTCTTCCGATCGTCGCGCTCAAACGGCGCGTCGTCAATTCCCAGGACGCGCGGTTGCAGCAAAGGAGAGCTCCTCGTCGATGAGGGCTTTGAACTGCTCGAAGGGGACGGCGCCCTTGAGGACGCGGCCGTTGACGAAGAAGCAGGGGGTGCCGGTGACGCCGAGCGTCTGTCCCAGCTGCACGTTGGCCGCCACGGTCTTCTCATGAGCGCGCTGGTCGATGCAGGCGTTGAACTTCTCCGTGTCGAGGCCGAGGTCGGCTCCGTATTTTTTCAGGTCGTCGATGCCGATCTTCTGCTGGTTCTTGAAGACGATGTCGTGGAACTCCCAAAACTTGTTCTGGTCCGCGGCGCACAGGGCGGCGTTGTGGGCGCCCCTGGCGTCCTTGTGGAAGTCGAGGGGGAAGTCCTTGAAGACGAGGTTGACCTGATCCTTGTACTCGGTGAAGATCCGCTCGAGGGTGGGCTGGACGCGGGAGCAGTAGGGGCACTGGTAGTCGGTGAACTCCACGATCGTCACGGGCGCCTTCTCGGGGCCGCGGAGGGGGGCCGTCCCGCGGGGGATCTCCAGGCGCGGCGGCCGCATCTTCACCTCGATCTTGGAGGCGGCGAGAAGCTCGGCCCGGAAGGCCTGCTCCTTCTCGGCCGCGGCCTGGCCGCGGAGGTAGTCCCGCACCTGTTGCTTGGCGTCGGCCTCGTTGGGGTTCAGGCGCGCCTTGTTCTGCGTGTAAAAGGCGTCGACCTGCTCGTCGGTGGGCTCCTGGACGGCGTCCAGGACTTTCTTCTTGTAGAGCGCCTCGGCGGTGGTCCCCTCCTTCTGGGCGGCCTGCTCCTGGAGCTTGAGAAATATGAGGTCGTCCAGGGCCTCGCGCTTGAGGGCGTACTCCTCCTGGCGCTTGACCACCAGGGCGTTGCCCAGCCGGTCCTCCAGCTCCTTCTCCGTGATCGTGATGCCGTTGACCACGGCGACGGCGGAGGAGGCGGGGGCGGCGGCGGAAGTTGCGGCCGGGGCGTCCGCCGGCTTCTGCGCGGCGGCGCAGGCGAGGGAGAGCATTACGCAGGCAACCAGAAGAAGTCGCTTCATTCGGAATCTCCTTTGGAAACGAATTACTGGGGATTTTAGCCGAAATCCAGGGCCTTGACAAGGGCCCCGGCCGCCCATCGCTCCAACAGAATGGACTCTAACACGAGATGACGATTGAAGGTGGCGGGATGGGAGGTGAGCACCTGCAGATACTCGTAGGCGGCCTGGGCGAGGACCGGTCGGCGGCGCGCCTCGGCCAGATGCTTAAGGATGTGCGGAATCTCGTGGTAGTCGAACTGGGCCAGGGCCTTGAGAAACGCCTCCAGCGCCACGAGGGACCCCTCCCCCTCGGCCTCCTCCCACAGGCGGGCCAGGTTCTCCGGCGCCGCGGCCAGGGCCAGGGTGTCGGGGAGGGCGTAGCGGAAGCAGCGGCTCCGGAGGGTGGGAAGGAGGAGGTAGGGTTGGGAGGTCAGGAGGAGGAAATGGGTGGCGCTGGGGGGTTCTTCGAGTACCTTGAGGAGGGCGTTGGAGGAGCTGGCGTTCATCCGATGGGCCGACTGGAAGATGAAAAAGCGGCCGCGCCCCATGAACGGGGGCTTCTGGGCTTCCAAGCGGATGGCGCGGACCTGTTCGATCTTGATGGCGGTGTTGTCCGGCCGCACCACCGAGACATCGGGATGGTTCCCTAAGGCCAGGAGGCGGCATCCGCGGCAGGGGCACCCCGGCGCTCCCTCCTCCTCGCAAACCCCCTGGCGGGCCAGCGCGAGGGCGTATTCGACGCCGCCCTCGGGCATGGCATGCACCAGGACGATCGAGGGGGGGAGGGCCCCCCGCCGCGCCCCGTCTAAAAGGTGGTCCCAAACCGTCGTCTCAGGCATTCCAGCACCCGTTCGAAGACCGCGTCGCCGCTTCTGGAGGCGGGGATGCGGACCACCCGCCCTGGCTCGGCCTCCGCGATGGCCAGGAAGCCCTCCCGGACCCGCTCGTGGAAGGAGCGCTGTTCGCGCTCGAACCGGTCGTGCATCGGGCGGTTGAGACGCCCGCGCCCCTCGTCCACCGGCAGGTCGAGCCAGAGGGTGAGGTCCGGGTAGAACCCGTGGCAGGCGAGGTCGAAAAGCTGGCGCACCCACCCGGCTCCGAGCCCGCGGCCGTGCCCCTGGTAGGCCAGGGTGGAGTCGATGAACCGGTCGCAAAGGACCGTCCGGCCCGCCTCGAGGGCCGGGCGGATGGCCCGGTCGATCAACTCGCGGCGGGAGGCCATGAGGAGGAGGGTCTCCGTGCCCGCCTCCATGGCAATGTGGGTGTCGTTGAGGATCAGGTCGCGGATCTTCTCTCCCAGCTCCGTGCCGCCGGGTTCGCGGAGGGCGAGGAAAGGGACGCCGCGCGCCTCCAGGTGGGCCGCCAGCCGGCGAGCCTGGGTCGATTTGCCCGCTCCCTCCACCCCTTCGATGGTGATGAACGGTGCCTTCATCCGATGCGGGGGATGGGGCGCGGGGGGCGCGGCAGGGGCTTGAACAGCACCCAGAGGCACAGGACCAGGAACGAGGCGTCGCGGACGATCTCGTGCCAGGAGATGGGGGCGTCGCCGGCCCCGGTGCCGAAACATCCGCAGGTGATGTCGATGCCCCGGGCCGCGGCCGAGACGATGGCGGCCAGGAACACCGTCATCATGATCGTGGCCGCGAGGGAGGCGGCGCGGACCCGGAAGCCGACGACCAGGAAGGTCCCGAACAGGAACTCCACCCAGGGGAGGCCGAGGGCGGCGGCGTTGACGAGGAAGTAGGGGAGGACGCGGTAGTTGTTGACGGCGTCGGCGAACTGGTCGGGCCGCCACATCTTGGGAAGGGCGGCTGCGAGGAAGATCCCTCCGAGGGCCACGCGGGCCAGCATGTACGCCGCGCCCCAGAACCGGTCGGCGCGGGCGCTCACCGTCCCGCCTCCGTGGGGAATCCGGCGTCCTCCCAGGCGTGCCAACCGCCGAAGAAGACGAAGATGTTCTGGAACCCGTCCTGGAAGAGCCGGCGCGCGAGGGCATGGGAGATGTCGCAGTCCTCGCCCGCGCAGTAGACGACCAGCCCGGGCTTAGACCGGAGGTTCACCACACTCCCGGAACGGAACTCCGTGCCGTTCCCGGCGGTCGGAGCCGGACTGACCCCCGGAGCCGCGCTCTGTCCGCCGGGCCGGTAATATTTCTCGAATTCCTCCCATGGCAGGTTCACCGCCCCCGCGATGTGCCCCTCCTCGTACTGGACGGCCGAGCGGGCGTCCACGAAGAGGTACTCGCCGAGGTCCCACAGGTCCTTGGCCTGGATGACCTCGATCTCCTCGATCTTCACGTTGGGGGGGAGATCGACCTGGACCGGGGGCTTGGACTTGACGTAGGGGATCCGGTGGGGGTGGACCAAGTTGGCCGCCAGCCCCAGGCAGGCGGCGGCGCACCCCCACAGCACCATTTCGACGACCGTATTTCGGATAAGCATAAGAAATTATTATACCTTAAAGCGACGGTTCCGTCCCTTCCTCCGGTATAATACGAAATCCATGAAAATCGTGTTCATGGGGACGCCGCAGTTTGCCGTCCCCACATTTGAGATGCTGGCCTCCCCGGGTTGGACCCTGCAGGCCGTCTTTACCACCCCCGACAAGCCGCGGGACCGGATGGAGACCACCCCGACCCCCGTCGGGGAGCTGGCCGAGCAGCTCGGCCTGCCCCTTTACAAGTTCGCCTCGCTCACGAAGGACGACCGCGGCCTCCAGGTCCTGCGGGAACTGGCCCCGGACGCCATCGTCGTGGTCGCCTACGGGCGCCTCCTCCCCAAGCCCATCCTCGACCTCCCCCGGCTGGGCTGCGTCAACCTCCACCCCTCCCTCCTGCCCCGCTACCGCGGCCCCTCTCCGGTCCCGGCCGCCCTCCTGGCGGGTGACGGGACCACCGGCGTGACCACCATGCTCCTGGACGAGGGGATGGACACCGGGCCCATCTTAATGCAGGAGGAGGTGGCCATCCTTCCGGAGGACAACGCCGAGACCCTCTCCGCCCGCTTGGCCCATCTCGGCGCCCGCCTCATGGAGCGGACCCTCCGGGGGCTGGACGCGGGAACCCTGCGGCCCGTGCCTCAGGACCACTCACGCGCCACGGTGTGCAAGCGCCTGGAGAAGGAGGAGGGGGCCCTCGACTGGCACGAGCCGGCCGTGGTGATCCACAACAAGGTTCGGGCCTACGCTCCCTGGCCGGGAACCTTCACCACCCTCCACGGCAAGCGGCTCAAGGTCCTCAATGGGCGCCCCTTTCCGGAGGCGGTGGCCGAGGCCCCGCCGGGGACCATCCTCCAGGTGCGCGCCCGAGGCATCGACGTGGCCACCGGCAAGGGGGTCTACCAGGTGACCACCGTCAAGCTGGAAGGGAAGAACGCCTGCCCCGTGGCCGTCTTCATCTGCGGGCACCGCATTATCCCGGGCGAGATATGGCTGTGACCCCGGAGGTCCGGAAGGCCTACTCCGTCTTGGAGAGGGTTTTCCACGACCGGGACCACATCCAGCCGCTGGTGGCCTCCCTCGATCGGGGCGGTCGGGGCATCGGGCGGATCACCGACATCGCCTACGGCGTGGCCCGGTGGGCCCTCTACCTCGACGGCATCCTCGCCAAGCTTTGCGCGCGCCCCCTGGAGGCGCTCGACCGGGAGGTGGTCCTGGCCCTGCGGATCGGCCTCTACCAGTTGGTCTTTACCCCTCAGCGTCCCGACTATGCCGTGGTGGACGAGGCGGCCGAACTGGTCCGGGAGCGGGGCCGGCCCGGGGCAGTGAAGTTCGTCAACGCCGTCCTGCGCGCTTACCTGCGCCGTCCCGCCGTCCGGAACGAGGTGGGACTGTACGGCGACCTGGAAGAGCGCCTCGCCGTGCGCTACTCCCACCCCCGTCTTCTGGTTCGGCGGTGGGTGGAGCATCTGGGCCACCGGAAGGCCGAGGCGGTTCTGCAGGCCGACCAGGAGGTGCCCCGCCTGGACCTGCTGGTCGACCTCCGAAGCGGCAGCCGAGAGGAGCTGGCCGAGGAGCTCGTCCGCGCCGGGGTGACCACCCACCCGTCGGCCCTCTCTCCTGGCGCGCTCGTCGTGGACCAGGGGCGCCCGCTCGACGCGCCGGCCGAGTTGAGGCGCCGGTTCTACATCGAGGACGCGGGCTGCCAGGCCTTCGCATGGCTCTTCAGTCGCCTCGGCGGGGAGCGGCTGTGGGATGCCGCCGCCGCTCCGGGGGGCAAAACGCTCGCCCTTTCCCGGTATCATCGCTACCGGGTGCACCTGGCGTCGGACCTGTTTCCCACACGGCTGATGAAGATGAAGCGGAACCTGGACGCTTTCGGTTCCGGCGCCGTCGCCGCCGCGGTGGACGCGCGGCGGCCCGCCCTGCGGGCCGGGTACTTCGACCGCATCCTCCTGGACGCCCCGTGCAGCGGCACTGGGGTCCTGCGCAAAAACCCCGAGGCGCGGTGGCGGCTGGAGGAGGGGACCTTTGCCGAATGCGCCCGGCGCCAGCGGGAGCTCCTGGAGGGAGTGATCCCGCATCTGGCCCCCGGAGGATTCCTGCTCTACATGACCTGTTCGCTGGAGCCCGAGGAGAACGAGGAGATGGTGGGGGAGGCGATGGAGGCCCACCCGGAGCTGGAAGTGGTGCGGCGCGACCGGCGGTTCCCGGCGGAGATGCTCCCGTTCCAGGAGAAGACCGGCTGGTTCCGCCTCCTGCCCTCCAGGGAGACCGACGGGTTCAGCGGGGTGGTTATTAAAAAGGCGGAACCCTGAAGGGCAACAGGCGGAGGGTTGAAGAGCGGAGGGCCGAGAACCGGCGCCCGCCGCCCTCCCAAGCTGTCGGCCTACAGATACCCGTTCTCCCGCATCCAGTCGTCGTTGTAGCACTTGCTCAGGTAGCGGTTGCCGTGGTCGGGGAGGACCACGACGATCACCGCGCCCTTCGGAGAGTGCTGCGCCACCTGCAGGGCGGCCCACACCGCCGCGCCCGAGGAGCCGCCCGCGAAGATCCCCTCCTCGCGCGCCAGGCGGCGGGCGGTGAGGAACCCGTCGCGGTCGGGGACCTGGACGAAATCGTCCACCACCGAGAAATCCATGCACTTCACCAGCATGTCCTCGCCCAGCCCCTCCAGCTTGTAGACCTGCGGCTCCACCAGCTTTCCGGTTTTGAAGTAGTCGGTGTAGACCGAGCCCACGGCGTCCACGCCCACCACCCGGACGGCCGGGTCCTTTTCCTTGAGGAAGCGTCCCGCGCCGCTGATGGTGCCTCCGGTGCCGGCACAGCAGACGAAATGGGTGAGCCGTCCTCCCGTTTCCTCCCACAGTTCGGGGCCGAGGGTCCGGTAGTAGGCGTCGATGTTGTCCGGGTTGTTGTACTGGTCCACATAGAAGGAACCGGGGTGTTCATCCGCGATCCGGCGGGCGGTGGAGTAGTAGCTGCGGGGGTCTTCCGGAGGAACCGCGGTGGGGCAGACGGTCACATCGGCGCCGTAGGCCTTGAGGGCGTCGATCTTTTCACGGGACATCTTGTCGGGGATGGTGAAGTGGGCGCGGTAGCCCTTGGCCCGGGCGATCATCGCCACCGCGGCCCCGGTATTGCCGGACGTGTTTTCGACGATGAACCCGCCGGGACCCAGCCGTCCCTCGTCCTCCGCCTTGGCGATGATGTGAAACGCCATGCGGTCTTTTACCGAGCCGGAGGGGTTCAAGTGCTCGCATTTGAGCCAGATCTCGGCCCCCAAGGAGGGGATTCGACGGAGGGGAACGAGCGGGGTGTTGCCGATCGCGTGCAGGAGCGAATTGGCTTTCATGGGCCGGCATTATGCGGCAAACGCGATAGAATTGCAATGGTATCCGAGCCCACACCCCCGGAGGGCAACGTCCCGCCGATTGCAGAGCGGTGATTCCGCAGGTCGCCGACCCCCGGATCGCATCGCGGTCCGCTGAAGACAAAAGCGTTACATAAAGAAACATGGCAATCTGCATTCACGCAAAGGCACCGGATCCACAGGGACACCCCAGAAAGCACTGTGGAAAGATATAATGCCTTAATTAAATACGATTAGTTCCTGGGCGCCCTGCCATTGATGATCTTGGCATGAAGATTGCAAATGAAATAAACGAGGATCAACTTAGATGCCATGAACACGGAGACGATGATGAGAGAGGGCGGCCAGCTCACGGTCATGTCCAGATGCATGGCGGCGTTGATGGGGGCTCTATCCTTCCTAATTCCAGTTTCGGCCTCGGGGCAGGCGCCGGTCACCGGCTATCAGGATTACAGGTTGCTGGGCCGCGAGGAACGCGTCTGGCGTTTCTTCGAGGCGGCCCGGATCGGGGAGGGGGGGCGGTGCCTTTCCGCAGACGGCCATGGCGTCCGTCGTCGGGGCGGCCGCCACCTCGGACGGGCAGGTAGTGTTCTACGAGCTGAGTTGTTCAACCTGCACGCTGTTTCTCCCCAGGGATGCGGGCTGCATCCGGTTTGCGACCCCCCTGCCCTGAGGATCGCATCCATGGGTTCGGCTTGGCATTCCAACCGGTTCAGCCCCCCTCTCCGCGTCCTGCTGGCGGAGGACGACGCCCCGTTCGCCGCCCCCGAACGGGTGGGGGGCGACGGTCCTCTGCCGGAGAGCGTAGCGCCGGCGACCGGATCCGCCGGACCGTTTCCCCCTCCTCGCCGCCTCCGAGGCAAGGTCTCCGAAACCGGCCGACGGAACCCACTGAACATCAGGGCGCTGTTCCGGCTCAATCGAAATGGGAAATTGAGGTGGGGGGCTAAGGGAATTGATGGAGAAGTCAATACTGGTCCAGAATTGCTCGAGATATTGCCGTCTTGCAATGGTTTTATTTATTTAAATAATAATGACATAATGATTTTTCTTGGGAAAATAGAATTGCCGCGCGGCAATGGCCGGAAACGATCAATTCCTCTAAGTGGCATTGAAATAAAAGGTTTACCAATGTTCCTTTGCTTGGCATCAAACTTGCAGGAATACTCCGCGGATTTTAGATGTTAAATAGGCTCTAGGATGTGTAATTTGAGGAGGTTCTTCCATGAAACTGGCCAGTGCAGTTGCCCGCTGCTACATACTGTTGGCGGCGCTCATCGTTCCCCTGGCGGCATGGGCCCAGGTTTGCCCCTATGGCAACGGGGGCGGCAGCGGTTCCGGGGGTGGGGCGACCCTGCTGACGATATCGGTGGACGGCAGTTCGGCCGACTGGGGCCCGGTCCTGGCCAACGCCGACCAGGTGACCTTCGATGGGGAGTGGGCCAACTGCGCCACCTCCACCGACAAGGACTATGTCATCAACCCGGGCCCCCCCCCTCAATGCGCCAGCCGGAGCATCGGGGGGCGCGACCTGGCCCAGTTCGCCTGGACCTTCGATGCGACGAACATCTACCTCTACGTCCGGCGGTTCGGGAGCGCCACCAACACCCAGACCTTCTATTTCTACATGGACACCAACTCCAACCAACGGATGAACACGGGGGAGAAGGTGTACCAAGTTCAGCTCTCCGGTTCCAACCGTCGGACCGACGGCACCCTATACAATTACGCGGCGGTGGATGGCATCAACGGCGACCCGCTGGTGGCCCCGGCGGGCTCCACCTATCCGGGCTACGCCGACGGCTACACCATCATCGGCTCCCTCACCGGCGGGACGGTGATCTACTCCAATGTTACCGGGGGCTTCAGCGACGGCACCGGGTTCGAGGCGCGCATCCCATGGACCAGCATCGGCGTGCCGGCGGCCACCCCGATCTTCTTCCACGTCTCGTCGACCAACTCCAGCAACCCCGGGCAGGTGCCCGCCTCCATTGACGACAACCTGGGCGGCGTCAACGGCCAGGTGGGCGCCTTCGCCTTTCGGCTGGTCTCGGTCAGCCCGGACAACGCCTCCGCCGTCTCCCCCGGCAACCCCGCCACGGCGGACTACATCCACACCGTCACGAACACGGGCAACCTCACCGACCGATACGACCTCACCGCCTTCTCCTCGCTCGGGCTGCGCGTGGACCTCTACGATGATGCCGCGAGCACGCTGATGGCCACCGACCTCAACGGGGACGGCGACTTTGCCGATGCAGGGGAGTATTGCAATCCGGCCTACGACTCCAACGCCGACGGCCGGCCCAACACCCCCGTGCTCGGCTTCAACCCCGCCGGCATGTTCGTCGTGCGGGTCCGCCTCACGATCCCCGCCGGCGTCAACAACGTCACCGACACCACCATCCTTTCCGCTTTCTCCCAGGGCGACGCCACGCTCTGTGCGTCGGCCACAGACACCACCACCATCGGCGATCTGATTCTCACCCCCTCGCCGCAGGCCAAGTCGGTGGTGGTGGGGCAGACGGTGGATTACGGGCTTGCCTTGGTCAATAACAGCGTCAGCGACACCGTCGACCTCCGCTCCATCTCCTCGCTCGGGTGGGCGGTGCAGATCCACACCGATCCCAACGGCGACGGGAACCCGGCCGATGGCGTGCTGGTCGCCACCGACCTCAACGGCAACGGGATCTACACCGACGCCGGCGATTCGATCACGGCCGGATTCGACACCAACGCCAACGGCCGTCCCGATTTCGGCGTCCTTCCCAATGTCCAGACGCGCGATTTCGTGGTCCGGCTCACGGCCCCCGGCGGGGCCGCGGTCGGGACCGTGGACACCTGCACCGTCCTGGCCCAGGGAGCCGCCTACGGCAAGAGCGACACCGCCGTGCTCACCACCACGGTCCGCCTGCGCCTCACGTTCACCCCCAGTTACACCGTGGCCGGCGGCAACAACCTCTACAGCGGACAGGGGCAATCGGTCTTCTACGCCCACACGCTCATCAACAGCTGGCCCACCGCCGACACCGTCGCCCTCTCCGCGACCTCCAACCCGACCGGATGGACGATCCGGTATTGGACCGACCCCGACGGCGACGGCAACCCCGGCGACGGCGTCCAGATCACGGCGCCGTTCGCGCTGGCGGCCAACGGGGGAACCCTGGACCTGGTCGTGGAAGTGGTCATCCCCTCCGGGCTGACCCTCCCGCTGACCCACACCGCCGTGGTGACGGCCACGGGGGCCGGGAGCGCTCCGACGGTCACCGACCAGGTGCGGGTGAGCTACGTCGCCACGTTCGCCGACCCCGTCTATGCCATCTCCCGCAATGTCTTCGCGCTGTGCCAGACCGTTTATGCGATGGGGAGCAGTCTGACCCCGGGGGCGACCTACACCCTGCGATACATCAACCCCCCTCCCGCCAGCGCCGTCGTCCGCACCTACACCGCGGCGAGTGACGGCAACGGAGACCTCTTGGACCAGTACACGCTGCTGGCCACGGACCCCCGGGGCGTTTGGACCATCGAGCTCCGCAACGCCTCCAACGTCCTGGTGGACAGCACGCCGGTTTCCGTGGACCCGCCGCCCACGAACCCCTCCACCGTTTCGCCGTTGGTGACGGGCCAGGCCAGTTACGCGGTGAGCGGCGACAACCTGAGCATCACCGCGACTTTCAATAACACCTCCGCGGGGGCCACCTACGCCGAGACCACCCACACCTATCTCGTCAGGAACGAGTCCCTGTCGCAATACCTGAGGAGCGACGGCACCTTCGCCTCCTACACGGGCACCGAAACCACGCGGACCACCGGCCCCCACACCCTGCCGCCCTCCTCCTCCGCCACGGAAACCGTGACCGTCAACGGGGTCGCGTTCCCCTCTCCCGGGATCTACCGGATCGACGCACAATGGCTTGGCTCCTGCGGGTTCACCATCGCCACGGCCACGCTTCTGTTCCCGGTGGGGACGACGCTGGCCAGTTACTCCGACGCCGGGCACACGGTCCCCGACGACTATTTCCGGGGCCTCGAATGGGTCTACTTGCACGGCGCTTATTACCTGCCCAGCACGACCTATACCGTCGCCTACTATCAACCCGACGGGACCTTCTTCGGGTCCAGCTCCAGGACCAGCACCGCCGGGGGCGAGCTTTCCGACAGCATGCTCATGGGAGGGGCCGGTCCGGACGGGACCTGGCATGTGGTGGTTTATCCGGCCGCAGCCACCCCGCCTCCGATCTTTAATCCCTCCGATCCAGCCGCGGTCAGCCAGGACAGCTTCATCCTGGACACGGTCCCCCCGGCCGCCCCCTCGGTGACGGCGCAGACCACGAATGACCCGACCCCGACGGTTACCGGGACGCTGGGGGCTCCGCTCGCCGGCGGGGAGGTCTTCACCGTCACGGTCAACGGGGTCACCTACACCGCCGGGGACGGCAACCTCACCGTCAGCGGAACCACCTGGAGCTTGACGATCCCGCCCGGGGACGCCCTCGGGTACGGGAGCTACTCCGTCACCGCCACGGTGACCGACCCGGCGGGCAACAGCGTCAGCGATCCCACCTCCGACGAACTGGTGATCGACACCGACGGCGACGGCATTCCACCCGCCGCGGACCTCGACGACGACAACGACGGGATCCTGGACACGGTGGAAGGCAACGGGGCCGTGGACACGGACGGGGACGGGGTGCCGGATGCCCTCGATCTGGACAGCGACAACGACGGGATCAACGACCTGGTGGAGAGCGGCCTGAACGGGGCCGAGCTGGCCCTGCTGGACGCCAACGGCGACGGGCGGATCGACTCCACCGTGCCGGTGGGGGCCAACGGGCTGGCCGACCTGATCGAGACGGTCCCCGGCTCGGGGCTTCCGGACTACGACGACAACGGCACGGCCGACCTGCCGGCGGACACCGACGGGGACGGCCGGTACGATTTCCGGGACCTCGACAGCGACAACGACGGGGTCAACGACGTCATGGAGGGCGGGGAACTCGACGCCAACGGGGACGGCCTCATCGACGGGGTCCCCGACCCGGTGACGGGGCAGATCCCCGGCAGCGACAACGCGGCCGCCGACAGCGATGCCGACGGATGGGCGGACTACCGCGACCTCGACAGCGACGGGGACGGCATTCCGGACATCCGGGAGGCGGGGAAGGAGGCGCTGGACGGGGACCATGACGGGGACATCGACGACCCCGCCGACGGGGACGGCGACGGCCTCCCCAGCGTCATCGACGGGAGTCCCGCGGTCTGGGGGGACGCGGTCAGCGGGATCCCCAACCTGCTGCGCAACGACGACACCGCCAGCCTCGCCGCCTACAATCCGGGGGCCATCTTCACGAAGGCCTACCCGCTGCCCCCGGGGGTCACCGCCCTGCAGGAGCGGGGGGCCAACCTGTACCCCGACGAATTGGAGGGGGGGATGATCTCGGCGCCGGGATCGGGGGACGACGACGACCACTACCTCTACCGGGTGATCAACTCCTTCGTGGACGCGGCGGACGCGGGGGTGCTGGCGGACGCCGGGCGGCCCCTGGTGTTCTACGAGCTGAGTTGTTCAACCTGCACGCTGTATCTCACCAAGGACGCGGGGTTTATCCGATTCACCTACACCCCGTAGTCCGCACGGGACCTTGCGATGAAGACCGCCCGGCTCCAGGCCGGGCGGTTTTTTTTTCATGGAGAACCATGGACCGGCCTTGCGGCCGGTCCGAATAAACCCAGAAAATGCAATTCACCTGAAGCTATGGGAAAGAGCCTGTTCAGAAACGGGTTGTGAGGGTGGACCTGCCAAACGATCAAGGCCCATAAGGGGTTCCCAGAAGGCCTGCTCGGTGTCAGCTGGCGTTTAGGAGACGGGAACGGGGTCGGGAGGGGGCAAGTCGGCGGCAAATGCAATGCAATTGGAAAGGGGTAGGAGCGTGTGTAGGCGTTCCATGATGTAGCGAAGACGGGCGCGGAAGGACCGATCTCGCACGGCTACCCGCAAGACAGGGCCTCCGGCGGTAGCGCCCAGGAGGGCGGGTAGGATGAAATACCGACTTCGCAAGGTTTTGAGGTGCGGGCGGGGACCGTGAGGATGCAGGACGGTGCGATTGAAGTGGTGGATCAGGTTATGGAAGATCTGTCAATAGGCGTACACTTTTACGAGGAGGAGAGGCGTGTACTTTTACGAGGGAC
>CAZRVT010000049.1:0-21246 GCA_964603505.1 uncultured Holophagales bacterium | reverse complement strand
TTGAACTTACCTCTACTCAACAGGGCGACCCTTGAGCCCAACTGCATTATCTGGGCTTATTGGTGCAATGCACCGACCTCGCCAGAAATTGGAGGGTCAGCCCGAGGACCATCGCCCGCACGATCCGCAAGATGAGAGAGAAGAACTACCCCATCGTGTGGGACCCGGACGAGGAGACGTACCGGTTCAACAAGAAGGTCTACCTCGTGGAACCCAAGGTGTTTTGCGGGAGGGACGAGCTCATCAGCGTCGTCCTGGCCAGCTCCATGATGGAACACTTCCGGTTCGCCCAGTTGTCGGCCCCGATGAACAACCTCAAGTCCTTTTTGCTCAACGACACGAGGGACGGCCCCCAGCAGCACCAGAAGTGGCAGGAAAAGTTCTCCTACGTGCCCGCCCCCCCGCCATCATCGATGAAACGACCTGGGAGACGGTGGTCAACGCGCTGGTGAAGGACCACAAACTGCGGATCCTGTACGAAAAAGCGGACGACCAGGAACCCGTGGAACGGGTGGTCTATCCCCTGCACCTCCGCGGGTTCTTGAGCGGGTGGTACCTCGTGGCCCACTGCACGCTCCGCAACGACCTGCGGACCTTCAACATGCACCGCATCGCCAGGGCGGAGGACCTGAACGATCTGTTCGTCCGCGCATCCTATCCCTTCAACCAGGAAACGTACTTCCAGCGGAAGACCCAGGTGTTCCGTGCCGAGCGCCTGACCCCGGTCCGCCTCCGTTTTGCCAAGGAGGCTGTGAAGCGGGGCCTGGAGGTGGAGTGGTTCGACCAGCAGAAGGTCACCCGCCGCGCGGATGGGTCCATGGACCTTTCCTTCGAGGTTGCCCGCCTGGACGGGGTGGCCGATTTCGTCCTTCGCTGGAGGGGGCAGGTGCAGGTCGTGAATCCCCCGGCGCTGAAGGACCTCGTGAGGGACGTGGTGCGGCAACTGCACGACAGCTTCAGCTGACCTCGCGCCCGCGGCTTGCCCCTTGCCGCCCCGGCGCACCGTGAGTGTATAATCGGCGCATGGGAAAACAAGCCGCGACCTCGCCCGCCGAACGCTTGGACCGGATCCACAAACTCCTTTCCGCCAACCAGCCCGTCACCTGCAAGATCCTCGCGGAAAAACTGCAGATCAGCACCAAGACGGCCCAGCGGGACCTCCAGGCCCTGGACCGGGAGATCGGCTACAAGATCCGGTGGAACAAACAGACGCGCTCGTACGAATACACGGGGCCCGTCACCCTTCTCAACCGGACCTTCATCGTCGGCGAGGAGGAGGTGACGGCCTTCCTCCTGGCCTGCGCGATGATGAAGGACTTCTCCGGCATGCCGCTGTCGGAGGAGATGGAGCGGCTCCGCCGGACGCTGATGGGGGCCAAATACAACACCCCCGCGTTCAATCAGCCCAATCCGGCCAAATACTCGTTCGTCCATCCGCGCATGGCCCGGGTCGACCCCAAGATCTGGAAAATTTGCATCGGGACCCTCAACGGCTGCCGGAAGCTCCGCATCCTCTACCAGAAGCTCGGCGCGAAGCCGGAGTTGCGCGTCATCATCCCCCTCCACCTGCGTGGCGCGAAGGGCGGGTGGTATCTGGTGTCCCATTGCGAGACGGCCGAAGCCCAGCGGACCTTCCACTTGAGCCGGATCCTGGAGGCGGAGGACACGGGCGACCCGTTCTCGCCGGCCAATTACAAGTTCGACCCCGACATGTACTTCCGCAAGAAGACCGACATTTTCAAGGCCGGGGCCGAGCACTGCTGCGAGGTGCGGCTGAAGGGTTGGGCGGCGGAGCGGGTGAAGGAGATGACCTTCTTCGACGGCCAGAAGCTCACCTCCAATGCCGACGGCTCCCTGACCATGCACTTCGAAACGGAGGACCTCTTCTCCGCCGCCGATTTCGTCACGAGCATGTCCGGCGAGGCGAAGGCGATCAAGCCGAAGGAATTGGTGGAGAAGGTGAAGGAGAACATCCGGGTACTGGCGAAGGTCCATGGAGTGAAATAGCGCCCTTGGGCCTAAAAGGATAAATGCTTCGCGTTGGCAGGCCCGTTGGAGGGCCGATCCGAGACCCATCGTGCATGACTGTTATCGCGTGACCGCCAACCATGTTGCGACTATTATTCTTACAACGGCCTCAGGCCAGCGGATGTCGGCTTGAATCGTTGATACTCTCGGCACGGCGATGCGAGGCGCCCCTTGGCGGCCGGGCACGGACGAGATGCTGGAAAACGGGATTCAATTTCTGAAAAATTATTATTGTAATATAATTATAAAGTTTTATTTGTTTAGGCCTTTGGCCCTTCGCCCCTCCCCCTCACCATGTCGCACGACCCCTCGAAGATGCCACCCTCTTCGATGACGAGGGAGGGGGTGACGATGTCGCTCAGCAGCCGGCCGCCGCGGTGGACGATGATCTTCTTCTCGGTCCTCACGCGGCCGCGGACCGTGCCGGAGACATAGAGGGTCCCCACGACCACCTCCCCTTCCACCTCACCCTTGTCGCCCACCACCAGGTCGTTGCGGCTCTCGATGCGCCCCTGCACTTTGCCGTCGATGCGAAGCGTGTCCTGGAAGCGGATGGTGCCTACCACCAAGGAACCGGCGTCGAGGAAGCCGTTGAGCTCGCCGCCGCGGGTCATCGCTCGCCTCCCGAGAGGGTCTCGAAGAGGCGGATGAGCTCCTCCTCGGAGTGGAACTGGATGCGGATGAAGCCCCCCTTCTTGCGCCGCTGGATGGCCACGGCGGTGTGGAGGATGCGGGAGAGCTTCTGCTCGGCGTCCCTGGTAATGGGGTCGGCCGGGGTCCCTTTGCGGGTCTTCCGCTCCGCCTCGCGCACGGTGATGCCCGCGTCCACGATGCGGCGGGCCATCCTGATCATCGCCTTCTCGCCGTCGAGGGCGAGGAGGGAGCGGCCGTGCCCCTCGGAGAGCTTCCCCTCCTGAAGGAGGCGCTGGACCTCCTCGGGAAGGTTGAGGAGGCGCAGGCCGTTGGCGATGGCCGCGCGGCTCTTCCCCATCTTGGCGGCGATCTCCTCCTGGGTGAGGTGGAACTTCTGCTGGAGCTCGCGGTAGCCCAGGGCCCGCTCGATGGGATTGAGATCCTCGCGCTGGACGTTCTCCACGAGGGCCAGCACCAGGAGCTCGCGGTCGTCGGCCACCTCCTTGACGACGGCGGGAACCTCCTTCCACCCCAGCGACTGCACGGCGCGCCACCGCCGCTCGCCGGCGATGAGGATGTACTCCTCGCCGCGGCGGCACACCACCACGGGCTGGAGGAGCCCGTCGGCCCGAATGCTGGAGGCCAGGTCCTTGATCTCCTCCTCGGCGAACACTTTGCGGGGCTGGTGGGGGTTGGGGACGATGGCGTGGACCGGGATTCTGGCGGTCCCCTCGGGTAGCTTCGGGGCGGCCGTCTTGGCCGGGATGAGAGAGTCGAGCCCGCGGCCGAGCGCTTTTCGTTTCATGCCTTCCTCCGTTTCAGGTACTCGTCGGCCACCCCCTTGTAGGCGATGGCGCCGCGCGAGCGGGCGTCGTAGTAGAGGATGGGACGCCCGAAGCTGGGGGTCTCTCCCAGCCGGATGCTCCGCGGGATGCCGGTGCCGAAGACCTCGCGCGGGAAGTGCTTCCGGATCTCCGCCCCCACCTGCTGGCTCAGGTTGGTGCGGTCGTCCACCATGGTCAGCAGGATGCCGTCGATCTCCAGGAAGGCGTTGAGCCCCTCCCGCACCCGCTCGATGGTCTGCACCAACTCCCCCAACCCCTCCAGGGCGAAGTACTCGCTCTGCAAGGTGATGATCACGCCGTCGGCGGCGGCCAGGGCGTTGAGGGTGATCAGACCGAGCGACGGGGGGCAGTCCAGGAAGATGAAGTCGTACCGGGCGTGGATGGGGGCCAGGGCCTTTTTCAGGAAGTACTCGCGCCCCTCCATCTCCACCAGCTCCAGCTCGGCGCCGACAAGGTCGCGGTGGGCCGGGAGGAGGTGGAAGTTCGCGTACGGAAGGGCGAGGATCGCCTCTGCCGCCGGGAGGGTGCCCATCAGCACCTGGTAGGCGTTCTTCTCGGGGAAGTTCTTGGGGACGCCGAGCCCGGAGGAGGCGTTGGCCTGGGCGTCGAGGTCCACCAGAAGGACCCTCTTGCCCCCGGCGGCCAGGTAGGCCCCCAAATTGATGGCGGTGGTGGTCTTGCCCACCCCCCCCTTTTGGTTGGTAATGGAAACGATGCGGCCCATGGGCCTCGGGAGGGTCAGAGCGTTTCACGTGAAACATCTGGGGCGATTGTTTCACGTGAAACATGGCGGAGGACCAGGAGCCAGGAATGGGCGCGGAACGGCATCGGCGTCATGCGCCGCACAGAATACCATATCTTGAGTTCCGCCCCAAACGCTTTGGCGTCGGCCCCCAGCAGCAGTCCCAAGCGGTGCGGCGCCGTCCGCTTCCGCCCCAGCCCCTTGAGCACTTTTCCCTTGTTCGGCAGGGCGCGGGCGACGAACAGCATCTGCCCCGGCGGCAGGCGCGGCAGGACCGCCTCCAGCGACCACTCCTCCACCCGGGCGGCAAGGCCGAGGGCGGCGATGGCCTTCTGGAGGAAATAGGCCCGCTTGAGATTGGGCTCAAGCAGGGTGACGGCCAGGCCCGGCCGGGCGATGGCCAGACCCAACCCCAGGAACCCGGCCCCGGCGCCGATGTCCACCACCGGCTCCCCCTCCGACACCTCCGCCAGCAGGGGGAGGAAGTCGAGGCCGTGGCCCTTGGCCAGCTCCTCGTCCGACTTGTATTTCACCAGGTTGATGGCCCGGTTGTGCTCCACCACCAGGGCGAGGTATGCCTCCAGACGCTCGGCGGCCCCGGCGTCCAGCGGATAGCCGGCCCCGGCGGCGAGGTCAGAGAGCGTGCGCGCGGAGAGCCACATAGAGGGCGGTGAGGGCCGCGGGGGTGACCCCGGGGATGCGCCGCGCCTCCGCCAATGTGGTTGGGCGGGCGGCGGCAAGCTTGTCCTGCGCCTCCCGGCTGACGCCGGGGACGGCGGCAAAGTCGAAGCCGGGGGGGATGCCGGTGGCGAGAAGGGCGTCCATCCGCCCCACCTCCTCCAACTGGCGGGCGCGATAGGGGGCGTAGAGGATCTCCTCCTCCAGGCGGGACCAGAACTCCGACGCGCCGTCCGCCTCCACGCCGACGAGGCGGCAGAGGTCCGCCAGCGGCGCCTTGAGACGGCGGTGGAGCCCCCCCAGGGTGGCGGGCTCGTCGAAGGCGAGGCCGTAGGCCTCCCGGAAGCGCTCCCGGTGTTCGGCCGTGGGATTGACAGGGTGGGCGTCCAGCTCGCGGGCCCGGGCCGCGATCCGCTCCTCCTCCTCCCACACCCGGCGGTAGAGGCGCTCCGGGACGAGCCCCAACCCGCGCCCCAGGGGCAGGAGGCGGCGCCGGGCGGAGCGGAACCCGAGGAGGAGCCGGTATTCGGCGCGCGAAGTGAACATCCGGTAGGGCTCGTCCACGCCGCGGCCGGCGAGGTCGTCGATCATCACCCCGATGTAGGCGCGGTCGCGCCCCAGGATCACCGGCGCCTCCCCCTTCACGACGCGGGCGGCATTGATCCCCGCCATCAGCCCCTGGGCGGCGGCCTCCTCGTAGCCGCTCGTCCCGTTCACCTGCCCGGCCAGGTAAAGTCCGGGAACGGCGGCCGCCTGGAGGGTCGGTTCAAGCTGGGCGGGATCGGCGTAGTCGTATTCGATGGCGTAGGCGGGGCGGGTGACGACGGCCCGCTCGAACCCCGGCAGGAGGCGGACGGCGGCCTCCTGGATCGGCGCGGGCAGACTCATGGAAAAGCCGTTGAGATACACCTCGGGGTGGTTCCGCCCCTCGGGCTCGACGAAGATCGGGTGCCGGTCGCGGTCGGCAAACCGAACCAGCTTCACCTCCAGCGAGGGGCAGTAGCGGGGGCCGGTCCCGGTGATGCGTCCCGCCACGAGCGGGGAGGCATCGAGGTGCTCGCGCAGAAAGGCGTGGAGGGCGGGGTGGGTGTGGGTGATGTGGCAGGGAACCTGGCGGGACGCGAGGCGGCGCGTGTGCATGGAGAACGGGACGGGCTCCTCGTCCCCCGGCTGCACTTCCAGTTTCGCAAAATCGACGCTTGCCGCCAGGACGCGCGGCGGCGTCCCCGTCTTGAAGCGCCCCAGTTTCAGGCCGAGGGCTCGGAGGGAGGCCGACAACTCGACGCTGGCCGGTTCGTTTGCTCTTCCTCCTGGATAATTATTTGCTCCTATGTGTATTACGCCATTCATGAATGTGCCGGCGGTGACCACCACCGCCCCCGCCCCGATGCACTCCCCCCCCGCCAGCTCCACGCCGGTCACCCGCCCCCCTTGGGTCCGGACGGCGGTCGCCACCCCCTGCCGCACCTCCAGGTCGGGGGTGGCGAAGAGGGCCCGCTTCATCCAGCGGGCGTAGTCCTCCCGATCCTCCTGCGCCCGCGGGCCCCACACGGCGGGACCGCGGCTGCGGTTGAGCAGGCGGAACTGGATCCCCGCCGCGTCGGCCGCCTGCCCCATCAGCCCCCCGAGGGCGTCGAGATCCGCCACCAAGTTCCCCTTGGCCACGCCGCCAATGGCGGGGTTGCAGGACATCCGCCCTATGGTGTCCAGCGAAAGGGTGACCAGGACGGTGGGGACTCCCATGCGCGCCGCCGCAGAGGCGGCCTCAATGCCGGCGTGCCCGGCGCCGATGACGACGATGCGCTTCATCATTTTCCGATGCAGAAACTGGAGAAGATCCGGTCCAGCACCGCTTCCGCCGGGATTGCCCCGGTGAGGTCGGCTAGGACGGCGGCCCCATCGAGGGCCTCCTGGGCGGCAAGCTCCAGGGCCCCCTCCTCGGCAAGGCGGCGGGCCCGCTGCAGGCGCTCACGGAGATCGGCCAGCGCCCGCTCCTGCCGCCAGGTGACGAAGTAGGCGGCTTCCCGCCCCTCCCGCTCGGCCTCAGCGGCCCAGCCGGCAAGGAGGGCCTCGATGCGCACCATCCCCTCCCCGGTCAACGCGGAGAAGAGGGGGGCCGCGCCGTCGGCCCAGTCGGGATGGACGCCAAGGTCGGCTTTGTTGGCCGCCACAGCCAGCCGCCCGCCAAGCTTCTCCGCCAGGGCGGCGGGGACTTGCCCGCTGCGCGCGCGGGAGGCGTCGGCCAGCCATAGGGCGCGGTCGGCTCGCTCCACCTGGGCGACGGCCCGCGCGACGGCCTGGGCGGTGACGGCGTCATCGGCCTCGAAGATGCCCGCGGAGTCCATGAGGGAGAGGCGGCAGGCGCCGATGACGACGGTTTCTCGCAGGCCGTCGCGCGTGGTCCCGGGGGCGGGGGTGACGAGGGCCTTCTCGCCCTCGGCGAAGCGGTTGAAGAGGGTGGACTTGCCGGCATTGGGGGGGCCGGCAAGGATGACGGAGAGAAGCCCCCCCTCGGGGACGGGGCGGCAGGAGGCGATGAGGGATTCGACGGCGCCGGCGAGCTGGCCGAAGGCCCGAGCCACGCGGTCGTTCCCGGTTTCCAGCTCTTCTTCGGGAAACTCCACCGCGGCCTGGACGAGGGCTAGCGCCCCCGCGAGCCGCTCCTTCAGCTCCCCCAGCCGGGCCGAGAAGGCCCCTTCGGCCGCGTCGAGGGCCCGCTCCACCTGGAGGGGGGTACGCGCCTCGATGAGGGCGGCGAGCCCCTCGGCCCGGACGAGGTCCATCTTCCCGTGGAGGACCGCCCGGAAGGTGAACTCCCCCGGCAGCGCGGGTAGGACCCCCGCCTCCCCCAGCCGCCGGAGGAACGCCTCCTCCAGGACGGGGTTGCCGTAGAGGGTCACCTCGACCACATCCTCGCCGGTGTAGGAGCGCGGCCCCCGGAAAAGGGTGACCATGGCCTTCCCCACTCCGGGAAGGCGGGTCAGGGTGGGGCGCCGGTCCTGGAAGGACCGGCCGGCGAGCGATTGGAGGATGGGGTGGGCCCGGGGGCCCGAGAGGCGGATGAGGGCTACCGCGGCGCGCCCCGGCGCCGTGGCCGGGGCGGCGATGGTCTCATCCCTTCTTCGGAGTAATGATGACGCGCTTGATGTAGCCACTGCCCTGGCTCTTGGTCTCCACGCCCGGGCACTGGGCGGCGGCCAGGTGGACGACCTTGCGCAGGTGGGGCGGGAGGGGCTGAACGGCAACGGGGCGTTGGTCGCGCCGCGCCTTCTGGCACAACTCGACGGCCATCCGTCGGATCCGGTCCTTCAGCTTCTGCCGGAAGGCGTCCCCGTCCACCTCCACTCCCCCCTCCCACCCCTGCTTCTGCAGGACGCGGGCGAGCAGGGTCTGGACGGCGTCGAGGAGCTCTCCGTTGTTCTTGAGCATCAACCCGAGGTCGTTGCCTTTGAGGTCCACGCAGACCATGTCATCCTGGACCTCGATCTCGTAGGAGAGGGAGAGCCCCACCCCCAGAATGACACGGTTGAGGAACTGCCGGACCACCGGGCTGACCGACTCTTCCATCACCTCGATGGTGACCACCTTTTCAAGCCCGAGGAGGGTGCGCTTGTCCTCCTGGATCCGGTAGTTGAGCTGGTCGCGGGATTTGCGATACTCGCGGACGGCCCCTTCGAGGGCCTCGTCCAGGGTGCGGCCGGAAAAGGTGCGCTTGTTCATGCGGCGGCCTCCTTCCGTTCCTTGCGCTGCTGGAACCACATTTGGAGGATTTGGAGCAGGTTGTTGACCAGCCAGTAGAGGACCAGGCCGGCGGGGAAGCTGAGGAACATCCAGGTGAACAGAACGGGCATCAGGAGGAAGATCTTCTTTTGGGCGTCGGTCCCCGTGGATGGGGTCATCGCCTGCTGGACGAACATGGCCGCCCCCATGAGGAGGGGGGTGATGAACCACGGGTCCTTGGCCGAGAGGTCGGTGATCCAGAGCATGAAGGGGGCGTTGCGCAGCTCGATGGCGGCGGAGAGGAGGTTGTAGAAGGCCCACAGGATGGGGATCTGGATCAGAAGCGGGAGGCATCCGCCCATGGGGTTGACCCCCTCCTCCCTGTAGAGCGCCATGATCTCCTGGTTCATCTTGTTGCGCTCTTCCATGTCCTTGGGGGCCTTCTTGTACTTGCGCTTGATGGCCTCCACCTTGGGCTGGATCGCCTGCATCTTTTTCATGGAGACGATTTGCTTGTGGTTGACCGGATACAGGAGGACGCGCAGGAGGACGGTGAGGAGGACGATGGCCCAGCCCCAGTTGGGGATGAGGGCATGGATCCCCTTGAGGGCCCACAGGAGGGGACGGGCGATGAACGAGAACCACCCCAGGTCGACGAGGGCGGCCAGTGGGGGACTCTCCTTCTTGAGGAAGTCGTAGTCCTTGGCCCCCAGGTAGGCGGTGAAGGCGGCTTTGGGGCCGGCGACGGGGAACTCGAGGGCCATCTGGGCGTTTTCCGCCCCGAGGATGCGCCGGAGGCGCTTTTGGTCCCGCTCGGTGGCGCAGGCCCCGAGGAGGGCGGACTCTTGTTCGGGGGTGAACGCCCCCAAAAGCGACAGCGTCCGGCTGCCGGATTCCCATCGGACCCGCGGGAGCAGGTCGGCGGGAAGCGCCTCGGCCTTGAAGGGCTGGGTGAGGGTCCCGGAGCGGTAGGTTTCCTTGGTCACGGAGGCCCGCACGCGGCCCAGCCCGACCTTGGGGAAGAGGACGGCGGCGAAGTAGTTGTCCTCCAGCCCGGCGAAGACGGCCCCGTCCAGGGATACATCTCGCGGTTCCTTGAGCTTCATGGGGCCCACGCGTTCCACCTGGTCCCCGCGCAAGACCGCCAGACCGCCCGCGAGGAGGAACCGGTTGCCCGATTCCTTTTCCTCCAGGGGCCTCAGGCCCGGCCCGAAGGTGAGGGTCCAGGGACTTCGGAGGGCGGTGGCCGCCTCCATCTCGACCTGGATGAACGCGCGGGAGAGGGCGAACGCCCGTACCACCCGGATGCGCTCGTTGGCGTAGGTGAAGACCAGACCGGCGTCGGTCCGCTCCACCCGGTAGAGCCCTTCTCGGGCTTCCTGCTGAAGGGCGGGGTCGTCGGGGATCTTCAGGTCGAAGGGATGGGCGTCCGGAACATAGGCGGGGACCAGCTCCAGGGGTTGGCCCTCGTAATTCAGGTACTTTTTGAGTTGAACGGAGGTCAGGCGCGCTCCCCGGTTGGTGAAGACGACCCGGAGGAACTCGTTCTCCAGCACCTCCTCGCGCTCGATGCTCTCCACGACCGGTTCGGGGGCCAGGGGGGCCGCAGCAACCTCCGCGGAAGCATGGGGCGCGCCCGGGGAGGCCGGTTCCCGCCCGGAAGCGGTGGGGCCCGGGGGCGCCCCCGGACTGGCGGCGGGGGCGGGCGGGTTGGGGGGAGGGACTGAGGGGGCGGGAGCGAAGAACTTCCCCCAGACCAGGAGGACCAGCAGGGAGAGGACCACGGCGATTAGGACTCTTTTTTCCATAATGGGGGGACGGGGTCATGCCCTCCCGGGTGGAAGGGGTGGCACCGCAGGAGCCGCCTCAAACCCAGCCAAGCCCCGCGGGCGAACCCGTAGAGCCGAATGGCCTCAGCCATATACTCGCTGCAGGTGGGAGTGAACCGACAGGCAGGGGGCAGAAGAGGGGACACGAAGCGCTTATACCCTTTCAGAAACAGGAGGCTCAGGCGGGACAGCATCGCCGGAGGGCCGCCAGGGTTTGGAGGTAATCTTGGTGAAGGACCGGGAAGGGATGATCGCCCCCCCCCCGGTAGAGGACCACCAGGGCCCCGGGGACGGCCGGCAGAAGGGCGGCATGGAGGCGGACGAGCTCCCTCAACCGCCGTTTCAGCAGGGTGCGGCGCACATGGGGCCGCACCCTTCCGGAAACGACGACCCCCGGCCGCAGGGCCGGGATGGACTCGGGCTGGAAGATGAGGGTCATGGTTTTGCCGGTGACGCGGATGCCTTCTTTGAAAACGGAGCCGAACGCCCGCCTCCCTTGCAACCGCCGACCGGAGGCGAAGGAAACCTCGCTCAAACGGTGAGCCTCTTCCTCCCCTTGGCGCGGCGGCGCGACAGGACGTTGCGGCCCGCCTTGGTCTTCATGCGGGACCGGAACCCGTGGACCTTCTTGCGTTTCCGGTTGTTGGGTTGAAAAGTCCTTTTCATGGAACGACCTCCTGAAATGCGTCGAAATAGCCGCGTAGGATACCCTAAAAACCATTAAATTTCAAGGGGGTATCTCGGCGGGGACCCGCCCCACCACCCGCTCAATGGCCATGGAGGGGCGGTTTGACAGCGCCAGGTGAAAGGTCTATACTCCCGATCCTCATATGGACAAATGGGCCGTCTTCCAGCGTGCTTTGCAGCAAAGCATCGGCGATGCCGATTTCACCCATTGGATCAAGCCGGTGCGCTTCGTGGGGTTTTCGGGGGATTCCCTCATCCTCTCCGTCCCCAACGAGACCTTCGAGCATGTGCTTGGGGAGACTTTCCTCCCCGCACTGAAGGAGGCGGCGGCCCTGGCTTGGGAACGCCCGTATACCATCGTCCTGGCCAAGGCCGAGGAGCCCACACCGAAGCCGGCGCCCCGTCCCTCTCCGACCCTCAACCCCGCCTACACTTTCGAGGCCTTTGTCATCGGCGAGAGCAACCAGTTCGCCCACGCCGCGGCCCGGGCGGTGGCAGAGAACCCGGCCAAGGCCTACAATCCCCTTTTTATCTACGGCGCTACGGGGCTGGGAAAAACCCACCTGCTGCAAGCCATCGGAAACTACTGCGCGGGCCACCACAACATGCAGGTGCTGTATGTGACCGTCGACTCGTTTTACACCGACATGGTCAACAGCTTGAAAAACCAGAAATTGATGGATTTCCGGCAGACCTATCGCTCGGCCGATCTCTTCCTGCTGGACGATGTTCAGTTCCTGACGGGGAAGAAAACCACCCAGGACGAGCTGTTCCACCTGTTCAACCTGCTGCACGAGGCCCGGAAACAGATCGTTCTGGCCTCTGACCACCTGCCCAAGGACATCAACGAACTCCAGGAGCGTCTCCGGAGTCGGTTCGAAGGGGGGTTGCTGGCCGACATCATGCCCCCGGGGCTCGAAATGAAAGTCGCCATCGTTAAAAAGAAAGCGGAACAGGACGGCGCCTCCATGCCGGACGATGTGTGTCTTTTTATCGCCCGTCACGTCCGCTCCAATATCCGGGATCTGGAGGGACTGTATCGCCGCATCGCCGCATACGCTTCCTTCACGAATCAACCCATCTCTCTGGCCTGCGCCCAGGAGGCCCTGCAGCGGGTCCTGGACGTGGAGAGCGCCATGATCACTCCTAAAGAGATCATGCGCACGGTAGCCCACTACTACGGCCTGAAAGTCCAGGATTTAAAGAGCAAAAACAGCGCCAAGCCGTATTCCTTCCCGCGCCAGGTATGTATGTGGCTGATTAAACAGCTGACCACCCTCTCCTTCCCGGAAATCGGCAAACTGTTCGGTAACAAGCACCATTCCACGGTCATCTATTCTGTGGGAAAAATCGAGGAAATGCGGCAGAAAGACCTGGAGGTCAAGAAAGCCCTGGATGAGCTGATGGAACAATTCCAGTAATCTCCACAGCCCCTGCACAGACCCGCTGTTGCCCCCATCCACAAGAAAAGGAAACCTGTTGCCCGCGTCCATCCGCAATTCCACAGGGGTATAGTTATTTTTAGTTTTGTGCTATAATCTATATGGTGTAATATTGAACGCCATGGGAGGCTGCATGCATTTCTTCGTTGATCGCGACCTCATGCGGCAGGAACTATCGATCACCCAGGCCATTGTGGAAAAGAAGACCACCGTGGCCATTCTCGTCAACGTGCTTCTACGCGCCGCCAAGGATACCCTCCACTTGACGGCCACCGACCTGGACGTCACCTACCACGCCAAGGTCGCGGTCGAGGTAAAGAAGGAAGGGGGGGCCACGGTGCTGGCCAGCAAGCTTTCGGAGATCTTCGCTCTCCTTCCGGAAAACCGGGTGGAAATGCAGTTGAAGGACAACGGACGCCTCTTGATCTCCTCCGGGGCCGTCAACTACGAACTGGCCATCCTCCCCCCGGAGGACTATCCGAAAGTCCCCCGCTGCGACGACGGCCACGGCATCAAGGTGGTGTGCGCCCACCTGCAAAAGGGCCTCACCCGCACCATCCCCTCCGTTTCCATGGACGAGTATCGCTATCAGCTCGGCGGCGTCTGCTTCAAGTGCACGGACGGCAAGCTGGAACTGGCCTCCACCGACGGACACCGCCTCAACCGGGTCATCCTCCCGGCAGAGCTGGAGAAGGGCTACACCTTTCCTGAGGGGATCGTCCCCCGCAAGGCGTGCCATGAGCTCACCAAAATGGAGGGGGAGGAGTTCTGCCATATCGGGCACCAAGATCAGTTCGTCACCTTCCGGTTCAAGGAGCGGGAGTTGATCGCCCGCAAACTCCAGAACAAGTTCCCCGACTATACCGCCTACATTACGCAGTATGGCGACAAGGAGGTCGGGATCCAGCGCGATACCTTCTTCGAGGCCGTTCGCCGCGTTTCCATCCTCGGCTCCGGCAAATACTACGGCATCCGCTTCTTCCTGAGCCCGGGAAAGCTGAAGCTCGACGGAAGCCATCCCGACATCGGCGAAGCCATCGAGACCATGGAAGTCGAATACCGGGGCGAGCAGATCCAGATCGGGTTCAACTCCAAATACCTGCTCGACTTCCTGGCTTCCGTCCCCTCGACCGCGATCAAGATTTACCTCAAGGACTCCAATTCCAAAGGGGTCTTCATCCCGCAGGACGAGACCCTGGACCACGTCTACGTCCTGATGCCCATGACGCTGTAGCGAGCGACGGATCTCTGCGCTCCATGTCCCGCTCGGAAAAGGAAAGGTCCGCACCGCCGGTATGACCCAGGAATACACTTCGGAAAGCATCAAACTGCTCAAAGGGCTGGACGCCGTCCGCAAGCGCCCCGGGATGTACATCGGGGACACGGACGACGGCACCGGCCTGCACCACATGGTCTTCGAACTGCTCGACAACGCGGTGGACGAGGCCCAGGCAGGCTACTGCGACCGCATCCAGGTCATTATCCACCGAGACAATTCGGTCACCGTCATCGACAACGGCCGCGGCATCCCCGTGGGGATGCACCCGGTGGAGAAACGCGAGACCGTCGAGATCATCATGACCGAGCTCCATTCCGGCGGGAAGTTCGACCACAACGCGTATAAGGCCTCCGGCGGCCTCCACGGCGTCGGGGTCTCGGTGGTCAACGCCCTGTCGAAAGAACTTTCGCTGGAGATCCGGCGCGACAACGGCATCTTCGTCCAGAAATACGCCAAGGGGAAGCCCCAGGGGCCGCTCAAAAAGGTGGGCGAGGCCCGACGGACCGGCACGAAGATCACCTTCATCCCCGATCCAGACATCTTCTCCTCCACCGAGTTTCACTACGAGATCCTGGTCCGGCGCCTCCGCGAGCTGGCCTTCCTCACCGCCGGCCTGGAATGCAGCATCAAGGACGAGCGGGACGACAAAGAAGCCTCCTTCAAGTACAAGGGGGGGGTCGTTTCCTTCGTGGAGTACCTGACCGAGAAAAAGGAGCCGCTCCATCCCAAGCCCATCTTCCTCCAGGACACCCAGACCACCGACGGGGTGGAGGAGCTGCTCGAGGTGGGGCTCCAGTGGACAAACACCTACACCGAGACCCTCTTCGCCTACACCAACAACGTCGCCAACGGGGACGGCGGAACCCACGTCCAGGGGTTCCGGGCGGCGCTGACCCGCACCATCAACGCCTATGGAGAGTCCAAGGGGCTCCTCAAGGACCTCAAGGAGAACCTCTCGGGCGAGGACATCCGGGAGGGGCTGACGGCGGTCATCAATCTCAAGATCGCCGACCCCAAGTTCTCCAGCCAGACCAAAGACAAACTGGTTTCGTCCTACGTCAAGGGGTGGGTGGAATCGGCCCTCAACGAGAAGCTGGGCCGGTATCTGGAGGAGAACCCCGGGGTCGGCCGGAAGATCATCGAAAAGATGGTGGAAGCCGCGCGCGCGCGCGAGGCCGCCCGCAAAGCCAAGGAACTGGTCCGCCGCAAGGGGGCCCTCGACTCCACCTCGTTGCCGGGCAAGCTGGCCGACTGCCAGGAGAAGTCCAACGAACGCGCCGAGCTGTTCGTCGTCGAAGGCGACTCGGCCGGCGGCAGCGCCAAACAGGCCCGCGACCGCCGGTTCCAAGCCGTCCTTCCCCTGAGGGGGAAGATCCTCAACGTGGAGAAGGCCCGCGAGGACAAGATGCTCTCCAACAACGAGATCCGGGCCATCATCGCCGCGCTCGGGGCCGGGTACGGCAAGGAGGGGATGGACCTCGCCAAACTGCGCTACAACAAAATCGTCATCATGACCGACGCCGATGTGGACGGGAGCCATATCCGGACGCTGCTGCTCACCTTCTTCTACCGCTACATGCCCGCCCTGGTGGACAAGGGGCACCTCTTCATCGCCCAGCCCCCCCTCTACCGCGTCGCCCGGGGCAACGCCGTCCAGTACTGCCTGGCCGAAAAAGAGCTGCAGGACTTCCTCCTCCAGCGTCTGAAGGAGGACGTGCGGGTGCAGTCGGAGGACGGGCAGGTGTTCAAGGGGGAGTCGCTGGTGCGGCTGATGCAGGACTACCAGGAGTATGTCGACGCCCTGGAGTACCTGGTCCACCACGGGGTCACGGCCCGCGGGGTGGAGCTCCTCCTCCAGCTGGGGTTCAAGGAACCCCAGTTCTTCCACGACGCCAAAGAGATCAAGTTCCTGGCCGAGGCGATGAAGGGGGCGGGGTTCGCGGAGGTGCAGGCGGTCCAGGAGAGCGAGAACGGCCTGGTCCTTCTCTACAAGGACAAGCCCGAGCAGCCCCACCTCAGCCGCATCCACCAGGACCTGGTGGAGTCCCCCGAGTACCGCAAGCTGGTCCAGCTCCACGGCCGGCTCGCCTCCCTCCTGGCCGTTGGGGTCACCGTGGATGGCGTCGCGTACCCCTCGTTCGCCGCCGGCTACGACGCCCTGATGCACAAGGCCAAGAAGGGGCTGTCGATCCAGCGGTACAAGGGCCTGGGCGAGATGAATCCCGAGCAGCTGTGGGAGACCACCATGGACGCCGACCGGCGTCTCCTCATCAAGGTCACCGTGGAGGACGCCGTGGAGGCCGACCGCCTCTTCACCGTCCTCATGGGCGACCTGGTGGAGCCCCGCAAGGAGTTCATCGAGAGCAACGCGCTCAAGGTGCGGAACCTGGACATCTAATCCATGAAGAACATCCTCCCGATCAGCATCGAAGACGAGATCAAACGGTCCTACCTGGACTACGCCATGTCGGTCATCGTCGGGCGCGCCCTGCCCGACGTGCGCGACGGCCTCAAGCCGGTCCACCGTCGGATCCTTTACGGCATGTTCGAGCAGGGGAACCTCTCCAACAAGCCCTACAAGAAGTCGGCCCGCATCGTCGGGGACTGCATGGGCAAGTACCACCCCCACGGCGACGCGGCCATCTACGACGCCGCCGTCCGCATGGCCCAGGACTTCTCCATGCGCTACCCGCTCATCGACGGACAGGGCAACTTCGGCTCGCTCGACGGCGACGCTGCCGCGGCCATGCGGTACACCGAAGTGCGCCTCACCCCCCTGGCCGAGGAACTGCTTAAGGAGGATATCGACAAGGAGACGGTGGACTGGGTCCCCAACTACGACGGATCCCTGGTCGAGCCCGCCGTTTTGCCGGCCAAATTCCCCAATCTATTGGCCAACGGGAGCTCCGGCATCGCCGTCGGCATGTCCACCAACATCCCGCCCCACAACCTCGGGGAGCTGGTGGACGCCTGCCTCGTCGTCCTGCAGAAGAAGAAGTACACGGTCGAAGACCTCCTCGCGGTCCTCCCCGGTCCCGACTTCCCCACCGGCGGCACCATCAATGGGCGGGAGGGGATCCGGCAGGCCTACGCCACCGGAAAGGGGAGTTTAAAGGTCCAGGCCAAAGCCGTGGTGGAGACCCACCCCACCAAGGAAGACAAGCACTCCCTGGTCATCACGGAGCTCCCCTACCAGGTGAACAAGGCCCAGCTGGTGGAGGTCATCGCCGAGCACATCCGGGACAAGCGGCTCGAAGGGGTGGCCGACCTGCGCGACGAGTCCAGCCGGGAGGGGATCCGGGTGGTCCTGGATCTCAAGAAGGACGCCTCCCCCGAGGTGGTCCTCAACTTCCTCTACAAGCACACCCAGCTCCAGGCCACCTTCAACATCCAGTTCCTGGCCCTCGCGGGGCGAAAGCCCAGGATCATGACCCTGGGCCAGCTCCTGGAGGCCTTCCTGGGGCACCGGAAGGAGGTCATCTACCGCCGGACCGTCTTCGACCTCAAGAAGGCCCGGGAAAAGGCCCACATCTTGGAGGGGCTGAAGATCGCCCTGGACCACCTGGACGCCGTCATCAAGCTCATCCGGGCCTCCAAGACCCCCGAGGAGGCCCGCCAGGGGCTCATGACCCAGTTCAAGCTCTCCGAAATCCAGGCCAACGCCATCCTGGACATGCGCCTCCAGAAATTGACGGGGCTGGAGCGCGAGAAGATCCTGGAGGAGTATCGGGCCATCATGAAGCTGATCGCCGAGCTGGAGGCGGTCTTGGAATCCGAGGAGAAGGTCAAGGGCATCATCGCCCGGGAGCTGAAGGAGATCAAGGAGAAGTATGGCGACCCCCGTCGGACCGAGATCACCGACGTCCAGCCCGAGATCACCCTGGAGGACACCATCCCCGAGGAAGACATGGTGATCACCCTCTCCCAGGGCGGCTACATCAAGCGCACCCCCCTGACCCTCTACCGGGCCCAGCGGCGCGGAGGGAAGGGACGGATCGGGATGACCACCCACGAAGAGGACTTCGTCAAGCAAATGAGCGTGGGCTCCAGCCACGACTATGTCCTCATCTTCACCCACCAGGGGCGGCTCTACTGGAAGAAGGTCTACGAGATCCCGGAGGTGGGGAGCGCCGCCAAGGGGACCGCCATCGTCAACCTGGTTCAGCTTCACGAAGGGGAGACCCTCTCGGCCGTTCTCACCGTCCGGACCTTCGATGCCGACCGATACCTCCTTTTCGCCACCCGCCAGGGCAAAGTCAAGAAGACCCCCCTGGCCGCCTACTCCAACCCGCGCAAAGGGGGGATTCAGGCCATCGTCATCGAGGAAGGGGACGACCTCATCGGCGTCAAGCCCCTCCCCGATCAAGCCAAGGTGCTCCTGGCCACCCGGATGGGCTACAGCATCGTCTTCACCGGCGAGCAGGTGCGCCCCATGGGACGGGTGGCCGCGGGGGTGATGGGCATCCGCCTGCGGAAAGATGATGCCGTGGTGGGGATGGTGGTGGTGGAAGACGAACGGGACATCCTGACCGTCTGCGCCCGCGGCTACGGCAAGAAAACCCCCATTGCCGAGTACCGCCTCCAGAACCGGGGCGGGAAGGGCATCATCAATGTCAAGGTGGACAAAAAGAACGGCGAGGTGGTGGGGGTCCTGGAGGCCACCGACCGGGACGAACTGATGGTCATCTCGGAGCAGGGGAAGATCCTTCGGACCCCCATCAAGAGCATCAGCCGCTACCACCGCAGCGCCCGCGGCGTTCGGATCGTGGACCTGGAGCCCGAGGACCGCGGCTCGGCCATCGCCCTGCTGGCCGACAAAGAAGACGAAACGGAGGTATAAATGAAGATTTTTCTCGATACCGCCGCCATTGCCGAACTGAAAAAGGGCCTCGAGTGGGGACTGGTCGACGGCGTCACCACCAACCCGTCCCTGATCGCCCGGGAGGGGAAGCCCTACCGGGAAGCCCTCCGGGAGGTCGTCGCCCTGATCCCCGGGCCCGTCTCCTGCGAGGTCCTGGCCACCGAAGCCGGCGCCATGATCGAGGAGGCCAAGGTGCTGGCCCAGCTCGGGAAAAACGTGGTTGTCAAGGTCCCCTTCACCCCCGAGGGGGTCAAGGCCACCCGCGCGCTGAAGTCCCTGGGGATTCCGGTCAATATGACCCTCATCTTCTCGCCCAACCAGGCCCTCATCGCCGCCAAGGCCGGCGCCGCCTATGTCAGCCCCTTCGTCGGGCGCCTGGACGACATCGGCCACGACGGGATGGAGCTGGTGGCCCAGATCCTGGAGATGTTCGCCAACTACGGGTTCGACACCGAGGTCATCGCCGCCTCCGTCCGCCATCCGGACCACGTGAAGCAGGCGGCCATGCTGGGCTGCCACATCGCCACCGTCCCCTTCGGCGTCCTCGAGGCCTGCTTCAAGCATCCCATGACCGACATCGGGCTCGAGAAGTTCCTGGCCGACATCAAGAAGGCCGGGATCCAGTGGTAGCGTAGCCGTTCCCCTCCCGACGGAAAGGAGACCCCCCCATGCCCAGGTTCCTCCCCGCCCCCCCGACCATCCGATTGGCCCACCCCGAGGCGGACCGCGAGGCGCTGGCCCGGATCCGGACGGAATGCCCCCCGTACATGCGGGTGGTCCTCCGGCGGGAGGGGCTGGAGGAGGCCCGCGCGCTGGCCGAGACCAAGCGGAAGGTCTTTCCGAACCTGATCGTCATCGGGATGGGCGGCTCCATCCTGGGGACCGAGGCCATTGCCGAGTTCGTGGGCCCCTCCAAGCGCCTCTTCTTCCTGGACAATCCGGAGGAAGCGCGCCTCAAACAGGCCCGCAAGCTCATCAAGAAGGGGACCTGGGGGGTCCTCGCCATCTCCAAAAGCGGCACCACCCTGGAGACCATGACCATGCTGGCGCTCCTGTGGGAGGTCCTCGTCTCGGTCCACCGCGATCGGGCGGGGGAATTTGTGGTGATGCTCACCGCCTCCCCCGACAGCCCCCTCGGGCGCTGGGCCGGGCAGGAGAGGGCCGCCATCCTCCCCATGCCGGCCGATCTCTCCGGGCGGTTCTCGGTTTTCTCCACCGTCGGCACCTTCCCCCTGCTGTTTGCCGGCTACGACGTCGAGGCCTTGCTGGATGGGGCAACCAAAGGATTTGGCCAGCTCGAGGCGCCGCTGGGGAAAAACCCCGTCGCCGCCGCCGCGCAGGTTCTCTTGGGGCGGCCGTTTTCCCCGCTGGTCCTGTTCGTGTACGGGAGCCATCTTCGGACAATGGGGCGGTGGTTTCAGCAGCTGTGGGCGGAGTCGCTTGGCAAGGACGGGAAGTTTGGCCAGCTCCCCTTCGTCGCCATCGGGACCGCCGACCAGCATTCCATCCTCCAGATGCTCCTCGATGTCCCCCCATCGGCCGCCGTGTGGGTATGGGCGGGCCCCGAAGGGAAGCGCCTGGTGCCCGACCTGACCCAATTCGGGAGCCCTCATAAAGACCTTCCGGTCTCCGCCTACCTCAAGGCCGCCTGCCAGGGGGTGTTCGAGGCCCTGGGAGAGAGGGGAGTCGACCGCTTGTACCTTGGTCTCGACCGGAAGAATGAGTCCGCCGCCGGGGAAACGCTGGCGATGCTCATGATTCTCACCCAGTTCGCCTCCATCAAGCTTGGCGTCTCCACGTTCGACCAACCTGGAGTGGAGCTGGCTAAGAAAATTACCACCCGTAAGCTCCAAGGAGAGGCATAGCGGTAATTTCTACTGTAGATATTGAGACAACAGCAGTCCGTTCGAGGCCGCCAATGGGCCCGTGTTTTGGAACTACCAATATTTGTCTAACATAATCTACGGTAGATATTAGCCGTCTTCCATTTCTAAAAGAACTATCGAGTCCAATATAGAGAAATACTACGGTGTTTGGGCGCAGCTTCAGGCCAGGGGTGCAATTTGTGTCAATCCGCTGAGCGCTTGAGGATCCATGGATGGCGACGAAAAATAAACGAACCGGCCCAAGAGGAGGGATGAGGGGGCTGGCGGGGTGCGGTTCCTGCTCGCGCATATATCTACAGTAGAATAATCTAATGCTATAAAAACAAACTACATATAAGATATAATGTTATTCTACTATATAATTAATAATATGAAAGCATTATTATTCTACTGTAGAAATAACGATTTTAGGAGTAACATAAAAAAATATCATTAAATTATTCTAATGGATAATGAACATTTCAATTATTAAACATAACACAATCAATATTTATGTTATTATAAACAATCAATTAATTAGCTATTGAGGTGTTTTATGCCCTGGGCCCTTGGTGTGGCCCGGAAATTGTCAATAGGCGTACACTTTTACGAGGAGTAGAGGCGTGTACTTTTACGA
>CAZRVT010000048.1:0-21538 GCA_964603505.1 uncultured Holophagales bacterium | reverse complement strand
AGCCGCCTGATAGAGAACATTAGTTTTCGTCATTTAATGCAACATTAGGGTATAATCGATATCTCGCCCACATGGTAGGCTTGATCAACATATGCCCCAATAAGCTCACAGCCTGGAGTCGTGCTTTTTGAAATTTCTGTTTCTAATAATTGCAGTGCCTTATCACATTTTCCTGCTTGGCATAAAGCTTGCGCTTTGTTCTCTATGTCACCAGGCGTAGCGAGGGTTGAAATACCAATACAAATGACTAAGCTTAGTATTCTCATAGCTAATCCTTATAATTCACTGCAATAGAAATTGCATCGGTCCAAAACGGCCTGCTCAACAAAACAGTGTTGGCAGCAGGCCGAACATTCCAATGGTCCGGCTTTCTTGCAATTTGATGCTGTTGTGCATGGAATCTTCAAACCGGTACTTGTATTGAAATTATTGCCATCTTCGCCCTGGTTGTCATCCCGACAAGAAGTCTGCATTGCAACAAGGATAGCACAGGCTGCAATAACGATTAGTGTTACAGGATCGCCAATATAGCGGCTGCCATCATTACCATTGCTGCCACTTCCGCTTCCCCCTGAGCTTCCTTCTCCAGAGTCAGGCATCATCAGGTTTTGATTTGTTCCTCTTGTGCGAGTTGATAATTCAAATGCGTTTAGAATGCGCCTTGAAAAGGGATCGATTGCACCTGTGAGGGGATTATATAAAATGCTTTTTGTAGTATAGAGTCCCATATCCTGGTCATATTGCATCCCTTTAAAATAAAGTGGGGCAATGTCTTCGTTCAACTCGTTGCCTGTTGGTGAATATTCAGTGCTGCCGAATTCATCGCTGGGCGATTTTAAGCTTCCAATAATACTGCCATAGGCATCAAAATAGCTGAACGAGCTGGCGATGTCTTGGTAAAAAGACAATGCGGCTTTCAACGAGCTGCCCATGGTGTACACCTTCCGCGAAAAGTCGATATCCGGCGGCCCGCCGTTGACCCTTGACACCGTCCGGATCTCTTCGTCCAGCATGTTGTAGAAGTCGTTGAGGAAGAAGCTGTCTTTCGTTGTTTCTCGCGTCTGCGTCCAGCCGCCGTGCGGACCCGAGGATTCCCATTCACTGTAGGCATAGCTCCGCTTACCCACCCGCCCCATCCCGTCCGGCAGGTAGGCAAAGTCGGTTTCCATCCTCGATGTGAAGCCGCCCTGGATCCAATCGCTGTTCATGTTACGGGTGAATCGCGCCATCTTCTCTCGATAATCAAAGCTCTGGATCTCGCCGTTGCGGTAGCTTAAGAGATCGGACCACCGCTTGCTGAAGGTCATCAATATTTCATTGGCATCCTGATACTGGTACTCGTAGCTCTCACTAATGCCTGACGAGAGGTTTCGAGACTGGATCTCATCGGCGAGATTATAGCCATAGGTCTCCGCCACAACCCCGTCCACCCACTTCTCCTGCCTATTGCCCCTTCCATCGTAGGTGTACACCTCATTCATCCATTCCGGCATCCCGTAGCTGGCCCCCTGGAGCTGGAGGCGGTTATCGTAGAGGTAGGCCTGGTTCCAGTAGGGGTCCTCGCGCTCCACCTCGGTCACCATGCCGTTGGCGTCGCGCTCGTAGTGGAACGATTTCAGGATGCTCTGGTCCGGTTTGAGGTTCAGAACATCGGTGATCCGCTCGGCCTGGTCGTAGTCGTAGTGGATCCGGGCCCCGTTGGCGTGGATGACATCCTGAACGGCGGTACAGCACGAGGCGTAGGTGAAGCTCGTCGTCTCGCCATACGGGTTGGTGAGGTGCTGGGTGCGATGGTTGGCGTCGTATTGGGTGACCCACGATTTGTCCCCCCACACCATCATCGTTCTAAGATTATCGCCGTTGTACTGGTAGGTGATCATCTCTTCCCGGTCGTCATAGACCTGGGTGGCCGTGGTGATGCGGGAGAGGAGATCGTACTGGTAGAGGAGGGTGGCGTCCACGCCGTTGGATTCGGTGAGATTTCCGGCGGCGTCATAGGCGAAGTAGTCGTGGCTGCCGTCGGGGTAGTCGATGGCCGTGAGGCGATTGAGGGCATCGTAATGGTAGGTGTTGCCGCGGCCGTTGGGGAAGGTTTTGGTCGTCATGTTGCCGTTCCCGTCATAAGTATAGATCGTTTCCCGCCCCAAGGGGTCGATTTCTTTGGTCAGCTCCCCACGGAGGTTGTATTCATAGGCCGTGACGGAGACGCTCTCCTCCGGACTTGGCCTTGTCCAGTTGGGAACAGTGAGTCCGCAGGAAAGGGTGGTCCAGGCGTCGTTGGCCTGGTCGAAGCGCTGGAATTCCTTGAGCACCCACCGGCTACCGATGGCTTGGTAAGTGTAGTGGACCTCGTAGTGGTCCTGGTCTCTGGTTTTCAAGATCAGCCCTGTGGCTGGGTCCTTCCCCATCCAGAAACGATGGTCGTTGGCCTCCGGGCAGTCGTCGCACCGGGCGTCCCGGCGATAGGCGTACTGCGTCATATATGCGCCGCCACAGGGGATGGGCTCATATTGGCCCGAAAGGATGGCGCCAAAGGGATCCATCGCCTCCTTGGCCTTCACCTCGCCGTCCGCATGCTGGTAGGTATAGGTCCACTCGCCCCCGTTGGGCCGGGTTCGCTTTGCGGTCAGCTTCTGCCCGGTGAGAGCATCGTAAGCGTAATCCTCCCGGGTCTGGTATCCCATGGCGTCGGTGGTGATCTTGGCCATCATCTTGACCTGCTGGCCGATCGGTGTCGGCCCCAGGTCATAGAAGTAGGTGTAGGCGGTGGTGTGGTTGCCGGGATCGGTGATGGTCTTGATATTGTCGAAGGGATCGTAGGTGTAGGTGGTCTCGAAGCCTAGGGCGTTCTGCAGCCGGATCAGGCGGTGGCTGGTATCGTAGAAATACCGGGTCTCAGCGCCACGGGGATCGCGCTGATAGGTTCGGTAACCATAGGGGTCATACTGCCAGGTCCAGGTCTGGTTGAGGGGTTCGGTGGCGGTGAGCATCTTATGCTGGGTGTTGTAGGTGTACTGGTAAAGGTGGCCGTTCTTGTCCTGATAGCGGGCAAGGTCACCGGCCGGAGAGTAGGTCTTGATCTCGATGTAGCCCATGGCGTCGGTGACGGTGACCGTGGTTTCATGGTTGGTCTGGATCTGATAGCTGAAGGTCTGCTGGTATAGGGGCTGGAGGGCGCGGAGGTCCTCTTCTCCGGAAAATTGGATGGTGGTGGTTCCCCCGGCATAGGTGTAGCTCCAGCGCTGACCGGGGAGGGTAAGGGTGGCAACGCGGCCGTCCACGCCGTAGGTTGCGGCAAGGTGGGTTCGGCTGATGGAATCGGTGACATTCAAAAGCTGGCCCGCGGGGCTATAAACGAAATGGTAGGTCAACGCATAGGAGAGGTTGTGGATGGGCTCCGAGCCGTGATAGCCCGCGATTTCCATGTTCATGGTGAGGGCGAGGGGGTTGCCGTGGTCGTTGACGGTGAGACCGTACCCGGGCTCTTCTCCTTCCAGGCCTATGGAAATCGCATTCCCATTGTAGGCGAAGGCGACGGCGGGGCCCTGCTCGGGGAGGATGAGTGTCATGTTCCCTTCGTCGTCGAAGGCATAGCGGGTAGCGCCGGTGGGGCTCTCAACGCTTTGCAGGACGAAGAATTTCTCCGTCCCGGTTTCTTTCAGCCGTTTGTCCTCGATGTACTTCCGGCTGCCGGCGGAGCGCCGTTCCACCATGATGGTATAGGCCTTGACCCACATCGGGCCGTAGTCGTCAGGACCGTCCACCACGCGCAGATAGCGCTGGCCATCTCCATTTTCACTCCCCGGCGCCTTGTCGCGGACATAGGCCAGGGTGTAGCCGTCGGCGGTGCGCAGGTCGGCGGTCTTGGCGTTCTTGTGGAGGGTGATCACCTCGTCCCCCATGAAGAGAGAATGGCGGGAGTCGTAGACCAGGTCCAGGTCGGGGTATAGGCGGATCTTGAAGGTGAGGTTCCCCGCCCGGGTGTTGACCAGCCCCACGGGCGATCCCTCGGCCAGCGTCTGCGGATTGGGGACGAGAATGGCGTTGGGCGTGGAGAGGGACGGCGGCCGCGATTGGAGGATGGGAAGTTGATAGCCGCCCAGATTCGTCATGGGGGCCGTGCCGCAGGCGTTAAGAACAGGCGGAAGGCTGAAGAGACACAGGCTGAAGATAAGGGCTAAACCTACCCCCCCCCCCCCGAAAATGGACGGGAAATACGCATGCAGATCTCCTTCATGGTCGGATTGGGATGGGAAGCGCGGATCGAGGCATGGCGCTTCATACCTTAAATGTGGTACATATTTCTAAATTTGTCAAGTGGTATTGGATTGAATGGCGCTACCAAATGTTAATATTATCAACATTACGCTTATATGAATTGAATAGGAGGAATTTTCTCATATTTGCAGTTTGACATCGGTGCAGCATAAACGCTCGCGAATTTTGTCTTGTGGCGACCCCAATAAAGCCATTATGAAAACCCGTCCGTAAAAAGCCGTCCTCAGCAAGCTGAGGACGCTACAGAGACAGAATCACAGCCAGGGTGAGAGTTGCCTTTCGCCTTTCGCCTTTCGCCTTTCGCCTTTCGCCTTTCGCCTTTCGCCTTTCGCCTTCAGCCCTCAGCCTTCAGCCTTTAGCCCTTAGCCTTCAGCCTGTTGCCTGCAGCCTGCAGCCTATAGCCTACCGCCTGCCCTGCCTTCAGGCCGGCGGGCCATTCGGCCCGCTTTGCGGTAGAATAGGGTAATGGCCGCGCCCGCGGTGCCCTTGAAACTCCTGCAGACCTTTCTGCGGTTCCAGCCGGACCCTCTGAACGAGAAGTTCCTCGTCAAGGAGACCGGCATCCCGGCGCGCACCCTCAAGCGCCTCCTCGCCCGCCTCACCGAGACCAAGCTGGTGGACGCCCACAAGCGCGAGGGCGTCCTGTTCTACCACCTGACCGCCCCCCCCGACGGCCCCGCGATGCTCAACCTCGTCACGGAGTTCCTGGAGGAGGAGGTGCGCATGGCCGAGGCGCGCTCGAAACTGGACCTGGAGCACCGGATGCTCCTCCAGCAGGTCGAGCAGAAGGAGCAGGAGGCCTACAAGGCCTCGTCGCGGTTCGTCACCTACCTCAACTCCCTGGTCTTCCTGGAGGAGATCTCCTCCATCATCCTCCGCAGCCAGAGCTTCGACGAGGTGTTCCAGGAGACCTTCCGCCGCCTCTCCTCCGCCGTCAACTACGACCTCGGCGTGGCCGCCCTGCTCGAGGACAAGCTGAACCTCCACGTCATCCACAAGGCGGGCATCCCCCAGGAGCGGGTGCAGGAGGCGCTGGCCTCGGCCCGGGACATGATGGGGATCGGCCTGGCCCTGCCCTACCTGCTCAAGGAGTACGCCGTGGTCCAGAAGGTGGAGGAAAAAGAGCACGCCCCCGCCTCCTCCGGGCTCTTCCGCCACCGCCTGGGGGCCCCCTTCCAGAAGGACCCCATGACCCCGGGCTACCTGGTGCTCTTCCGGCTGGAGGACACCCCCTTCCTGGCCGATGAGAAGCAGGTGCTGGACGTCCTAGCGCCCCAGATCGCCCTGGCCTGCCAGAACATCGCCACCATGCAGAAGATCCAGCAATTGGCCGTCACCGACGACCTCACCGGCATCTTCAACAAGCGCTACTTCCGGCAGGCGTTCCTCAAGGAGTTCGACCGCGCCAAGCGCTACCATTTCCCCCTCTCTCTCCTGATGATCGACCTGGACCACTTCAAGAAGATCAACGACCGCTACGGGCATCCCTTCGGCGACGTGGTCCTCTCCGAGTTCGCCGGCCTCGTCCTGGAGCTCACCCGCTCCACCGACATCTTCGCCCGCTACGGCGGCGAGGAGTTCGCCCTCATCCTGCCCCACACCTCCGATACGGAGGCCCTGGAGATCGCCGAGCGCATCCGGCGCAAGGTGGAATTGAACGCCTTCCCGGGCGAGGACCACCCCATCACCATCACCATCTCCATCGGGGTGGGGACCAACCGGGCGGGGATCGAGACCCCCGAGGACCTGATGAACCTGGCCGATGTGAACCTCTACCGGGCCAAGTCCGGGGGGCGGAACCTGGTCATCTCGGGGTAGGACTGAAGGTGCGCTGGACCTTTTTCATCAATCCCGCCAGCCGCGGGGGCCGCACCGGCCGGCGGCTGGAACACATCACCCGCCTCATCCGTTCCCGCTTCCCCGACGCCGAGGTCCTCGTCCCCGGCTCCGCGGCGGAGTTGGAGATCCAGGTCCGGGACGCCTCGTACCGCTCGGAGCGGCTCGGGGTCCTGGGAGGCGACGGCACCTTTTCCCACGCCCTGGCGGGGCTCATGGAGGGGAACAGCCGCACCTGCGCCCTGGTCCCCCTCCACCAGGGAAGCGGCGGCGACTTCCTCAACACTCTCGGGGCCCCGCGCTCGCTGGGCCGGGCCCTCGACCGGGCCCGAGGGGCCCACCCCTTCCGCTGCGACGCCGGGCGCATCACCACCACCGCCGGCACCCGCTATTTCCTCAACGTGGCCTCCCTGGGCCTCGGCGGCGCCGTGGACGGGTTCGTCAAGCGGCACCCGTGGCCCCTGCCCGCCACCCTCCTCTACTTCGCCGCCGCCCTCTCGGAGAGCTTCCGCTATCGCTCCCCCCGCCTGCGCCTCTCGGTCGACGGCGGCACCTGGGACCGCCCCCTGCTGGTGGCGGCCGCGGCCAACGGCCGCTACTTCGGCGGCGCGATGCACATCTCCCCGGATTCCCGCCTGGACGACGGGAAGCTGGACCTGGTGGCCCTCCCCGCCTGGCGCCACCCCCGCCTCCTCTGGCTCGCGGCCCTCGTGTACGCCGGGCGGCACACGCGCCACCCGGAGGCCCTCTATGTGCGATTCACGGAGTTGACCGCCGAGGCGCCGGACGGCGAGATTGTCCCCATCGACGTGGACGGGGAGTGCTTCGGCTCCCTCCCCGCCCGGATCGAGGCGGTCCCGCAGGCGCTCCTGCTGGCGGTCTGATCAGGCAACAGGCGGCAGGCCGGAGACAAGAGGCCAAAAGCGAAAGGCGGCAGGCCCCAGACCCCAGGATTAAGGCGTCAAGCTGCAGGCTGCGGTACCGGGCGGAAAACGGACAAAAGTTATACGAGAGAATGCCAACCCTCTCGTACCCCCACCTCACCCTCCCGCGAACTCCATGGAAACGACAAAATAAAAGCGCCGGGAACCCATCCCGGCGCTTGCGATCCATAAGGCCCTGTGCTTTGCTGTGGCCTGTTGCCTTTGGCCTTTAGCCTCTGGCCTGTTGCCTATAGCCTGCCCTCACAGCCACTTGATCGTTTCCTTGGCCGTCTCGGCCTTCTCCCCGGTGGGGACGAGCTTGAGGAAGGTCTCGAAGGTGGACTTGCACTTGGCCATGTCCCCCTCGCGCAGGTAGATGAAGCCCAGCTCGTACCAGGCATCGGCGAACTCAGGGTTGATCTCGACCGCCTTTTCCAGGAGGGGCTTGGCCCCGGCGTCGTCCTTTTTATTGAGGAGCTCGGCCGCCTGGTTGAAGAGCGATTCGGGCGAATCGGGCTGGAGCGTCTGGAGCCGCGTCTGGTACTCGGCGACCTTCTCCTTCTTCCCCTTCTGGCCGTAGGCGGCGATGAGGATGCGAAGGGCAACGGCCTTCTCTTCGTCGGGACCGTTCAGGGCTTTCTCGGCCCTGGCGATGGCCTCATCGGCCTTGCCCTCCTTCAGGTCGATGTCGGCGAGGAAGATGCTGGCCTTGGTGAAGTCGGGCTTGGCCTTCAGACACTCCTCGAGGGACTTGCGGGCGGCCGCCATGTCCCCGGAAAGGTAGGCCTTGCGTCCCTCCTCGAAGAGGACCAGGTGGGGGTTTTGGCTCCTCTCCTGCTGGCGGAGCAGCTCCTCGGCCTCCTTCTTGGTCTTCATGGTGAAGTGGTGCTCCAGGCTGGCGAAGATCTTGGGTTTGACCTCCTCCTTCAGCGGGATGAAGCCCTCGGCGGTGAGCTCGAACAGGTACAGCTTGGTCCCGTCGGTGAAGGAGACCTCGTAGTTGCCCTTCGCGTCCCCCGACACCTCCTTTTTCCATGTGGGCTGATCCTTCATGGTGATGGAGATCTTGACGGCGGGGACCCCCTGGCCCTGGCTGTCGGTGATGGTGCCCTGGACGCGGGAGAGGGCCTGGGCCTGGCACAGGCCGGCGGCGAGGACAACCCCCAGAGCGGACCATAGGATCTTCTTCATACGACCTCCCTTCGGAACATTCGTAATATTATACGCCACCTGCGGACCGGCCGTCACCCCGCGGAGGGGCCCCGCCCGTCCTTCAGGTGGACCACCCGCTGGGGGAACGGGATCTCGATGCCCTCGGCCCGGAACCGCTCCAGGATGCGCTTGCGCAGCTCGTGGACCGCCGGATACTGGGCCGAGAACTCCTCGACGGTGACGAACACCGTGAACCCCAGCGCGCTCTCGCCGAACCCGGGGTTGAGCCGCACCGCCGGCTCCGAGCCGGGCGCCAGGCCCGGCACCTCCCCCACCGCCTTCCGGGCCTCCTCCAGGAGGACCCGTTCGACCCGCGCGGCGTCGGTGCCGTAGGCGACCGAAACGGGGACGGGCACGCTCATGGTCTTGCCGGGCAGGCTGAAGTTGACGAGGACGCTCTGGGCCAGCTTGGAATTGGGGATGACCACGATGTTGTCGGCCAGCATGCGGATGCGGGTGGTGCGCCAGGAGATGTCCTCCACGTACCCCTCCTGCCCGCTCTCGAGCCGGACGCAGTCGCCCACGCGGACGTTCTTGTCCATCAGGATGTGGATGCCGGCGAAGAGGTTGGCCAGGGTGTCCTGCAGGGCCAGGGCCACGGCCAGCCCGCCGACGCCGAGGGCGGTGAGGATGGGGGCGACCGAGACCCCGAGGAACCCCAGCGTCACGACGATGCCAACGAGGATGATGCCCCAGCGGATGACGCCGAAGACCAGCCCGGAGGCGGCCATGGGGAGCTTGGCCTCGCGGGTGTAGTTCTCCAGGAGCCCCACGGCGAGGCGGGCCAGGGTGATGGTGACGGAGAGGCCCACCAGCACCAGGATGGCCTTGGTGGCCAGGACGGCGTAGCGCCCCTCCAGCTCGGAGACCGACAGGGCCACGTGGAGGCCGATGAGGAGGCACCACAGCCACGTGGGGCGGCGGAACACCTCCAGGATGACGTCGTCCATCCGGGTCGCGGTCCTCGCGGCCCACCGCCCCAGGAGGCGGAACAGGAGGAACCGCACCACCACCAGCGCCGCCGCGGTGGAGCCGCCGACGATGGACGGGATGATCAGCTTGTCCAGGAAACTCTCCATGGGGACGCTCCTTCTCGGGCAGATGGGCCGGCCGGGGCCGCCGGGAGGCCGATTTTATCCGGAGGGGCCCGGTGCCGTCAACCTCAGAACGCGATGAACGCGTAGCGCGCCAGGAACAGCAGGGAGAACAGGTGGAACAGCCAGTGCGCCTCGCGCACCCGCCCCTGCGCCAGGCGCAGGAGGGAGTGGGCGATGAAGGCGAAGGCGATCCCCTCGGTGATGGAGAGCGTCACCGGCATGACGGCGATGGCCAGGAAGGCCGGCAGCGCCAGCGCGGGGTCGGACCAGTCGATGCCGCGGGTGAGCTGGAACATCAGCGACCCCACCAGGATGAGGGCCGCGGCCACCGTGGGGTGGAGCACCGCCTCCCCCGCCGGGACGCCGGCCCCCACCATCGAGACGACCGGGAAGAAGAAGAGCGAGAGGAGGAAGCAGGCGGCGGTGAAGCAGTTGGCCAGGCCGGTCCGCGCCCCCTCGGCCACCCCGGCGGCGCTCTCGACGTAGGAGGTGAGCGTGCTGGTCCCCAGCGCCGCCCCCGTCACGGTGCCCAGGGCGTCGGCCAGCAGGGCCTTCTCCGCCCGCGGCAGTTTCCCGTCCCGCATCAGCCCCGCCTGGTGGGCCACCCCGATGAGGGTGCCGATGGTGTCGAAAAGGGCCAGGAAGAAGAAGATGAAGATGACCTCGAGGTACTTCACCTGGAACGCCCCGCCGAGGTCGAGCTTGAACAGGGTCGGCGCGATGGAGGGGGGCAGGGCGGCGACCCCCTGGAATTTCGCCAGCCCGAAGGCGGCCGCGGCGGCCGTGGAGGCCAGGATGCCGAAGAGGATGGCCCCGCGGACCCTCCGTACCGTCAGCACCCCCATCACCAGCAGGCCGAGGAGGGTGACCAGGACGGGCGGAGAGTGGAGGTCGCCGAAGCCGAGGAGGGTCCCCGGCCGGGCCACCACGATGCCGCCCCACTGCAGCCCCACCATGCAGATGAGGAGCCCGATCCCCACGGCGATGGCGTGCTTGATGGGGTCCGGGACGATGGTGATGATCCGCTCCCGGAACCCCCACCGGGAGAGGACGACGAAGGCCGTCCCCGCGATGGCGATGGCCCCGAGGGCCACGGGCCACGGCGTCCCCATCCCCAGGACCACGGTGTAGGTGAAGAAGAAATTGTGCCCCATGGCCGGGGCGATGGCCACCGGGTAGTTGGCGATGAAGGCCATATAGAAGGTGGCCAGGGCGCTCCCGAGGACAACGGCGGTGAAAACGGAGCCGTGGTCCATCCCCGCGGCGGCCATCACCACGGGCTGGACGAAGAGGATGTAGGAGAGGGTGAGGAAGGTGGTGACGCCCCCGGCCGCTTCCCGCCGGACGGTGGTGCCGTTGTCCCGAAGGTGAAAGAGGCGTTCCAGCATGCGAACATTTTACTCCAGCGGCGCGGCTCCATGGCGCATGGGCGGCCCCGCCACCGGCCTTGCGGATCCGTGCGTTCCTATTCGGCCTTCAGCCCCGCCTCAGAACTCCGCCGCCACCCCCGCCGAGACCCACCGGCCGGGCATCTCCACGCCGCGGCGCTCCTGGTAGGCGGCGTCGAGCAGGTTGTAGGCGTCGAGGTGGAACCGGACCGCCTTCACGCCGTAAATCAGCCGCAGGTCGATCATGGCGTAGGCCTTCTCCACCGCCGGCTCGACGGCCCGCGCGGTCATCGCGGCTCCGAAGCGCTTCCAGGCGAGCGGCAGGACGACGCCCGCCTCGACCCGCGGGTGGTCGCCCAGGTATTTTAGCGTCTCCAGGGGGAGCGGCTCGCGGACCGCCTGGGCCGCCAGGAACAGCACCGCCCACGGAAGGCTCCACCTCGCTTCGGCGCCGAGGGACGAGTAGTCCGGCAGGTTCTGCGCGTCATAGACGCCCGCCCCCGAGCGCATGACCCAGTCGATCTCGTCATGGTGCCGCCGCGCCCACAGGCCGGCCGACCATCCCCTTCCCTGGAGCCCGAGCTCGGCCTCGTAGAGCGAGGGGATGCCGAGGTTCGGATCCCCCCGGTCCGTGGGGCTCTGGTAGTGGAGCTCGGTAAAGGAGGGGAGGCGCCGCCCTCCGGAAAGGGAAGCCCAAAGGTCCACCGTTCCGCCGAGGGGCAGGCGGTACCCGAGGCGGGGGGCCCATAGGTCCCCCCCCTCCCCCGCCTCGACCGCCCCCCCCAGCCACAGCGTCCCCGGGCCCAGGCCGCCCCTCCAGAGCAGCGAGGCGCCGCCCCGGCCGCGCGCGTGGTCGTTCAGCCGGTTCCCCTCCACCGATTCGCGATAGCCGTAGACCTGCCACCCGACCCCGCTCAGGACGCCGGAGGCCTGGGCCCCCAACCGCTCGCTGGTGTGCTCGTTGTGGTAGAACGCCGGCCGGTCCCGGTCCAGGATGAAGTCGTCGTCGTGGCGCCGCCAGTAGGCCTGCAGGTCCACGCCGCCGACCCGGGCCCCCACCATGCCGAAGGCGCTCCGGACCCCCTCCCATTGGTATGGGAACCGGGTGGAATAGAAGTTCAGCGCGCCGAACTCGGCGTCGCGCACCGCCGCCGTCCACCGGACGGGCCCAGCCGAGCCGGAGAGGGCGGCCCCGGAATCCGACAGCTCCGTGTCCTCCGTCCAGCCGGCGTGGCTGGTGCGCCCGACGGTGCCCCGGACGGCCCACTTCTCCCCGTTCATCCCCCACCCCACGGCGCCCTGCGCCAGAGCGTGCCCGCCGCCGGCGACCTCGGCCCGCCCGGCGGGGTCCTTCCGGGTCGTGATGAGGATGGCGCCTCCGGCGGCCGGGCCTCCGGGGGCGGTGGTCCAAGCCCGCGGGACCACCTCGATGCTCTCCACCGCCTCCGGGCGGACGGCGAGGTCAAGGGAAAAATGGCCGGTCTGGGGGTCCATCACCGGGACGCCGTCCACGAACACCTGCACGCTCTCGAAGCCCGCCCCGCGGAGGCGGGCGTCGGCCTGGGCGCCGAAGGGTGCCCGGCGGGCGATGCCGCCCGGAAAGAGGAGGGCCAGGACCTGATGGAGGTCCCCCGCCGGTAGTTTCTCGATCTCCTCCCGGGTGGCCACCACGGACGGGCCGGGCTCGGCGGGGGCCGTCACCTCCAGCCGCTCCCCGAACTGCGCCGGGAGGGGGCGGCCGACGAGGAGGCCGAGGGCCAGCAGGAGCAGGAGGGGCGAGGCGCAGCGGCCGCACATGGGCGGCATTATACCCCTATCGGGTGCGTTGACAAGCTCCCGCAAACCCACTACACTATATTTGTGAAATCCAATACAAAGAGAGGTGCCGTATGGGTCTCGTGACCAAAGAAGAAGCGTTTGAATACCATTCGAGAGGGCGCAAGGGCAAGATCGAGGTCGTCACCACGAAACCTTGCCTGACCCAGAAGGACTTGTCGCTGGCCTACACACCGGGGGTGGCCCAACCGTGCCTGGCCATCGAGAAGGACCCCGAGCTGGCCTACGAGTACACCGCCAAGGGGAACCTGGTGGCGGTCATCTCCAACGGCACCGCCGTCCTGGGCCTGGGCGACATCGGCGCCCTGGCCGGGAAGCCGGTCATGGAGGGGAAGGGGGTCCTGTTCAAGCGGTTTGCCGACATCGACGTCTTCGACATCGAGATCAACACCCACGACCCCGACGAGGTCATCAAGTTCTGCCAGCTCATCGAGCCCACCCTCGGCGGCATCAACCTGGAGGACATCAAGGCCCCCGAGTGCTTCTACATCGAGGAGGAGCTCAAGAAGACCATGGGCATCCCGGTCTTCCACGACGACCAGCACGGCACGGCCATCATCAGCGCGGCCGGGCTCATCAACGCTCTCGAGATCGTCGGGAAGGACCCGGCCAAGGTGAAGGTGGTCATGAACGGCGCCGGCGCCTCCTCGGTCTCCTGCGCCAAACTCTACGAGATGGTGGGCGTCAAGCACGAGAACATTTTCATGGTGGACACCAAGGGGGTCATCTACAAGGGGCGCACCGAGGGGATGAACAAATACAAGGAATACTTCATCCAGGACACCAAGGCCCGAACGCTGATGGACATTATCAAGGGGGCCGATGTCTTCGTCGGGCTCTCCGTCAAGGGGGCCCTCCACAAGGAGATGGTCGCCGAGATGGCCAAAGACGCCATCATCTTCGCCATGGCCAACCCCGACCCGGAGATCACCCCCGAGGACGCCTTCTCGGTCCGCAAGGACATCATCATGGCCACCGGACGCTCCGACTACCCCAACCAGGTCAACAACGTCCTCGGCTTCCCCTTCATCTTTCGCGGGGCCCTCGACGTGCGGGCCACCGCCATCAACGAGGAGATGAAGATCGCCGCATCGAAGGCCCTGGCGGCCCTGGCGAAGGAGGACGTCCCCGACTCCGTGATCAAGGCCTACGGCGGGAAGCCCATCAAGTTCGGCCGCGAGTACATCATCCCCAAGCCGTTCGACTACCGCGTCCTGCTGTGGGAGGCCCCAGCCGTGGCCAAGGCGGCGGTCAGGACCGGCGTGGCGAAGCGCCCCATCCAGGACTGGGACGCCTATATCCGCCAGCTGGAGGCCCGCCTCTTCAAGTCCCGCACCGTCCTCTATCCCGCCTTCGCCAAGGCCAAAGCCCACAACAAGACGATCATCTTCCCCGAAGGGGAAAACGACAAGATCGTCCGCGCCGCCAAGATCGCCGTGGACGAGGGGCTCGCCAAGCCCATCCTCCTCGGAAGCGCCGAGGTCATCGTGCCGAAGTTGAAGGAGTTCAACCTCCCCATCGACAAGGTGGAGGTGATCGATCCCAAGACCTCCGACAAGCGCGAGGTCTTTGCCCGCAAGTACGCCGAGGTCCGCAAGCGCAAGGGCGCCTCCTTCGACGAGGCCAAGATGCTGATGAACCACCCCAACTACTTCGGCTGCATGATGGTGGAGGAGGGTTTGGCCGACGGTCTCCTCTCCGGCCTCACCATGCCCTACCCCGACACCATCCGCCCCGCCCTGCGGGTCAACAAGACGCGGGCCGACGTCAAGAAGGTGGCCGGCCTCTACCTCCTCATCCTCAAGGATCGAATCGTCTGCATGGCCGACACCACCGTCAACGTCAACCCCACCGCCGAAGAGCTGGCGGAGATCGCCAAGATGGCCGCCGAGGCCGTGCGCTTCTTCGACATCGAGCCCAAGATCGCGTTCATCTCCTACTCCAATTTCGGCACCAACAACGACGCCGAGGTGAAGAAGGTGCAGAAGGCGGTGGAGCTGGCCAAACAGCTCTGCCCCGACACCGTCATCGAGGGGGAGATGCAGGTGGACCCGGCCGTCCACCCCGAGACGGCGCAGCAACAGTTCCCCTGGAGCGCCATCCAGGGCGACGCCAACGTGCTCATCTTCCCCACCCTCGACGCGGCCAACGCCGCCTACAAGCTGGTCTGGCGCCTCTCCGACGCCGAGGCCATCGGTCCCATTCTGATGGGCGTCTCCAAGCCGGTCCATATCCTCCAGCGGGGGGTCGAGGTCAACGACATCGTCAACATGATCGCCGTCTGCGCGGCGGACGCCGTGGACCGCCAAGGAGCCGCCCCGGCCAAGCCCTCGCGGAAAGCCAAGAAGTAGTCGTTCCTTCCCTTAAACCCAACGCGCCCCGAAGTCCGGGGCGCGTTTTTTTTCGCCTCTGCGCCATCGTGCGCTGCGCGATACGCTTACTTGGACAGCGGGTATCCGAACTCCACCCGGCACGCCTCGGCGTCGAGAACGCACCAGCCGCCGATGGGGAGGACGGCGTTGACCGGCTGGTGGCTGAAGTTCAGGCCGGTGACGCAGGGCAGGCGCACCTCGCGGAAAATGGAGACGATGGCCTCGTCGATGGTGGGGTAGAAGGAATCCGGGTGGTCGGGACGCCGGGTGAACCCGCCCAGCACCACGCCGTTGACGCGGTCGAAGACCCCCGCCATCTCCAATTGGGTGAGCATCCGGGCGAACTCCACCGTGGTGATCTCCTGGTCCTCCAGAAAGAGGATGGCGCCGGTCGTGTCGGGGAAGTAGGGGGTCCCCAGCAGGGAGGTGAACACGGAGAGGTTGCCGCCGAGCGCGATCCCCTCCGCGCAGCCGGGGACGACGCACCGCGGCTCGACGGCGTTGTGCTTGAAGGGCCTGCCGCCCCAGGGCCGGCGGCTCTTGAGAAGGTCCACCATTTCGCGCAGGGAGCGGCGGTCGGCAGCCCGCTGCTTCCGCCCCCACCGCACTTCCAGCATCTCGCCGTCGAAGGTGATGACCCCGGTCTTCGCCCAGATGCCGTTGTTGAGAGCGGTGATGTCGGAGGACCCCACCAGCACCTTGGGGTTCTCGGCAATGACCGAGTAGGGCAGGAACGGGAGGAGCTGGGCGGAACCCAGGCCTCCCGCGGAACAGAAGACGCCGGCGATGTCGGGGTCGGAGAAGGCCCAGCGCAACTCCTCCACCCGCTCTTCGATGGAGGCGCAGTAGAGGCCGAAAAGGTCGCCGCGCTTGGAGATGCGCCCGAACACCGGGGTGAGGCGGCGGCGCTTGAGGACGGTGGCTCCCTCGAGAACGCCGCGGAGGCGGTAGGGCGAGGCCGGCGACACGATGGCCACACGGTCCCCGGCGCGGAGGCGGCGCGGAGCGATGGAGGCCCGGATCGGGCGGAAACCCGAAACGGGGCGGATTCGGCGGACCCGGAAATTCATGGTCGCTTTCCTCTCCTCTTGGTACGGATGATGGCCGAAGGCCATTGTATCCCAATGCCAAGGGGTTGCAAGGGCTTTGTGCGTGTGGGTTCAAGTCACTTATATTCAACCGTATAGGAAGAATCTACCCGTTCGCTGTCCAGTCATGGCCCCCCCTCCCCTGCCCCCACGGCAATCGGACCCTTAACCGGGCCAATGACAAGGATTTAAGCGTCCGTTTTCCGGGCCGCAACAATATGTCCCGGGGGTTATACAGGAAGAAAAATGGGCGTTCTCTCCTTTATCGCCAGAACGGTATGGGCCTCCCAACTCATGGTAAATCAAGGCCTTGGACAATCCGCGGGGGGCCGGCGGGAGGCCGGACCCGGCCGGATCCTCCATTGACAACACCGGCGTCCTCCAATATCATGGAAATCCGCATCAAAAACGGCACCGAAGGAGGCCTTTATGACCACCACCAAAAACCGTCTCGCCATCGCCGTGGGCGGAGGCCCCGCCCCAGGGATCAACAGCGTCATCTCCGCCGCCACCATCGCCGCCAACCTGGACGGCGTGGAGGTGGTGGGGGTCCGGGACGGCTTCAAGTGGCTGATGAAAGGGGACATCACCCATGTCGAGGCACTGACCATCGAGCGGGTGAGCCGCTGGCACTTCCGCGGCGGCTGCGCCATCGGCATCGCCCGCGACAACCCGACCAAGAACCCCAAGCACCTGGAGGAGGTGGTCTCCTCGCTCCTCCGCCTCGACGTGGATAAGCTCATCACTATCGGGGGCGACGACACCGCCTTCACCGCCATGCACATCGAGCAGAAGGCCGGGGGGCGCATCCGCGTCGTCCATGTCCCCAAGACCATCGACAACGACCTGGCCCTCCCCCAGGGGATCAGCACCTTCGGATACCAGACCGCCCGCGCCCTCGGCGTGGAGATCGTCAAGAACCTGATGGAGGACGCGCAGACCACCTCGCGGTGGTATTTCGTCGTCAGCATGGGGCGCGCGGCCGGCCACCTCGCCCTCGGCATCGGCAAGGCCACCGGCGCCACTCTCACCATCATCCCCGAGGAGTTCGACCAGAAGCGGCTGAAGGTGGACGACCTGGTGGACATTCTTCTGGGTTCCATGATCAAACGCCTCGCCTACGGCCGATCCGATGGCGTGGCGGTCCTGGCGGAGGGGCTGGTGGAACTGCTGGATCCCAAGGAACTGGAGCAGCTCCTCCACGTGGAGCGCGACGCCCACGACAACATCCGCATCGCCGAGGTCAACTTCGGCGAGATCATGAAGATGCGGGTGCAGGAACGACTGGCCTCGATGGGCATCAAGGTGACCATCGTGGCCAAGAACATCGGCTACGAGCTGCGGTGCGCGGATCCCATCCCCTTCGACATGGAATACTGCCGCGACCTGGGCTACTGCGCCGGGCGCCACATCCTGGAGGGCGGCAGCGGCGACCTGGTCTCAATGCAGGAAGCCAACTTCGTCCCCATCCCGCTCAAAAGCATGGTCGACCCGGCCACGGGGAGGATGCGCATCCGGATGGTGGACCCCACCAGTGTCTTCTACCGCATCTCCCGCGCCTACATGATCCGGCTCAAGAAGGAGGACTTCGAGGACGACCACGAATTGGCCAAGTTCGCCGCCACGGCCCACATGCCGCTGGACGATTTCAAGAAGCAGTTCAAGCCCGTCCTCGACCGCGACGTCTTTTACAAGATGAAGGACGCCCACACGGTGCGGCCGACACACACCATAGCCAGGCAGCAGGGCAGTTAGCGGTTGATATTTTTATATCCATGCCGGAGACTGCTTGCTGCTGGCTGCCCACTCCATAAGGCGGAACCCCATGGTCCTAGACTACCTGGAGCAGCATTACAATCGCCATCGGGATGAGCTGAAGGCCTTCATTGCCATCCCCTCCATCAGCACCAGTCCCGAGCATGGGGAGGATATGAAAAAGACCGCCCGCTGGCTGGCGGACCATCTCGCAGCTATGGGGCTGAACGGCCGAGTGATGGAGACGGCCAGGCACCCCGTGGTCTATGGCGAGTGGACGGACGCCGTCGGCAAGCCCACCCTCCTTATCTACGGCCACTACGATGTCCAGCCCCCCGAGCCGCTGGATCTGTGGGAGTCGCCGCCGTTCGAGCTCGCCGAGCGGGGCGAGTACTTCTTCGCGCGCGGCGTCTCGGACGACAAGGGGCAGCTCTTCGTCCACCTCAAGGCCATCGAGGCCTACCTCAAAACCGAGGGCCGACTGCCGGTGAATGTGAAACTGATTCTCGAAGGCGAAGAGGAGATCGGTTCCCCTTCTTTGCCGGCGTTCCTGGCGGCCAACCGCAACCTGCTGGCTGCCAGCGTGGCCGTCATCTCCGACAACCCCATGCTGGGGATCGGGATGCCGGCGGTCGGGTACGGCCTGCGCGGCCTGGCCTACGCCGAGGTCCTCCTCGACGGCCCCCATGGCGACCTCCATTCCGGCCGGTTCGGCGGCGCCATCGCCAACCCGGCCAACGCCTTATGCAAGATGCTGGGCTCGCTCAAGGACGAGCGGAACCGCATCGCCGTTCCCGGGTTCTACGACGCCGTCCGGCCCCTGGCACCCGAGGAGCGCGAGACCATTCGGAACCTCCCCATCGGAGAGCAGTTCTACAAGGACGCCGCCGGCGTGGAGGCCCTCGCTCCCGAGGAGGGGTACACCGCCATCGAGTGCATCTGGGCCCGCCCCTCCATGGACATCAACGGCCTCACCGCGGGGTTCCAGGGGGAGGGGGCCAAGACCGTCCTCCCGGCCAAGGCCCGGGCCAAGGTCTCATTCCGCCTCGTCCCCGATCAGGATCCCGACGCGGTCCTGGACGCCCTCGAAGCCCACCTGAAGAACATCCTCCCGCCGGGCATCCGGATGACCTTCGTCCGCCACGAAGGGGCCTTCCCCGCCATGGTGGACCGGAGCGATCCGATGCTGGAGACGGCGCGCAAGGCGCTGGAGGCGGGGTTCGGAAAGCCCTGCTGGCTCATCCGCCAGGGCGGCACCATCCCGGTGGTGTCGCTGATGAAGAAGGTGCTGGGGCTCAACGCCCTTCTCTTGGGGTTCGGCCTCCCCGACGAGAACGCCCACGCCCCCAACGAGCGGCTCCTCGTTGAAAACTTCCGGGGCGGGATGCGGGCGATCGCGGCCTTGTATCGGATGCTGGGAGAGGGAAGGTAGCCGCAGGCTTCATCCACGATTTTTTTGGCTCCAAGTTTCAGGTTCAGGGTGATCACCCTGTCCCCCATCAAGGGGTAAAGCCAGATCTTAAAGTGAGGTTCCCCCCCGGGGGTTGACCTGGCCGCGGGGAGTGCTGCGTCAAGCGTTTACGAATTGGGGAGGAGGATGGAGTTGGGGATGGAGCGCAAGGGGGGCCGGGATTGGAGGATGGGCAACCGGTCGCCGCCCAGATCCGTCATGGGCCGTGCCGCACGAACAGGGGCTGGGCGGCAGGGCGCCATCCGGTGATCGAGACAGCCGAACGGTTGAGCCATGCGCGATGAATATCGCCCACGCTCCACCTTCCACTTTCAGGGTTCAGCCTTATTTGTCCGATCGTTTCGACGGCGCCAGGACCACGACGACCTTCCCTTCCTTCCCGTCGCGGAGATAGCGCATCTCCACCGTGTCCCCCGGTTTGAACCCCTTGAAGGCGGCCATGTAGTCGTAGATGTTCTTCACCGCCATCGTCCCCACGCCGGTGATGATGTCCCCCTTCTTCAGTCCCGCCTTCTCGGCGGGGCTATCCGGCTGGGTGCCGGCGAGTTTGTAGCCCTCCGTCTCGGCGGCGAAATCGGGGATGGTGCCGGTGTAGACGCGCATCGCCCCGCGCTGTCCACCCGCGGAGGCCTTGGACTTGGAGAATGCCAGCGGCCCATCGAGGGCCTGCAGACGGTCCAGGAGGCCGGCCGCGAACCCCACCACCCTCGCCTCCCCCTCGTAATGGATCTTGTCCCAGGTGTCGGCGGGCATGTGGTAGTCGTCGTGGACATTGGTGAAGAGGAAGAGGACGGGGAGGTCCTCCTTGTAGAACGAGGTGTTGTCGCCCGCGGAGAAGCCCCCCTGGTTGCGCCTCAAGTCGAACTGGAACCCCTCGTTCACCGCGTCGAGCATGGCTTCCCACTGGGGCGAAGTGTCGGCGCCGTTGACGATGAGGGTGTCGTCGCGCAGGCGCCCCACCATGTCGAGGTTGAGCATCGCCGTGGTCTCTTTGACGGGCTTGAAGGGGTGCTCGACGTACCAGCTGGAGCCGAGGAGCCCCAGCTCCTCGCCCGAGAAGTGGATGAACACGATCCCGCGGCGGAGCGTGTCGCGCTTCGCGGCGAAGAGGCGGGCGAGCTCGAGGACGGCGGCGGAACCGGAGGCGTTGTCGTCGGCCCCCGGGTGGACGTCGCCGTACTTCTTCTCGGCGCGGGAGGCGTCGCCCCCGAGGCCGATGTGGTCATAGTGGGCCCCCACGACGAGGGTCCCCCGCTCCACCCCGTCGGCCGGCGGCAGGTACGCGACCACGTTGCGGCAGGTCTTGCGCTCCTGGAAGAGGTCCACGGTGAGGGACACCGTCCTTTCCTTCACCGCGAAGGAGGCCGGCTTCTGTTCCTTCTGAAGGTTCTCCTGGAGTTCTTGGAGGGTCTTGCCGGATGGGGCGAGGAGGCGGTCGGCCGTGGACTGGCTGAGCTGGAGCGAGAGGATGCCGAGGGCCGCCACCATCCCCTGCGCCCTCGGGGCCTCGAGCTTCTCGCCGGGCTTGTGCAACGGCCCGGAAACGAAGAGGATGGCCCGGGCCCCCTTCTCGCGGGCCGTGATGGCCTTGTCCTGGAGCCGGTCGTAGGGGGCGAAGGGTGAATCGGGGTCGTCCCCGTCGGGAGAGAGGCGCAGGACCAGGACCGCCTTGTCCTTCACATCGAGCCCCTCGTAGTCGTCGTACTCCAGCTCGGGGGCCGAGATTCCGTAGCCGGCGAACACCACCGCCGCTTCCACGCTCCCCACGCCGGAAAAGAGCATGGGGAGGAACTCCTCGCCCGGCCTGAAGGAGCGCATCTTGCCGTCCACCGTGAACTCCAGGCGGTTGTTCTTGCCCGGGTAGGTCCCCGCCACGAAGGGAAACTCCTGGAAGTAGCCGCCCTTGTCCCCGGCGGGGAGGAGGCCGTACTTCTTGTATTCGGCGACGATGTAATCCGCCGCCCTCTGGATCTCCGGGCTTCCCGTGAGGCGCCCCTTGAGCGCGGGGGAGGCGAGGAACTTGACGTGGGCCCTGAGGGCCTCGGCCGAGGGGCCGGGAGGCGCGGCAGGGACGGGGGCGGCCTCCGCGGCCCCCATAGCAGCGGCCAGGATGATGGGAACGATCATGAAATACAGGGCGCGGCGGTCTTTCATAGGAGCGCATTATACGCAGGCGACAGGCAACGGGCAACAGGCAAAAGGCAACAGTTAGACAACCTCAGATCAATGATGTCAATAGGCGTACACTTTTACGAGGAGTAGAGGCGTGTACTTTTACGAGG
>CAZRVT010000047.1:0-22305 GCA_964603505.1 uncultured Holophagales bacterium | reverse complement strand
CCTGGGTTGCGCTTACATGCTCCTCAAACAGGTTTTGGGATAGCCTCTACACTAGCATGTGCGGCATCGCCGGCATCTGGCAAAGAAAGGGGACGCTCGACGTCCGGACGCTGGGGGCCATGACCCGTTCCCTCGCCCATCGCGGGCCCGACGACGAGGGCTATCTGCTTGGCCGGTGGGGGGACGGTACGGCTTGCCCCCGATCCGGAAACGACACTCCGGACGCGGTCCGGGAGGCCCCGTTCGCGTTTTGCCCGAAAGATCCGCTGCACTCCGGAGAGGAAGAGGGGTGGACCGTGGGATTCGGCCACCGCCGCCTATCCATCCTCGACTTGGCCCCAAGCGGACACCAGCCCATGGCCTCCCCCGACGGCCGGCTGTGGATCACGTACAATGGAGAGATCTACAATTACCTGGAGATCCGGCAAGAACTCCAGTCGCTTGGGCATTCATTCCGCACCACCTCAGACACGGAGGTGATCCTCGCGGCCTACCGCGAGTGGGGTCTGGAATGCCTATGCCGGTTCAACGGCATGTGGGCCCTAGCCCTATGGGACCGGGAGGAGCGCCGGCTCTTTTGCGCCCGGGACCGGTTCGGGGTCAAACCGTTCTATTACCACTGGGACGACCGCCGTTTCGTGTTCGCCTCCGAGATCAAGGCCCTGCTGGAAGCGGGGATCCCGCGACAGCCCAACGAAGGGACCGTGTACGACTACCTGAGGTACGGGCTCCTCGACCACACGGAAGAAACCCTGTTCGCCGGGGTGGAGAAGCTCCCCGCGGGCCACTACCTTGCTCTGGGTCCCGACGGTCCGCCCATCCGCCGGCGGTACTGGAACCTCCAGGTCTCGGACGCTATCCGCGACGACCGGCCCGACGCCGAGTGGGAGGAGGAATTCCGAACGCTGCTGACAAACGGCGTTCGCCTGCGCCTGCGGTCGGACGTGACGGTCGGCTCCTGCCTCAGCGGCGGCTTGGACTCCTCGGCCATCGTGTGCCTGGCCGCCCGCCTGCTCGGATCGTCGGGAACGAGCCCGGCCCCGCGCCTGGAGACATTTTCCGCCTGCTTCACGGAGCCGCCTCTGGACGAGCGGCGCTACATCCACGCCGTTTCCGCCTCCGCGGGCGTTGAGGAGAACCTGCTGTACCCGACCCTCGGGGGCCTTCACGGGGAATTCGAACGCCTTCTGGATCACCAGGACGAGCCCTTCAACGGCACCGGGCTCTATGCCCAATGGTGCGTGATGCGTGCCGCTCGGGCGCGAGGGGTCCCCGTGCTCCTCGATGGCCAGGGTGCGGACGAAGCGCTGGCCGGCTACCGCAAGTTCATGGTCTTTTATTTTCTGAAGCTGTGGAACCACGGCCTGTATAGGGACCTCGCCCGCGAAGTGGGCGGCTTCTTCCTTTCCTTGGACGTTCTCAAGAACCTACCGGTGGCCCATGGCCTGCGATACTTCCAGTGGGGCCGAAAGATGGCGGACCCGTCCGACCTCTTGCTTCCCGACTTCATCCGTCGACACGCTGACCGGACTTACGACCTCGGCTTCTCCGGCGACCTGGGGCGCCGGATGCGGGAGGACCTCCTCCGGTATTCCCTCCCGGTGCTCCTGCGCTACGAGGATCGGAATTCGATGGCCCACAGCGTGGAGAGCCGCTTGCCGTTTCTCGATGTCCGGCTGGCCGAATGTATAGCCCAAATGCCGCTGAACCAGAAGCTGCGCGGCGGCTGGCGCAAGCATGTGATGCGCGCGGCCTTGCGCGGCATCCTTCCCGAGACGGTGCGGTTGAGGCGGAGCAAGCTCGGGTTCTCCACTCCGGACCAGCGCTGGATGAAGGACTTGGTGGCTTCGGGAGGAACCTTCGACGGCAAGAAAAACCGCTTCATCCACCGGTTCGTCGATGCGGCCCGTTTGGGTGCCGCCTCCTCCCATTTCATCCGGGGTCTCTCCCATCTGCCTACAAGATTCTTTTACCGGTTGCACCTCCTGGAGAAATGGTCCGAAATGAAGTTGGGGAACTGAGGGTTTGATGCGGATTCACTACTACATGCACTACCTTCCCGGCGAGGGATCTGTGGGATCGCAGCAGCCCATCTCCTTAGCCCAGGCGCTGGCCGACCGAGGGCATGAAGTGACCGCTTTGTCCGCCGACTACAACCTGGACAACGGACTTCCCGAGAAGGCGCTGGACCGTGCAACGGAGGGGGGTGGACGGCTGTGCCTTCTGCGGCTCTCGTCACCGAGAGGCGGACGGGGCTCCAACCTGCAACGCCTGAGGGCCTATATCGGGTTTGCCATCAAGGCCCGGGCCGTCGGCGGCCGCCTCCCGCGGCCCGATGTGGTGGTGGGAAGCATCCAGCCGCTCTTCACGGGGATGGCCGCCCTGGGCGTGGCGCGCAAGGCGCACTGCCCTTTCGTTCTTGAGGTAAGAGACCTGTGGCCGGATGCGTTGGTGGTCAAGAAGGCCATCCCCCCGTTGGCGGCCGCTCCTCTGGCCTTTCTCACGCACCGTCTCTACCACGCGGCGGACCGGATCGTCAGCATCACCCCCGGGATCAAGACCGAACTCGTGAAGAAGGGCCTCGATTCGTCGCGGATCGATGTGTTCCCCAACGGATTCAACCCGCGCCTGTTCACCGTTTCCGCCGACGCTCGCCGCACCGTGCGCTCCCGGTACGGGTGGGGGGATGATTTCGTCGCCCTCTACACGGGATCATTCACCACGGTGACGGCAACGGAGGTGTTTGTCCAGGCCGCGGCCCGCCTGAAGGACTTGCAGGGTTTTCGGATGGAATTGTTCGGGGCCGGACCATCCCACGGTGCGGTCCGCCGGATGGCGGAAGCGCTGGGGGCCGACAACGTGTTCTTTCGTGAACCGATACCGAAACGGGAGGTTCCCGACCTCCTGGCGGCCGCCGACGCGGCCCTCATGGCCCTGTTTCCCACCCCGCTGGCCCACATCTACTTCGAGAACAAGTTCATGGATTATCTGGGGGCGGGATGCCCCGTCTTCGGCTCCATGGAGGGCGAACAGGCCCGGATCCTCGCCGCCATCGGTGCAGGCGCCTGTGTGCCCCCCCACGATTCGGAGGGCCTGGCCGACCTCCTCCGCCGGGCGGCATCCGGATCCATGGATCTGGCGGAGATGGGACGGAACGGCGCGCGGTTTGTGCGCGAGCGGCTTCTGCTCCCGGACATCCTGGAGCGCTATGCCGCCGTGGTGGAAGCGGCTGCGGCCGGACGGCTGACAGAACTTCCCGCTTGGGAGCCGACCGCCTTGTGATGATCATGATGCTGAACGCCTTGGCCCTGGCCGGTTGCTTACCCGCTCTTCTTGCCCGCTCGACCGCCTTGGCTCCGACACGGGCCGGCTGGCTGTTTTATTACCCCAATCTCCTGGATGACTGGACCGTGAAGCGCCTGGGTTTCCCTCGGCCGGCGTTCGGCCTGGCGCTGTTCGCCGCCGGTGCGGCTTGGATTGCTTTTCGTCCCGGTTGGGGCATCGCCGCCGCCGCGCTCCTGGTCATGACCCTCCTCGTCCTGATGGTCCTCAACGGCCGGAACGATCGCGCCATCCTACATGCCCGCGCCTCCCAGCCGGATTCCCGTTGGGTTCCGCCTACGGGGCCAGGCGACGAGCTGCCGGAGGGCGCGGGGCCCCATCCCGCATGCCACCCCGATCTGACCTTGACCATGGAGGGCCCGTTCCTGCGCCGCCTGCCGAACTACGACCTGGGCGATCTGTTTCTGGGCCGGGAGGTCCGGATCGGGATCGTGCTGGCGAACCATTCGACGGTCCCCGGCCAGGTGCCGTCCGACTTCGTGTTCACCCCGGGAGCGGGATTGGAGGCGCGGATCGACGGCCCCGTCCAGGCTCCTCCGCTGAAGCCCGGTCAGGTCCTGCGCACCACCCTGGTCCTGCGAGCCTCCCGGAAGGGTGGAAAGACCGGCCTTCGGCTGGCCGTCCGGCATGCCGACCGCGAGATCGTGGCGAGGCTGGGGGTGCGCAGTGTGTTCGCGGACGATGTTATCGTCGAGGCCAAGGTGTCGAGATACCCGGGAGGCCGCCGCGCCGCCTTCGCCTGGCGGGGCGACATGGACCACTACGACCGCGCCTCGTTCCAATCCATCGAAGGCCTGGAGCGCACGCTGGGGTTGGCGGCCCGATACCGTTTTCCCCAGACCATGTACCTTTCCTCGCGCCTTTGCCTGGACGAGTCGGAGGCACGGACCTTTTACAACCGGTTCGGCGTGGACCGCGGCGCCGACGAAATCCCAGCTTTCATCCACTGGATGAGGGAAAAGGTTGAGCTCCGCCACTCGGCGCCGTATCCCTTCGACCCCTCCAAGCCCTACTGTCTCGAGCTTGGGAACCACATGCACCTTCATTATGGAACGGACGCTTCGTCCACTCACGAGAACGGCTGGACCCGCCAAGCACGGATGGGGGCCGGCCCCTATACCTGGCAGGGCTCCGACCGGTCCTCCTTCGGTGAGCAGCGGGACAACGCCCTCGAGTGCAGGCGGAGGATGGAGAAAGCGCTGGGGTTCACCCCCCTCAGCTGGGCCATGCCCGACAGCACCCGCGATTCCGACACCCCCCGCGCGGTCGAAGCGGCCGGGTGCCTGGTCACCAGCGACGTGGACGCGGGGCCCTGGGAGAATGTCCTATCCCAACCACCGCCACACCACCCCATGGGCACCGATCTGGTGGAGCTGACCAAGCGGTATCCCGGGGACCCGGAGGACGGTATCCATGTCGCCATGATCCTGTATTGGGTGCATCGCGCCTGGCGCCAAGGCATCCCGGTCGTCTACATGGGCCATCAGCACCTTCGCCAATTCAACGGCGAGGCCGGCTTGCGATGCACGGAGGCGTTGCTGCGCCACATCCTTCACGACTTTCATGGAGACCTTTGGATCGACACGGTCTTCGGCGTTGGCTCCTATTGGGGCCAGGCCCTGAGCCCCCGGACGGGCTCCATCGGGATAGAATGCCGTGCTGGACAGGTCCGGGTGCGCCACGGGGGCAAGGCCCCCCTCACCGCTGTTCCTGTCGATGTGAGGACCAGGGGCGGACGTCAGTTCACCGTTCTGACAGACCTGCCGGCCGCCCGCACGGTCGTGTTCGGGTTGGAGGCCAATGTCCATCCGCATCCCTGACAATACGACGATCTCCTTTGCGGGGAGGGAGGCCCTGCCCGAGGTGCATGTCTTGGTGCGCCAATGCTATGGAAAGGCCGCGGAGCCCCTGGATTGGTGGGCCTGGCGCTATTTCGGAACGGGGAGCCCCCCGTCTGAGTTTTGCCTGGCTCGGGTGGGCTCGATCCTGGCGGGTATCCAGCCGGTCAGTTGGACGCGATTCCGCTTTGGAGAAGCTTTCCTCCGCGGGGGGGTCCTCACCGGGGTGATGGTTCACCCGAACTACCGCCGCCGCGGTCTGTTCTCGATGATGATCCGGGCCTGCGAGCGGAGGGCCTGGGAGCAGGGGATCGATTTCCTGATGACCATGCCCAACGACCGTTCGCGCCCGGGATTCCTCAAGTTGGGCTGGACCGTTCCCCGCCCAAGAACGCTCCTCGTCAAGGTGCTCGATCCGGAGGAAGCCGCCAGGAGGATACCGGGCGGGATCCTTCTCTTGTACCGACCCCTTCTCCGCGCCCTTTTCAGAACGGGATCCAACCGCGCAGACGCGGAGCCGCTGCTGCCCGCCTTTACTCCTCCCATCGGACTACCCTGGACGGAGAGCGGCCTGGCGGTCGAGCGAAGCGGGGAATGGCTGCAATGGCGTTATTGGGACCGACCGGGCCAACCCTACCGCTGCTGGATCCGCCAAGACAGCACGGGCTTTGGGGCCTATGATATCCGGAAGTGGGGGGATCTGAACGTAGCGTTCGTTTTGGAGACACGCAGCAGCACCAGGGAGGGTCAATCGCTCCTTCTAAGCGCCATGGCGGAGGCGGCCCTCCAGGAGGGCGCCTCGGTGGCCGCGGCCGTGGAATCGTCGCCGGCGGACATCAAGGCCTACCGACGGGCGGGCTTCCGCGCCGTGCCTGCCTGCCTGGCACCCAAGCGGTTCTGGCTGGCCTTCACGCCCAATCCCTCCGCTCCCCTGTTGCCCCGAACGATCGGCGCGTGGGCCCTCCATCTCGCCGACTGGGACGGTGTATGAGCCGGGACGGACGCTGGGTCTTCACGGTCGATGTCGAGGACTGGGAGAACGCCACCTTGCTACAATGCTTCGGGGTGGTGGCCCCTCCCACGCGAGCCGTAGAGGCCCAAACGCTTCGCCTCCTTGACCTCCTGACGGCCGGCGGCCACACGGCCACCTGGTTTTTCCTCGGGGAAGTGGCCGAGGCGTTCCCCCATCTGGTGCGCCGCATCGTCGACGCCGGTCATGAACCCGGCATCCATGGGGATCACCACCATGCCGTCGCCTCCCAGTCCCCTGCCGAATACCGTGGGGCGATCCGCCGAGCCAAGAGGGCGGTGGAAGAGGCGGGCGGCGCCCCGGTTCACGGCTACCGTGCCGTCGACTTCGGGATCCAGCCCGCCACCTTCTGGGCCTTGGAGGTTCTGCTGGACGAGGGGTTCCTGTACGACGCGAGTTTTTTCCCCTTTGCCGGCCCCCGTTACGGGTTCCGCGATGCGCCCTTGGACCCCGGCTGGTTCGCCACCCCTTCAGGACGCCGGATATACGAAGTCCCGGTAAGCGTGGCGCAGTGGGGTTCCAGACGCCTCCCGGCCTCGGGCGGCGGCTACTTCCGTCTCCTCCCTTACCCCCTGACCCGACTGCTGCTTCGGCGGGCGGAGCGCCAGGGGCGCCAGGTCGTGTTTTACATGCACCCGTGCGAGCTGGACGCCTCCCCCTCCGATGCGCTGCTGAGGGAACGGTTGTCGCCGGAGCAGTACCGGAGCCGCCGGCGGTATTTCGCCTTTCAGCGCCTGGGCCGCTCCCGGGTGGTCAGCAGGTTGTCGCGCCTCCTGACCGAGCGGCGGTTCGGCTCGATTCGCGAAGTTCTGAATCTTGGCCCCCAGGGTGGGGTCCTCGAAAAGCGATAGGAGATCCAGGATGACTGTCCGATTTGTGAATCCGTCCCGACTCTACGCCCAGCTCAAGCCCGAGCTGGATGCCGCCTATTTCGAGGTCATGTCCAAGGGCGATCTCATCGACCGGGGCCAGCTCCGGTCCTTTGAGGAGAACCTCGCCCGATTTGTCGGCACGCAATACGCCGTGGGCCTCAACAGCGGCTACGACGCCCTCCACCTGTCGCTTCGCGCCGCCGGCATCGGCCCCGGCGACGAGGTGATCGTTCCGGCCCATACCTTCGTCGCCACCTGTTCCGCGGTCGTCAACGTGGGGGCCACGCCCGTCCTGGTGGACGTCAAGCCCGACTTCAACATCGACGTCGATCAAATCGAGCCCGCGATCACCCCCCGCACCCGGGCGATCATTCCCGTGCATCTCTCCGGCTGGATGGCCGACATGCCGAGGATCATGGACATCGCCGCGAGGCACCGGCTCACGGTGGTGGAGGACGCCTGCCAGTCCCTGGGCTCCAGCATCAACGGCCGGCGGGCGGGGGCATGGGGGCTGACGGGGTGTTGGAGCTTCTACCCCTTCAAGATCCTCGGCGGCTACGGGGATGGCGGCGCCATCACCACGAACGATCCGGAGGTCGCGCAGTTCGCCCGTCGGATGCGGTTCAACGGCGAGGATCGCACCACGGGTGAATACCACGGCCACGGGTTCACCTGCCTCCTCGACAACCTGCAGGCGGCTTTCCTCGACGTCAAACTGAAGCACCTGCCCGCGTGGATCGTCCGCCGCAAGGCGATCGCCGCGCGCTACCGCGAGGCCCTGGCCGACCTGCCCGATCTGATGCTTCCCCACTACGACCGCCCCGGCTTCGACCACGTCTATCAAAATTACACGCTCCGCTCCAAACAGGGCAATGCGTTTTCCGAATACCTCAAAGCCAACGGCATCGAGGTGCTCACGCAGTTCCGCAAGCCCTATTACAAACACAAGGCCCTCAACCTGGTCGACCGCGGGTTCCCCGAGACCGAGGCCCTAAGCCGCGAGGTCTGCTCCCTGCCGATGGCGGTCGAATTGACGGACGAGGAGATCGAAACCGTGATCCGGGTCGTCCGGAAGTTCTACGGCCGATAACCGTCCGCCGCCATCGGCAAACGGTGCCTCCGCCCATGAAGCCCTTATCGCATATCACCGAGACCTTCACCGAATCGGTCATCCGCGAGATGACGAGGATCTGCGACGCCGCCGGGGGGATCAACCTCTCCCAGGGGTTCCCGGACTTTCCCTGCCCCGAAGAGCTCAAGGAGGCCGCCATCGCGGCGATCCGGGGCAACCTGAACCAGTACCCCGTCACCTTCGGGGAACCGGAGCTGCGGGAAGCCATCGCCCGAAAGGCCGCCGCCTACAACGGCATCGTCTGCGACCCCGCCGACGCCATCACCGTCACCTGTGGAGCCACGGAAGCGATGCTGGCGACCCTCAAGGCCGTGATCAACACCGGCGATGAAATCATCGTGTTCGAGCCCTACTACGAAAACTACGGGCCGGACGGCATCCTCTCCGGGGCTACTCTGCGGTATGTGACGCTGCGTCCCCCCGACTGGGCCTATGATCCCGCGGAACTGCGTGCCGCATTCGGCCCCCGGACCAAGGCGATCATCATCAACACCCCCAACAATCCGACCGGCAAGGTTTTCACCCGGACGGAGTTGGAGGAGATCGCCGCCCTGTGCCGGGAGTTCGACTGCTTCGCCGTGACCGACGAGATCTACGAACACATCCTCTACGACGGGGCCCAGCACGTCTCGATGGCCTCGCTCCCCGGGATGGCGGACCGGACGGTGACCATCAACTCCATCTCCAAAACCTACTCCGTAACGGGATGGCGGGTCGGCTGGGCGATCGCTCCTCCCGAGGTGACCCGGCGCATCCGCAAGGTTCACGATTTCATGACCGTCGGCGCCCCCACTCCCTTCCAACACGCGGCGGTCCGCGGTCTGGCCCTGCCGGATTCCTATTACTCGGGCTTGCGGGAGCACTATCAAAAGGCCCGCGCGTTTCTCCTCTCCGCCCTCGCCGACGCCGGTTTCCGGCCCCACCTTCCCCGCGGGGCCTACTACACCATGGCGGAAATGGGCCCCCTGAAGGCCCGGCTGGGAGCCGCTGACGACACCGACTTCAGCCGCAAGCTCATCGGGGTCACGGGGATCGCCACGGTCCCCGGATCCTCCTTTTACTGCGATCCCGCGCGAGGGGCCGACCAGGTCCGCTTCTGCTTCTGCAAGAATTGGAACACCCTGCGGCTGGCCGGGGAGCGGCTGGGCCGTCTCAAGGCATACTGACCCATGTTCGCCAAGAGGCTATTTGATATCGTCGTCTCTGAGATTCTGATCCTCCTGCTCAGCCCGTTCATGATCCTTCTTGCCTTGCGGATCAAGCTGTACGATGGAGGCCCCGTGTTCTATCGGGGCCTTCGGACCGGTCTGGGCGGCAAACCGTTCCGGATTTTCAAGTTCCGCACGATGGTACTGGATGCCGAACGGTTCGGTCCCTCGACCACGGCCTCCAACGACCCTCGCATTACGCCGATTGGGCGTTTCCTGCGTCGCTACAAACTGGACGAGATCCCCCAGTTGTTCAACGTCTTCCTGGGTCAAATGAGCTTCGTTGGGCCTCGCCCGGAGGTCCCATCGTTCACGGACCTCTACACGGACGAAGAAAAGGCCTTGCTCTCGCTCCGCCCCGGCATCACCGACTGGGCCTCGATCTGGAACCGAGATGAGGGGGCCGTCATCGCCGCGTCGGGCATAGAAGATGCAGACGCGGCTTATGCGCTCCTCATCCGACCGACCAAGCTTCGGCTCCAGTTGCGCTATCTGCGGGAACGGTCTTTCTGGATTGATATCAAAATCCTGTTTCGGACAGTTGCTGCGGTGCTTGATCCTGCTCACGATGTTTCAGATATCGCCCCGCCGCCCGGGAGTGTAAAACCGATTGTTGGGGGGCATAGCGACATCCACGAGTGACGGCGACGCCCTATCCGCCCTGCCCCGAGACCTCTGGCGACCTACCTTGCGACAGCCCTGCGCCAATAGGGTAACCGCCGCACCACCATAAGGCGGCTTGCTTCAGTCTCCTGGCCCTTGCCCGAATGAATCGGGTGCCCGCGCGTCATGGCATAAATACTCATTGGAGGTTTGTTCGTGAAGAAGTTCAGGACTGAAACCGAGATGAAGGTGGGACAAGCCATTGCCAAAATCTTTGATTCGTGCCCCGACCCCACGGAGATCAAGCTGGAGAACTTTACCAAATATGTGCGCCGACAACACTTAAAACGCTTCTTGGCCTTGTACGAGATCTACAAGCGGATTCTCCCCGTCAAGGGTTCGATCGTGGACTGCGGGGTCTACAAAGGATTCAGCCTCATGGCATGGGCAAAACTGTCCGCCATGCTCGAGCCGGAGAACCTCACCCGCCGAATCTACGGCTTCGATTCCTTCAAGGGGTTTCCAGCAGTCGGGAAACGGGATGCCACCCCTGTCGCGAACGTGTCCAAGGGCGATTTATGCGCAGACAGCTATGCCGAGCTCCAGCAACTGATTGCGGAATATGACCGCGACCGCTTCCTGGGCCATATCGAAAAAGTCAGCCTGATCAAAGGGGATGTGAAGCGGACCATCCCGCGGTTCATCAAGGAGAAGCCGCACCTGATGGTCAGCCTGCTCTTTATTGATTTGGATCTCTATGAACCCACACGAATCGCATTGAATGCTTTCCTTCCCAGGATGCCCAAGGGAGCTATTGTCGCATTCGATGAACTGGATAATCCTCTTTGGCCCGGAGAAACAGCCGCCTGCATCGAGGCGTTTGCGCATCATCACCTTCGACTGCAGCGCTTGGAATGGGATCCATATATCGCCTTTGCGGCGATTGAATAGTCACCGAAAGGACGGCTGCCATGCTGAAGCCCGATGAATTGAAGGCGCTGTGCCGCCGCCTGCGGGTTCACGTTCTCCGGATGCTCAACCGGGCCAAGAGCTCCCACATCGGCTCCAATTATTCCATCGTAGAGCTCCTCGGCGTCCTCTATAATGCGATCCTCCGAATCGATCCCCAACAACCCGCCTGGGAGGACCGCGACCGCTTCGTTTTGAGCAAGGGCCATGCCGCCGCGGTGTACTATGCCGTCTTGGCCGAGCGGGGCTTCTTCCCCGTTGACCAGCTTGATTCCTTTTATCAGAACGGATCCTCGCTGGCCGGCCATGCCACGACCGGCGTGCCGGGCATCGAGGTTTCCACGGGTTCGCTGGGACACGGCCTTCCCCTCGCGACGGGGATGGCTTTGGCCGCCCAGCGGGACGGCCGCGCCCACCGCGTGTTCGCGCTCCTATCCGACGGTGAGTGCGATGAGGGGACCACCTGGGAGGCGGCCCTGTTCGCCGGCCACCACCGTCTGTCCAATTTGATCGCGATCATCGATTACAACAAGATCCAGAGCCTCGGCCCGACCCGGGAAATCATGGACTTGGAGCCGTTGGCGGGGAAATGGGAGGATTTCGGCTGGTGCGTCAGGGAGGTGGATGGCCACAACCTTGAAGCCCTGCAGGACACCTTGGAGGCGGTCCCCTTTGACCCCCATCGGCCGAGCTGCGTCATTGCGCACACGGTCAAGGGCAAGGGGGTCTCTTTCATGGAAAACACCGTGCTCTGGCATTACCGGGTCCCCCAAGGAGAGGAATACGAAGCCGCCCTACGGGAACTCGGGGGAGGCGCCCATGCGTAGCGCCTTCGCCCGCACCCTGGTGTCGCTGGCCGAACAAGACCCGAATCTGTTCCTCATCACCGGCGATTTGGGCTTCGGCGTCCTGAACGATTTTCAGAAGAGGTTCCCGGACCGCTTCATCAACGCGGGCGTAGCGGAGCAGAATATGACCGGCCTGGCGGCCGGGATGGCCTTCGAAGGGAAAACGGTTTTCACCTACTCCATCGGGAACTTCTCGACCCTGCGTTGCCTGGAGCAGATCCGGAACGACGCCGCCTACCACAATCTAAATGTGAACATCGTGTGCATCGGCGGCGGCTACACCTATGGTTCGCTCGGCTTCAGCCATCATGCCACCGAGGATCTGGCTATCCTCCGGGCCCTTCCCCATATCGCGGTCATCAGCCCCGGCGACCCCCAGGAAGCGGAATGGGCGACCCGCGCCCTACATCGCACTCCGGGCACGGGCTATCTCCGCCTGGGGCGCGGGGGCGAGCCGAACATCCATGCCTCGCCGCTCGCCCTGGAACTCGGTAGAGCCATCGGCATCCGAGAGACCGGGGAAATCGCCATGCTGGCCACCGGAGCGATCCTCCAGAATGCGGTGGAAGCATGCGACATCCTCTCACGAAATGGGCTGGTCTCCGCCCTGTACAGCGTGCCGACACTGCATCCCCTGGACGAGGCCCTGATCGAGCGTCTGGGTGCCCAATGTTCGGCGATCATCACCGTCGAGGAGCATTCCATCCGAGGGGGGCTGGGCACGGCGGTCGCCGAGGTTCTGGCCGAGTTGCGGGGCGTGCGAGCCCGCTTGATCCGCCTTGGGCTGGATACTGACCGTCCAACTACAACCGGAGACCAAGCTTACCTTAGGCAACTGCAGGGATTGGCCCCGGAGCAGATTGCTGAAACGGTCCTGGCACGGTGCCGTCGGTCATGAACGAATCCGAGCGGATCGGCCCGCCCCCGCACGGCCCGACTTTGAGGTCCGCCTTGAGCGCCACGGGTGCGTATCGAATGTGGGGGAGGATCGTCCGGCAATGCCTGGACAAGGCCCACCCCATCCTCCCCCCGGGCAGCCGCGTCCTTGAGGTGGGATACGGCGACGGCCTGCTCTCTTGCCACCTCGCGGCGGATTTCGGCTGGTCGCTGGTCGGATTGGAGTGTGCCCCAGCGGCGTTCGAGGCCGCCCGGGCCAACGTCCAACGGTTCGGCCTGGAAGAGCGGATCGATCTCCGGCTGGTTAGGCCGGAGGAGACCTGGACCTTCCCGGGCTGCTTCGACGGCGTATTCATCAAGACGGTCCTGTACAACGCGACTTCCCTCAAGGAATACGCCCAATGGCTGGATTGGGTGGTGTCGGTCCTGAAGCCGGGGGGCGTCTTCATCAATTTCGAGAACGGAAAAGCCAACCGGCTGACTTACTGGTACCGGAAGCTGCGCCGTCGCTACTATGCCGACCGGTGCATGTATGACGGGAGGATCCAGGCCCTGTATGCGGAGCGGTTCCCGCAGATCGAGTTCCGCCACTACGGCGCCGTCAGCCAGTTTGTGGCCCCGATCCCGCTTATCTACGAGGCGGTCGCCGCGCTGGAGAATCTCTGGGTGGTTCGTAACGCGGACAATTCCTACATCGTGGCCGTGATAGCCCGCTCCGCGCCTTGAAAGAACTCTCTTCACCCACCACGCCGCCAACCCACTACGGTTCGCTTCATTGGGACCAGCAGGCCCTGCTGACGGCCTCAACCCTCGAACTCGCCTTGGCCGCCTTGGCCCCCAGAGGCATCGCCTCGGTGGTGCTCAAGGGACCGCACGTGGCGGTGACCCTCTACCCTACCCCCAGCCAGCGGTCTTGGACCGACCTCGACCTTTTGGTCTGCCCGACTGATTTCTTGGAAGCCGGTGCCGCTCTTGCTGCGGCAGGGTTCAAAGCGGCCCCACTGACGCCCTCCAGAAAAGCCACCGATACCACTGCCTACTGCCGTGAGATGATCTCGCCGCTCGGCGTGCAAGTCGAACTGCATCGCGCCCTGGCCCCTCATGGTCTGTACCCGATCGATGCGGAAGCGATAATCCATCGGCGCTCCCCCTTTAGTTTTCTGCACGTCAACGCCCACGGACCGTGCCCGGAAGACCTTGTCGCATGCCTCTGCATCCACATCCTCAAGACCTGTTTTTGGGTCCAGGAAAAACACTTTTTCGATCTGGCCCTTGCGCTCCAAAAGCCCGGCTTGGATTGGAATGCCTGCGTCGAATCGCTGATGGTGGCGGGTGCGCTCGCCGGAACTTGGCAAGTGCTCGGCGTCTTAGAGGACGCCTATCGAACCCCTATCCCGGCACGCTGGAGGGAGTCAATAAGACCCTCGCGCTGGCGCAGCGCCTGGATGGGCCGGTATCTCGATCCATCCCGCCTCCTGCCCTACCGCTTCCCTTCGCACTCGCCGGCCCAAATGGCTCTGCGGCTTCGCTTCCCCCTTCTCGACCGGCTGCGTGATTGGCCGCGCTACCTCCTGCGATACGTTTTCACTCGTTTGGCAGACCTCGTGCTTTGCGCTCTTCCAGGGTATAATGCCATTTATGTCTGAGCTGTTGTTTCCCACCCGCGCTAAAAAGTTCATCTTTTTCTTCTTGGGGGATCTCTTCCTGCTGCTCTCCGCGTTTCTTCTGGCCTTCCTCCTCCGCTTTGAATTCTCCATCCCCCGCGCTCACGACCAGGCAATTTTGATGTGGCTTCCGTTCATTCTGGGGCTTCACATCGGACTGCTGGCGGCCTTCGGCCTCTACTCCATCACCTGGGCCTTCGTCGGCATCCGAGAATTCGCCGGAATCATGAAAGCCAGTGCCCTGGTATTCATCCTCGTGTTCATTGTCAACCTTTACGGGAGGCATTTCTTCCCGCTGTTCGCTCTGCCCCGCAGCATCCCGATCCTGTACTTATTGATCAGCATCACCCTTATCTCTTCCTTCCGCATCAGCAAACGCGCATATCTCGAGATTTTCCAAGGCAAGCGGAACGGCAAGCCCACCCTGATCATCGGAGCGGGCCCGACCGGAGAACGCCTGGCCCGCGAACTTCTCCGCCCAGGAGGCGTTCCCTACCTCCCCGTATGTTTCGTAGACGACCACCCGGCTAAGCTCAATGCCCGGATCCACGGTGTGCCCATCGTGGGAACCATTCGGGACATTCCGGACGTGGTGGAACGGTATCCGGTGGAAACGGCGCTGATCGCCATTACGACGCTGAATCACCTGGAGGTCAAGGCCATTTTCGGTCTTCTCACGGAGAGCGGCATCCATGACATCAAGGTGGTCCCCCACATCTCGCGGCTTCCGGATCGGGCGGTGACCGTCAAGGACATCCAGGACATCAATATCGAGGATCTCCTTTACCGCGAACCGATCAGTATCGACGAAGGCAGGGTCCGGAGCTTCCTCTCCTCCAAGACCGTGCTCGTCACCGGCGCGGGTGGATCCATCGGAAGCGAGATTGTGCGCCAGTTGACACACTTCTCTCCCCGACGCCTCATCGCCTTCGACATCGACGAGACGGAGGTGTTCAACCTTCTCCATTCTCTCCAGGGGCGCCCCCCCCTCAACGCACCGATCATCCCCTACATCGGGGACGTCAGGGACCCGGCCGGCCTCCGGCGGCTCTTTGAGGACCACCGCCCGCAGATCGTCTTCCATGCCGCCGCCTACAAGCATGTCCCCCTGATGGAGGCCTTCCCGATGGAAGCGGTGCGGACCAATATCTTCGGCACTCGTCTGCTGGCCGAAACCGCCCGGAGCCTTGGCGCCGAGCGATTCATCAACATCTCGACCGACAAGGCCGTCAACCCCACCAGCATCATGGGGGCCACCAAGCGGATGGCGGAGATCATCTGTTCATCCCTCAACGCCGCCGGGCCCACCCGCTTTATCTCGGTCCGATTCGGCAATGTGCTGGCCAGCCGGGGCAGCGTGGTCCCCATTTTCCTGGACCAGATCCGGAACGGCGGACCGGTGACGGTGACCGATCCCGAGGTCAAGCGCTATTTCATGACGATCCCCGAGGCGGTGGCCCTGGTCTTCCAGGCCTCCGCCATGGGGCAGGGTGGCGAGGTGTTCGTTCTCGATATGGGGCAGCCGGTGAAGATCCTCCAGTTGGCGGAGGACCTCATCCGCCTCAACCATCTGGAGCCCTATCGGGACATCAAGATCGTCTTCACGGGAATGCGCCCCGGGGAAAAGCTTTTTGAAGAGCTGCTCACCGCCGAGGAAGGGACCAGCTCCACCACCCACAACAAGGTTTTTATTGCCCGCAACATCACCGTGATGGAGGAGAGCGCCTTGTCGGCGGTCCTGGAGGAGCTGGCCTCGGCCAACGCCGGCACGCCGGATGGCGTCCTGGCCGCACTCCGGCGGGTGGTGCCTTTCTTTAACCAGTAACCCTGATCCAAGCCCCGACATCCCATCGCCCTCCAACCCACCCGGAGGGCGTTATTGTTTATACCCCGTTCCTTGATCGGGAGTCCCCGGCTGCGGCTCTTGCGGAAAGCGTTTGGCGAATTGTTGCAAATGCAGATCCAGCCGGCCGGTATCCCCTGCCGCTTTCAGCATGTCTATGAATTCCCTGTACAGGACGCTGTCTCCGGGGGCCAGTTCCACGGCGCGTTCATACCAGGCGGAGGCTTCGCGAAGATCCCCGCGGCGACGCTCCTGGCGCGCCATGACCAAGCCGACGGTTGCGGACGGAAAGATCCGGAACGCCCGGCGGGCAAAAGCAAGGATCTCCTCCGGAGAGCGCCGGGACAGGGCGACGGGAAGCCAGGAAACCACCTTCGCCGCGTCGCGGTCGTCCTCCGCCAGATCGAGGGCGAGTTCGAACGCGACCATGGCCTCGTCATCCCGATGCTGGGCCGCAAGCGCCCTGGCCACCAGGGTGGCATTATGCGCACGGCGAGAAAGAAGCAGGGCGGCCTTGGCATAGGCCAGGGCATCCTCTGGGCGCCCGGCCTCCAGCATCTCCGCCGTCGCATCCCCCTGAATCATCTCATTGGTCGGAAACCGCCGGGCGGCGCGTCGGATGAATTCGGCTCGCTCCCGGCTCTGAAGCGAGCGAAGATGGTGATAGGCGAGGCGCGTCTGGGAAGCGGCCTTAGCGCCGTAGTAGCCAAACGCCGCGTCTGCTCCTGCCTGAAGGATCCTTTCCTGCACCGCCGGCTCCAGAGGATATTTGTTCAGGACAGGAAGGCCGGCCAAGGCGAAAATCCGCGTTAGGTCCTCCGCGAGTGCCGACTCGTCGCCGGCGTAATAGGCCAGCCGCGCACGGATTTCCAGGAGCCGGGGGTTCCATGGCTGCAGGACGATCGCCCGATCGACGGAGCTCCGGGCCTCGCCGAACATGTTGAGCCCCTCCAGCGTCAACGCTCGCTCGCCCCAAGCGAGGGCGTCCAACCGATGGTGGGCGGCCAGACGATCCAGACGCTCCAGGTCGCCCCGCGCGCGGGGATAACTCTTGGCCGGTATCCAGACCGAAATCGCGCCCCGTTCGATGCGCCAGAGCCCCACGAGGGAGATACCGGCGACGAGACCCGCCACCCCGATGACCCCCAAGGCGATGCCCCGCTCCCGCGATGGGCAAAGCGCCGAACCGCGTTCCCGAGTGCAGGCTAAAGCCCCCGCACAGAAAACGGTCGTAGCCAATACTGAATAATTCTGCAGAGGGAAATCCGCCAGGGAGTGGATGGCCACGACGCCGAGGGCGGCGGCCAGTCCCCCTCTCAACGTGCTTTTCCACCGGAAGAACCTCAGGATCCAGGAACCTAGGACGACAAGCGAACCTGCCAGGAGAAGGGCTGTTAGCCCGCCCGTGAGCAGGAGTTCGACCGCCTCGTTGTGAGCCTTGTCCACGATCCGGTTTCCCATCGGCCCCTGCACGATCGGAAGGACCAGCTCGGAGGTCCCCAAGCCGCTGCCGAAGAGCGGCATGGACAGGGTGCTCCGGAGGGCGATGCGGGCGATGCGCAGACGCTCCATCATGCTCTCATACGCGGCCGCGTCTATAACGGGCCCCCAGTAGAGAATGGCTGCGGTGGCCAGGGCGAGCGCGAGAGGGGCGGCAATGGCCCGCTTGGGCAGGAACTGGCACAGGAGGACGGCTCCCAAGGCCAGGACCGCTCCAGCCGACCTGGACACGACCAGAGCCCAACCGACGAACCCGGCAGCCAGGAAGATCACCGGCGCTATCCCCGGCGCCCGATTCCAGGTCCGAATCCGATAAAGCCCCAGGCCGATGCTGAGGGGAATGAGGAAGGCACAATAGCTGCCGAAGATGTTCTCATTCGTAAACAACCCGAAAAACCACGGCTCCGGCTGCCACGGGAGGAAAGGGATGCGGCCGGGGGTGGCGTAGTGCAGCCACAGCGACGCCGCCACCCAGAAAGCGCCGGTCCAGAAGAAAAGTTGGACCGTGAAGGGGACCTTTTCCAACGGGTCTTCCCACAGGTGGTAGGCAACCAAAAAGACCCCCGCCGCGGCGACATAGATGGCGAGGGTCTTCATCGTTAAGATGGCGTCCCAGGAGAGGGTGTGGGTGGTGATCTCGGGGAAATGGAGCAGAACCTTGTGGAGCCCCGGCGACAACCACCGGATCCAGGAGACCGGCATGGGAATGAGGGTCAGCAGTTGGCAGCCGATGAAGGCCAGGAAAAGTCGGAGGGGAACCTTCAGGGCGCCGTCAATGGGTTGCCCGAGCAGGAACAGGAAGCTGAGGAGAAGGGTCAGGCCGAGCAGGACGGTGAACAGGGCCTCGTTCCCCCCCGTCAGGAGGAGCGGCGAACCCAGGATGACGAACAGAAGCGCATAACCGAAAACCCGGTGGTTCATGCCCCGTTATTATAGCCGCTCGGCGTTTTCCGTGATGCCTTCCCTAATGGCTCCACCAAGAAGCCGGCCCCGGCAAAGGCAAGATCGCTGCAGGGGCAGACGCCCGGGGTGGTTGCGGAGGGGCAGGCCGTTTAAGTATAATGGACCGAAGTCAATACGATAATCGCAGGAGGCGAACATGAAGATCGCGATCAACGGGTTCGGACGCATCGGCAGGGGTTTTCTCCGGGCGGCATTGAAGCGCCACTCTCCTCTCGAGGTGGTGGCCATCAACGACATCACGGATGCCAAGACGCTGGCGTTCCTGATGAAATACGACTCGGTCCACGGCGCGTGGCCCGGGACCGTCACCCACGACGAGACCTCCATGACCGTGGACGGCAAGACAATCCGCATTTTTGCCCAAACCGACCCCGCCCAGATCCCGTGGCAGGACGTGGGGGCCGAGGTGATCCTCGAGTCCACGGGCCGGTTCGCCAAGGCCGACGAGGCCAAAAAGCACCTGCGCGGCTCCGTGCGCAACGTGGTGGTCTCCACCGGCGTCAAGGGGGCCGACCTGATGGTCGTCATGGGGGTCAACGGCCACCTGCTGGACAAGAAGAAGCACATCGTCCTCTCCAACGCCTCCTGCACGACCAACTGCGCCGCCGCGATGATGAAATCCATCATGGACCGCTGGACCGTGGTCGAGGGCTATCTCGTCACCGTCCACTCCTACACCAACGACCAGCGCATCCTGGACCTCCCCCACAAGGACCTGCGCCGCGCCCGCGCGGCCGCCTGCAACATCATCCCCACCTCCACCGGCGCCGCCAAGAACCTCTCGGAGATCTGGCCGGAATTGAAGGGGAAGATGAACGGCGTCTCCCTGCGCGTCCCCACCCCCAACGTCTCCATCACCAACCTTGTCCTGACGCTGAAGGAGAGCCCCACCAAGGAGGAGGTCAACAAGGCCTTCGCCGAGGACGCCGCCGGCAAGTTGAAAGGGATCCTGGGCTACACCGAGGAGGAGATCGTCAGCGGCGACATGAACGGCCGCACCGAGAGCGCGATCGTGGACGCCTCCATCACCGACCGCGTGGGCGAGCACACCCTCTCCGTCTTCGGCTGGTACGACAACGAAACCGGCTACAACAACCGCCTCATCGACGTCATCGAGGCCCTGCAATGACCCTGCGCACCCTCGCGAACCTCAACCTGGCGGGACGCCGGGTCTTCGTCCGGGTGGACTTCAACCTTCCCATCAAGGACGGCAAGATTCTGGACGACAGCCGCGTCAAGGCGGCCCTGCCGACCCTCAATTACATCCTGGAGCAGGGGGGCCGGCCCGTGCTGGCCTCCCACCTGGGGCGCCCCAAGGGGCCCGACCCCAGCCAGTCCCTCAAACCCGTGGCCGACCGCCTCCGCGAGCTGTCCGGTCGGACCGTGATCTTTTCCGACCACCCTTGCGGCCCCGAGGCCGAGGCGATGTCCAAGGCCCTGAAACCCGGTGAGATCCTCCTGCTGGAGAACACCCGGTTCGAGAAGGGGGAGAAGGACGACGCGCCGGAGACGGCGCAGAAGTTCCGCGCCCTGGCCGATCTCTACGTCAACGACGCCTTCGGCACGGCCCACCGGGCCGACGCCTCCACCCACGCCCTGGCCCTCCTCTTCGAGGAGCGGGCCGCCGGCCTCCTGATGGAGCGCGAGGTGGCCGCCCTCTCCGCCACCGTCACCTCCCCGGCCCACCCCTTCGTCGCCGTCCTGGGCGGCGCCAAGATCAGCGGAAAACTGGAGGTGCTCCAGGCCCTCCTCCCCAAGGCCGACGTCCTCCTCATCGGGGGCGGGATGGCCAACACCTTCCTCAAGGCCCAGGGGCACGAGATCGGCAAGTCGCTGATGGAGGCCGACCTCCTGGAGACCGCGAAGGGGATCCTGGATCAGGCCAAGGCCGCCGGGAAGCTGTTCCTCCTCCCCGTGGACGCCCTGGTCACCGACCAGCTCCCCTCCGAGGGTTCCACCGCGGTAGCCGTGAACGCCGTCCCGGCCGACCGCCTCATCGCCGACATCGGTCCCGAGACCGTGAAGGCCTACGCCGCCGAGATCGCCAAAGCCAAGACCCTGTTTTGGAACGGCCCGATGGGGGTCTTCGAGCAGAAGGCCTTCGCGGGCGGCACCTTCGGCGTGGCCCAAGCGGTGGCCGAGTGCCCCGGTTTCACCATCGTGGGCGGCGGCGAGAGCGTGGCCGCCGTCGAGCAGTCGGGGATGGCCCCCCAGGTGAAGCACATCTCCACCGGCGGCGGGGCCTCCCTGGAGTTCGTCGCGGGCAAGTCGCTCCCCGCCCTGGAGGTGCTCCAGGTATGAAACTGCCGCTCATCGCCGCCAACTGGAAGATGCACAAGAACCGGCGGGAGGCCCGGGAGTTCTGCCGGGCCGTCATCGAAGGGCTCCCCTCCCGACACCTTCAGCACATCCTCCTGGCCCCCCCCTTCACCGCCTTGGAAACCGTGGTGGAGGCCGCGGCGGCCACCCCCATCCTGGTGGCGGCCCAGAACTGCCACGGGGAGACCCACGGGGCCTTCACGGGGGAGGTTTCGGCCTCCATGCTGGCCGACCTGCGGGTGGAGTGGGTCCTCCTGGGCCATTCGGAGCGGCGCCATATCTTCGGGGAGAGCGACGCATTGGTCGCCCAACGGCTGGAAGGGACCTTGCGGCAGGGCTTGAAAGCGGTCCTCTGCGTCGGGGAGACCCTGACCGAGCGGGAGGAGGGGCGGACGGAGGCCGTGGTGGCCCGGCAGATGCAACCCCTTGAAAAACTTCGCGATTTATGGCAGAATGTTGTGCTTGCATACGAGCCCGTGTGGGCCATCGGCACCGGCCGGGTGGCCACCACGGAGCAGATCGCGGCAGTGCACCGGGCCATCCGGTCCCGCTTCGCTCCCATCCCCGTCCTCTACGGCGGCAGCGTCAATCCCAACAACATCGGGGAGATCCTGCGCCTGCCCGAGGTGGACGGGGCCCTCATCGGGGGGGCGAGCTTGGACGCCGGAAAGTTCCAGGCCATGGTGGCCGAATCGTTGAAAGCGAAAGGAGTGGCATAGCATCTATGATCACCCTCGTCGTCCTGATCCACATCATCGCCTGCCTCTTCCTCATCGGCGTGGTCCTCCTCCAGCAGGGCAAGGGGGCCGACCTGGCCTCCGCGTTCGGCGGCGGCACGCAGACCGTCTTCGGCGCCCGCGGGTCCGTCACCCTGCTCCACAAGCTGACCACCGCCGGGTTCGTCATCTTCATCCTCACCAGCGTCTTCCTGGGGATCTTCCAGCGGCGCACCCAGGACGCCTCCGTGATGAAGTCGGTCCCGGCCGCGGCGCAGAAGGAGACCCCCAAACCGGCCGAGCCCAAGCCCGCCGAGACCCCCACCCCCCCGCCCGCACCACCCCAGTAATCTCCGCCCCATCCGATCAATCAAAGGCCTTCCCCCGGGAAGGCCTTTTTGCTTCTCCCGTTGCTGCAGCGGCCTGATTTCAGTCAGGCCGCCCTCCCGGGAGCCCCCCCTCCCAAAGACCGGACTCGGCGGAAGCTGCGGCCGCTACAGGGACCAGTTGTCAATGGTCATATAAAAGTGTACCAGTTTTGGTCATCCAAAAGTGTACCAC
>CAZRVT010000046.1:0-22665 GCA_964603505.1 uncultured Holophagales bacterium | reverse complement strand
GTCAGCATGCCTCTTGATACGATTTCCCATCTTCAGGGTTTTGGGATAGCCTCTACTCCCTCATTGAATTCCGCGGCACCGACCCCAGCGTCATGGACGATGACCCTGCGGGGCTGACGCCGTTCATCGACACCAGGTATTTCTTCTTCGTATATGGCGACCCTGCCGCCGGTGAGCGGATCATCGACTCCCAATATCTCTCATCTACCCTATACACCGCGGACGGCACGGTGGCCTTCGGCGTCAATTTCGCCGACGGCCGCATCAAGGGCTACGGCCTGACGATGCCGGGGGGCACCGACAAGACCTTCTTCGTGCTGTGTGTGCGGGGAAACCCCGCCTACGCCACCAACGCCTTCACGGACAACGGCGACGGCACCGTCACGGATTCCGCGACCGGCCTCCAGTGGACCCGGGCCGACAGCGGCCAGGCGATGACCTGGTCCGACGCCCTGGCCTGGGCGCAGGCGCGGAACGCGGAGGACCACCTGGGCCACGCCGACTGGCGCCTCCCCAACGCCAAGGAGCTGCAATCCATCGTGGACTACGCCCGGGCCCCCGACGCCACCGGCACCCCGGCGCTGGACCCGGCGTTCCAGGCCACCGCCATCGTCAACGAGGGTGGGGCGGCCGATTACCCGTGGTATTGGGCGGGCACCACCCACGCCTCCTCCGACGGCCGGGGGTCCGCGGCGGTCTATGTCGCGTTCGGCCGGGCGACTGGGTGGATGCAGCTCAACGGTGCCGCGTGCTACTCGCTCGTGGACGTCCACGGCGCCGGGGCCCAGCGCAGCGATCCCAAAGGCGGAAGCCCCACCGACTTCTACCTCGGTTCCGCCTGCGGCGGGGGGAAGGCCTATGGACGGGGGCCGCAGGGCGACGTCATCCGCGTTAGCAACTTCGTCCGTCTGGTGCGCGACGCCGGCCCAGCGGGCGGCCACGGCCGCCCGCTGGGCCCGCCCTGACCCTGAACGTTACCGTTTCTTGGAAGCCCGCAGCGTTTTAAAGAACCCCTTCATCATCGCCCCCGCCTCCCCGGCCAGGACGCCTTGGTCCAGGGCGACCCGGTGGTTGAGCCGGGGGTCCTGGACGAGGTTGCCCAGGGAGCCGCAGAACCCCGCCTTGGGATCGGGGACGGCGTAGACCACCCGCTCGATCCGGGAGAGGACGACGGCCCCGGCGCACATGGCGCAGGGCTCGAGGGTGACGTAGAGCGTGCACCCCTCCAGCCGCCAGGAGCCGGTCTTCCGGGCGGCCTGGCGCAGGGCGTAGATCTCGGCGTGGCCCAGGGGGTCCTGCCGACCCTCGCGCCGGTTGCAACCCCGCCCCACCACCCTCCCCTCCCGCACCACCACGCACCCCACCGGCACCTCCCCCGCCGCGGCGGCCTTCGCCGCAAGATGCAGGGCCATGCGCATGAACCGTTCGTCGGGGTTGAGCACCCGTCAACCATACCACATTTTTACATTGCAAAGCCCGACCGTTGGCGTTATAGTGGAGGGGATGAAGAAGGACTTCCGTCTGACCGCCGACCAGCTTACCTGGCGCTGCCCCACCTCCATGCTCAAGTTCAAGTCCACCGCAGAGGTGGAGCCCGTTCCCGACATCATCGGGCAGGAGCGGGCCGTGCGGGCCATCGAGCTGGGGCTGGGGCTCGAGGGGATGGGGTACAACATCTTCGTCACCGGGCTCTCGGGCACGGGGAGGATGACCACCATCCGCAACATGGTTTCCAAGTCCGCCTCGCGCCAGCCCAATCCCGGCGACTGGGTGTATGTGAACAATTTCCAGGACCCCGACCGCCCCCTGGCCCTCCACCTTCCCCCCGGATCGGGGAAGGCGCTGGCCGCGGCGATGGACCGGCTGGTGGACGGCCTCAAGACCGCCGTCCCCGCCCTGCTGGCCTCGGAGGTCTTCCAGGATGCCCGCCAGCGCCTGGTGGCAAAGTTCCAGGATCGGGAGAAGGCCCTCCTGACCGAGTTCGAGAAGGCCCTCAAGCAGAAGGGGTTCGCGATGGTGCAGGTCCAACTGGGCCCCGTCACGCGCCCCGATGTGACGCCGCTGATCCAGGGCAAGCCGATCCCCTTGGGGGAGCTGGACACCCTCCAGGGGCAGGGGACCATCACCGCAGAGGAGGCCGCGCGCATCCTGAAGGAGCACGGCGCCCTGTTGGGGCGCCTGCAGACGGTCTTCGCCGAGACCAAGACCATCCAGGGGGAGTTCGAGCAGAAGCTCCGGGACCTTCAGCACGCCTCGGTCCTCCCCCTGATGAACCAGCTCTTTTCCGAGCTGAAGGCCCAGTTCCCCACCCCGGAGGCCCAGGAATACCTGGACGCGGCGCTGGCGGACCTGCTTAAAAACCTCGACGCCTTCGTCGAGGAGCGGGAGGAGAAGGGCCCCCACGCGAAGCGCGACCCCTTCCTCGCCTACCGCGTCAACGTCCTGGTGGACAACAGCGGCGTGAAGGGGCGGCCGGTGGTGATCGAGCCCAACCCCACCCACGCCTCCCTCTTCGGGACGGTGGAGCGGGTCTTCGCCGAGCGGCGGGTCCCGCAGACCGATTTCACCCACATCCGCGCCGGCTCCCTGCTCAAGGCCAACGGCGGCTATCTGGTCCTCAACTTCAGCGACCTGCTGCACGAGCCGGGGCTGTGGCAGGCGCTAAAACGGACCTTGCGCTACGAAAAGCTGTATATCCTTCCCGACGAGACGCCCTGGTGGCCCCCCCCCTCCCCCCTGCGCCCCGAGCCGGTGGAACTGAGCGTCAAGGTCATCGTCATCGGCGACCTCTACACCTACCAGATGGCCTACGAGGTGGACGAGGACTTCAAGAAAATCTTCAAGGTCCTGGCCGAGTTCGACTCCAGCATGGATTTCTCCCCCGGCAGTCTGCGGGAGTTCGTCGGGCTGATGCGCAAGATCATCGACGAGGAGGGGCTGCTCGGGTTCTCCGCCCCGGGCATCGCCCGCGTGGCGGAATACGCCGCGTCGCTGGCCGGGCGCCGGGGGAAGCTCTCCACCCGGTTCGACGCCGTGGCCGACATCATGCGCGAGGCCCACTTCTGGGCGCGGGAGGCCCGGGCGAAGGAGGTAGGGGCCGCCCACGTCCTTCAGGCGCGGCAGGAGCGCGACCGGCGGCACGCCCTGGCCGACGACAAGCTGCGGGAGATGATGCTTCAGGACACCCTCCGCATCCACACCGCCGGCGCGGCCGTGGGGCAGGTGAACGGCTTGACGGTGTACGACCAGGGCTACGCCGCCTTCGGCAAGCCCGTCCGCATCACCGCCTCCGTGGCCCTCGGCAGCGAGGGGATCCTCACCATCGACCGCGAGGCCGAGCTGGGGGGCAACATCTTTGCCAAGGGCTCGCTCATCCTGGGCGGCTACCTGCGGCAGACCTTCACGCGGGACAAGCCCCTTTCCATCAACGCCTCCATCGCCTTCGAGCAGTCCTACGGCGGCATCGAGGGGGACAGCGCCTCCATCGCCGAGCTCTACGCCCTCCTCTCCGCCGTCGCCGGAGTCCCCGCCCGGCAGTCGGTCGCCGTCACGGGGAGCATGGACCAGCACGGCGCCGTCCAACCGGTGGGAGGCATCAATGCCAAGATCGAGGGGTTCTTCGACCTGTGCGCCGAGCGCGGCCTCGACGGGAGCCACGGCGTCGTCATCCCCGCCGCCAACGTGGAGGACCTGATGCTGAAGGAGGCGGTGGTGGACGCGGTGAAGGCCGGGAAATTCTCCGTCTGGGCCGTTGGGCACGTTACCGAAGGGGTGCCCCTCCTTTTCTGGCTGGCGGCCGGCAAACGGGACCGGAAAGGGCGGTGGCCCGCGGCCTCCTTCTATGGAAAGGTGGACCGCGCTCTGGCGAAGATGGCGGCCCTTTCCAAGCGGTACAAATGACGACTTCGATCCGCCCCTTGGGATTGCGGACATCGGGTCCCGACCCCCGGTCGAGAGTGGGTTTCCCTCTGGGGAGGGGGTGGATTCCCGTTGAACCGATCGGAACGGGTGGGGGAGCCGCCCGCTCCCGCTTGCAATAGATTGCTCATGGACTGGCCCCGGGCCATCGAAGCGTATCTGGACCATCTCCACCTGGAACGGGGCCTGTCGCGCAATACGTTGGAGAGTTATCGCCGCGACCTGATCGGGTTTGCCGGCGCGATGGGCGCGGGGGCCACCGTCGAATCCGCCACCCGCGACGCCATCACCGCCTACTTGGAGGGGCGGCGGCGCGCCGGGATCTCGCCCGCCTCCACGGCGCGCTTCCTCTCCGCCCTCAAAGGGCTTTTCCGGTTTCTTCAGATGAACCATTGGCACGACCGCAACCCGGCCGAGGAGGTGGACGCCCCCAAGCGGTGGCGCTCGCTGCCCCGGTACCTTTCCCTGGAGGAGGTCGATGCCCTCCTCGCCGCACCCGACCCCGCGCGCGGCCTCGGCCTGCGCGACCGGGCCATGCTGGAGGTCCTCTACGCCACGGGCCTAAGGGTGACGGAACTGGTGGCCCTGCGCCTCGACCAAGTGATCGAGGATCCGCCGATGGTGCGGGTCGTGGGCAAGGGGGGCAAGGAGCGGCTGGTCCCCCTCGGGTCCGAGGCCTGGGCCTGGCTGGGAAAGTATTTGGCCACCGTGCGTCCCCGCTACCACAAGCGGCTCTCCCCGGCGGTCTTCCTCTCCACCCACGGCGAGCCCCTCACCCGCCAGCGGTTCTGGCAGGTGATCAAGGCGCACGCCCGGAAGGCCGGCATCACACGCCCGCCGAGCCCCCATGTCCTGCGGCACTCCTTCGCCACCCACCTGCTGGAGAACGGGGCGGACCTGCGCTCGCTCCAGATGCTTCTGGGACACGCCGACATCTCCACCACGCAGATCTACACCCACATCACCGAGGAGCGGCTGAGAAGGGTGTACGAGAAGTATCATCCGAGGGCATGAGCGTGCGAAGAAGCGCTGCCGGCAACCGGCAGCCGGCAGCCGGGGGGAAACGGAACCACCTCCTGGCCCCGCGGATCGTCCCCGTTCTATGCTTGGCGCTTTGGGGAGCGGGGCAGGGTGGGCTCACGATCCCGGCATGGATCAAAACCCTCGACTCCCCTTCCCCCTACCTGACCTGGATCGGCTTGGATGCGAAGCAGCTCACCGTGACCGACCGGGAGGGGGAGGTCCTTTGGTCGGTGTCCTGCGGGATCGGGCGGGGGAACGCGAGCGGCAACCCGGAGAAGCAGAGCGATTTCGACCGCATCACCCCCCGGGGCGTCTATCGCATCACCCATGTGTTCCCCCTCGGCCACCCGGAGATGGACAAGATGAACGCCATCGACTGGCCGGACCTCTACCAAACCGGACAGCGCATCGGAACCAAGGCCTACGGGGACGGGTTTGTGGCGTTCGATTGGACCAAGCCCCTGGACCGCCCCGCCCCGGCGCGGGGCCCCAACGCGCGCGGCCAGTTCCGCCGGCCGCGGGAGCAGAATGGGGCGCTGTTTTCCCTCGGCATTCACGGCACCAACCGGGACGACTGGGTGGGGAAGGCCTCCACCGGCGGGTGTATCCGACTGTTCAATCCCGACATCCGGACTTACATCGAGAAGTACGCCGTGGAGGGAGGGCTGATCGTCATCCGTTAGGCGGCGGCTGTCGCCTTGCATTCCACAGGGCCCTCCCGTATACTTTCGCGCATGGATAAGCGCTCGTTCGTCCAGACCGTCCGCTCCTTCCCCCGCGTCTACTGGACCGTCATCGTGATGGAGTTCTTCGAACGCGGGGCCTACTACGGGCTCATGTCGGTCCTGTCGGCCTACCTGGCCCTCTCGATCGCCGACGGCGGCCTGGGGTTCTCCAAGGTCTCGATCGGGGCCATCAAGTCCACCATCACGCCGCTCCTCTATTTTCTCCCCATCCTCTCCGGGGCCCTGGCCGACCGCTACGGCTACCGGAAGTTCCTCTTCCTGTCGTTCACGTTCCTGTCGGCCGGCTACCTCGTCTCGGGCTTCATGACCTCCTACGGGGCCATCTTCGGCGCCCTCCTCGTCATGGCCGTGGGCGCGGGGTTCTTCAAGCCCCTCATCTCCGCCACCATCGCCCGCACCACCGACCAGTCCAACTCCTCGCTCGGCTTCGGCATCTACTACTGGTCCATCAACCTGGGGGCCACCTTCGTCCCCCTCGCGGTGGCGATCATCAAGCAGTATTCCTGGCCGTGGGTCTTCTTCACCTCGGCCCTCATGACCGGCGTCATGCTCATCCCTACCCTGTTCTGGTTCAAGGACCCCCCCAAGCCCGAGAACACCAAGCCGCTGGGGCGGATCCTCCGGGACATGGTGATGGTCCTGGCCGACTGGAAGTTCATCCTCCTCATCGTCCTCTACTCCCTCGGCTTCTGGGTCCTCTACTTCCAGATGTTCGATTCGATGCTCTGGTACTTCCACGACTTCATGGCCGCCCGCATGGGCCCGGTCAACGACGCGGTGACGGCCCTCCTTTCCCTCTTCGGCTACTCGGGGCGCTGGGAATTCAACGAGGCCCACATCACCGTCATCAACGCCGGGACCATCATCTGCCTTCAGCTCCTGGTCTCCCAGATCGTGGCCAAGCGCCGCGCCCTCCCCACCATGATCACCGGCATCTGCATCGGCATTGTCGGGATGTTGCTCGTGGCCTTCTCCATGAATCCCTGGCTCTTCCTCCTCGGCCTCGTAATCTTTTCCATCGGGGAGATGACGCTCCATCCCAAGTTCATCTCCTACGTGGGACTCATCGCCCCCGAAGACCACAAGGCCACCTACATGGGCTATTTGTTTCTTTACGGCGTCATCGGCAGCGGCGTGGGGGGCATCTTGGGGGGCTGGGCCTACCATTACTTCGTGGAGCTCCACCACGCCCCGCGGACCCTCTGGCTCTTCTTCTGCGCCATCGGCGCCACCAATCTGATCGGGCTGGTCCTCTACAACCGGTTCGTCCCGCACCGGAGGGAGGGGCAGGCCGCCTGAGGCGGGCCGGGCTATTTCCCGCCGGCCGGCGGCGGGATGGACCGGGCGCAGCGGAATCCGAGGGAGCGGTCCCGCTCCTGCGCAATGACGCCCAGGCGGGCCGAGACGCGCAGGAGGGCGGCGTCGTCCTTCCAGGAACCCCCGCGCCGGACCCGACGGTCGCAGACCGCCTCTTCCCACGGCCTCCCGTCCCGCGGGGCGCCGAGCAGAGAGGGGTGGTAGCAGTCCTGCACCCACTCCGCCGCGTTGCCGAGCATGTCGTAGAGCCCGTATGGGTCGGGCCCGAAGCTCCCGGGCGATGCGGCCTCCTCCCAATGGTCCCGGCCGCCGACGCCCAGGTTATTGGCCCACATCCAATCGTACTTCTCGCCCCACCAGAACCACCGCGTGTCGAACCCCGCTCGGGCGGCGTACTCCCACTCCGCCTCGGCGGGGAGCCGTTTCCCGGCCCAGGCGCAAAAGGCGCGGGCCTCCTCCCAAGACACGCAGGCCACGGGAAGGCCCCCCGAGCGCGAATAGGCGGCGGGACAGCCCGGGGTCTCGGGTACCGAGGGGCAGGCCCCCGATTCGACGCAGGCGGCGTACTCGTCCCCGGTTACCTCGCGCCGGTCCAGGTCAAACGGGAGCACCGTCACCCGGCGCGGCGGCCGTTCATGCGGGGCGCACACCGGGTCGCCCTTGGTGCATCCCATCCGAAAGGTCCCCCCCGGCAGACGCACCATGGGGGCCTCCCGGACCGCGGGTGGGGCGGACGCGTCGGCCGGGGCCATCCGCACCGGACGGGCGAGCCCCACCTCTTGGGCGGGGGCCGGGGAGGCGGGAATCATGAGGGCGAGCAGGGGAAGCAGGAGGCGCCGCATCGTCCCCGATTGTAGCACGCAGGGTGTTGACGGGCGGAGGGGCGGTGTGCCAAGATGGAAGACCTTCAAGGAGGCCATCCATGAGAACAACGACCGTCCTATTGCTCGTCGTCCTGTTCCTCGCGCCGCTCCCGGCGACCGCGGGCCCGCGGGCCCTGGATTTCGACACGTTTATCAAGATCCAGCGCCTGTCCAAACTCGCCGTGTCGCCCGATGGAAAGCTCCTCGCCTACGAGATCGGCACTCCCGACCTGGACGGCAACCGGATCAAGACCCAGGTGTGGGTCCTCGATACCGTCACCGGCGCGTCGCGGCAGATGACCCACCACGCAAAGAACTCCGGGAGCCCGAAGTTCTCCCCTGACGGGAAGTCGCTCTACATCCTCTCCGCCCGCGACGGGGCGCGCAACATCTGGCGCCTCCCCCTCGACGGCGGCGAGGCCCGTCCCGTCACCACCTTTGACCTTGACGTCACTGACTACCGTCCCCTGCCGGACGGGAACTGCATCGTCTCCCTGAACATCCTCAAGGCGTGCGGCACCGACCTCGCCTGCACCGACAAAGCGCTGAAGGAAAAGGAGGACGATCCCGTCCAGGCCCGCGTCATCACCGCCCCCTATTACCGGGTCTTCGATGCGTGGCAGGACGGCACGGTGTCGCACCTGTTCCTGTGGAACGCGGCAGACGGCACGCTGACGGACCTCACCCCCGACGAGCGGCACGTCCCGCCCCAGTCCCTCGGCAACGACACCCCCTTCGCCCTCTCCCCCGACGGCGGCGAGCTGGCCTACACCGCCAACCGCGACCCGCACGTGGAGCGCTCCACCAACCACGACATCTTCCTCCGCGACCTTGCCACCGGCGCGGTCACCAACCTGACGGCGGCCAACCGCGGCCAGGACTGCGGCCCCCTCTATTCGCCCGACGGCACATTCATCGCCTTTGCCCGCATGAAGCGCGAGGGGTTCGAAGCCGACAAGCAGGATCTGGTCCTCTACGACCGGCAGAAGAAGGCCTTCCTCAACCTGACGGCTGGCGAGGACCTCTCCATTGCCGAATACCAGTGGGCGCCCGACTCGAAAGCCGTGTGGTTCACCGCCGAGGTGCACGGGCGCCACTGGCTTTACAAGGCCGACATCGCCACCCGCACGGTGGAAGTGGTCCTCCGGTCCCACAACCCCTCCAGCATCGTGGTGGACCCCGGGGGGGGCGCCATCCATTTCCACCACCAGCTCGCCCACGTCCCCAAGGAGGTGTTCACCCTCGACCTGAAAACGGGCAAGACCGCCCAGCGCACCTTCATCAACAAGGATCTCCTGGCCGATGTCGAACTGCCGCCGGTGGAGGAGCTCTCCTGGAAGAGCACGGACGGAACGACGGTGTGGGGCTTTTTGATGAAGCCCCCGGCCTTCAACCCGGCGAAGAAGTACCCCATGGTGGTCCTCGTCCACGGCGGCCCGCAAGGCAATTTCGGCGACGATTTCCACTACCGTTGGAACGCCGAGATGTTCGCCGCCCCCGGCACGGTGGTCTTCATGCCCAACTTCCGCGGTTCCACCTCCTACGGCGAGGCCTACAAGGACGCCATCACCCTCCACTGGGGCGACCGCCCCTACGAGGACATCATGAGCGGCGTGGACTTCGTCGCCGCGACGTTCCCCTTCGTGGACGGCACCCGCATCGCCGCCGCCGGAGCCTCCTATGGCGGCTACATGATGAACTGGATGGCGGTGCACACCCCGCGGTTCAAGGCCATCGTCAGCCACGCCGGGCTGTGGGACATCAAAAGCAAGTACGGGTGCACGGACGAGCTGTGGTTCCCCGAATGGGAGTTCGGAGGCGACCCCTATCACCACCCGGAGCTCTACGAGAAGTGGAATCCCGCCGCCTTCGTTCTAAACCTGGAAAAATTCAGAACCCCCATGCTGGTGGTCCATGGCGCCCTCGATTTTCGGGTGGCCGAGAGCCAGGCTTTCCAGCTCTTCCAGGCGCTCCAGCGCCTGGGCGTGGAATCCAAACTCCTCTACTTCCCCGACGAGACCCACTTCGTCGCCAAGCCGCGGAACGCGCAGTTGTGGTGGAAGGAGGTCCTGGGGTTCATCGCGGAACATGTCCGGTAAAGCCGGTTCCCTGTTCCAGATCGAGGAGGGTTCGCGGGCCTTCGGATAGAAGGCCGCGGGCGGCCGCACGGCACCCGGACGGAGACCTCGCGAATGAGCCGCACGGGGGAGAGGGGGGTGCCGGCCGCCTCGACCTCGGTTCCCTTCATGACACCCCGTTTGGTGAATCATTTCGCTCAATCGCGAACCGCCGTTCCGACCCGCGACGGTCTATCCTTGGGCCTCCCGCAGATGGAAGACGGCCCCCACCAGGTCCTGCAGCCGCTTGGGCTTGAACGGCTTGGTGACATAGGCGTAGGCCCCGGCCTGCAGGCCCGCCCGGATGTGCTCTTCCTTCCCCTCGGTGGTGATCACCACGACGGGGATGTCCCGGACCCGCGGGTCCTGCTTGCACCGGCGCAGGAACTCCAGGCCGCTCTCCCCCGGCAGGGTGGTGTCCAGGATGATGAGGGAGGTGTCGGGATGCTGCCGGAGGAGGGCGGCCCCCTGGGCGCCGTCGTAGGCGTGCAGCAGACCGCTCATGCCCCGGCCGTTGGTGAACGGATAGAGGATGAGCTGATACATGCGGTGGAGCAACAGGGAGTCCTCGACGATCAGGATCTTGTGCTGGTTCATGCCCTTCCAACCTCCGTATGGGAGTCCTTTCCGCTCCCTCCCTATCCGTGCCCAGTGGCCGGCCTCGGCGCGGCGGCCGCGGCCTTGTCCATGAGGTCGAACAGGGCGTCGATGCGGAACGGCTTGGGCAGGTATCCCGCCGCCCCGGCCGCCACGCCCCGCTCGACATCCTCGCGCGCGGCCTCCGCGCTCACGACGATGACCGGCACAGCCCGCAGTGCCGGATCCTGTTTGAGGCGCTTCAGCACCTCCATCCCCGACATGTCGGGGAGGGTGGTGTCGAGGAGAATGAGGTCAATGTCGGGGTTCTCGCGGAGCCGCTTGAAGGCCTGGAACGCATACCCCGCTTGAATGAGGCGGGTCCCCTCCTCCTCCAAGCGGGAAAGGGCCCGGGCGTAGATGCGTTGCAGGACGAGGGAGTCCTCCACCACGAGGATCTTCTGGAACCGCTTGCGGGGGATGGTCATGCCCTCAGGCCCCCAGCTTCCTGACCACATCCAACAGCTGGCTGGGCGCGACCGGCTTCTCGAAGTAGAAGGCCACCCCCTGCTCCTTCGCCTTCTCCCGGATTTCCGGACTGCCGTAGCCCGTGACCAGGACGCATTGGGTCCGGGGGCTGTTCTCCTTGACGAACCGGACGATCTCCAGCCCCTCCTCGCCGAGCACCCCGGTGAGCCGAAGATCGGTGATGAGGATATCGTAGGGGTTCGCCAGGATTAATTTCTCCGCTTCCTCGATGGTCTCCACGATATCGGTCTGGGCGCCGGTGCTCCCCAAAACCTTTTTAATCCCCAGGAGGAATGCGGTTTCGTCGTCCACCACCAGGATTCGCTTGGCCATGACCTCCTCCTCTTTCAACGAATGGTTCGACATGGACGCCAATTTTGTAATCACGCCTATACCTTAAGCAATTACCGTGCCAGGAATGACACATTTTTAAATTATTGCAAATAAGTAGGTTAGATAAATCCATCCGCCGGGCCGTCGCAACAATGAGAACATGTTCTCAAAATTGAGAACGACGGAAGATTCAGGTCTTGAGCTTTCGATACAGGGTCGCCCGGGAGATCCCCAAGAGGGCCGCGGCTTGGCGGATGTCTCCCCCGCACTGCCGGACCACCTCGCGGACATGCTCCCGCTCGCGCTCCTTCAGCCCGACCGCTCCGCCGGCCCCGGGCGGCGACCCGCCCCTACCGAGACCGGGGAAGTGGCTCGGCCCCAGCGGCGCGCCCCCGGCGAGCAGGCGGGCCCGTTCGAGGACGTTGCGCAGTTCCCGGATGTTCCCGGGCCAGGCATAGGCGCGGAAGAGGGCCAGGATCTCCTCCGCCGGCGGCGCGGCCGGCGCCCCCAGGATCCCCAGGAGGTGGGCGGTCAGCTCCGGCAGGTCTTCCAGGCGCTCGCGGAGCGGGGGAAGGGGGATGGGGAGGACGTTGATGCGGAAGAAGAGGTCCTTCCGGAACCGCCCCGCCTGCACCTCCTCGTGGAGGTCGCGGTTGGTGGCGCAGAGGAGGCGGAATTCGCTGGTGCGCACCTTCACCTCCCCCAGGCGGCGGAACCGCTTCTCCTCGATGACCTTGAGGAACTGGGCCTGGGTCTCGGAATCCATATCCGCGACCTCATCGAGGAAGAGGGTGCCGCCGTCGGCGACTTCCACAAGTCCCGCCCGGTCAGCCACGGCGGAGGTGTAGGCGCCCCGGGCGCAGCCGAAGAGTTCGCTCAGCAGGAGCTCCCCCTTCAGCCCCGAGCAGTTGACCTCCACGAACGGGGCGGCGGCGCGGGGGCCGCGGTCGTGGATCCAGCGGGCGAGGACCCCCTTTCCCGTCCCCGTCTCCCCTTGGAGGAGGACCGGCGCGTCGGACCCGGCCGCTTTGCGGATTAGATCGAGCGCCGGGAGAATGGCCGGGCTTCGGCCGAGGAAGGGCTCGTCCCGCCGGGCCAGCCGGCGTTGGAGTCCCTGCTGGCGGCGCAAGGCCTCCAACTCGAGCCCCTTCTGGAGGAAAACGTCCAGTTCCGGCAGATCCACCGGCTTGGGGAGGAAATGGTCGGCGCCCCGGCGCATCGCCTCCACGGCGGTGGGGATGTCCCCCAGCCCCGTGATGACGATGATGGGAAGGTCGGGCCATCCCTGGCGGAGCTCGGGGATCCAATCCAGGCCGTTTCCGTCGGGAAGGTTCATGTCCAGGATGGCTCCATGGAATCGCCGCTCGGCCAGGAGGCGCCGCCCCTCCTCCAGGGTCCCCGCGGACTCGACGGCGTACCCCACCTTCTGCAGGTATTTCGTGAACCCGAACCGGATGCCGGGGTCGTCGTCCACCAAGAGGATGCGTCCCCTCATGGGACCGCCTCCCCCGCCAGGGGCAGGCGGACCTCGGCGGTGAGGCCCGGCGGCGGGTCGTTGTTGGCGATGGTGACCAGCCCTTCATGGGCTTCCACGATGTGCTTGACGATGGAGAGCCCCAGCCCGGTCCCCTTCTTGCGCGTGGTGAAGAAGGGGGCGAATACCCGCTCCCGGTCGGCCTCGGGGATGCCGGGCCCCTGGTCCACCACCCGCACCACCCCGAACCCCCCCCCGGGTTCCAGCACCTCGAGGAGGACGCGTCCGCCGGGCGGGGTGTGCTGGGCGGCGTTGTCGAGCAGGTTGAGGAAGACCTGCTGGAGGCGGGTGCCGTCCGACCAGACGAAGATGCGCCCCGCTCCGGACGGCTGGGTCATGAGCAGCTCCACATCCGAATGGGGGTTGGCCTCGCGCCAGAGCTGGACCGAGTCGGCGCAGAGGTTGGTCAGGTCCATCCGGATGAAGCCGGACTTGCGGGCGGGCTTGCCGAGCTCGAGCAGGTCCTGCATCAGCCGCCCCAGCCGGCTCACCTGGGCCTTGATGTGCTCCAGCAGGGGGCCGTACTCCGCGTGCCCCCCCAGGTCGAGGGCCAACGCCTCGGTCATGGCCAGGATGGCGTTGAGGGGGTTCCGCACCTCATGCGCCACGCCGGCGGTGATCTGCCCCAGCAGCTGAACGCGCTGGAGCTGGGCCATCCGCTCCTGGAGGCGCATCTGCTCGACCTCGCGGGCCAGGGTGGCCGCGAAGATCTCCATCAGGTGAATCTCGTCCTGGTCGAACGTCCGCTCCCGTTCGTCCATCAGCTGAATGGTCCCCAACAGATCCCCGGCCCTCGACCGGACCGGAACACCGGCGAAGGCGCGGATGTGGTGCGACTGGAAGTAGGAGGGGGGCTCGAAGTACCGGTCCAGGTCCCCCTGCTCCTGCAGGACGCTGCGGAGGGGGATCTCTTCCTCGAGGTCCTGGAAGATCGTCCGGTCCGGGCGCCCGTCGGCGACCCCGGCGACAAGGCCGTGCTGCCCCCCCTCGCTCAGGTAGAAGGCGGCGTAGGGGACCTGCAGGAGGGCGGCGAGCCGCAGGAGGGCCGCCTCGCAGATCTCCTGGAAGGATCGTCCCACGTCCAGCGAGGTCTCGTGCACCGCCTGGAGCGCCTCCCGCCGCTTCCGCAGGCCCTCCTCCGCCCGGAGCTGGGCCGTGATGTCGCGGATGATGCCCTGGTAGCCGAGGATGGCCCCGTCCTCGCCCAGCCGCAGGGAGGCGGTCTCGAGGCAATCGATGACGACGCCGTCCTTCCGACGGTAGCGGGCCGGGAAATCGCGGACGAACCCATGCCGCTCGATCTCCCGCTGGAAGCGGTCCCGGTCCTCCCGGTTGACATAGGTGTCCGTGACCTGCCCCTCCAGCAACTCCTCGCGGCTGTAGCCCAGGAGCTCCACCCCGGCCGGGTTGATGTCCAAGATCTGCCCCCCCCGGCTGGTGATGTAGATGGCATCGCGCGATTGCTCGAAGAGCTGGCGGTATTTCTCCTCGTTGAGCCGCAGCTCCTCCTCCATGCGGAGGCGCTCGACCAGCTCGAACTCCAGCTGCTCTTTGGACCGGCGCAGTTCCGCGGTGCGCTCGGCCACCCGCAGCTCCAGCTCCTCCTTGGCCCGCCGGAGGGCCTCCTCGGCGGCCTTCCGCTCGGTGATGTCCTCGCACAGCGTCACCACCCCGATGGGACGCCCCTCGGCGTTGCGGACGACGTCGGCGAAGAGGTGGACCGGAAAGGTGGTCCCGTCCTTGCGCCGGTTGACCGTTTCTCGGCTCCGGCTTTTCAGCTCTTCCAGGTTCCTCCAGTTCTCGGGGTTCGAGGCCTCGGGGGTCCCGAAGAGACTGGCCTCCATCCCCCGGATCTCCTGCAGGGTGTAGCCGTGCATCTCCGCCTCCGCCCGGTTGGCGTAGATGATCCGGCGGTTCCGATCGGTGATGGTCACCCCCAACTGCATGTCGTCGAGCGCCTTGCGGAACGACAGGAGGGCGTCCTCGGCCTCCTTCTTCTCCGTGATGTCGGACAGCATGCCCCGCAACCCGATGACCCGCTCCCCCTCCCGCATCAGCCGGCTGGCGGTGCGGACCCACCGGATCTTCCGGTCCTTCGTGAACACCCGGAATTCGAACGGCTCGGTGGAGCCGCCGAGGCGCTTGATGAGGTTCTGGTGCATGCGGGAGAGGTCGTCGGGGTGGACAAAGTCGAAAAAGGAGCGCCCGACCATTTCATGAGGATCGTAGCCGGCGACGAGGCGGATGACCGGGCTGATGTAGGTGATCCGTCCTTTCGCGTCCAAGGCGTAGAGCGCCTCATTGAGGTTTTCCACCAGGTCCCGGTATTGCTCCTCGGAGGACCGCAGGGCGGCGGCCGCCGCGTGCATGGCGGTGATGTCGGTCAGCACCCCCTCGTAGCGCACGACGCGCCCCTGGTCGTCCCGGATGGCCTGGGCGTTCTCCAACACGATGAGGGGCTCGCCGTTCCTCCTCCGCAGGTGGAGTTCGGCGTTCCGGATCTCCCCTTTTTCGTCCAGTTCCTTCATCCACCGCTCCCGTTCCGCGGCGTCCTGGTAGAGGGTGGAGAGGTCCACCGCCTGGAACTCCTCGAGGGTGTCGAACCCCGCCATGCGGAGGAGGGCGGGGTTGGCGGCCAGGATGCGCCCGTCGGGGGTGCTCTGGTACAGCCCATCGAGCACCTCCTCGAACAGGTGGCGGTATTGGGCCTCGGACTCCTTCAGCTCCCGCTCCATGGCCATTCGGCGCGAAACGTCGCGTACGATGCCCCGGAACCCCACGGGATCGCCGTCCCGGTCGAGAATGGGGGTGATGGAGGCCTCGACGACGGTTCCCCGCCCGTCTTTTCGCACCACTTCCCACCCCTGGACCTGCACGGGGCGGCGCCGGCGGTAAACGTCCTTGAAGAGGGAGATCACGTGCCGGGTGTTGGCGGGGTGGAGGTAGCGCCGGAAGGACATCCCCAAAAGCTCGTTCCGCTCGTAGCCCAGGATCTCGCACAGGCCGCGGTTGAGGAGGGTGAACCGTCCCGCCAGGTCCACTTCATAGTACCCGTCCTCGATGCTTTCCAGGATGGTGCGGTAACGCTCCTCGCTCCTCCGGAGGGATTCCTCCATCTGGCGTCGCCGGGTGACGTCCCGAAAGATGGTCAGCACCCCCTGGACGGCGCCGCGGTCCCGCAAAGGGGTGGCATGGGCCTCCAGCGCAAGCAGGGTTCCGTCCCGGGCCCGCAGGACCAGTTCGCCCGTGGCGCTCTCCTGCCCCCCGAGGAGGAGCTCGTAGCCCCGGCGGGCCAGCTCCAGCGACTCGGAGGGGAGCAGCCCCAGCTCGGCGAAGTTCCGGCCCCGGAGCTCGTCGGCCCGGTAGCCCGTGAGCCGCTCGGCCGCCGGGTTCATGGCGACCAGGCAACCCGCCCGATCGGTGATGATGACGGGATCGGGGGCGGCCTGCATCAGGTTGGCGTAGAGGCGGCGGGAATCCCGCAGAACCGGCGGGGCCTTATCGCCGGGGAAGGAACGGTCAGACATGGGGGATGGTCCTCATCGGCATCGCGATTCGACTATACCGAAACGCCCGGAGGGTGTCAACGGACCTCTCCTTGCCGGGTTCTGCATATTATAGGTTTTGGTATAATGCGGCCTATGTCAAAACTGGTCATCGTCGAGTCGCCCGCCAAATCCAAGACCATCGCCAAGATCCTCGGGCGGGAGTACCGCATCGTCGCCTCTATGGGGCACGTGCGGGACCTCCCCAAATCCAAGGAGGGCGTGGACATCGAGAACGGGTTTCAGCCCAGTTTCGTCGTGGCCCGGGACAAGATCAAAATCGTCAAGCAGCTGAAATCCGCCGTGGAGTCGGCCCAGGAGATCTACATCGCCACCGACCCCGACCGCGAGGGCGAGGCCATCGGCTGGCACCTCAAGGAGATCCTCCATCGGGACGACCTCCCCTTTTACCGCATCCTCCTTCGCGAGATCACCCCCACCGGGGTGCGCCGCTCCATCGAAGAGCGGGGCGCCATCAACGAGTCCCTCGTCGAGGCCCAGGTCGCCCGGCGGATCCTGGACCGCCTTATGGGCTACCGCCTCTCCCCCTTCCTCTGGAAGAAGGTCAAGCGCGGCCTTTCGGCCGGCCGCGTCCAGTCGGTGGCCCTGAAGCTGGTCTATGATCGGGAGCTGGAGCGGGAGGCCTTCATTGCGCAAGAATACTGGACCCTCAAGGCCCGGCTCCAGGCCAAGGCGGGGGAGTTCACCGCCACCCTCACCCAGGTCAAGGGGAAGAAGGCCGTCGTCCCGGACGGCGACACCGCCGCCCGGATGAGGACGGAGATGGAAGCGGGGGCCTTCACGGTCCAGAAGGTGGAGAAGAAGGAGGTCCAGGGGCATCCGGCCCCTCCCTTCACCACCGCCAAGCTCCAGCAGGAGGCCAACCGCTTCTACCGCCTCCCCGTCAAGCGCACCATGCAGATCGCCCAAAAACTCTACGAGGGGGTGGACCTCGGCGCCACCGGCCGCGTGGGCCTCATCACCTACATGCGCACCGACAGCGTCCGCGTGGCCGACTCGGCCGTGGAGGCGGCGCGCGACGCCATCCGGGAGTTGCACGGCCCCGACTACCTCCCCGCCAAGCCCAATTACTTCAAGAACAAGTCCACCGCCCAGGACGCGCACGAGGCCATCCGGCCCACCCGGGTGGACCTCCCCCCCGACGCGGTGAAGGCCTACCTCACCGACGACGAGCTCAAGCTGTACGCCCTCATCTTCCGCAAGTTCATGGCCTCCCAGATGGCCTCCGCGCGGCACGCCGTGACGGGGATCCATGTGGCCAACGGCGACTACCTCCTGAAGGCGGCCGGCCGCACCCTGATCTTCCCCGGCTACCTGGCCCTCTACAAGCCCCCCGAGGAGGACAAGGAGGAGATGCTCCCCCCCGTGGCCGAGGGCGAGGCCCTGGCCCTGGCCGCCATCGACGCCAAGCAGAACTTCACGGAGCCCCCGCCCCGCTACACCGAGGCCACGCTGGTCAAGGTCCTCGAGGAGAAGGGGATCGGGCGCCCCTCCACCTACTCCACCATCATCTCCACCCTCCAGAACCGCGCCTACTGCTCCAAGGACGGGCAGTTCTTCGTCCCCTCCTCCCTGGGCAAGACCGTGGCCCAGATGCTCATCGGGCAGTTCGCCGACATCATCAACGAGGACTACACCGCCTGGCTGGAGAAGGAGCTCGACCTGATCGAGGAGGGACAGGAGTCCCGCTCCCGCCTCCTCACCGAGTTCTTCGGGAAGTTCCACGCCGACCTCAAGGACGCCGAGACCAAGATCGAGAAGGTGCGCGGCATCCCCATCGGGGAGGCCTGCCCCAGATGCGGCAAGCCCCTGATGACGAAGTGGGGGCGCAACGGCGAGTTCATCGCCTGCTCGGGCTACCCCGACTGCACCTTCACCCGCGCCATCGTGGAGGAGGGGATCGACCCGTGCGAGAAGTGCGGCAAGCCGATGGTGCTGAAGCGGGGCCGGTTCGGCTTCTTCTACGCCTGCTCGGGGTACCCCGACTGCCGCACCATCCGCAAGACCAAGCGCACCTTTACGAGCGAGGACACCGGCGTCGCCTGTCCCCAGGAGGGGTGCGGCGGGAAGCTCATCTCGCGGTTCGGCAAGAAGAAGGTCTTCTACGGGTGCTCCAACTACCCCAAATGCACCTTCGCGCAGTGGGACAAGCCCCTGCCGGAGCCGTGCCCGGCGTGCGCCCACCCGTTCGTGAACCAGAAGTCCAAGAAGAAGACCTGCCCGAAGTGCGGGCATGTGGTCAAGATCGAGGCCTGATGCGAAAGAGGCCTTGGTGCCAGCAAGTTAAGTAGATATTTCCACCATTCGCGGTGCTATAATCGCACCATGTCCCGGGATGCCATCCAACAACTCGTTGAACGCTTCTCCACCCACCAAGCCGCCTACACCAGCGGTCAATACAACGAAACCCAGCTCCGGCGCGAATTTCAAGATCCATTTTTCAAGGCTTTGGGCTGGGATGTGTTCAACGAAAAAGGCTACGACGAGGCCTACAAGGAAGTCATTCACGAGGATGCGCTCAAGATCGGTATGACTACCAAGGCTCCGGATTACGCCTTCCGGATCCGCGGGGTTCGCAAGTTCTTCGTGGAAGCCAAGAAGCCCTCGGTCAATATCAAAGAGGACGCCTCACCCGCCTACCAGCTCCGGCGCTACGCCTGGAATGTGGACATGCCTCTCTCCATTCTCACCGATTTCGAAGAATTCTCCGTCTATGACTGCCGCTTCAAGCCCGTCGAATCCGACAAGGCCCATGTGGCGCGGGTGATGTATCTCACTTATCAGGAGTATATCCAGCGGTGGGATGAGCTTGTGGGCCTCTTTTCCCAGGAGGCCATCCTCAAGGGCTCCTTCGATAAATTCGCCGGGGCCGTCAAGAAAAAGGGCACGGCCACGGTGGACTAGGAATTCCTGAAGGAGATCGAATCCTGGCGCGATAAGCTGGCCCGCACCATCGCCCTGCACAACGACAAGCTCACCACCGACGATCTCAACTTCGCCGTCCAGCGCACCATTGACCGGATTATCTTCCTGCGCATCTGCGAGGACCGGGGCATCGAAAGCTACAGCCGCTTCCTGGGGCTGGTGGGGCAGACGCAGATCTACCCGAAGATGGTGGAAATGTTTCACCGCGCCGACGAGAAATACAACTCCGGCCTGTTCCATTTCCGCAATGAGAAGGATATCCACGAGCCCCCGGATGGCGTCACCCTGTCCCTCAAGATAGACGACGCAGTCCTGGCCGAGATCATCAAGAGCATCTACCCGCCGTGCCCCTATGAATTCTCCGTCATGCCCGCCGATATCCTCGGCCAGGTGTACGAGCAGTTCCTGGGCAAAGTCATCCGCCTCACCGCCGGGCATCAGGCCAAAGTGGACTACAAACCGGAGGTGAAAAAAGCTGGTGGCGTCTTCTACACCCCAACCTACATCGTGGATTATCTCGTCAAGATCACTGTGGCGAAGCTTGCAGCGTCCAACAAAGAATGTCACCCTTTCGGGGGGTTAATAGGTTGACACGTCCCTAATCGAATCACCGGCGCTGTCCGGTGAAAAAGGAGGGACGTATGACCTTATTTTCGTGGAAGAAGAAGCGGTCGCGGCCGGCTTCTGCAGAGCCGGCGCGACCCGCGCGGAAGGCCCGGGTCCGGAAGTTATGGCCCCATAAGATCGTACCCCTGCAGATCAAACTGCTGGCGGTAAACGCCCTGGAGGCCGGGCTCACCAGCACGGAGGTCGCCGAGCTGGCGGGGGTAAAGCCCATTTCGGTGGAGCGGTGGCGCAAGCTTCATCAGGAAGGCGGGGAGAGCGCGTTGATGGGGCAGGCCCAGGATGCCGGCACCCGCAAGATCTGCGCGGCCCTGAAGGAAAGGATCACGCAACGGCGGCGGGAGAAGCCCCAGGCGGGAGTGCGCAAGATCCGGGACGAACTGAGGCGGGAGGAGGGGCTGGCGGTGAGCGCGGAGACGGTGCGGCGGGTGGTCAACGACGCCGGCCTGGGCAATCCCCCCGAGCCCCGCCCTCGCCGCCCGCCGCAGGTGCGGCGTTTCGAGCGGGAGCTTCCCAACGCCCTGTGGCAGATCGACATCTTCACCTTCAAGCTCAAGCGGATGTATCCGGTGTACCTGGTGGGGATGAGCGACGACCACAGCCGGTATCTGGTGGGGCACGGCCTGTACCGCCAGCAGACGGCGGAGGCGGTACTGGAGGTGGTCAAGGGGGCCATCGGGCAGTGGGGGGCGCCGCGGGAGATCCTCTCGGATAACGGAAGGCAATTCGCCGCGTGGCGGGGGCAGACCCCCTTTCAGAAGGTGCTCCAGCGGCAGGGCATCCAGCACGTCCGGTCGGCCCCCCACCATCCCATGACCCTGGGCAAGATCGAGCGCTTCTGGAAGACCCTGTGGACCGAATTCCTCGAGGACGCCGTCTTCGCCTCGTTCGCCGACGCGCGGCAGCGCCTCGACCACTGGATCGGGTATTACAACCACCAGCGGCCCCACCAGGGGATCGACGGACTCACGCCGGCGGAACGGTTTTACGGCGTGGCCGGGGACGTGGAGGAAGCCCTCAAGCACGGCGGCCAGGCCAACACCCTCCAGCTCGCCATGGGACAGGAGACCCAGCCGCCGCTGTACCTTCTTGGTAAACTGGGGGGGACCGACGTGCGCATCGTGAGGAAGGGGGAGGAAATCGAGATCCAGCTGGGCAACGAGGTGCGCGAGGTCATCCGGCTCGGCCCGCCCTTTACGGTGGACGAGCAGGGGCACTATCGAAGGGAGGACGCCGACGATGCAGTGGAAGGACCTGAGCGGGCAGGAGCGGTACCGGGTGGTGCAGATGGCGCGGAAGGGGGAGGTGCCGGTCCAAGAACTGTGCCGGACCTTTGGGGTGAGCCGGACGACGCTGAGCGAGGCGATGGAGAAGGTGGACCGGGCGGCGATGGCGGCGATGGAGCCCAAGGCCCCGGGGAGGAAGGGCCCCTCCCCGGAAGCGGCGGCCTTGGCGGAGGCGAAGAAGACGGCGACGGGGATGGAGAAGGAGCTGGCGCACTGGAAGATGAAATACGAGATCGCCATGACCTTCGTGGAGCTGCACCGGAAGGTGCTCGATGGGGAGCCGCTGCCGGGGGAAGAGGCGGCGGGGGAAAAAAAGAAGCGGCGTAAGGGACGGACGACTGCGCCGGAGCCTGGTCCGGACCGGAGCGGCCCACGGGTGGCCGGAGAGCCTGATGGCCACCGTGATGGGGGTGAAGGTCAAGAGCCTTAAGCGCTGGAGGGTCCGACAAGCGCCGGGAGAGCCCGGCCCCGCCTCGAAACGGGGTCGGCCCGAGGCGATCCCCCTGGAGATCCAGATGAAGATCCGCACCCAGTACCTCGCCCGGTACAAGCAGTGGGGTCCCCAAGTCCTGGCCGACTGGGTCTGGCGGCAAGGGTGGGGGCGATACAGCACGGGGACCATCGCCCGGATCATCGAAGACCTTCAGCCCACGCCGGAGCCCCAGGAACCTCCCCGGCGATATGCCATTACCGCCCCCCAAATCATGTGGAGCGAGGAAGGCACGGACTTCAAGGACCATGGCCGCAAGAAGGAGTTTCTAATCCTCCAGGACGAATGCCCCCGCTACAAAGTCAACACCCGCCTGGTGGAGGGGCCGGCGAAGAGCAGCGATGTGGTCGCGTATCTGAACGAGGCCTTTGAGAAGCACGACCCGCCGCTGGTCCTTAAGCACGACGGCGGGTCCATCTTCCACGAGGAGGCCGTCGAGGCCCTGCTGGAGGAGCACCAGGTGATCAGTCTGACCAGTCCGCCCTACTACCCGCAATTCAACGGCAAGATGGAGCGCACCGTCCGCGACATCAAGGGATACGAGCGGGCGATGCGCCCCTGCAATCCGGACCTGTCCCTGAAAGAACGCCTGGAGGAGACCATTCACGACCTCAACGACGAACGGCCCCGCCCCATGCTCGGCGGACGCACATCCAAGGAGGTGTACGAACAAGACAGAATCCCCTTGATCGAACGGAAACGATTCTATGAAGAAGTGCTCCATCTGGAGCAAACCCTGCTGGAGGACGCCGCCTCCCGCCAGCAACATGTCCAGCGGCGTGTTATTTTACGAGCCGATCGGCGCATACTTTTACGAGG
>CAZRVT010000045.1:0-23906 GCA_964603505.1 uncultured Holophagales bacterium | reverse complement strand
ATCATGGTTATCCTGCTAATAAAAAGAAGGCGGCTTAACTTAACACCTATGGGGTCCGCCCCGGCCTTCTGATTCCTCCGGTCGGTCGCTTATTACAGGAACAGCCCCGCCACCGCCGCCGTCATGCAGTTGGCGAGAAAGGCGGCGACGAGGGCCTTCAGGGCCAGCCGGGAGACCGCCGGCTTCTGCTCGGGCACCAGGCCGCCGATGCCGCCGATCATGATGGCGACGGAGCCGAAGTGGGTGAACCCGCACAACGCGTAAGTCGTGATGGCGATGGAGCGCGGGGAGAGGGCGCTCGAGGCGATGAGGTCCTTCAATTGGAGATAGGACAGGAATTCGGTGAAGACCACCTTGATCCCGAGCAGTTTTCCCACCGTCAGCGCCTCGGCGGGGGGGATGCCGATGAGGAGGGCGAACGGCGAAAGGGCATACCCCATCAGGCGCTCCAGGGTCAGCCCCGAGAGGCCGACGACATCGTTCAGCAGATAAATGAGGGAGATGAACGCGATGAGCATGGCGCCGATCTCGAGGGCCAGTTTCAGGCCGGCCCCGGCCCCGTTGGCCACGGCCTCCACGGCGTTCTTCTCCGGGCTCTCGATCCGGATGGCGTCGAGCGGCTCCGATTCCCCCCCCGTGGTGTCGGGCATCATGACGCGCGCCATCAGGATCCCCGCCGGAGCGGCCAGGATGGAGGCGGTCATCAGGTGGCCGGCGGAGGCGCCGAAGCTGACATAGGCCGCCATGACGCTCCCCGCGATGGTCCCCATGAAGGTGACCATGAGGGTGAAGAGGCGCGCCTCGTTCATCTTCTTGATATAGGCCCCCGCTCCCGTCACCCCCTCGATGCCGAGGAAGATCTGCAGGGCGGCCATGAAGGCCTCGATGCCGGTGATGTCGAGGGTCTTGTAGAAGACCCACGCGAACCCGCGAACCATGACCCGGATGACCCCGAGCCACACCAGGAGGCCCATCAGCGCCGAGACGAAGATGATGAGGGGGAGGACTTGGAAGGCCACGATGGCGCCGATCTCGTGCGACTCCGCCAGCGTCCCGAACATGAACCTGGCGCCGAACATGGAATATCCGAGCAATTTCATGAACCCCCGGTGGAGGAGGTCGAAGAGGGCCTGCCCCACGGGGGTCTTGAGCATCAGGAGGGCGAGGGCGAACTGGAGCCCCAGCGCGGCGGCCACCGTGCGCCAGGGGATGCGGCGGCGGTCCATCGAGAGCAGGGCCCCCAGGCCGATGAAGACCGCGATGCCGAGGAGCGCGGCGAGACGCGCCATCAGTGGAGGGTCCTCCTCCGGTCGGGCTCCTCGCGGCGGAAATTGAGCACATCCCCGGGCCGCCGCCGCTTTCGCAGGGGCAGAAGGAGGGGGGGCAGGACCGAGAGGCCGAGCCCGAGCAGCAGGTAGGCAAAGGGATGGCGCGGCATCAGCAGCACCGCCCCGACCCCCATCAGGACGATGACGAACCCGGAGAGCAGGGCCAGCGTCCAGAACCCCCGCCACTGCCGCGCCAGGCCGTAGGCGGACCAGAGCACCAGCGCGCCCGACAGGAGGACCGCCAGCCCGGCGGCGCAGAACATGAAGAGGAAGGCGGACTTGAACTCGGCGGGGACCTCGGGCGGGACCGCCCGCAGGGTCTCCGGGGCGGCCGCCAGGTGGACGGTCCCCAGGAGGAGGAGAAGCCCCCCGAAGAGATAGAGCCAGCGCGTGTCAATCCCCGTGGTCCGGATGCCCATTCGGCGGCCTCCTTGCTCGGAATTGGATGGTTCTGCCGCTATTCTACCCGAACCCGGGATTGCGCGGCGGGGCCGATGGGCATACAATAGGCCGCCGTGAAGCGATTCTACATCCAGTGGCACCTCCTCGACCGGTGCAACCTGCGGTGCCGCCATTGCTACCAGGAGACCTTCGACCGCGAGCGGGAACTGGACCTCGAGGGGCTGAAGGCGGTGGCGGACAATCTCATCGAGGCGATGGCGGCCTGGGACTGCACTCTCGACATCGCCCTCACCGGCGGCGAGCCGCTGGTGAAGGAGGAGTTCTACGGCCTGCTGGGCCACCTGAACCGCGCCCGCCGCGTCGGGCGCCTCTCCATCATCACCAACGGCACCCTCCTCGCGGAGCACCTCGGCCGCCTTCAGGGCTTCCGGAAGATGAAAGAGTTCCGCGTCTCCCTCGACGGGGTCACCGAGGCGGCCAACGATGCCATCCGCGGGCCGGGCGCGTATAAGAAGGTGCTCGAAAATTTGGCGGCCTTAAGGGGCTCGAGCATCCCGGTGTATCTCATATTCACGGTGATGCAAAGCAATCTCGCGGAGGCGGCGCGCCTGCCCGCGTTCGTCCGCGACCTGGGCGTGGAGGGGTTCATTCTGGAGCGGTTCGTCCCCTTGGGCACCGGACGGGGCCTGGCCGCCCAGGTCCTGGACGGCCGGCAATTCCTGGCCCTGTGGGACGTCCTGCTGGAGCAGCTCGGGATCGAGGCCGATCCGGCGGACCTGATCCGCTTTCGCGGCATCAAGCTGGCGGTGCGCAAGGGGAAGCCGAAGATCTTCGGCTCCGACTGCATCGTTGGGTGCGACGGGATGGCGCTGATGCCCGACGGCGCCCTCTTCCCCTGCCGCCGCCTCCCCCTGCCGGCGGGGAACCTGCGGGACCAGCGGCTCAAGGATTTATGGCCCTCGTCGGACCTGCTCCGCTCCCTGCGGGACAAGGGCCGGTTCAAGGGGCGGTGCGGCTCCTGCGCCGTGGAGGGGTGCATCGGGTGCCGCGCCATGACCTACGCATTGAGCGGCGACCCGCTGGCGGAGGACCCCCACTGCTGGCTGGAGGATTGGCAGAGGACGAGGCATTAGCCCTCACCCGACCGGAGCCGGCAGCCGGAAGTCAGAGGGCAGGCCCCTCCCTCCCCCCTGCATTGACCGCTTCGCGGTTCTTTATTACACTACCGCCATGAGCACGAACGAACCCATTCTGGTCGCGCGCCCCTCGTGGTGGAACTACTGGGGCTGGCTCCTTTTCGCCTGGCTCCTCGTCCCCTTCGGCGTGGCGTGGTGGAAACGCCGCGGGCTCACCCTCACCATTCTGCCCGACCGCATCGTCCAGGAGCGCGGCGTCCTCTCCAAGCAGGTGACCGATCTCTTCATCTCGGATGTTCGGGCGGTGGAGGTGCGGCAATCGCTGGTCCAAAGGATGTTCCGGGTGGGGACCGTGGTCATCGCCACCGCCGCCGGGGATGCCTCCGACGAGATTGTCGCCCCCGGCATGCCCCGTCCGCTGGAGATCAAGGACCTGGTCATCGCCCGGCGGCAGGCGATGAAGAAAGGAAGCAACGAGTAGAACCGCGTTCGGCGCCATGGAAACGGCCGACGTCAGGCCGTGCCCATCCCATCTCCCGCTTTCGCCACTACCTGTAATTTTCCCCGTTGATTGTGATTGCAGGTCGCCCCGCGCGGGGGGGATTTGCAATTAGTCGCGCTTCGTGGAATAATGCCTTTATGTTCTATCGAACCCATTGGGTGCGCCGTATTGAGGAGACCTGGGAGCGCAAGCCGCTGGTGTGGCTGACCGGCGCGCGGGGGACGGGAAAATCGACCCTCCTCCAGGGCCTGCCCGACTGCGCCTACTACGACTGCGACCAGGCCGAGGCGCTCCAGTGGATGGAGGACCCCGCGGAGTTCTTCAAGGGCCAGACGGCCCCCCGCGTCGCGCTGGACAACCTGGAGAACCTCCCGGACCCCGGCGACGTCCTCCAGAAGGGGTTCGCCGCCGCCCCCGACCTGCGGGTGGTCGTGGCGGGCTCTTCGGGGATGAACCTCTCCGCCGCGCACCAGGCCATCCTCCCCGAGTGGCGGGAGACGATCCTCCTCACCCCCCTCTGCTCGCAGGACCTGGCGGACTTCAAGCGCTCCGAGCTCAAGCACCGCCTCCAGCAGGGCGGCCTGCCCGGCTTCTTCCTGGCCCCGGCCCTGGAGGCGGGCGACCTGGACGGCTGGATCGAGGCGTTTCTCGAGGAGGACATCGGCGCTTTCCTCCGGGTCAAACAATACTCGCTCGTCAAGTTCCTGCGCATGGCGTGGACGCGCAGCGGCTCCGCCTTCGAGGCCACCGCCTACGCCAAGCATTGCGAGGTGAGCCGCCCCGCCATCGCCAAGTACCTCACGGTGCTGGAGACGGTCCACGCCCTGCTGGTCCTGCGCCCCTACACCACCCGCCGACCCACCGAGATCCTCGCCGCCCCCAAGGTCTTCTGCTTCGACACCGGCTTCACCTGCCACATCAAGGGATGGAAGTACCTGAGGCAGGACGACCTGGCCCAACTGTGGGAACAGTTCGTCTACAACGAGCTCCTGGCCCACTTCAACCCCCGCGCCATCCACTACTGGCGCGACAAGCGCAACCACGCGGTGGACTTCGTCCTGGCCTTCCGCGACGCCGCCCCCGCGGCCGTCCAGTGCATGTGGGTGTCGGACGAATTCGACCCGGCGGGCCTCAAGTCGTTCCGCATTCAATACCCCCAGGGGCAGAACTTCGTGGTGTGCCACGATGTCCTCATGCCCTACCGGAAGAACTTCTCGGGGCTCAAGGTCACGTTCCTCCCCCTGGCGGACCTCGTCACGGCCCTCAAGGGGCTCGCCGCCGCCTGACCGCGCCCTCGCCCGTGCCCTCCCCCGCCATCGCCGTCCGGGACCTGACCCGGGTCTTCGACGGACTGACCGCCGTGGACCGCGTGTCGTTCGACGTGGAGCGGGGGGAGTTGTTCGGCTTCCTCGGCCCCAACGGAGCGGGCAAAACCACCACCGTGAACATGCTCGCCACCCTCCTGCGCCCCACCGCCGGCACCGCCGCCGTGGCGGGGCACGACATCCTGCGGGACCGGGACGCCGTCCGGCGCGCCATCGGCGTGGTGTTCCAGGAGCCGGCCCTCGACGGGAAGATGACGGGGCGGGAGAACCTGGAGTTCCACGCGATGCTCCACGGGATGTCGGGGCGCCGGCGCCGGACCCGGACCGCCGAGGTGCTGGCCCTCGTGGGCCTGGAGGCGGCGGCGGACAAGGCGGTGGAGAAGTATTCGGGCGGGATGAAGCGGCGCCTGGAGATCGCCCGGGAGCTGATGCACCGCCCCGAGGTGCTCTTCCTCGACGAGCCCACCCTGGGGCTGGACACCCAGACGCGCCGGGGCATCTGGGACTACATCCGGATCCTCAACCGCGAGTTCGGCACCACGATCCTCCTGACCACCCACTACATGGAGGAGGCGGACGCCCTGTGCGGCCGCGTCCTCATCATGGACCACGGGCGGGTGGCCGCCCTCGACGCCCCCGCTCGGCTCAAGGACGCCCTCGGGGGCGATGTCATCGGCCTGGAGTTGGAGGCGGGGGCGGCGGCGCTGGCCGCGGCCCTGGGGGCCCTGCCGTGGATCCGCGAGGCGAAGCCCTGCGGCGCCGGGCTGTGCCTGACGGTGGAGCGCGGCGAGGCCCGCATCCCGGAGGTGCTGGAGGCGGCCCGGGCGGCCGGGGTGCGCGTGACCTCGGTGAACCTGCGCAAGCCCTCGCTGGAGGACGTCTTCCTCCACCACACGGGACGCGCCATGCGCGAGGAGGAGGCCTCCGCCTCGGACCCGCTCACGACCGTGGCGCGGGAGCGCCGGAGGCAACGGCGGTGAGCCGCCACGGCCTCCGCTGCGTCCACGCCCTCTGGCTGCGGGAGACGCGCAAGTTCTTCCGCAGCCGCTCGCGTCTCGTCGGGGCGGTCGCCATGCCGTTCTTCTTCCTGGCCTTCCTGGGGCTGGGCATCCGCCCCATGGCGGTGGCCAACCTCCCGGGGGGCGTCCCCTACCTCCAGTTCCTGGTCCCCGGTATCCTCGGGATGACCATGCTCTTCTCCTCCATGGCGGCCGGGATGTCGGTGCTGTGGGACAAGGAGTTCGGATTCCTCAAGGAAATCATGGCCGCGCCGGTCTCCCGCCTCTCCATCGTGCTGGGGCGCACGGCGGGCGGCCTCACCACCGCTCTCCTCCAGGGAACCCTCATCCTTCTGGCTTCGCTCCCCCTGGGGTTCCGGCCGGCGTCACCGTCCGGCGTCGCGCTCGCGATTCCCTGCCTCGCCCTCCTCTCCGCCGCCTTCATCGGGCTGGGGCTGGCCTTCGCCTCGCGGATGAAGGACATCCAGGGCTATTCGCTCGTGTGGAACTTCGTCATCTTCCCCCTCTTCTTCCTCTCCGGGGCCCTGTACCCGCTGGAGAACCTCCCCGGGTGGCTTCGGGCCGTCGGCCGGGCCGACCCCCTCACCTACGGCGTGGACGCCCTCCGCCACGCCCTTGCGGGGCACGGGGCCTACCCCCTGGGGCTCGACCTGCTCCTCCTGGCCGCCTCCGCCGCCGCCATGACCGCGCTGGGGGCGTTCCTCTTCGAGCGGAGCGAGTCGGTGGCGTGAACACCCTCTCCATCCTCTTCATCGCCATCGGCCTCTCGATGGACTGTTTCGCGGTGGCCATCGCCAGCGGCTTCGCCATCCGCAACCTCCACATCCACCATGCCTTCGCCCTCGCGGCCGCCTTCGGGGGGGCCCAGGCCGTCATGCCCGCCCTGGGCTGGCTGGCCGGGCGCACCCTCCTGGAGGTCATCGCCCCCGTGGACCACTGGGCCGCCTTCGGGCTTCTGGGGTTCATCGGAGCCAAGATGATCTACGAATCGTTCAAGATCCGGGCGATGGAGGAGGGCCGGAACCCGCTCCAGCCCTCCATCCTCCTCGCCCTGGCCGTCGCCACCTCCATCGACGCTTTGGCGGTGGGCCTCTCCCTTTCCATTCTCCACACCCCCATCCTGGGGCCCGTCCTCTACATCGGCGTCGTCGCCTTCGGGCTCTCGTTCGTGGGGGTCTACATCGGCAACTACATGGGCAAGGCCTTCGAGAGCAAACTCGAGGCCCTCGGCGGAGCGATCCTCATCGGCATCGGCCTCCGCATCCTCATCCAGCATCTGACGGGGCAGGCGTGACCGCCGACCTCCTTCTCCGGACCGCCGGTTTCGTCGTCCGGCTCATGGGCGCCCGCCTGCCGGAAGAGGGCGCGGCGGCCCCGGCCAACCGCCTGCGCGTCCTCTCATGCCTGATGGGGTTCACCGTGGCGGGCGCCGGCTGGGAGCGAACGGCGGGGGCGGCGCTCGCGCCGGCCCATGCGGCTGATGCCGCCTGGCTGCCGATCGGGGCCGACCCCTAAGGGGGGGATGCGCGTGGTGGCTCGGCAACAAAGAGGTTTGGGATTCATATGCTCATTAAATAGCCGTGGGCCGGCCGGCGCCTCGTCGGCGGCCCGCGCAAAGGAGTGCCGATGAAAACATTGCTCGTGACCAGCGCCGTCATGGGAAGCGGAGACGACGCCCTGGGCGCCCTCCTGATGGAGAAGTTCTTCACCCTCCTGGCCGAGGCGCCCGCCGTGCCAGAAACCGTCTTCTTCTACAACACCGGGGTCCGCCTCTGCGCGGAGGGATCGCCGATCCTGCCATATCTCCGGGCCCTGCGGGGCCGCGGCGTGGAACTTCTGGCGTGCGGCACCTGCGTGGACCACTTTGGGACTCCGCCCATTCCCAAAGTGGAGGTCAGCACGATGAAGACGCTCCTGGCCCTCTTGGCGGAGGACCCGGGCACCATCCGCCTGTAGGGCGGGGACGCCCTCAGATCGTCAGCAGCCTGCCGGCCAGATAGGGGTTGGAGCGCGCCTCCCGTTCGAGCGTGGTGGAGGGGCCGTGCCCCGGGAAGACGGTCGTGGCCGGGGGGAGCGCGATGACCCGTTCGAGGGAGCGCTGAAGGTGGGCCGGGGAGCCGCCGGGCAGGTCCGTGCGGCCCACCGCGCCGGCGAATAGAAGGTCGCCGGTGAACAGGCGGTCCGCCAGCCGGAAGCAGAGGGAGCCCGGCGTGTGGCCCGGGGTATGGAGGACCTCGAACGCCAGCGAGCCGAGCGTCAAGGCGTCGCCGTCGGAAAGGAAATCCTGCGGGACCGGCGGCTCGCCGGTAAAGATTCCGAACATGACCCCCTGTTCGCGGATGGACGCCAGCAGGGGCGCGTCCTCCCGGTGCAGGCGAAAGGGGACCGAGAAGCGCTCGATGAAGGCGTTCAGCCCCCCGGCATGGTCGATGTGGCCGTGGGTGAGGAGGGCCGCCTGCGGCTTGAGCCGGTAGGCGTCCAGGACCCCGGCGACGCGGGGGATCTCGTCGCCGGGATCGATCACGGCGCAATCCTTCGTGGCGTCGTCCCAGACGATATAGCAGTTGGACTGGAACGGGCCGACGACGACGGCTTCCACGCGAACCATGGGATGTTCGGACATTCTTCCGCTCCGACTTGGGCTGTTGTTCGCCGCCAGGCCTCCGGGGCCCTACGCCGCGGCCCCTACGCCAGATCCCTTAGGACGGCCTTGAGGAAGCCGTAGAACCGCTCGACGCTCTCGATGTGGACCCGCTCGTCGGGGCTGTGGACGTTCTCCAGCAGGGGGCCGATGGAGACCATGTCCATCCCGGGATACCGTTCGCCGATGATGCCGCACTCCAGCCCCGCGTGAATGGCCTTGATCTGGGGATCCGCCTTGACCACCGGGCTGTCCTTGAAATACTCCCGGTGCTTGGCGATGACGGCCTTGAGGATCGGGGACTCGAGGTCGGGCTTCCAGCCGGGGTAGCTGCTGGAGGCCTTCACCGTCGCCCCCGCCAGGACCCCGACGGAGGCGATCATCTCGGCGGCCCAGTCGATCTGGTCGGCGGAGGAGGAGCGCTGCGAGGTGGCGACCTCGACGGTCTTGGCGGTGGTCGCGACGATGGCGAAGTTGGTGGAGGTCTCCACCAGGCCGGGGATATCCTGGCTCATCTTGAGGACGCCGTGGGGCAGGGCGTTGCAGAAGGCGAGGAGTTTCGCGGCGAACTTGTCCTCGAAGGGCGGCAGTTCGGGCCTGGCCTTTTCGACGACGATGGCCAGGCCGGGATCCACCTTGCCCAGGTCGGCCCGCACGGCCTTTTCGAACTTCCGGACGGCCGCCTTGAGATTCTTCTCGTCCCGGCAGTGGACCACCGCCGCGGCCTCGCGGGCGATGGCGTTGCGCTTGGAGCCGCCGTCGAAGGAGACGATCTTGACGCCGGGCGCCGCGCGGAGCGAGGCCAGGAGTCGCGCGAGAATGCGGACCGCGTTGCCCCGCTGCTCGTGGATGTCCACGCCCGAGTGGCCGCCCCGGAGCCCCTTGACCACGATCCGCCAGGCGGGCACGCGGGACTTGGCCGCTTCGCGCCGGGCCTTGAGGGTGAGGAGGGTGTCTTTTCCTCCGGCGCAACCGACGTAGACGGCCCCCTCCTCCTCGGTGTCGAGGTTGATCATCCGCTTCGCCTTGACGAACCCGGGCCGGAGTTTGGAGGCGCCGATGAGCCCCGTCTCCTCTTCCACGGTGAAGAGCATCTCGAGCGGTCCGTGCTGGGCCTCGGGGTCCTCGATGAGGGCCAGGCAGGCCGCCACCGCGATGCCGTTGTCGGCGCCGAGCGAGGTGCCCATGGCTTTGACGTAGGGGCCGTCCACCCGGAGGCGGATGGGGTCTTTGAGAAAATCGTGCTTGACGTCGGCGTTCTTCTCGCAGACCATGTCCAGGTGCCCCTGGAGCAGGACGGGGGCGACCCCCTCGCGGCCCGGGGTGGCGGGCTTGCGGACGACCACGTTGCCGGCGGCGTCGCGGTCGGCCTGCAGGCCGTGGGCCTTCGCCACCGCGATGACGTAGTCCCCCGCCGCTTTTTCATTGCCGCTCCCGCGGGGGATGGCGGCGACGGCTTCGAAGTATTTCCAGAGCAGTTCCGGCTTGAGGTTGAGCATGGGGTTCTCCTTATGGGGAGGATCGCTAACTCTACCACGGAGGGAGGCCGCCGCGCAAGGTCGGCGGGACGGAGGCCTGGCGCGTTCGTGCTATGATGATGCCGCCATGAAGCAGCTCGATCACGCCGCGGTCCTGGCCCTGCCGGGGGTGGGCGCCGCCTTGGAGCTGGCCGACCGCGACGGGCGCAACCTCTACCTGGTGGGCGGCGCCATCCGCGACCTGTGCCTGCGCCGCGCCGTCAAGGACGCCGACCTCATCGTCGAGGGGCGCGGGGAGAACTTCGCCCACACCCTGGCCGCCCGCCTCCGGAGCCGCGTGGTGCGGCTGGGGCGCGGGGAGTTCCAGACCTACCGCATCCCCCTCCGGGGCGGCTCGTATTTAGATCTCTGGGACCTCAAATCGGTCCCCCTTCGCGAGGACCTCTGCCGGCGCGACTTCACCATCAACGCCGTCGCCTACCATCTGCAGACGGGCCGCTGGATCGATCCCGCCGGCGGGCTCCCCGACCTCGGGCACGGGCTTATCCGCGCCGTCTCCGACCGGGTGTTCACGGAGGACCCCCTCCGCCTCCTGCGGGCGGTGCGGTTCAAGACGCGCCTCCGGCGGTTCTCCATCGAACCCTCCACCCTCCACGCCATGATGGCCCACGCGCACCGCATCCGGAAAGCCGCGCCAGAGCGCGTGGCCGCCGAGCTGGACCTGATCCTCGGATCGTCCGACCCTCACGGCGGCATCCTCCTCCTCGAGGAGACCCGACTTCTCGAGGCGGTCGTGCCCGAGCTCGACGGCCTCAAGGGCGTGGCCCAGCACCCGCACAACCCCGACGATGTCTTCGACCACACGCTGGCCTGCCTCCACGCCCTCCCGGAGGCCCTCCGGCGGTTGCCGGAGCTGGCCCCCCGCGCCCCCCGCCTGAAAGAGGAGGACCGGCTCCTCCTGGCCTGGGCCCTCCTGTGCCACGACCTCGGAAAGCCGTCCACCCGCTCCGAGGACGCCCGCGGCAACTCCCACTTCTACAACCACCCGCGGCTCTCGGTGCGCCTGGCGGAGGGGGTGTGCCGCCGCCTGAGGTTCTCGCGCGAGCGGACGGAGCGGATCCAGGCGCTCATCGCGCTCCACAGCCGCCCCATGCAGCTGGCCCTGGCGGGCAATCCCCGACGGGGGCTGCGGCGGTTCGTCCACCTGGCCGGACGCGGGCTCGCGCTCCAGCTCGCCCTCTTCCTGGCCGACCGGATGAGCCGGGGGGACCTGGACGAGCGCGCCGCCGGTTTCGTGCGGGTCTGCTGGGAGCTCTACCGGACCGAGGGGGAGGCCCTCATCTCCCCCCCGCGCCTCGTCTCGGGCGAGGACGTCATGGAGACGCTGGGCCTGGCGGCCTCGCCGGAGGTGGGGCGGGTGATGGACAGCGTCCGGAGGCTCCAGGTGGCCGGGGAGCTCTGCAGCCGCGAGGAGGCCCTGGCTTACCTGCGCCGCCTTCGGGACAAACGCCGCCCCGCCGCCCCGTAGTCGGGCGCCGCCTCGGGCGCCCGACGCGCGTGCTATAATCCGCCCAATGGCCGTCTGCAAGATCTGCGGGGCCGCCGTATCGGCTTCCGACAAGAACTGCCCCACCTGCGGCAACCCGGTGGAGCATCCCACCCTCCTGCGCAAGGGGGAGCTCTTCGACGGCAAGTACGAAGTGCTGGATTTCCTGGGCGCGGGCGGGATGGGGGAGCTTTACACGGTCAAGCATATCCACCTCCTCGACACCCGCTGCATCAAGATCATGCGCCCCACCATCGCCCAGTCCGACGCCGACAACAAGCGGTTCATCGCCGAAGCGCGGATCGCCACCCGGATCCAGCACCCCAACGTGGCCGTCCTCTACGACTTCTGCCAGCTCCCCGGCGGCAACTTCTACATGGTGTGGGAGTACATCCCCGGCAAGGACGTCTCGCGCGTCCTCCAGGCCTGCGGGAGGATGCCCCTGGCGCTGACGGTGCGGCTGATGGCCGAGGCGCTGGAGGGGCTGGACCACATCCACAAAAACGGCGTGATTCATCGCGACATCTCCCCCGAGAACCTGATGATGTACGTGAACCCGTTCGGGGAGCTCAAGATCAAGATCATCGACCTCGGCATCGCGAAGTCGTTTTCCGCCGGCGAGCACCTGACTCAGACCGGGATGTTCATGGGCAAGCTCAAATACTGCTCCCCGGAGCAGGTGGGCCTGCTGGAGGAGGGGGAGCAAATCGACGCCCGCACCGACCTCTATTCCATCGGACTGGTCCTCTACGAAATGGTGGAGGGGAAGGCCCCCTTCCAGTCCACCACCCCCTACGGTTACATCCACAAGCACATCACCGCGGCGCCCGCCCCGGTCCATGTGGCCGACCTCCCCGGGGAGACCGGCCGCCGGTTCAACGAGGCGCTGATGGTGGCCCTGGAGAAGGACCGCAACCGGCGGTACGCCACGGCGAGGGAGTTCCGCGACGCCCTCCTGGCCCTGGACCTGCCCATGCCCGCGGAGGAGGCGGTGCAGGCCTACCTTCGGCCGAGCGGCCTCCAGCCGGCCCATGCGCCGGCCCCGGCCCCCACGGGCCCCACCCCTCTCCGGACGCCGACCGCGGTCCGGACCCCCACCCCTCCCCCGCTGCCGACCCCGCCGCCGGCCCCTCGGCAACCGATCGCGCGCCCCACCGACTCCACCCTGCGGATCCCCACCCCGGCGGCCGGCACCCCCGAAGCCCGGGAGCTCCTCGAAACCGGAGCCACCATCATGACGCCGCCCCGCGGGACCGTCGAGGCCCTCCGGCGCCCGATCCTGGACGAGGCGATGGAGACCGGCCGGACCCTGATGTCGGGGCCGAAGCCCACGCCGAAGCCGGAGGAGGATGACCGGACCGTCCCCCGGATCCCCACCGCACCCCCCGCCCCCCTCCCCACCGTACCTCCCGGAAAAGGGAAGCCGCCCGCGGAGGTCCCCCCCTCCCCGACCCCCACCCGCCAACTCACCCCCCTCGCCCCTTCCAAGCCGGCCTCGGAAGCGAAAGCTCCACCGCCGCCGCGGGAATTGCCGCGTGAGGCGCCGGCCGCGGAGGCCAGGCCGGCGGCGCCCAAGGTCCCGGATTCTCTCCCGGCGCCGGCTCCTCCGGCGCCGAAGCCGGCCGAGGCGCCCAGGGCCGCGGGGAAGGCCAGGGAAGCCAAGCCCCAGCCCCGGCCGGCCCCTCCCCGCCCCGAACCGGCGCCCGCTCCGCCGAGGGGGGAGGCCGCGCCGCGGAAGCCGTTCCCGAAGGCCCTCGTCATCGCCCCCGTCGCGGTCCTGGTCCTCCTGGTCCTCCTCGGCGTGGCGGTCAAGGCGCGTCGGGGCCGGAGTGCCCCGGCCGGCGGCGGGCAGGGCTACCTCTCGCTCCGGGTGGTCCCCTGGGGCACCGTCAAGTCCCTCACCGACGCCCAGGGCGCCCCCGTTCCTCTGCAGGACGCCGTGACCCCTCTCTATGCCCCCCTCCCCGCGGGCGACTACACCGCCGTGGTGGAGGTGGCGCGCACGGGGAAGACGCTCAAGGTCCCCTTCACCATCCGCTCCGGGGAAGTGACCGCCCCCGCCCCCCCGGGGGCCCCGCCCGACGATGCGCCGTTCCTGGACCGCATCCGTTAGCGCCGCGTTCCTTTGCCTCGCGGCCCTCGGCGCCCCCGCTGACTGGAAGAAGGACTATCTGCGGGGCAAGGAACGGGTGGAGGAGAAGCAGTACCACGAGGCCGTCCCGCTCCTGGAGAAGGCCGTCCGGGAAAAGGCGGCCTCCTGCCAGCGGTGCATCAAGGAGGGGATGTTCTTCTATGACTACTTCCCCCTCTATTATCTTGGGCAGGCCTATCTCGCGACGGGCCGCGACGCCGAGGCCGCCGAGTGCTTCGCGCGCCTGGAGGCCGAGGGCACCATCCTCAACAACAAGGACTTAAGCGGCCCGTTCCGGATGGCGCTGGCCGCCGTCCGGGCCGCGGCCAAGCCGGCCGCCCCCCCACCCACCCCACCGGCGGCCGAGCCCGAACCCCCCAAGCCGTCGCCGGAACCGGCGCCGCCCCCCTCCCGAGCGGAACCCGCCCCTCCGCCCGCCGTGACGCCGCCTCCGTCGAAGCCCGCCGAGCCGGAGGCCGTCCGGTCCATTCACCGCAAGCTGGACGCCGCCTCGCGCCAGCTGGACACCCTGGACCCCGCCGAGCTCCGCGACCTGCCCCGCCTCCATCGCCATTACCAGACGATGCGCGACGCTATCCAGGAGGCGCGTGGCCGGTTGGGGCCGGCCACGCCGCCCCGCCAGGTGGGCGAACTCGAGGCCCAGGCGTCCCGCCTTCAGGCCCAGGCCCCCCGTCTCCTGCGCACCGCCGAACTGCTCCGCCGGCTCCGGGGGGCCCTGGCCGCGGTCCCGGAGGCCGACCTCCGTTCCGTCCCCGAACTCGCCCGGGAGGCCGACGCCCTCCGCGAGAGGGCGCGCGGGCTGGGCCAGCGCCCGTTCGACGGGCGCAACGACCGCGACGCCGACGGCATGATCGCCGACCTGCAGGCCCTGGTGGCGGATGCCGAGGCGTTCCAGCAGCGCGCCGCCCAGCGCCTGAAGGCGCCCCCGGAGGCCGGGACCGCGCCGCCCCCGCCCATCCCGGGCGCCACCCCGCCCGCCGGACCCCACCCCCCCGCCCCCGCCGAGGGGCACCCCGACGCCCCAACCCCCTCCCCAGTCCCCGCCATCCGCGAGGGGTTCGCGGCGTTCTTCAGGGGGGACCTGGACGCGGCGGAGCGAAAGGCGCGGGCGCTCCCCTCCGGGAGCGCGGCCCACCCCTACGGGCATCTCCTCCGGGGGGCGGTGGCGTGGACCCGTTATGTGGAGAAGGGTTCGGCGGACGCGGCGCTGCGCCGGGAGGCGGAGGAGGCCTTCGCCGCCGCGCAGCGCGCCGGCCTCCGGGCCGGAGACCTCCCGCCGGACCTCTTCTCCCCCAAACTCATCGCCTTTTTCGAGCGTTCCCGCTGACCCGGACCGCCCGGGGGCGGGTGGTATAATTCGATCCTATGACGAAGACCGCGCTCATCACCGGCATCACCGGACAGGACGGCTCCTATCTCGCCGAGCACCTCCTCGGCCTGGGCTACCGCGTCTACGGCCTGGTCCGGCGGACCTCCATCCACCGGCTCGACCGCATCGAGCACCTCCTCGACCGGGTGGAGCTCCTCTCCGGCGACCTGACCGATTCCGCCTCCCTCACCGCCGCCGTCCGGAAGGCGCGCCCCGACGAGGTCTACAACCTCGCGGCGCAGTCCTTCGTCCCCGCCTCCTGGGAACAGCCGGTCCTCACCTCCACCGTCAACGCCCTCGGGGTGACCCGCCTCCTCGAAGCCCTCAAGACCGGCAAGCCCGACGCCCGGTTCTACCAGGCGTCGTCGTCGGAGATGTTCGGCAAGGTCCGCGAAATCCCCCAGCGCGAGACCACCCCCTTCCACCCCCGCAGCCCCTACGGCGTCTCCAAGGTGTACGGCCACCTGGTGACGATGAACTATCGGGAGAGCTACGGCATGTTCTGCGTCTCGGGCATCCTGTTCAACCACGAGTCGCCCCGCCGCGGACTCGAGTTCGTCACCCGCAAGATCACGCACGCCGTCGCCCGGATCAAGGCCGGCGCGGCCGACCGCCTCGTCCTGGGCAACCTCCAGGCCAAGCGCGACTGGGGCTGGGCCCCCGACTATGTCCGAGCCATGTGGCTGATGCTGCAGCAGGACCGGCCGGCCGACTACGTCGTGGCCACCGGCGAGACCCACAGCGTGGAGGAGTTCTGCGCCCTCGCGTTCGAGGCGGCGGGGCTCGACCACCGAAAGCACGTGGAGGTCTCCGACGCCCATAAGCGCCCCGCCGAGGTCGATCTGCTGGTCGGGGACGCCTCGAAGGCGCGCCGGGAGCTGGGCTGGGCCCCCACCGTCGATTTCCCCGCTCTGGTGCGCCGGATGGTGGAGGCCGACCTCGCCCTCTGCCGGCAGAACGGCTGAGGCCCCCATGCGCGCGGCCCTGGCCCTCCTCCTCGCGGCGCCCGCCCTCCTGGCGGCCGCGGCGCCCGACGTCCTCCTCATCACCCTCGACACCACCCGCGCCGACGCCCTCTCGTGCTACGGCTCCAAGCGCTCCACGCCGTCGCTCGACGCCCTCGCAGCCCGCTCGACCCGCTTCGCCCGGGCCTACACCCCGGTGCCCCAGACCCTGCCGGCCCACGCCAGCATCCTCACCGGACTCTACCCCTTCCGCCACGGCGTGCGCGACAACCTCATCAACGCCCTCGGCCCCGACCCCGCCACCCTGGCCACCCTGCTCAAGGCGCGGGGCTACGCCACCGCCGCCGTCGTGGCCGCTCCGGTGCTGGACCACCGGTTCGGGCTGGCCCGCGGCTTCGACGATTACGACGACGCCATCCGAGCGCCGGCGGTGGAGCGCCGCGCGGCGGAGGTCACCGATCTCGCCCTCCGCGCCCTTCCGAACCTCAAGCGCCCGTTCCTCCTCTGGGTCCACTACTACGACCCCCACCACCCCTACGCTCCGCCGGTCCTCTCCGACCCGCCCGACCCGTACCGCGACGAGGTGGTGTATATGGACCGGGAGATCGGCCGGCTGCTCCAGGCGGTGGACCTAAAGACGACGCTCGTGGCCGCCGTCGGCGACCACGGAGAGTCCCTGCGCGAGCACGGGGAGCTGGAGCACGGCCTCCTGCTGTACGAGGGGGCGGTCCGCGTCCCGCTCCTGATCCACGCGCCCGGGCAGGAGCGGGGGGCCGTCGAGGAGGGGGCCGTCTCCACGACCGCCGTCCTGCCCACTCTCCTCCAGACCCTGGGACTCCCTCTCCCGGGCGGCCTGGACGGCGCGCCCCTGCCCCAGCCGGGGGAGGCGCGTCCGGTCTACCTGGAGACCCTCTACCCCTTCTTCGCCTACAAATGGGCCCCCCTCCGGGGCCTCGTCTGGAAGGGCGACAAACTCATCACCACGGGGAGCGTGGACGAGCTGTATGCTTTGGGGACGGACCCCGCGGAGCGGAAGGATCTCGCGGCCGCCTGGCCGGACCGGACCGCGTCCCTCAAAGCGCGGCTGGCGTCGCTCAACCCCGAAAAGGCCGGCGAGGTCCGGCAGAGCACCCCCAAGGCGGTGGACGCCGAACTGAAGAAGCAGCTCCAGAGCCTCGGCTACCTGGACGGGTCCTTCATGGACACCGGGCAGATCACCGGCGCCCTCCGACACCCCCGCGATGTGGCGGACCTCCCCGAGTTTCTCACCGTCGAGGGGCCGGCGATGCTGAAGGCCCGGAAGCTCCGGGAGTTCTTCAACACGATGAAGGAGGTCCTGCGCCGCGACCCCGAGAACCACGTGGCCATGAACCTTGCGGGCCTGGGATTCTGGGAGGCGGGCAACCCGGAGCGGGCCCTGGAGGTCTTCGACCAGGCCCTCCGCGCCGCCCCCAAGGCCTATTACCTCGTCGGGAACCGGGGACGCACCCTCTATCTCCTCGGGCGCCATGCCGAGAGCGAGCGCGAGCTCCGCCGCGCGCTGGAGATGAACCCCCACTACCCCGAGGGGTACGCCTACCTCTTCGACACCCTGCTGACCCAGGGGAAGACGGCCGAGGCGGAGCGGGTCCTGGACCAGGCGGACCGGGCCGGCGCCTCCCTGCCGCGGCTCCTCTACGACCGGGGGCTGATCCGGCTGCAGAAAGGCGACTGCCGGGGAGCGATGCCCCTCTTCCAGGCGGCCCTCCAGGGCGAGCCGCGGCAGGCCGAAACGCTGGGCAACCTGGCCCACTGCGCGGCGATGCTCGGCGACACCGACCGGGCCTGGGGCTATCTCCAGATGGGCCTCGCCGCCGCCCCGGAGGACTACAAGATGTTGAAAGCCGCCTACGCCCTGGCCCTGCAGACCGGGCGGGAGCAGGGCGCCCGCGAGGCCGCCTCCGCCTTCATCCGCCTCTTCCCCATGACCGAGGAGGCCCGGGCGATGCGGGAACGGTTCCCGGACCTCCCCTGACCCCCCGGTGAGCGGCCCCGCCCCCCCGATCGAGCTCCGGATCGCCCTCCCCTGCCCGCAGTGCGGGGCCGCGGCGGAATGGTCCCTCCTCCAGTCCCTCCTCCAGTGCCCGTACTGCACCTCCGTCCTGTGGCGCCCCCCCGACCCCAAGGAGCGGGAGTGTTTCATGGTCCCGGACCTGGCGCCGCGCCCCGAGGACGGCCTCGACGTCCTGCAGACCACCGACGCCCAGCGGTGGCAGGCGCGGCTGTTGGGGGCGGCCGAAGCCGACAACACCGGCGAGACGCCCTTCGTGGGCCGCCTGATCGCGGAGGCGCTCACGCCGGAGGTGGAAACCGTCAAGCGGCGCCGGGCCTCCCTCTTCCGCCTCCGCAACCACCGCTCGGTGCACGCCCCCTACCTCATGGTCTACGCCCTCCTCGCCTACCACGCCCTCGGACGCACCGTATCGGACCGGCTGGACCGGAAGGCGTTCCGCCCCTTCCTCTTCTGCCTCGACGCCGTCCTCCCCGCCTATCCGGCCCCCTGGGACTTCCGGGACCGGGGGCTGTGGTTCTCCCGCCAGTCGCTCCTCCCCCTCGACGAGGCGGTCCTCGCCTCGGGCTCCTGCATGCGGCCCCGGGAGACGGAGGCGGAGGCCGAAACGGCCGCGCGCCCCTGGCTGGGGCGGCGGGAGCTGCTAGACCCCGACCTGTGCCCCTCCTTCTTCACGGCCCGCGTCATCCGCTCCCACGCTTGGTGGATCTTCCGTCCGTTCCATTGCGTCCTGGCCGACACTCCCATGGGGAGCGGCTGGTTCCTGGTGGACGGCCAGTTCCGCACCTTGGCGGGCTACCTGGACGACGCCGAGGCGGCCCGCGTCCTCGCCCGGGAGTGGGTCCCCCTGGATGTGGGACGGTTCCATCGGCCCGAGGTGAAGACCTTCCCCTGCCGGTGCCCCGTCTGCGCCGGGACCCTCGCCGTGGACGGCCGGGCGGCCCGCCAGATCTGCCCCACCTGCGGCCGCCTGTTGGAGCCCACGACCGGGGGCTTCCGCCCCCACCCCTACCGCCTCCTCGAACGCGGGAGCGTCCCGTGGAAGGCCCCGGCCACGGACCGCGCGGCCTGGCTCCCCTTCTGGCGCCTCACGGGAGCGTGGTCGCTGGAGGGGAGGCCCGCCGGCGCTCTGGAGCAGGCCGCCGCGGCGCTCCTCCCCGGGCTCCCGCAGGGGGCGGCGGCCCCGCCGGCTGAGCCCCGTCCGCTCTTTTTCCCCGCCTTCGACGGCTGGCTGTATGACCAATACGACCGGTGGTGCTTCCAGGTCTCCCAGGCCCTGGCCGAGGCCGCCCCCGCTCCGCTGGAGCGCCGGTTCCACCTCGAGGAGCGCCTGGGGGAAGGAGACCTCCTCGTCCCCCCCTCGCAGGACGCCTCCCTCTACGCGTCCCAACTCTCCGACCTCGCCCCCTCGCTCCTCCCGCCCCCAATGCAGGCCCGCCTGAACGCGGCCGTGGTGAAGCGGCTGGCCGCGGTGCGCTTCGAGGAGGCGGCGAGGGAGCTGGTGTTCGTCCCCGTCCCCCTGGGGGATTTCGGGGACCTACCCGACCGCCTCCTGGGGCCGGGGGGCGCAGTGGACGCCGTCCCCCTCGCCACGGGGAAGTTCCCCCCCGCTCTCCACCGGAATATCCAGCGCTGGAAGAAGAAGGCGGAGGAGGCGGCGCGCAAACCCGCCCCCGAGCCCCCCGACCCCTACACCGCCTTCCGCTGAACCGACCTCCGCCGGCCGGGGGGATTATTGCTATAATGCCCTCGATGCTCTCCCCCCTCCTGGCCCTCCTGCTGGCCGCCGTCCCCCCCTGCCTGGAGCCGGCCGCCTGCACGCCGGACATCACGGCCGAGATGGACGAGGGGGACGGGCTCATCAACCTGGGGAAGGTCAGCGACGACCTCTACCGTTCCGGCCAGCCCATCAAGCGCTCGGGGGTGGACGGATACCGCACCCTCCAGCGGATGGGGATCCGGACCGTCATCAACCTGCGCACCCTTCCCGGCACCGAGCTGACCGTGATCGCCGAGCTGAACGCCCGGACCGCCGACCCCTCCAGGCGCATCTACTTCCTCCACCTCCCCATCAACCCCTTCTCCACCGACGTCGCCTACCTCAACGCCCGCCTGGAGACCATCCTCAAAGCCATCGAGCAGGCCCCCAAACCGGTCCTGGTCCACTGCCGCTATGGACAGGACCGGACGGGATTCGTCGTGGCCGTCTATCAGATGCTCCACTGCGGCTTTTCGCTCGAGAAGGCGCTCCGCGCGATGGAGCTGTGCCACTACAAGCCCCATTTGGGGGCGCGGCACTTCAGGAATTTCCTGGAATGGTGGACGAAATACCGCCTTCCTGTCCTGCTCCGAGAACGAGGCGCCGCAGCCACGCCGCCCGACGGGACCCCGGGTTCTCCCGCATCTTCCGGTCCAGCTCCGCCGACACCGCCGCCCGGTCCAGCCGTCCGGCCCTGATCTCCTCCCCCACCCAACGCGCCGATTCGGGGTTTACGGTCCACTCGGGGAGCCGCAGGCCCTCCCGGCGGACCAAGACCATGCCGGCGTCGTCCCAGTAGACCAGCGCCCACCCCTCCGGGGGGAAATGGCTGACCGACCAGGGGCGGCGGGCGCGTCCGCGCGGACCGACCACGGTCTCCTCGCCCTGGTAGCGGACCACGGCCCACCGGATGCCGTAGCGGTCGAGGAACGACCTCCAGGCCGCGGCCGACGGCAGCGCGTCCTTCAACTCCCGCAGGAGGGGGGCGTAGAGTTCGTTGCGGCCGTCCCAGAAGACCTGGTGTTCCGGATAGAGGGCGTGGATGAGATAGCCGCCGAACCCCGCGGAGTTGAACATCGGCCCCTCCAGGCCGGCCCGCCGGATGAACGCCGTTTCATGCACGGGGAGGATGGAGGCGTCCAGGCCCCAGCCGGGGGCTGAAAAGGTGCGGCAGCTCGCTCCCAGGGCGAAGGCGCCGATGCCCGCCAGAACGGCCGCCAGCGCCCGGCGGCGGCCGGTCGTCCCCCCGGGGGCGGGAAGGACGAACGCCAGCCCCACGGCGAAGAAGCCGATGAAGCGGAGGGAGGAGAGGGCCAAGGCGGCGAGCGGGAGCGCCACCGCATGCTCCGGCCGCAGGGCCCTCCGTCCCAGAATCAGCCCAACGGCGGCGGCGGCAAAGGCCAGGAAGAATCCAGGGAAGAGGGAAAGGGTGGGCGCCATCCACTCGGGATTGACCAGCCCCATCGTTTTCACCTGTGCGTGGAGGGCGATGGGCGCCGTGAAGGCCCGCCAGCCCCAGGGGTTGAGGAGGGGGACGACGAGGGCGGCCGCGGCGGCGAACGCCGGGCGCCGCGACCGCTCCCGCCAGGCGTCGAGGACGAGGAGGAACAGCCCCAGGCCCCACCCCATCAGGAAGGAGGCGTGGGTGTTCACCCACGCCAGGAGGAGGAGGGGGACCCCCGCGTGCCGCCGCTTCAGCGCCAGGAGGAACAGGAGGGCGAGCCAGAGGTGGGCGAGCAGGTCGGGCCGGAGGTCGAACCGGTGGCGGGAGAGGGCCAGGACCATGAACACCATCGCCCACACCGGCCCCGCCTCCCAGCCCCGGGCCCGCAGGATCCGGTGGACCAGCCAGCCCAGGCCGGCGACCAGGAGGACCCGCAGGACGAGCAGCCCCTGGATCCCCGCGGCGGCCTCCACGCTCCGCGCCGCGACGTCGAACGCCCAGGCGTGGTTGACCCATTCCCCCGTCGAGTGCGCGGCGAACGGGTCCTCCCTGGGGATCCCGTTCCCGACGATGTATTTCCCGGCCGCCAGATGCCAGAAGAGGTCGTAACTCTGCAGGGGGAAGCATGCTATCATGAGGGCGATGAGCGCCAGCGGAAGCGCCGTTTTCATGCCCTATCTCCGGCTCGTGCGGCCCCAGCAGTGGGTCAAGAACGGGTTCATCTTCCTCCCCCTGGTCTTCTCCCAGAACCTGGGGAGGCCGGAGGACGGGTTCAAGAGCGTCTTCGCGTTCCTGGCGTTCTCGTTCATCGCGGGGGCCGTCTACATTATAAATGACCTCCGCGATCGGGAGGAGGACCGCTTCCACCCCGAGAAACGGAGCCGCCCCCTGGCCTCCGGGGCCGCCCGCCCCGCCCCCGCGGCCGCCCTGGCGTTCGCCCTGCTCCTGGCGGGGCTGTTCATGGCCGGCGTCCTGCCGGGGATGATCTACCTCCCGCTCCTGGCCTACCTGGCCCTGCAGGCCCTCTACACCTTCCTTCTCAAGCGCCTCGTCCTCCTCGACGCCCTGGCCATCGCGATCGGCTTCGTCCTGCGGGTGGTCGCCGGGGCCTGGGCCATCGCCGTCCCCATGTCTTCCTGGCTCCTCCTCTGCACCTTCTTCCTCGCCCTCTTCCTCGCCTTCTGCAAGCGGCGCCACGAGCTGGGGCTGGAGGACCCCGAGGCCCGCCGGAAGGTGCTCGAGCAGTATTCGGAGAAGTTCCTCGACCAGCTCATCACCACCAGCGCGGCCACCACCCTCCTCTGCTACGCCCTCTACGCCACCTCGGCCGAGACGGCCGCCAAGTTCCACACCCACTGGCTCGTCCTCACCGTCCCCTTCGTCGTCTACGGCGTGATGCGTTACCAGTACCTGGTCCTGGTCCGCGGCCGGGGGGGCAACCCCGGCCGGATCCTGTTCGGCGACCTGCCCTTCGCCCTCAATTTCGCCGCGTGGATGGCGGTCTCGTTCCTCATCGTCTACTGGGAGGTGCTCTGATGCGCTCGCGCGTCGCCGTCCTCAAGACCACCCCCTCCACCGTCCTGGAGGACTACGCCCGCCTGCTCGAGCTGGCCGGCGCGAAGCCGGCCCTGGACGCCCGCGTCCCAACGATTCTCAAGGACAACATCTCCTGGCACTTCCCCTTCCTCTCCGCCAACACCACGCCGTGGCAACTGGAGGGGACCATCGAGGGGCTGAGGCGGCAGGGGATCACCGACCTCCTCGCCGTCCACAACAAGACCGTGGTCACCAACAGCCCCAAGGGGCAGCGTCTGTGCAAGCTGGCCCCCGTCTACCAGGAGCACAAGATCACCGAGAAGGAGAACTTCAACCCGGCCCACACCCGGTGGATCACCTACCGGCCCAAGGCCAAGATGGCCGTCCTCCCGAGAATCTACCCGGAGGGGATCACCATCCCCGAGATCTTCGTGGGGAAGAACATCGTCCACCTCCCCACCCTCAAGACCCACATCTACACCACTTCCACGGGGGCGATGAAGAACGCCTTCGGCGGCCTCCTCAACACCCGCCGCCACTACACCCACACCTGGATCCACGAGACGCTGGTGGACCTCCTCAAGATCCAGAGGGAGATCCACTCCGGCCTCTTCGCCGTCATGGACGGCACCATCGCCGGCGACGGCGCGGGCCCGAGGACCATGTACCCCCACATAACCAACCTGATCCTCGCGAGCGCGGACCAGGTGGCCATCGACGCCGTGGCCACCAAGCTGATGGGGTTCGACCCGATGAAGGTGAAATACATCGCCATGGCGGACGCGGAGGGTCTGGGGAGCGGCGATCCGTCCCGGATCGACCTCGTCGGCGACGACGTCTCCGGCGTGAACCTGCAGTTCAAGACCGAGGACAACCTGGTCAAGAAGGTGGCGAATATCCTCTGGTTCGGCCCCTTGAAGGGCGCCCAGAAGCTCTTCTTCCACACCCCCCTCGTCTATGTTTTCGTCCTGGCCTCCTTCATCTACCACGACTACCTCTGGTGGCCGATTGTCGGCAAGGCGAGGATGAAACCGATCATGGAGAGCGAGTGGGGGAAGCTCTTTAAGTCCTACTGAAATGCTTCAAGTTTCAGGTTTCAGGTTTCCTCCTTCCATGCAGTTAATTAGCCTGCGCGGTTGCTGTTCAGATGAAGACCGAACGAGATAAATTTCTCGACCCAATTACCCTTTGGTCCATGTTATGTCAATAGGCGTACACTTTTACGAGGAGTAGAGGCGTGTACTTTTACGAGGG
>CAZRVT010000044.1:0-24365 GCA_964603505.1 uncultured Holophagales bacterium | reverse complement strand
TTGAACGCCGGACTCTGGCTGGGGTAGCTCTTCTCCGCCGAGCTGATGTTCGTCACGTCGAAGGTGGCTGCCGCCCCGCAGGAGGCCCCCTGCGCCACCCGGAACTCGTAGGTGTTCGTGGCCGTCCCCCCGCCCGCCGCGATCGTCCCGTACGCCCCCGGGTTGCCGCTCAGGATGGCCGCGCTCACCGCCGACCCCGCGTTGAGGGCCAGCGTGGCCGCCGTGGAGGTCGCCGCCTGGCTCCCCGCGTTTTTCAGCCGCACCGTCACCCGCCAGTCCTCCCCGGGCTCCACCACCGTGTCCCCGTCCCCGCACACCTCCACCCGCGAGGCGTAGGGGTCGAAGGTTGCGTCATACTGCACGCTGGGCGCGACTTCGCTCGCGCAGGCGCTAGCCGTTCCCGCATTATTGATGCGGACCGTATCTACATACCATCCGGTGTCGCCGCTAGAGGAATCGTCCCCTTCATGCCACCGCAGCTTGATGGTCTGCCCGTTCAGCCCGCTGAGATTGATCGACACCTGTGTCCAGGAGGTTAGATCCCCGCACCACGCTCTCTTTCCCCCGATGGGATTGCTGAAGCCCGTGTTGACCGTACCGTTAAATCCGTTGGCCGTGAAATAGGCGTCCGGCACAACTATCCAGGTGTTGAACGCGGGAGCCGTGGCGTATTCGAGGGTCCCGGCATCATAGCAGGTGCTGGTCGTCCCCTCGAATGCATAGCGATGGTAGAAGGTTACCGTTGTAGTAGAGAGCGCCCCGAATTCTGGAGTCACCAATACCTTGTCGCTGACGGTGGTCTGCTCGGCGGCGAACCACGAGTGGCTTGGGCTCTGGGCCTGCGCTGTGCTCCACATCCAGTCCGTGCTCCCGGTGACGGCTTGGTGGGTCCACCCGGGATTGTCGAACCCTCCTGGGGATGTTTCGAAGTTCTCTGTCAGGTTGGATGTGGTGATGGGCCCCGTCGGGATGCCGCTCAATTCTACGGTGTTGCCTTCCTCGGTTCCGTTGGAGATGTCCACCGCCCGCACCACATAGTAGTAGGTAGTGTTGTAGGTCAGCGGGCCCGTGTCCCCATAGCTGGTGCCGGAGACCCCTGTCGCGATGCGGTTGGCAGGGCCGGGGGTGAAGCCGCTCGCGGTCGAGCGGTAGATGTTGTAGGTCAGCGGGCCCGAGCACCGCGGGGTACCGGCGGACCAGGATAGATAGAGGGTGCAGGTGGCCTGCGCCGGGTTGGTCACCCCGGTGATCCCCGCGAAGGTGGGGGAGAGGGTGCAGGCGCCGGTGGCGAGGGCGTTGACCTCGTTGGAGGCCGGGGAGGTGCAGGCGGCGCCGTCGTTGGATTTGACGATGTAGTAGTAGCGCGTGCCGCCGCTGACGGTGCCGTCGGTGTAGATGTAGTCCGGGCCGCTGCCGACGCCGGGGCTGGAGTCGGGCACCTCGGCGATCTGCTCGTAGGGGCCGCCCGAGGCCGTCGAGCGGTACACCCAGTATCGGGTGATGGTGGCGGTGGCGGAATCGTTCCAGGAGACGTTGATCTGGTTGGGGCCGGGGACGGCGGCGGAGGCCGCGGGGGCCGCCGGGACGGCCAGACAGCCGCAGGCGTCGAACTTGAAGGCGGCAATCTTGGTCTGCCCACTCCCGCCGTACTCGGTGACGAACCAGAAGTTGCAGTCGTTGACCGGGTCCACGCCGATGCCGGCGTAGTCGCCCCACCGCTCGTCGTCGATGTTCGAGGTGGTGGCGTCCTGGATGACATATTCGAAATAGGGCATGGTGCCGAGCGGGTCGGTGGAGAGGCGCCCGGCGTAGTAGATGGAGGGATAGTAGGGGGCCGCCGAGCCGGTGCGGGTGTAGCCCACGGCGATGTTGCCCGAGCCGTCCATGGCCGCCGAGCAGACCGAGCGGTTGATGGTGTTGGAGCCGGAGGTGGCGGAGAGGACCCCCTCCTGGTGGGTGGTCCAGTTGCCGGAGCCGGTCTTGCGGATCTCGAACCAGTGGACCGCGGCGCGGTCGAGGCCGTCCACATCCTCGGCGAAACAGCCGACGAGGGTCTGGTAGGCGCCCCAGTTGCGGTATTGCAGGGGGAAGTGGATGGGCTCGCGGATGGGGTCGATTTTCTGCGCGGTTCCCGGCTGGGGCATGCAGTTCCAGGTGGAGCCGGTGCCGCAGAGGGTGTGGTCGAACTCGGCGATCTTGATGTCGGGGAGCTTGACGCACGTGGAGTTGGCCGGCGTGGCCCAGTCCACCGTCACGGCGTAGGCCTCCATGAGGTCGCAGGGCTCGGGCGAGCAGGTCTTGCCCGTGTGGATTTCGGTGTCCACGGGGCGGAGGAAGATGCCGGGCTGGTTGCCGGGCGGCGGGGGGGTGTCGCCCTCGTGATTGCCCGGGAGGAGGAGCTGGAAGCTGAAGGCCGACAGCGTGGCGACGGTGAACTTCTGGAAAGAGGCCGGCTGGCCGAGGAGCATCTTGCCCCGGTCGAGGGCGATCAAGTCCCTTCCGCCGCTCCCGGCGTTGACGCCCAGAAAGTAGGAGCCCTCGTTGTAAAGGCCGTCGCCGTTGGTGTCGAGGGGCCAGGTGCCGTATTTCGGATAGTCGGGGGTGCTGGTCTCCACGTTGGCGAAGTAGTAGGCATACCAGGCGCCCGTGGGGTCGGCCGTCTGGGAGACATAGACGCACAGGTGGCCGCCGCTGGAGGGGAACTCGCTGATGACCCAGCGGTCCGCCATCTCGTCGTAGAGGACGATGGGATCGCAGTATCCGCTGTCGCAGGGGGCGCCGGAGGCCAGGGACTGGAGCATGAAATCGGAGCCCACCTGGACCCCGGACTTGTTGAAGATGCGGATGGTGGAGGCGGTGGTGGCGCTGGTGTCGTTGACCGCCTGCAGAAAATGGTTGGGGCCCACGTCGCCGGTGGTGTCGGGGGGCGAGGAGGGCGATGCGGCCCCGGCGAAATTGAGGATGGGGGTGCCGAAGGCCAGGACTTGAGGCGGATCGGGGGCGGGGGCCCGGCCCTGGACCTCTTCGAGGGGGTTGTTCCAGGGGATCCCCTGCTTGTCGGGATTGGTGAAGCCGTAGCCCTGGCGCCGCTGCATCTCGCGGCCGAAGGGGTTGGAGCCCTCGATCGGGGGCGGCAGGTCGCGCACCGCCGGGCTGAGGGTGGGGGCCACCGGCTCGCTGACGTAGGTGGGGCCGCTGTCGGCGCCGAGGAAGGCGGCGCACGCCAAGGCGAGGCCAAGCATGAGCGTACGGAATGTCGGATGGTTCATGGTCCCTCCTGCGTTAGGGATGAAGGCACGAGTCGGCGGCGGCCCGGAGGTACTTGTCCCCAGAGCCGGCGAGGGCCGTCCAGAAGTCCCGGTCCGTCCCGCGAACCAGCTCCAGGCAGAGTTCCTCCAGTTGAACACTGGCCGCATTATACAGGATATAAGCGCCGTCCCTGACGGGATACCGGTCGTCGAAGGCCTGGGCCTTTCTCCCCTTGGCGCCCTGGAAGGATTTTTCGGCCAATACCGTCCCGTCCGCCTTCAGGATTTTCGCCTCCCAATACTCCGTGATCACGCGGCCGCGCGGGGGGGGGTAGCTCCCTCCATGCGGTTCCAGGGCATAGCGCTGTTCGGCGGTGCGGATCGACACCCGCAGGTCCAGCGGGCCGAACCGATCTTCGAGGACGGGGTCGGCCAGCACGAGGAGGAGCCGGACGGCCCGGGGGTCGGCCGGCTGGCGGTCCAGTTCGAGGAGCCGGGCCGCCGCGGCCCGGCGCATCCGCTCGTCGGCGTCCCTCAACGCCCTGCGCAGGACCCCCCGGTCCCCTGAAGCCAGGAGCGACCCGATCCGTTGCCGTCCCGCTTCGTCGGACGGGAACAGGCCGGCGCGGTCGAGCGGCGCCGGCGGCTCCACGCTGGCTTTCCACAAGGCCGAGCGCAGGGCCTCGTCCGCGACCCTGGCAAGCAATCCGGACCGGTATAGCCGGTCCCGGGCCGCGTTCCGGACATCCTCGTCGGGGTCGGAGGTTGCCGCCCGCTCCAGGGCCGCCGCGTCGGAGATTTTTTCGGCCGCCCGGGTCCGCATACGCCAGTCGGGGCCGTTGGCGAGGTAGGCGGCCAGCCGCTCGGAATCGGTCAGACGGTGCATCGCGGCGGCGCGGACCGAGACGCTGGGGTCGGTGCGGACGATGGCGTCGAGCGCCGCCGGGTCGAACAGGCGCCCTGCCGCGTTCCGGCGCACCAGCGGCGAAGGGTCCCGCAGCGCCAGCTCCCGGAAGAGATCGGGGTCTTCCGGCATCTCCACCACGGCCCGGGCCCGGACGCCCTCATCGGGGTCGGACGCGGCCGCCTTCAGGGCCGCCGCGTCCCCCACCCGGGCGACGGCCTCCCGACGGACGAGGGGAGAGGGGTCCCCCTTCAGGATGCGCGCCAGGATCGCCCGGTCGCTCAAGCGTCCCGCGGCCCGGGCGCGGACCGCCTCCTCCCCGTCTTCGAGGGCCAGGCGGGCCAGGACCTTGGGGTCTTCCAGCCGCCCGACGGCGGCGATTCTCACCTCAGGGACCGGGTCGCGCTCGGCCCACCTGGCCAGGGCCGCGGCATTCCGGCTCGCGCCGATCGCGGCGAGCCGCACCGGAAGGGGTTGGCCGGGGCGCGCCAACTCCTCGAGCAGCGAAGGGTCCTGGAGACGGGCCGCGGCCGCGGCCCGCACGGCGGGATCCTCGTCCGGCCGTTTCGCAAGGATCGTGAACACCTCCTGGTCCTCCAGCCCCTCGACGGCCAGGATCCGGACCGCCGCCGGCCCCTTGCCCATGGCGACGGCCTGGTAGAGCGCCGGGTCCCCGATCTTGGCCATGACCTGCCTGCGGAACTCGGGGTCGGCCGTCTCCTCGGCGACGGCCAGCAGGAGGTACTTGTCGGTGAGCGCCCCGAGGGCCGCCTTCCGGACGCCCCGGTCCTCCGCGGTCCGGACGATGGCCGCCAGCGTCTCCGGATCGCGGATGGTCCAGGCGGCCGCCTCGCGCACCTGGGCCTCCGGGTCTCGGGCGGCGATGTCCCGCAGGACGACCGGATCCTTGAGCCGCTTGACGGCGCTCTCGCGCACCACGGGGTCGGGGTCGGTCCGGGCCGTCTCCTCCAGGAGGGCGGGGTCCTGAAGGCGCGCCACGGCCTGGTCGCGCAGATACCAGTCCCCCTTGCGGACGAGGGCCTCCACGAGGGCGGCGTCGGTGAGCCGGGCGATGGCCTCGGCGCGGACCGCCTTGCGGGGGGCCTCCCAGGCGAGGCGTCCGAGGAGGGGCTGGTCGTCGAGGCGGGCTACTGCCTCCAGGGCGACCCGCAGGTCCTTTTCCTCCATCGCCAGCCAAAACAGCGTCTCGGGATCGGTCAAGGTCCGTACCTCCTCCAGCCGGTCGAGGATGGCGTAGGAGGGGAGGGGGGCGGCGGGGCGCATCTCCTCGGGCGGCATCTCCTGGGCCGTGGCGGGGCGCGGTCCGAGGAGAAACAGAAGAGGGAGGGTCAACAGGGCGGCGGGGATCGTTCGCATGGCGCTCCTCGATTTGAATAACGGGGTCAGATCGGATCGTCGACGGGGCCGGCGGCCGCGGAGCCCGCCACCCACCCCGAAGACCAGGCCCACTGCAGGTTGTAGCCCCCCGAGTCGCCGTCCACATTGAGCACCTCGCCGGCGAAGTGGAGGCCGGGGACGAGGCGAGACTCGAGGGTGTCGGGGTCCACCTCCGCGGTCTCGACGCCGCCGGCGGTGGTTTGGGCGTTGGGCCAGCCGGTGTGCCCGGCCACGGGGAAAGCCCAGTGGTGCAGGGCATGGGCCAGAAGGACTTGCTCCGTTTCGGCCAGGGAGCTCCACGGCCGGGACCAGTCCAGCCCGAGCGATTTGAGCAGGGTTTGTCCGATCCGCTTGTTGATCCAACCGGTCAGGAAATGCTCCAGGGGGCGGCCGGGCTTGTGGAGGATGCGGTATTGAATGAAACGGAGGGTCTCGGTCTCCGGCTGCTCGGGGAGGAGGTCCAATTCCAACTCCACTCGGCGGCCGGCCGCCCAGGCCTCCACGGCGGAACGGCTGAGGGCCAGCGCGGCGGGGCCTGAGAGGCCGTAGGGAGTGAAGAGGACCTCGCCCTCGGCCGCCGAGTCCTCGCGTCCGTCCACGAGGAGGCGGACGCGGGCGGTCCAGCGCATCCCCTCCATCGCCTTGTGGAGCGCGCCGTCCAGCTTGAGTTGGACGAGGGCGGGGCGGGGCTCCACGACCGTGTGGCCGAGGGCGCGGGCCAGGTCGAGGCCCCGGCCGTCGCTCCCCGTCTGGGGGGCCGCCTTCCCCCCCGTGCAGAGGACCACGCGGGCGGCCCGGAACAGCCGGCCGTCCCCGGTCCGCGCGGCGAACCCTTCCCCATCCCGCTCCAGCAGGTCCACCGCCGCGCCGCAGGCCGTGCGCACGCCCAACTCGTCCGCCTCGAACCGCAGGGCGTCAAGGACCGCGGCCGCCTGGTAACTGCGCGGGAACACCCGCCCCTCTCCGTCCCGTGCGCTCTCGAGCCCGAGGCGCCGGAAGAGGGCGAGGGTGGCGTCGAGGTTGAACTTCGCGACGACGGCCATGGCCAGGACCGGGTCGCCGTGGAACCGGTCGGCCGCCAGGTGGAGGTTGGAGAGGTTGCACTGGTGGTTGCCGGTGGTCAGGAGTTTTTTCCCCACGCGGGGGTTCCGCTCGAGCAGGGTCACCGAGGCGCCCCGCATCCGGGCCGCGATGGCGGCCATGAGCCCCGAAGCGCCGCCGCCCACTACCAGGACGCCCGCGCGGGCCGGCGCTTGAAGCGGTCGGGTCGGGGTCATTCAAGCGGCTCCCCGTCCAGGTTCCCGCTCCAGAGGTAGGCGCGGGTCTCGGCCGCCGCCACCCCGCTCAGGAGCACCAGGGCCGCGAGGTTGGGAATGGCCATGAGGCCATTGGCGAGGTCGGCGAAGGCCCACACCGACGAGAGGGCGGCCACGGAGCCCACCATCACCGCCGCCACCCAGAGCCACCGGTAGGGGAGGACGGCCCGCGGGCCGAGGAGGTACTCCGCCGCCTTCTCCCCATAATACGACCACCCCAGGATGGTGGAGAAAACGAAGGTGAGAAGCCCCACGGTCAGCACCAGCGGCCCCACGAGTGCAAAGTCGGCGAACGCGGCCTTGGTCAGGGCCGCGCCGTCGAGGCCCCGGACCCACGCGCCGCTGTTGACCACCACGGCCCCCGTCAAGGCGCACACCACCACGGTGTCCCAGAAGGTGCCCGTGGAGGAGACCAGGGCCTGGCGGACGGGGTTTTTCGTCTGGGCCGCGGCCGCCACGATGGGGGCGCTCCCCAGACCGGATTCGTTGCTGAAGAGGCCGCGGGCGATGCCGAACCGGACCGCCTCCCGCATGCCCGCCCCGACGAAGCCGCCCACCGCCGCGTGGCCGGAGAAGGCGCTCCGGAATATGAGGGAGAGGGTCTCGGGAAGGGTTTCCAGCTTCATCAGGAGGATGACGAGACAGCCGGCGATGTAGAAGAGGGCCATGAAGGGGACCAGCCGCTCGCATACCGCGGCGATGGACCGGATGCCCCCCAGGATGACCAGGGCCGTGAAGGCCGCCAGGAGGATGCCGGTGGCCCACACCGAGCCGTCGGCCAGGCCGGCGGTGGAGGGATGGTGGGCCAGCGCCTCGCGCACCATCTGGGCGATGGAGTTGGCCTGCACCATGTTGCCGATGCCGAAGGCGGCGATCGCCGTGAACGCGGCGAACGCCATCCCCAGCCACCGGGCCCCGAGCCCCCGTTCGAGGACAACCATCGGGCCGCCGGCCATTTCCCCTCGGGCGTTCACGGTCCGGTATTTCACGGCGAGGAGGGCTTCGGCATACTTGGTGGCGATGCCGAAGACGCCGGTCAGCCACATCCACAGCACGGCCCCCGGCCCCCCGGCGGCGACGGCGGTGGAGACGCCCACGATGTTCCCCGTCCCGATGGTGGCGGCGAGGGCGGTAGTGAGCGCCCCGAACTGGCTGATGTCCCCGGCCCCCTCCTTCTTCCCGGAGAAGGAGATGCGGATCCCCTGCCAGAGGTAGCGCTGGGGGAACCGCAGGCGGACGGTGAGGTAGAGGTGGGTGCCGAACAGGAGGACCAGGAGCTGGAGCCCCCAGACGAAGTCGGCCGCCGCCGCGATCCAGCCGCCCAAGGCGTGGAGGGACCCGGTCAAGCGTCCTCTCCGTCCGTTTCCCGGATCGCCCAGGCATGGGGCGGTCGGACGCCGCCGAGGTCCGCCACGGGGGACTCCACGGTGAACTCCAGGCACCGCTTCCAGTAGTCGTAGGGGGTCCCGTCGGCCGCGTGGGCCGCGGCGTCGAGGCAGTAGTGCCCCGCGGTCAGGGGACAGCCGGGGAGGGTGAACTCCACCTCGCCCCGGGGCGGCCACGGCCCCGGGAGGGCCCCGTCGATGGCGGTGTTGGTGCCGTAGACGGGGCGCCGACCGGCATCGAAGAACCCCACCCCGAAGACGAGGTCGGGCGTCGGCTCCCGCATGGCGTATCGGATGCGGATGGAGGCGTCCTCCCCGCTCCGGAGGGTTTGGGCGGGAGCTCCGCCGGGGCCGCGGAGGGTCACGGAGGTGAGGGCCACGCGCCGGTCGCCGAAGCGCAAGACCTCTTCCTCCCGCTTCTCCTCCGGGGGTGCCGGGGCGAGGGAGGCGCGGTAGCGCCCCACCACCTCGTCCGGGGGGCCGGCCAGCTTCAGGGTCCCGGCCTCCAGCCACGCCGCGCGGTGGCACACCTGGGCCACCAGGTCCAGGTCGTGCGAGACGAAGAGGATGGCCGTCCCTTCGCGCTGGAGCCGGCGGATGCGGGCGAGGCACTTCCGCTGGAAGGCCTCGTCGCCTACCGAGAGGATTTCGTCCACCAGGAGCACCGGGGCGCCGGCGTGGACCGCCACGGCGAACCCGAGCCGGGCGTACATCCCCGAGGAGTAGGTCTTCACGGGCTCGCCGATGAAGTCGCCAAGGTCGGCGAACGCGAGGATGTCGGGGAGGCGGCGCTTCACCTCGGCGCGGGTGAGCCCCAGGAGGACGCCGTTGATGATGATGTTCTCGAGACCGGAGATTTCGGGATGGAAGCCCGCCCCCAGCTCGATGAGGGCCGCCACGCGGCCGTCCACCCGGAGGGTCCCGGTGGTGGGGTGGAGGATGCCCGAGACGAGTTTGAGGAGGGTGCTCTTCCCCGCGCCGTTGGGGCCGATGACGCCCAGGGTCTCGCCCGCGCCCACTTCGAGGGAGAGGTCCCGCAGGGCCCAGAACTCCTCCGCCGCCGCGAAGGTGCGCCGCATCTCCCCCTTCAGCAGGGCCCCCTTGAGCGACTGCCAGCGGACGGCGCGCCGGCGGTAGCGCTTGGAAACGCGGTCGAGGGCGATGCGGGGGGCGCTCACAGCCGCTCCGCCAAATCCTCCCGCATCGCGGCGAACCCGGCCAGCCCGGCCGCGAAGGACAGGAGAGCAAAGCCGGCCGCGGCCGCCACGATCCCTCCGGCGGGGACGCGCCCGAAGAAGAGGGTCTCCTGCCAAAGCCGGAGGAGGGGGGTCAGCGGGTTGAGGCCGATGAGGGTGCGCATCCACGGCCGAGGGAGCATCTCCAGGACGTAGACGATGGGGGTGGCGAAAAACAAGAGATGGAGGATGTTGGTGAGGAGGTCCTTGAGGTCGCGGAAATAGACGCTCGCCCCCGCCACGAGCATACCCAGGCCGGCCAGCGCCAGCGCCTGGAGCGCCAACGGCACAAGGAGCAGACCCGCCGTCCACCGGAGGTGGCCCGCGGCCGCGAGGGCGGCCAGCACCACGGGAAGTCCTAGGAGGAAGTGGAGGCCGTGGGCGAGCACCTTGACCAGGGGGAGCACCGCGGGGTCGAACGGGACCTTCTTCATCAGCTGGGCGTTGTCGGCGAAGACCGTGGTGCACTCGGTGAGGCACCCGGCGAACCAGGTCCAGGGGAGGAGGCCGACGAAGAGAAACAGGGCGAAGGGGGCCACCCCCGCCACGCGGGGCTGGAAGACGGTGGAGAAGACCACCGTGTACACGGCCAGGAGGAGGAGCGGGTTGAGGAACGACCAGAAGTACCCCAGGACCGAGCCCCGATAACGGGTTTTCATCTCCCGCGCCACCAGGGTGAGGATGAGCTCGCGCCGGCGGAACGCCGCCGTCAGGGGGGCGGCCATCCTATGGGCCCAGCTCCCGTTTCGTCCGCTCCAGCTCCCGCAGGAGCCGCTGGCGGTACCGTTCCATGGCGTCCAGGTAGTCCACCGCGGCCCCGTCGCGCACCTGGAAGACCCGGGGGAACTTCAGCGCCTCGCCGGTGGCCAGGAAGGAGAGGGTCCCGGTGGCGCCGGGGAGGTTGGTGATGGAGCGGAGGCCCCGGCGCATCTCCCCGGGCGCCGTCCCCCCCGAGCGGACCGCCTCCCCCAAGGCCAGGAGGGCGTCGAAGCCGTAGGCCGAGAAGACCTCCGGCTCGTGTCCGAAGCGGGAACGGAAGCGGGCGGCAAACTCGCCCGCAAGGGGTTTGTTGGGATCGTCGGGCTCGTAGGGGGGGCGGAAGAAGTAGAGCCCCTCGGCCAGCACCCCCACCTGCCGCAGGATGCCGGGGGCGTTAAAGGCGGAGGTGGTCACCACGGGGCCGTTCCAGGGGCCGCTCCGCACCACGGCGAGGGCCTCCCGCAGGGCGTCGGCGTAAGCGGCGATGAAGAGGGCCTTGGGATTCCCCCCCAGGGCGCGGTTGATCACGGGGCCGTAGGCCTCGGACCGGGCGGGCAGGAGGACGACGGGGGCGCGGTCGCTCCCCAGCCGTTTGAGCTCCAGGGCCAGGTCTCTTGCCATCCCGCGGCTCCAGTCGGTGTCCTCGGCCAGGATGAGGACGGTGGAGGCCGCCAGGTCCTCGACGAGGAACTTGGCCGCCGTCATCACCTCGTGCCGGTCCGAGGGGTAGACCCGGAAGAACCAGTCGCTGCGGCCCGCCAGGGAGGCCGCCGAGGCGCTGGGCGAGAGGAGGACGATCTCTTCCTCGTCGACCGCCGGGATCATGGCGAGGGCCTCGGTCGTGGTCACGCCGCCGATGATCGCGGGGGCCCCGTCGCGGGCCAGGGTGCGGACGGCCTCCCGGGCGGCGTCGGGATCGGAGCGGGTGTCCAGGTACCGGAGGCGGAGGAGGGTGGGGAGGTTTCCGGTCTGCCGGAGGTAGGTTTCCGCCACCTGCACCCCCTCCTTGACGGCCCGCCCATATTGCGACCACTCTCCCGACTCGGGCAGGACCACCCCGACGGTGATGCTTTTGGAGGAGCAGGAAAGCAGGGCCAGGAGCAGGCCGGCCGCACTCCAGAAGGGCCTCAAGCGGTTGCCCCCCACGGTGCAATCATTCCGGCATTATATCAACATTCCGACCCGCTTCAGCCGCCGCCGGAGGGCCGCGCGACGGAGGGGGGGGAGCAGGCGCAGGAGCAGGGCCGTGGCGGAAGCGTAATACATTGAAAATTCAGGATGTTCGTTCAGAAGCACCCCCAGGTGGGTCTCCAGGGTTTTGGCGTCCCCGCGCGCCACGGGACCCGTCAGGCCCGCCCGCCCCCCCGCCAGGGCGTTCTCCAGCGAGGAACGGACCAAGGGGGCGAGCAGGGCGGCGGCCCCGGCCGGCGGGACGGCGGCGGCGCCCTCCAGCAGGGACCCTGCGGCCAGGAGTTGGGCGTGGAGGAAATTGCCAGCGATGACCGAGGCCAGGTGCCAGGCGGCGTCCCTGCCGGGGCGGATGCGGACCGGGATCCCTTTCAGACCGTGCACCAGCCGCTCCACCTCTCGAAGGTCGGCGGGGTCGGAGGCCGCAACACCGAAGGCCACCCGCGGGGGGAGGGGGGCGGGCTCCGCGGGGAAGGCGAAGACCGGGTGCGCCTTGGCGGTGCGCCAGCCCGCCCGGGCGAGGGGCGAGAGCGCATCCGCCGGGACGGCGCCGCTGAGGTGGACGGCTAGGGCCGGGGGGAGGCGGCGCCGCGCCAGGGCGCGGGCGGCGGCGGGGATGGCGGGGTCGGGGACGGAAATGACGGCCAGGGCGACCGCCTTCGGAGTCGCGGCCGAGAACCCGAACCGGCGGGCCAGGGCGCGCGCCTTCCGGGCGTCGCGGTCGGCCACGGCGACGGTCCAGCCGCGCCGGGCCAGGGTCAGGGCCATCGAGGCCCCGGCCCGTCCGCATCCGATTACCATGGCCCGCCGGGACGAGGGTTTAGGGGAACGCATCCCGCCTATTCTATAATGGACCCATGCCGGAACAGAAATCGCGGACCGCCGCGGTGGTCCACCTTGGCTGTCCCAAGAACCTCACGGTCTCCGAGGAGATCGCGGGGCGGCTCGCGCGCGGCGGGTGGCGCCTGGCGACCCCGGAGGAAGCGGAGGTGGCCTTCGTCAACTCCTGCGGCTTCGTGGGCGAGGCCAAGCAGGAGACCCTCGCGCGGGTGCTGGAGCTCGTCGCGCTAAAGAAGGCCGGCCGTTTGGAGCGCATCGTCTTCACCGGCTGCATGGCCGGCCTCTACCGCGACGACCTCCTGCGCGAGGTGCCCGAGATCGACGAGGTGGTGGAGCCGGACCGCCTCGTTGAGGCCCTTGGCGGGCAGGGGTCCCGCATCCTCACCACCCCCGGCTTCGCCTACCTCCGCATCGCCGAGGGGTGCGGCCACGACTGCGCCTTCTGCATCATCCCGCAATTGACCGGCCCGTTCCGGTCCCGGCCCTCCCGCGAACTCGTGGAAGAGGCCCGGGGGCTGGAGGCCCAGGGGGCGAAGGAGCTGGTGCTGGTGGCCCAGGATTGCACCCAGTACGGCCACGACCTGCGCCCCCGGTCGTCGCTGGCGGCCCTGGTGAGGCGGCTGCTGCGGACGACCGGTTTCCCATGGGTGCGGGTGATGTATCTCTACCCGGAAACCTTCCCCTTCGGCCTGCTCGACCTCATGCGGGCCGAGCCGCGCCTCCTCCCCTATTTCGACCTGCCGTTCCAGCACGCCGCGCCCGCGGTCCTCAGGCGGATGCGGCGGGGCGGGTCGTCGGCCCACTTCCTCCGGCTGATCGGCCGCATCCGGAAGGCCATCCCGCACGCCGTCTTCCGATCCTCCTTTATCGTGGGGTATCCCGGCGAGACGGAGGCGGACCTCCGCCTCCTGGAGCGGTTCCTCCGGGACGCGCGGCTGGACCGCGCGGGGTTTTTCCTCTACAGCGACGAGCCGGAGGCGGCCTCGAACGCCCTCGACGGCAAGGTCCCCAAGGCTGAGGCGAAGGCCCGGCTCCGGCGGCTGGCGGCCGTCCAGAAGGCCGTGTCGCTGGCCAAGCACCGGGCGCTGACGGGGCGGACCTTGCCGGTCCTGGTGGAGTCTGCCGCCCCCTTCCGCGGACGGCTCGCCTCCATGGCCCCCGAGGTGGACGGCCACATCGCGCTGACGGGCGCCCCCGCGCCGATCGGAACCCTGGGAACGGCGACCCTCACCGCCGCCTATCCCTATCACCTGAAAGGACGCTGGCATGGAACGGATTGAGTCGCTCCAGGACCCCCGCCTCCCCCGAGGGGGGGTGGGGACCGTGGGCAACTTCGACGGCCTCCACGCGGGGCACCGCCGCATCCTCTCGCGCGTGATGGAGGAGGCAAAGCGCCTCTCGGCCCCCTCGTTCCTCCTCACCTTCCATCCCCATCCCGTGAAGGTCCTGCGGCCCCACCTCGCGCCCCACCTGATCTTCACGCCCGCCCAGAAGCGCGCCGCCGTGGAGACGCTCGGCCTGGACTTCTTGGTGGAGCTGCCGTTCACGCCCGAGTTCTCCCGCGTCACCGGTCCCGAGTTCGTCCGCGAGATTCTGGGGGAGCGCCTGGCCGTCCGGGCCCTCATGTTCGGGGAGGACTTCCACTTTGGGCATCAAAAGAGCGGCGACCTCGCCCTGCTCCAGGCCCTAAGCGGGCCGATGGGGTTCACCGTCGAGGCCGTGCCGGCCGTCCTGCACGAGGGGAAGCCCGTCTCCTCCAGCCGCATCCGATTCGCGGTGCTGGACGGGGACGTGGAGGGGGCCGCGGCCATGCTCACCCAGCCGTTCACCCTGGAGGGAAGGGTGGTGGAGGGGCGGCGGCAGGGTCAGCGGCTGGGGTTCCCCACCGTCAACATCGAACCGGAGAACGAACTCGTCCCCGGCGACGGCATCTACGCCGCGCAGGTCCGCCTGCCCGGGGAGAACGCCTGGCGCCCCGCCGCCTCCTCCATCGGCGTCAACCCCACCTTCGGCGGAACGAGCCGAGTCGTGGAGGCCTACATCCTCGACTTCGACCGGGAGCTCTATGGCGAGACGGTGGCCCTGCGGTTTTTCAAAAAGGTGCGGAACCAGGAGAAGTTCCCCGACGCGGCCGCCCTGGCGGCGCAGATCGGGCGGGACGTGGATTCCATTCGCGGTTACTTCGCTGGATCGTCCCCGTAGCGGCTTCAGCTCTGCTGAGGCCGGCTTCTTGAAATGGACCAACCCGTTCCTGTAGCGGCCTCATCTGTGATGCGGCCGGCCTCTGGTAGGGGACAATCCTTCAGGCTGGAGTTGGGACACTCCTTGGATGCCAGAGTAGAGGCGGTATTAACGCTTGACAGGATTAACGTTAAGCGTTATTATTGAAATTGTGATCAAAAGCTTTTCACATCCTGAAGCGGAGCATCTATTCGAAGGGCTTTCGTCGCGGTGGTTCCCGGCGGACCTTCAACGGGCCATCAAGCGGAAGCTGGCGATGCTGGACGCCTCGGAATCGCTCCAGGACCTCCGGATCCCGCCGTCCAACTGCCTGGAAAAGCTGGTCGGTGACCGCCGGGGCCAGTACAGCATTCGGATCAATGCGCGATGGCGGTTATGTTTCGAATGGCGGAACGGCCACGCCTATCGCGTGGAGATCGTCGATTATCACTAAGGAGCATGCCATGAGCGCTCGCAAGCTCGTCCCCATCCACCCCGGCGAGATCCTGCTGGAGGAGTTCCTCAAGCCCCTGGGCATCAGCCAGTACCGCCTAGCCCAGGAGATCGGCGTTCCGCCGCGGCGCATCAACGAGATCGTCCACGGGACCCGGGCCGTCAGCCCCGACACCGCCCTGCGTCTCGCCCGCTATTTCGGCCTTTCCGAACGGTACTGGCTCAACCTCCAGGCCCAGCACGACCTGGAGGTGGAGAAAACTCGCCTGGGCAAGCGGCTGGACAAGGAGGTCCGGGTGTGCGAGAAAAAGGTGCCCTATAGGGCTGAATAGCACCGCAGTTTCAAGTTCCAGGTTTCATGTTTCAGGTTGCCCCTTCCCTTTGCCTTTACCGATTAGAACATGTGAACCGTCCATGCCGCCAATAACATGATGGCGCACATGGTCCAGATGACCTTGACCATCCACGGGGAGGATGGAAATGCATTGAAGATCTTCCTGTGCTCTATGAGAAATTGAGCACCGTCCTGGGCTAATATCCAATACATGCTTCGTGCCATGATCAAGATCATCAAGCCATAACACATGAAATCAAAGGGTCGAGCATCCGCTTTTCCGAATGGAAAAACGAAAATGCCACTCCATCCCAAGGCCGCGCCGATAGATAAAAACAGGCTCTTTCTCATTTTAAGTGGGTAATCCAACCTTGGCGTAGTCCAATTTCCCCGTAAGCATATAGATGATGGTTTTGAGGTTTTTGAAGGTCCTGTAGCCCCGGGCCTTGGCCTTCGCTGCCTGGACCAAGCTGTTCAGACCCTCCAGAATGCCATTGTTGATCCGGCTGTCGTACCAGCGCAAGACTCCGGCCCAATGACGCTTGATCGTCTGGGCGGCGGCTTGGATGGGGGCCAGACGACTATGGGTTGCCCAGAAATACCATTTCTTGAGGGCTCTCTCAAAACCTTCCCGGGTTTCTTCTTTGTAAATCTCCTGAAAGTTTTCTCGGATATGATAGGCGCGCAGGGTTTTCAAGTTGAGTCGGGGCATCGCCTCGATGGCACGCAACGCCTTCGTCTGGGCTTCCGTGAGGTTCCGCCGGTTCTTCAGAAAGAGGTATTTCTGCCCCCGCAAGAGGGTCCGCTCTTTGACCTCCGCTTTCCGCACCTCATCGACGGCCGCGTTGATGATCTTCATCAGGTGGTATTTATCAAAGGTGATCGTGGCCTTCGGCAGGGTCGTCTCCACCCCTTTGATGAAGGCAGGGGACATATCCATGGAGACGTCGGTAATCGCATGGGGATCACCATGGTGTTCCCCAAAGTCTTCGATAAACGCGGATGTCGTTTCCGATCCCTTGCCTTCGGCCACAAAGATCGTCCGCTTCGTCTTCCGATCGACAAAGAGAGAAACATCGTCATGCCCTTTCGCTTTGGAGGTCTCATCCATCCCCAGCTGCTTTACACCGGAGTAGTCCTCCTTCTGACGGGCGGCCTCCGTATAATAATGCATCATTCTCCAAAGCTTGTTGTCGTCTACCTGGATGATCTGAGACACCCGGTTGACCGGCATCTCTCGAAGCAACGTCATGGAAAAAGACTCAAACAAATAGGTGAAGTCCGCCCCCGCACGCGCCCAGGGAACATCAATCTGACGGATCCCGTCATCCGGACAGGATATCCTCGGTACCCACACGACTAAATAACACGCATATTGGAAAAAACTGAGATGCCTCCATTCTTTCTCTGTCGTGTCGTACGCCTTCACGGGTCGACCGCAAACCGGACAGCTAAATACACTCCCTCGGGGAAAATCAATCATTACCCTGATCTTCCCGTTGGTTTCCTCAAACTCTATCTTGTGGATCTTCCACGGCGGGTCAAGTCGCAACGCTCTCTCAAAAAGCGATTCCAGCTCTTTCAAGTCTATCTCCTCCTTTATTGTTGCCTTTAGTCTACCCTACCCACTCGATTTGAGAAAAAGCCTAAAAACATGAATAAGGGCAATAGCCATCGAAGAAAGCCATCAGCGACGAGTAAATAGCCTGATCGCCACTCTTGTCCAAAATAGGATTTAGAAAAAACCTCCTCAGTGGATAGAATGGGGTGTTCGGACCCATACCACGAGGAAGTAAAGACCGTGAATAAGTGTACCAGCATTTTGGCGCAGATTTTAGGGGTCATTTCCCGGGTGGAGTTTGAGGGGATGGTGAGGAAGACGGGGGCCGACTGCCGGACGAAGGGGTTTTCGTGCTGGGGCCCGTTTGTGGCGATGATGTTCTGCCCTTTGGGGCAGGCCCAGTCGTTGCGAGAGATCTGCCAGGGATTGGGATCGGGGCTGGGAAAGTTGCGGCATTTAGGGATTCCGGAGGCGCCGAAGCGTTCCACCCTGGCGTACGCCAATGCGCACCGGCCCTGGGATTTATTCCAAGAGGTATTCCATCGCCTGCTGGAGCGGTGCCAGAGGGAAGCGGCGAAGCGGACCCGGCGCACAAACTGTACAATTTTGACGCCACGGTGGTGGAACGGTGCGCCAGCCTCTTTGATTGGGCCCATTTTCAGCGGACGAAGGGGGCGGTGAAGCTCCACCTGTTGCTGGAGCATCAGGGGTATCTGCCGACCTTTGCTCATATCACCCCCGGGGATACCCACGAGGTGAATATTCTGCGGACGCTGTACTTTGCTCCGGGGAGCATCGTGGCCATGGACCGGGGATGTGTGGACTATGCCCTCATCGCCCGGTGGACCCGGCAAGCCGTGTTCTTTGTCACCCGCTTGAAAGCCAACGCCGTCTACCGGGTCGTGAAGCGGCGGGAAGTCCCGGAGCGGGGCCCCATCCTGAAGGATGAGGAGATCATCTTCACGGGGCCTCGCAGCGCCCGGGACTGCCCCTGCACCCTCCGGCGGATCGAGGTGTGGAACGAAGAGCATCAAGCCGTGATCGTCCTGCTGACCAACCATCTGGACTTCGGCCCCACCACCATCGCTCGCATCTACAAGGACCGCTGGCAGATCGAGATCCTCTTCAAGACCCTCAAGCAGCATCTCCACATCAAGACCTTCGTCGGCACCTCCTCCAACGCCCTCCACATCCAGATTTGGACCGCATTGATCACCCTGCTGATCCTGAAATACCTTCGCCTGGCCTCCCAATGCGAGACCTCCCTGTCCAACCTGGTCGCCCTGATTCGTCTCAACCTCTTCACGTACAGGGATTTGTGGGCTTGGCTCCTCCATCCCGAAGAAACGCCTCCTTACAGCCCTTCCCCCCAGCAACTGACGCTGTGGGCCTGAATGTTGGACAGCACTATGCCAACCTCATCCGCCAACCTCGCCCTAACCCGTCCAAGATGGCTAGATTTTCTGCCTTTTAGAATTCTACCGTCTGATATTTTGGACAGCAGTGCCTGATCGCAAATTCGGTTCCTGTTTGGCAAGATAGAGTGCCCTTGCCCGGAGAAATAGCCAGTTGGCGATAATAACGCCGGAACAAATCAGCCAAAAGAAGCGATCAATCACGTCCATGTGATGAGTTTATCATGGGCCGCATACTGCAAACTGAAACCGATAATCTGTAACCTTGAACGTGGAACCTGGAACAAAAGCGCGTCCCGACGCGAGGTCGGGACGCTACAGAAACAAGATGGGGGGTGGCAACTTGAAGCCTGAAACCTGAAATAAAAAAACGCAGACCAAATCCTGCTGCACCATTTTAAAGAGGGTAGGCGGGTACAGCTGAGAGCTGCCAACTGCAAGCTGTGGGGCGGGAGGAGGCACCCTGAAACCTGGAACTATCTTCTTCGCTTAAACCCTTCCCCCAAGACCTCATGCACATCGTGCGTGATGATGAACGACTTCGGGTCCTCCTCGCGCACCAGTTCCTGCAGGACGCCGATCTCCTTGCGCGTGACCACGGTCAGGAGCACCTCCCGGTCCGCGCCGGTATAGAGCCCCCGCCCCTTCAAGGCGGTGGCGCCGCGGTCCAGCTCGTGCATGATGCGCTCGCCGATGGCCTGGTTCTTATCGGAGATGATGATGGCGGCGCGGGCGTAGTTGAACCCGTCGATGATGACGTCGATCAGGTAGGAGGAGATGAACAGGAGGAAGAAGGCGTAGAGGGTGAGGACCATGGCCGGGCGCGCCAGCGAGCCGGCGGGCTGGGCGGCAAGGATGAACCCCGCGAGGGAGATGACGAAGAAGTCCACCAGCATGATCACCTGCCCCGGCCGGGTGCCCCAGCGCTTGTGGGCCACGGCGGCGACGATGTCGCTGCCCCCCGTGGTCCCCTTGAACTTGAAGATGATCCCGAGCCCCAGCCCCAAAAGCACCGAACCCCACAGGACCAGGAAGAGGAAATCCTGCTCCATCAGGTCCTGGATGGCGGCCGTCCGGTGGAGGGGCCACCCCCCGACGATGGGGAGCTCGCCGCGGAAGAGGTCCACGAAGAGGGAGGAGAGGGAGAACCCCAGGAAGGTGCGCAGGCCGAAGGTTTTCCCTAGCTCGCGCACGCCCCACACGAAGAGGGGGAGGTTCATCAGCCACATCATCGTTCCGACGGGGATCCTCCCGCCGGAGGCGTAATGGGCGGCCATGGAGAGGCCCGAGACGCCCCCGGGGACGACGTGGGCATCCACGAGGAAGACCCCGATGCCCAGCCCCATGAGGGCGGCGCCGACGGCGATGGCGGCGATGTCGCGGACCTTGCGGAGGTGCTTCTTGCTGAGGGCCATATCTGCTCCACGAAACTAGATTTCAAATTGAAAATTGCAAATTGCAAAATGAAACGCAGCGATACCGAAGGCAAGCGTTCGATGCGTGCGGCGGGGGGGGCACTTTGCAATTTACATTTTACATTTTGCAATATCGTTAGATCTTTTTCCTCCACCGCGTCCCCTGCGCCGTGTCTTCCAGGACGACGCCCATCCCCGACAATTGGGCGCGGATGGCGTCGGCCTCGGCCCACTTCTTCTCTTTTCGCAGGGTTTCGCGCTCCTTGATGAGGGGGAGCGCCTCCTCCTGCAGTTTCGGTGCCGGGGGGAACAGATCGAGGATCGCGTCGGCCTCGCGCAGGGCCTGAAGGGCCAGGCCGGCGTTGAGGGCCGAGAGCGCATTGGACTCCAGGAGGGGATTGACTTCGCGGACGAAGGTGAAGAGGGCGCCGATGGCCTCGGCGGTGTTGAGGTCGTTGTCCAGGCCGGCCTTGAACCCTTCCTTGAAGGTCTTGATGTGGGGGAGGATGTCGGCGGCGCCGTCGGCGCCCGACTCCACCAGGCCGTTGAGGCGCGCGACGAAATTGGCCAGGCGGTCCACCGCCTGATAGGCGCCGTCGAGGGCGGCGAAGGTGAAATTCAGCTTCTTCTTGTAGGGGACCGAGATGAGGAGGTAGCGGATGGCCAGGGGCGCGTGCCCCTTCGCCAGCAGGTCGCGCAAGGTGTAGAAGTTCCCCTTGGACTTGGCCATCTTCTCGCCGTCCACGATCAGGTGCTCGGCGTGGAGCCAGTATTTGACGAAGGGCTTCCCGGAGGCGCACTCGCTCTGGGCGATCTCGTTCTCGTGGTGGGGGAAGATATTGTCCACGGCCCCGGTGTGGAGGTCGAAGGTGTCGCCCAGGTAGTGGCTGCTCATGGCGGAGCACTCGATGTGCCAGCCGGGGCGGCCTCGGCCGAGCTCGGTGTCCCAGGCCACGGGGCCGTCCGGCTCCGCCTTCCAGAGGGCGAAGTCGCGCACGTCCTCCTTCTCGTATTCGTCCGTCGCCACGCGCGCCCCCGGCTTGATCCCCTTCAGGTCCAGCTTCGCCAGCCGTCCGTAGTCCTTGAACGCGGCGATGCGGAAGTAGATGGAGCCGTCCTCGGAAGTGTAGGTGAAGCCCCGCTCGGTCAGTTTTCGGATGAGCGCCACCATCTGCGGGATGAAGTCGGTGGCCCGCGGGTAGTGATGGGCCGGCTTCACGCGCAGGGTTCGGATGTCCTCGAAGAAGTAGTCCGTGTACCGGTCGGTGAACGCCCGCAGCGAAATCCCCTCCTTGACGCTGTCCCGGATGGTCTTGTCGTCCACATCGGTGATGTTCATGACATGGGTGACCTTCAGGCCGCTGAACTCCAGGTGGCGGCGGAGGACGTCCTCCCAGAGGAAGGTGCGGAGGTTGCCGATGTGGATGAAGTTGTAGACGGTCGGGCCGCAGGTGTAGAGCCCGGCCTTTCCCGGCTCCAGCGGGATGAACTCTTCCTTCAGCCCTGACAGGGTGTTGGAAACGAACAGCGGCATGGCTTATCCTTCTTTCGCGGTTTTGCGGGCCTTGCGGTAGGCGAGGGTTTTTTTCAGCCCCTTCAGCTCGTCGATGTAGAACCGGCCGTTGAGGTGCCCGATCTCGTGGCACAGCGCCCGGGCCATCAGTCCCTCCCCGACGATCGTCCGCTCGGTCCCGTGTTCGTCCTGCGCCACGACCGTCACCTTGGCCGGCCGGACGATCGCCTCGGTGAGGTCGGGGATGGAGAGGCACCCCTCCTCCTCCTCCTCCTGCTCCCCCTCCGCCGCCGTGATGCGAGGGTTGGCGATGACGAAGAAGCGCCCCTCCTCCTCGCCGACGGTGAGGTCGATGACGGCGAGGGCAAGGTCCACCCCGATCTGGTTGGCGGCCAGCCCCACGCCGGGGGCGGCATACATGGTTTCCCGCATGTCCCGGATGAGCGCCTGCAGTTCCGGGCCGAAATCGGTGACCGGCTTGCAGGGGGTGGTCAAGATCGGGTCGCCGATGGTGACGATGCGCCGGATGGTCACGCCTGCTTCCCCTCCTTGATGCGCTGGACGAGCGTCTCCACGGTGTGCTGGGCGCGCCGCTGGCGGTACTCCTCCATCACCTTCTCCACGTGGGGGTAGCGGGCGATGATCTCCATCATCCGCTCCTTGGTCAGCTCGAGGGCCTCCACGGGCTCCAGAGCGGTGACGGTGGCGGTGCGGGGTTTGCCGGTGAGGAAGGCCACCTCGCCGAAGAAATCGCCCGGGCCGAGCTCCTTGAGGGGAACTTCCTGGCCGTCGGGGGCCTTCGTGGAGACCTCCACCTTCCCCTCGATGATGCACATCAGCGAGGTGCCCGGCTCCCCCTCGCGGCACAGGAGGTCGGCGGGGGCGAAGGTCCGCACCTCCATCCCCGCGATGATCTCCTGCAGCTCCTCGCGCGAGAAGTCGGCGAAGAGGGAGGGGACGGCCTTCATCTGCCATTCCTTCTCCCCGCGGTTCTCCTGCACTTCGGCGGCGATGAGTTCGGAGGTGCGGTGGGCCGCCTCGGGCTTGAGCTTGGCGATCTTTTTCTGGAGGGCCACCGCCTTGGCGAGAAACCCTTCCTCCGTGTGCACCTTGACGGCGGCGTCGAGGGCGGCCACGGCGGCGTCCACCTGCCCCAGGCGCTCGTGACACTCGGCCTTTTTGACCAGGAGGTTGACATTGCCCGGCTTCTTCTCCAGCTCCGCGGCCAGGACCGCCGCGGCGGCGGCGAAGTCGCCCTTCTGCATCAGAGTGGGCCAGTCCCCGCCGGCATCGGCTTTTCCGAAGAGTTTGTTGAATATCATAACTCTTGAATTATAAGAATTTTAGGCGGAAGGGTCAAATGAGGAGATTCCGGATAGGGGGCTGGGAAGCGGGAAAGCCAGGGAGTAGGGATGCAAAAGCCTTTGGAGGAGGAGATGATTGTGAATGGCGGCCTGGCCACCGGCCCTCCTATCGTCCCGGCCTCCCGGCGCTTATCTGAAAAACACCAAGGTCACGATGACAAAAAGGGGAATAAGGACGGCCCCCGACCACAGCATGTACCCGAAAAAGGAGGGCATCCTTACTTTCTGATGCTCGCAGATCACCTTGACCATGAAGTTGGGGCCGTTGCCGATATAGGTGTTGGCCCCCATGAAGACGGCCCCGAGGGAGATGGCGGCCAGCAGCGCCGACGGCACGCCCACCACCTCCTTCGCCAGCCCGACGGAGGCGGCGAGTCCCTGGGCCAGGGAAAGGAAGGTGAGGTAGGTGGGGGCGTTGTCCAGGAACGAGGAGAGGAGCCCCGCCGCCCAAAAGAACTGCCACGGCTTCGACACCCCCAGCTCGGCCCCGCGGGCCTCCAGGATGAGGAGGGCGGGGACCATGGTGACGAAGATGCCGGCGAAGAGGACCGCCACTTCGACGATGGGGGCGAAGTTGAACTCGTTGCGCTGGCGCACGCGCCGGTGGGTGAACCGCAGGGAAAGCCCCGCCAGGACCAGCATCGCGATCTCCCGGAGGGGGGTCTTGAGGAAGATGACGCTCAGGAGGATCCCGGCGATCAGGGGCAGGTTGATCCGGCCGAACACCCCGAGGGGGCGCACATGGCGGGCGTCCACCATCAGGGCGGCCGCCGGCTCCTTCCTCCAAAAATGGCGGTCCACCAGGTAGAAGGTCCCCAGCAGGAGGGCCATCATGAAGAGCCACTCGGGGAGGAGCCGCAGGGTCCAGAAGAAGGGGACGCCGCGCAGGTAGCCCATGAACAGCGGCGGGTCGCCGATGGGGAGGAGGCAGCCCCCCACGTTGGCGACGATGAAGATGAAGAAGACGGGGAGGTGGCTGATGTGGCGCCGTTCCGCGTTGGTGCGCAGGAGGGGACGGATCAGGAGCATGGCCGCCCCGGTCGTGCCGAAGAGGTTGGCCAGCACCGCCCCCGCGGCCAGGAAGAGGGTGTTGTTGCGGGGCGTGGCCTGGATGTCGCCGTGGATGTAGATGCCGCCGCTGACGACGAAGAGGGACCCCAGGAGGACGATGAAGGAGAAATACTCCATCCCCTCGTGGAGCAGGGGGTGGAAGTCGCCGAAATGCCAGAAGAGGGCCACCACCGGGAGGGACAGGACCGCGGCCACCAGGGCCTTGTGGCGGTTCTTCTCCCACCAATGCTCGAACGCCAGGGGGAAGACGGCGATGCAGAGGAGCAAGGCCGCGAACGGGAGGACGGACCAGAGCGGCAAAGCGTGGCCGAGGGTTTCCATAACCGCCTATTTTACCGCGGAAGCCGCCCACCGCATAGTATAATCTGCGGTGGTTGGCGGCCGGCAGATCGCGGAAAGCGGATGGCGGTTTGCGGTCCGTGCGCCCCGGGAGGTTAGCTCAGCGGTAGAGCGTCTGCCTTACACGCAGAATGCCACAGGTTCAAATCCTGTACCTCCCACCATTCCTTCCTTTCCCGCCCGCCTGGTTCGGGTCGCGAGTGCCTGGTTCCCAGTTGCGCCGCCCGCCCGCACTTGGAGGCAGCCGCCGGCCTTCGCATGCGATCGAGTGTCGCAGCCCCGAACCGCGAACCCGGCTTCAGGAACCACCGGCGCCTTTGATGCCGCTCGCCCCCGTTGACTTCACCGATCATTGACTATACCCTAATGTTGCATTAAATGACGAAAACTAATGTTCTCTATCAGGC
>CAZRVT010000043.1:0-24863 GCA_964603505.1 uncultured Holophagales bacterium | reverse complement strand
GGCCTCGTAAAAGTATGCGCCGATCGGCTCGTAAAATAACACGCCGCTGGACAGGCGGCTCCTCAGCCAGGTCTGAAAATTGGGCAATAAGGGCTCGTTCATCGTTTCTCCTTAGCTATGCGCAATACTTTATATCACAGTATTATGGAATAAATACGATATTGACATCAAGAATTCGCTTACTTGACTTGCCCTAAGGGATATGATAGGTTGATTTCATGACAACCCCACCCAAAACCCGGCATTACGCCGAAGTATAGTTAGATCGCATTCCTCCGCATTTTCTGGATGCGGGCCATCACCAACCGCAGGGCGCCGGTGAGGCGCAAGAGCTTGCGCTGGTGGGCCTGCACCTCCTGGATGTTCTCGGCCGGCGGCGAGGAGCCGCGCCGCTCGCGGATGGATTTCTCCATCTCGAGCCGGAGCTGGTCCAGCTCGGGGACGGAGAACTTCTTGAGCTGGGGTTCGGCGAGGAGGATATAGCCCTCGGCGATGTCCCGGACCATGGTGAACGCGGAGCCCCCGACAAATGCGGCCATCGCGGTATAATACCATGTGGTGAGCATCCAGCGCGCGGCCGCGATCGCCCCCGCAGTCCGGAGGTCCCGATGACCCCGGGCCACGGCTCCCTCTTCGTGGTCTCGGCCCCGTCCGGGGCGGGGAAGACCACCCTCATCCGGCAGGCCCTGCCAGACCTGGGGGCGGTGCAGTTCTCCGTCTCGGCCACCACCCGCCCCCGCCGCCCGGGGGAGCAGGAAGGGGTGGACTACTTTTTCGTCACGCGGGAGGCCTTCGAGGCCATGGCGGAGCAGGAGGAGTTTCTGGAGTGGGCCCAGGTGCACGGCAACTACTACGGCACCCCGGCCGCCCCCGTGCGGGCCGCCCTCGATGCGGGGGCCGACGTGGTGCTGGACATCGACGTCCAGGGGGCCGCCCAGGTGCGGGGCCGGATGCCGGAGAGCGTGCAGATCCTCGTGGCGCCCCCCTCGTTCGAGGTGCTCCGCGCCCGGCTGGAGGGGCGGGGGCAGGACAACCGCGAGGCCGTGGCCGTCCGCCTGCGCAACGCCAAGACGGAGCTGGCGCGGTTCAGGGAATACGACTATGTTATTATTAACGACGACCTGAGGGAAGCCGTGGACAACCTGAAGGGCATCATCCGGGCGAGGCGGGTCGCGGTGGCCCGCCTGGACGCGCGGGTGAGCGCCATTCTCAGCACCTTCCCTTAACGGCCCACCCCGGCGCCTGCCGGGCCGGCCCGCGGTCCTGTGCAGCCGAAGAAAATAACGCCCTGACGGGAGACCCTATCGCATGAAGAAACTCGACAGCAAATTCCGCCTGGTCCTCATCGCCGCGCGGCGGGCGGAGCAGATCGTCTCCGGCGCGCAGCCCAAGACCAAGAGCGACCACAGCAAGCCCACCTACATCGCCCTTCAGGAGCTGAAGGAGGACCTCGTCACTGCCTCCTTCACCGACGTGCACGGCCAGACGGTCCATCTCGGTCCCGAGAAAGAATGAACCTCGTCCTGGGGGTCGCCTCCAGCATCGCCGCCTACAAGGCGGCGGAGCTCGTGCGCCTCTTCGTGAAGGCCGGCCACGGGGTCCAGGCCGTCATGACGGCGAACGCGACCCGCTTCCTCCAGCCCCTCACCCTCGGCATCCTCTCGGGACGGCCGGTCCATGTGGCGACCTTTCCCGAGGAGGAGACGGTGGTGGACCACGTGGCGACGGCCCGCTGGGCCGACGGCCTTCTGGTGGCGCCGGCCACGGCCAACATTCTGGGCAAGTTCGCCCACGGCATCGCCGACGACTACCTCTCCACCTACTTCCTCGCCCACCGGGGCCCGGCGGTGGTGGCCCCGGCGATGAACACCTTCATGTGGAACAGCCCCGCCGTGCGGGAGAACCTGGAGACCCTGCGTCGCCGCGGCGTCCAGGTCGTCCCGCCGGGGACGGGCGAGCTGGCCTGCGGGGATGAGGGGGAGGGGCGGATGGCCGAGCCCGCCGAGGTCTTCTGGCACACCCTCCGGGCCGTCGGGCGGGAGAAGCCCTACGCGGGCAAGCGCGTGGTGGTGACGGCCGGCCCCACGGTGGAGGCCATCGATCCCGCGCGGTTCATCTCCAACTACTCCTCCGGCAAGATGGGCTACGCCCTGGCCCGGCAGGCCTGGCTGCTGGGGGCCGAGGTGACCCTCCTGTCGGGACCCGTGGCCCTGCCGGCGCCGACCGGGGCGGCGATGGTCCCCTTCACCACGGGGGCCCAGCTCCAGGCCGCCCTCGAGGCGGCCGCCCCGGAGGCCGATTTCGTTTTCATGGCCGCGGCGGTGTGCGACTTCGTCCCCGAGGCCTCCCCGAGCAAGATCAAGCGCGCCAAGGGGCTGGAGGTGGCCTTCCGCCCCGCCCCCGACATTATCCGGGCCGTGCGCGCCCGGACGAAGGCCTTCACCGTGGCCTTCGCGGCCGAGACCGAGAACCTGCTGATCAACGCGGGGCAGAAGCTGGCCGACAAGGGGGTGGACGCCATCGTGGCCAACGACGTCTCCCGGGCCGACATCGGGTTCGGCAGCGACGAAAACGAGGCCACCCTCATCACGGCGCGGGAGCGCCGGTTCTTCCCCAAGCAGGCCAAGGAGACACTGGCGCGGGAGATCCTCCGGGCCGTGGCCGCCGATGCAGGATTGGTGTAGCTACTTCCTCGGACTGGGGTATTACGGCTTCTATATCCGGCCCCGCCCGGACGGCGCCCCGGCTCCGGCGGCCCAAACCCCCGAGGCCCTCCTCGCGGCCCTCGCCGAGAAGGCCCAGGCCTGCCGGGCCTGCGACCTGGTGAACAAGGCGCAGAAGATGGTCTTCGGAGCGGGAAACCCCCACGCCCGCCTGATGTTCGTGGGGGAGGCGCCGGGGGAGGAGGAGGACCGCCAGGGGGAGCCCTTCGTGGGCCGGGCGGGGCAACTATTGACCAAGATCATCAAGGCGATGGGGCTGGAGCGGGAGCAGGTCTACATCGCCAACGTCGTCAAGCACCGCCCGCCGCACAACCGCACCCCCCTGCCCGAGGAGATCGTGGCCTGCACCCCCTTCCTGGAGGCGCAGATCGCTGCCATCCGCCCCGAGGTGATCGTGGCGCTCGGCAAGCCCGCCGCCGAGTTCCTGACCGGCAACCCGGAGGGCATCTCCCGCTTCCGGGGGCGGTGGTATAACTACCAGGGCATCCCGCTGATGCCCACCTTCCATCCCTCCCACCTCCTGCACCAGCCCGGAGCCAAGCGGCTGGTGTGGGAGGACATGAAACTGGTGCTGGCCAAACTGAACCTCCCCGTCCCCGCCGCCGGCGCCGGGGGCTGAGCCCCGTCCGCGGGCCCAAGCCGTGCGGATCGACGTCGCCCTCCCGCTCCCCTTCCCCACTCTCTTCACCTACGAAGCCCCCGCGCACCTCGCGCCGCGCCTGGCCCCCGGCGCCCGGGTGCTGGTCCCCTTCCGCTCCCGGCGAATGATCGGCCTGGTCGTTGGGCCGGGGAGCGCCGACCTCCCCGACGCGAAGATCAAGTCCGTCCTGGCGGCCTTCGACCGGGAGCCTCTGGTGGAGGGCGATGTGTTCCGCCTCTGCCGGTGGATTGCCGATTACTACCTCGCCCCTCCGGGGGAGGCCTTTGCCCTGGCCCTTCCGGCCGCGGCCCTGAGGGCGGTGGATCCGAAGGTCGGGCTCACGCCGGAGGGGGCGGCCGCGGCCGCTTCGGGACCGCCCGTGCTGCGCGAACTGGCGGCGCGGAAAGGGGCGACGCTGACCTGGGCGCAGAGGGAGGCGGAGCGATGGGCCCGATTCGAGGAACTTCTGGAAAAGGGCTGGGCTGCGGTCCGGCTCCCGGGGGCGCGGGTGCGGAGCGGGGCCGGCGCCTATGCGTTGGCGGAGGGGCCGGTGGAGGAGCTCCTGCGGCGGTGCGGCCGGGCGCCCCGGCGCCGGGCCGTGGTGGAATGGCTCGCCGCCCACGGGGGGCGGGCGGACGCGGAGGCCCTCCGCGCCGGCGCGGGCGCGGCCGGGGCCCTTCTCCTGGCCATGGCCCGCGCCGGCCTCCTTCGCCGGCTGGAGGAGGAGCGCGCCTATGGCCTCGATTCCCACCTTCTCTCCGCCCCCGCGACGGCGCTCCACGCGTTGACCCCCGGGCAGGAGGCGGCCTTCGCCCCCGTGCGGGAGGCGTTGGACCGGGGCGGCTTCAACCCCTTCCTCCTCCAGGGGGTGACCGGTTCCGGCAAGACCGAGGTGTACCTCCATGCGGTCCGCCGGGTCCTGGAATCGGGGGGGCGGGTCCTCTACCTCGTCCCGGAGATCGCCCTCACCCCCGCCGCGGCGGCGCGGTTGCGGGCCCTCTTCCCGGGGCGGGTCTCCCTCTTCCACTCGGGCCTTTCCGAAGGAGAGCGGCTCCAGGAGTTCCACCAGGCCTGGACGGGGGAGGCGCGGGTGGTGGTCGGGACCCGCTCGGCCCTCTTCCTGCCGCTGGCGCCTCTGCGGCTGGTGGTGGTGGACGAAGAACAGGAGACCGCCTACAAGCAGGAGGAGCCGCCGCGCTACCACGCCCGGGACGCGGCGCTGGTGCGGGCGCGGGAGGCGGGGGCGGCGGTCGTACTGGGGTCGGCCACCCCGTCGATGGAGTCGCTGGCGAACGCCGACCGCGGAAAGTACACTCTCCTGACCCTGGCCGAGCGGGTGGAGGCGCGCCCCCTCCCCCGCATCACGGTGGTGGACACCCGGTCGGAGGTCCCGGCCCCGGGAGACCATGGACGGGTCCTCTTCTCCAAACCCCTCCTGGAGGCCCTCGATCGCTGCTTCGCCACCGGGGACCAGGCCATTCTACTCCTCAACCGCCGCGGCTGGGCCCCCCTGCTCCTCTGTCGCCTCTGCGGCCACGCCTTCCCCTGCCCCGACTGCTCGGTCAGCCACACCCTCCACCGGCGGCCGCGCGTCCTCCTCTGCCATTACTGCGGCCACCGGGCGCCGGTCCCCTCGGTCTGCCCGGCCTGCGGGGGGGCGGTGTTGGAGGACATCGGGTTCGCCACGGAGAAAGTGGCCCAGCGGTTCCGGGAACGCTTTCCCTCCATCCCCCACGCCGTCCTCGACAGGGACGCCGTGTCCCGCCGGGGCCGGCTGGCCGAGACCCTGCGGGGGTTCGCCGCCGGGCGGCTCCGGGCCCTGATCGGGACGCAGATGGTGGCCAAGGGGCACGACTTCCCGGGGGTGGCCCTCGTGGGGATCCTCTCGGCCGACCAGGTCCTCAATTTTCCCGATTTCCGGGCCGCCGAGCGCCTCTTCTCCCTCCTGGTCCAGGTGGCGGGGCGGGCGGGCCGGGGAAGCCGGCCGGGCGAGGTGGTGGTCCAGACGGGCCACCCCGACCACTACAGCATCCGGCTGGCCGCCGTGCAGGATGTCCGCGCCTTCTTCACCAAGGAGCGGGAGTTCCGCGAGGCCTTCCACTACCCGCCCGCCGGCCATCTGGCCCTTCTCTCGTTTTCGGGGGACTCGGAGGCGGAGGCCGAACAGAAGGCCGAGACGGCCGCCCGCGCCCTGCGGGCGTCGCCGTCGCCGAAGGTCCGCATCCTCGGACCCGCCCCCGCCCCCCTGGAGCGCATCAAGGGAAAATACCGGTGGCAGATTGTGTTGCGGGCCCCCGACCGTCCCTCCCTTCACCGACTCCTGGCACCCTTGGCCCGCTCCCGCGCCTTCGAGGGGGCCTTGGATGTGGATCCGCAGAGTTTATTGTAGCGGTGGGAAGGGCTTGATGCCGTAAGCCGGATGCCAGCATCCCCAAAATGAAAAAAGCCCCGATGGAACGGGGCTGAACGGGCGAAAAACGGGAAAAACTACTTGGCGACGCGGTCCTTGAGGGTCTTGCCGGCTTTGAAGGCGGGGTACTTCTTCGCGGGGATCTTGATCGCCTGGCTGGTCATGGGGTTGCGCCCCATGCGGGCCTTGCGGTGGTTGGCGGAGAAGGTGCCGAAGCCGGGGATGGAAACCTTGCGGCCCTTATCCAGTTCGGCGGCAATGATCCCCTTGCCGGGGCGGGCATCGAAAAGGGCATCCACAACCTCGCCGGCCTTGACCTGGGACAGCCCCGTGAGCTTGGCGAGCTTCTGAACCAGTTCTGTCTTGTTCATACAACCTCCCGATCGTGATTAAAGTCAGAGTCCAGTATAGGCCAGGGCCCCCGAGATGTCAAGCGGGGCGGGCATTTGCGGGGGGGCGCCCCCGCCCCCAGGGGCGCGGCGCGCCCATTATTAGTGGTATAATAGGTCCTCATTTTTCCCCTCAGGAGACGACCATGAAAGCGTTCGACACCGAGCACATCCGGAACGTGGTCTTTGCGGGCCACAACGACACGGGCAAGACCACGCTCATCTCGGGCCTCCTCTACACCGCCGGGGCCGTGAACCGCTTCCTCCGGGTGGAGGACGGCAACACGGTCACCGACTTCGACGAGGAGGAGATCGCCCGCAAGATTTCCATCCAGCTCGCCGTGGCCAATGCCGAATGGAAGGGCCACAAGATCAACTTCCTGGACACCCCCGGCTACGCGATCTTCATCGCCGAGACGATGGCGGGGATGAAGGTGGCCGACGCCCTGGTCCTGACCGTCAACGGCGTGGCCGGCATCGAGGTGAGCACCGACCGCCTCTTCAAGCTCGGCGAGCAGTTCAAGCTCCCCACCGTCCTGGCCGTCACCAAGATGGACAAAGAGCACGCCGACGACGAGAGGGTCCTTCACCAGATCCGGGAGAAGTTCGGCCACCGGGTGATCGCCCTCCAGCTCCCGATCGGCCGCGAGGCCGCCCTCCAGGGGGTCGTGGACCTGGTGACGATGAAGGCGCACCTTTTCGCCAAGGACGGCACCCCCGCCGGCAAGGAGGCCACAATCCCGGCCGACCTCCTGGACCGGGCCAAGGCCGCCCACGACGCGCTGGTGGAAAAGGTCGCCGAGGGCGACGAGAAGCTCATGGAGAAGTTCTTCGAGGCCGGGACTCTCTCGCCGGAGGAGACGCTGGCCGGCCTGAAGAAGGGGATCGCCTCCCGGGACATCGTGCCGGTCTGCTTCTGCAGCGCCGACAAACTCGTGGGGATGCCCACCCTCCTCGACGTCCTGACCGGCCTCCTCCCCGCCCCCACTGCGGCGGGCTGGGAGGCCAAGAACGCCGTCCGCGGCGAGCCCGCGGCCCTGGCCGACGGCGCCCCCACCGCGTTTGTCTTCAAAACCATCTCGGACCCGTTCGCCGGGCGCATTTCCCTCTTCAAGGTGATCTCCGGCACCTTCAGGTCCGACGGCACCTACTACAACGCCAACCGCGAGACCCCCGAGCGGTTCGGCTCGCTCAACGCCCTCCAGGGGAAGACCCTCATCCCCGTCTCGGAGGCCCATGCCGGCGACATCGTGGCCATCACCAAGCTGAAGGAGACCCGCACCTTCGACACCCTCTGCGAGAAAGGGGCGCCCGTCAAGTACGACCCCCTCAAGCTCGCCGAGCCCTCCATCTCGTTCGCCATCGAGCCCAAAAGCAAGGGCGACGAGGACAAGATCTCCGGCGCCCTGGCCCGCCTCCTGGAGGAGGACCCGGTGCTCCGGCTCACCCGCGACGCCCAGACCAAGGAGATCGTCCTCTCCGGCGCGGGGCAGATCCACATCGAGATCGTGGTCAACAAGCTCAAGTCCCGCTACGGCGTCGGCGTGAACCTCAAGCTCCCGAAGGTCCCCTACAAGGAGACCGTCACCCGCCGGGCCGAGGCCACCTACCGCCACAAGAAGCAGACGGGCGGCCGGGGCCAGTTCGCCGAGGCCTCCATCGTCATCGAGCCCGCGGGCCGCGGCGAGGGATACGAGTTCATCGACGAAATCTTCGGCGGCGCCATCCCGCTAAACTTCCGCCCCTCGGTGGACAAGGGGATCCAGGCCGCGGCCGCCAAGGGCGTGATGGCCGGGTACCCGGTTGTGGACTTCAAGATCCGCCTGGTGGACGGCAAGTTCCACCCCGTCGACTCCTCCGACCGGGCCTTCCAGATCGCCGGCTCGATGGGGTTCAAGGAGGTCTTCGCCAAGGCCGGCCCCACCCTGCTCGAGCCCATCTTCAACCTGGAAATCGCCAGCCCCGAGGAGTTCACCGGCGACATCATGGGCGACCTCAACGGCCGCCGGGGCCGCGTGCAGGGGATGGACATCGAGGGCGACAACCGCATCGTCAAGGCCCAGGTCCCGCTGGCGGAGATCCTCACCTACTCCTCCGACCTGCGCTCCATGACGCAGGGGCGGGCCTCCTTCACCATGGAGTTCTCCCATTACGAGGAGGTCCCCAAGTTCGCCCAGGAGAAGATCATCGCCGCCGCCAAGAAGGAGAAGGCGGGCGAGGAGGAAGAGGAGGAATAGAGTGAACCGGGGCGCGCCTCGGCGCGCCCGGACCGGGGCCGTCACGATCACGGGCAGGCGCCGTCGCCTGCCCGTGGTGTTTTCCCCGGCCCGGCCCCCCGGGGGATCAGCCCTGGCCGCCGTCCGGGGGCTTCTTCGTCCCCCGGGACTCGCGCGCGATGCGGACGATGGAGACGGTGTCGTGCTGGAGGTATTTCCCCGCGCAATCGGAGCAGAGGTGCATCTCCTTCAACGGTGTGGGGGAGCCGGGGGGTGATTTCTTGATGAGGTACTCGGCCTCGCCGGCCTGGCACAGGTCGCAATTCATTTGACGACGTCCCCCACCTGTGGCTCGCCGGAGACCACCGCGGCCTCAGAGAGCTTCTCCCCCTTGACGAGGGTGATCTTGACCTGGCCCACGCGCGTTTCCTCGGCGCCCAGCACCTCGCCGGTGTCGGGGTCCTTGATGACGTTGCCGGTCCGGTAGACGGTGAAGGTGTCGCCCTCCTTGACCCCGTGCGCGGAGCCGAGGTTGAGGAAGACCTTGCCTCCCGCCGCCTGGGCGATCTTTCCCTGGGCGGTCGGCTGGGTGGCCGAAGCGGCCGTTCCTCCGCCCAAGTCCGCCTTCATCAGGGAGGCCGCCAGCTCCTTCACCACGGGGCGCAGGACCTTGTCGAACATCCGCTCGTCCCGCTCCACGCCGCCGCCCGAGCCAAAGATCTTTAGGTTGAAATTGCTCTCCTCCTTGGAGGCGGAGTCGGCCCACAGGATCTCGCCGGTGTTGACGGAGAACATCCGCGCGTCCAGGGCGGAAACGAAGTCGGTCTTCTTGGCCCCGAACCCGATCCCCCATCCCCCCTGGGCCTCCTTTTCAGTCTTGCCGAACTCGGTCACGGAGCCGGTGATGAGGTACTGGACCCCAAGCAGCTTGCCGATCTTCATGGCGGTGGAGGGGTCCACGTCCCCGGAGAGGACCAGTCCCTTCTCCTGCATGATGGCGGCGATCTGCTCGCGTTCCACCACGGCGTACTTGCCGCTCTTGACGAGCTCCGTCAGGAGCATGTCCTGGGCGGCGGCCCCGACCTTATCATCCCACCAGTAGTGGTGGCCCCCCAGGGACTTGTTCTTGAACTCCAGGATGGCCACGCGCGGCTTCTGGGCGAAGGCGCTGGCGGCGGCGAGGATGACGAGCAGGGCGATGAGCTTTTTCATGGAGACCTCCTTGACGAATGGTCCCCGGCGGGCGGGGACATCATATTAGGTTAGCATACTTGCGCCGGCGGAACGCCTCCGGGGCCACGGCGATCCGCTCGCCGGTGTGCAGGTTCAGCCGAGCCGCGTCGCCCTTGAGCCGGTCCCCCTGCTTCCGGAGCAGGGCCCGCAGGCGCTTGGCGCTCGGCATCTCCAGGAGTTCCAACAGGTCGGGGCGGGCGGCCAATTCCTCCACCCCGGCGAACCGCTCCAGAATGGCGCGCGCCAGGGGTTCGTCCACCCCCAAGGCGCCGTGCGTCCCAAGGGCCGGGCAGCCCACCAGGGCGAAATAATCGGGGATCTGCCAGGGCTCCACCCCCAGGTCCCGCTTCACCTCTTCCGGACCGAGGACCTCCCCCCGGGCCGGCGCGTGGATCCTCACCCGGGGACCGGCGAGTTGCTGGAGAAGCGGGTCATCGCTGTGCACCAGGAGCGCTTCGCCGCCCGGCAGGAGGGAGAACACCAGCGCGCCGATCGTGCGGGCGCTGGAAAGCCCGTCCCGAGAGAGGCAGAGCCACCCGGCATGGGTGACGGTCTCCCAGACGGCCCGGTCCTCGGGGCCCCCCTGCCCCCCGTTGAAGACAAAGGCCGCCCGCTGCGTCTCCCGCGGGAGGAGCAGGAGCGGGTCGGCCCCCTCGCTGCCCGGCACATCCACCAGGTGGAGCGTGGGCTTAAACGGCGCCATGATTCAGGACGATCTTCCCGAACTGCTCCCCCTTCGCGAGCCGCTCGTAGCCCTTCCGTCCCTCGGCGAGAGGGAGCACGGCGTCCACCACCGGGCGCAGGTTCCGGGACGACACGAACGCCAGCATCCGGGCGAAGTCGGCCCGCGACCCCATGGTGGAGCCCAGGATGGAGAGCTGTTTCCAGAACACGAGCCGGATCTCCTCGGAGGGGTTGGGACCGCTGGTCGCGCCGCAGGTGACGATCCGCCCCCCCTTCTTGGCGCACTTGAGGGAGGTCATCCAGGTGGCCGCCCCGACGCTGTCCACCACGAGGTCCACGCCCTCCCCGCCGGTCCGTTCCAGCATGGCCTTGTCCACGCGGTCGCGCGTGTAGTTGATCCCCGCGTCGGCCCCCAGTGCGGCCGCCCGGTCCAGCTTGGCGTCGGAAGAGGAGGTGACGGTGACCGTGGCCCCCGCCGCCTTGGCCAGCTGGAGGGCGGCGAGGGAGACGCCGGCCCCCACCCCATGAATGAGGACGGTCTCGCCGGGGCCCAGCCCGCCGCGGGTGAAGAGCATCCGGAAGGCCGTGAGCCAGGTGAGGGGGAAGGCGGCGGCTTCGGGATCGGAAAGGTGTGCGGGCACGGGGGCCAGGTTGGCGGCGGGGACGCAGACGAATTCGGCGAAGGTGCCGGGCTTGTGCTCTCCCAGAATACCGAAGGAGGCGCAGAGCGACTGCTCGCCCCGGAGGCAGAAGGGGCACCTCCCGCAGGAGAGGCCGGGGTCGAACACCACGCGCCGGCCGGGGCTCCACCCCTCCACGCCGGGTCCGGCAGCGTCCACCGTCCCCACCCCGTCGGCCCCCCCGATATGGGGGAACGCCAGTTTGAGCCCCGGGAGCCCCCCCAGGACGAACAGGTCCAGGTGGTTGAGGGCCGAGGCCTGGAGACGAACCCGTACCTCCCCGGGGCCGGGGACGGGGGCCGGAATCTCCGACCAGGCGAGTTGGTCGAGCGTGCCGTGGGCCGTGAGGAGGAGGGCCTTCATAACCCTATCATACAATAGATCGGCCAAGTCCGGAATGTGATCCCCGTCACAGTGCCGGCGTCGCGGGGGCTTATAATTGTAAGCAGGAGGCCTCTATGAGAATATCCGTAATGGCTATCCTTTTCATCCTCGCGGCGGCGGCCCTTTCGGCGCAGACGGGCCTGTGGGAGAAACGGGGCACCACCGCCGGCTTCGTTTGGGACATCATCCGTGACACCCACTTGCCGGGCCAGAAGACCATCGCGGCCACCGATTCGGGCTTTTACGCCTCCGGCGACCTCGTGGACTGGACCCCGGTGCGGACCGGATTCCAGGACCTCTCCATCCGACAGTTGGCCTGGGTGCCGATCGACGGCACCACCTCCGCCTACGCCGCCCTCGCCTCCGGGGCCGTCTATGCACGCTCCTCGGCCTGGACCGACTGGGCCTTCGCCAACGATGCCGGCCTGGACGACGGCCAGGGGTATCATTATGGATACCGCGACGCCAGCTCCGTGGCGTTCTTCAAGGTCGGAGGAACATGGTACCTCTACCTCGCGCTGACCGGCGTGGGCGTGTTCTCCCGCTCCTTCGATCCCTACGCCACGGGCGACCCGTGGGGGAGCCAGTGGAACAAGGACACCAGCTTCACCGGCAACCCCTATATCACGGCGATGGTCGGCGTGAACGGCGGGAGCCGCCTCATCGCGGCCTCCTGCAACAACACCACCCCTTCGTACCAGGGGAACCTCTACTACACCGACGGCTCCGGCTGGGTCCCCGCGGGGACGCCGGGCGTGGACTACCTGTCCCTGGCCGGGGACCCGGCGCCCGGAGGGAGCGCCAAGGTGCTGGCGGGGACGGGAGCGGCGGGGGTGTACGAATCCGACAATTACGGGACCACCTTCGCGCCCCTGTGCGGCGTCTCCTCCACCCTCGGGCCTTTCCAGGACGTGGCCCTCTGGTGGGACGGCGCGGCGACCCAGGCCGTGGCCACCACCGGGGTGTCCCTGTACAAGCTGAACTGGGGCGACGCCTGCGCCAATCCATACGTCCCCTTCGACTACTTCACGGGGTTCTTCTCCAAGGCGGTTCTCCCGATCGGACCCTCCGGGATCCTGGTCGGCACGGGCGGCAACGGCCTCTGGTTCTTCCCGGCCTCGGACTTGCCGGGAGAACCGCGGGGGCACACGGGCTCGGGGGCCATGCAGAACGCCAACGTCTCCGACATCGCCATCGCCCCGCCCTCCTCCCGCCCCGACGCCCCGCCGGTCATCTTCACCGCCTCGGAGACCGACGGCCTGTATAAGTGCTTCCGCCCCACCTACTGCACCCGCTACTTCTTCGCCCCGGTCTCCAATCGGCCCGGAGGGGTGAGCGGACGCTCCGTGGCCCTGGTCCCCGGCTACGACGAGTTCGGGGAGGTCAAGTACAACGCCGGCAACACCGACACCATTATCGGCAAGAAGACCCTCTACCTGGGGACCGCCGACGCGGGCCTGTTCCGCTCGGACAACGGCGGCGCTTCGTGGAAGAAGGTGATCGGGCTCCCCGCGCCCTCCACGGGTGGGGACTACGAGATCGTCAAGGTCCTGGTGTCCCCCGACTTCGACCCGACCACCACCAACACCTTCGACAAGCACATGTTCGTCCTGACGCGGGACGGGACGGTCTATCGCTCCACCGACGGCGGGGAGACCTGGCTCCTGGACGGGAAGCTCCTTCCGGCGCAGGGCTCCACCGGCCTGCTGGTCGCCGAGGACCTGGCCATCGCCGCCGGCTACAACCGCGGGGTCAACACCTCACAGACCCTCTTCGCGGCCACTTCCTTCGGCCTCTTCAAACGGGTGTGGGCCACCGACCACTTCGAATGGCAGCACCTGCCCCAGCCCCTGGCCCCTATCGTTTCGGTCGCCCTCTCCCCCTGCTTCGGCCTCCCCGGTTGCCCCGAATGCCAGGGCGGCGATTCCCAGTGCCCCAAGGAAATGTCCACGATCGTGGCCGGCTCCATGAACAACGGGATCTACTATTCGGTCGACGGGGGAAACACCTTCAGCAGCGTCAACCACCCCTCCTGTCCGGGGGTCGGCAGCTCCATCACCGCCGTGGCCATGCATCCCAAGACCGATGTCGCCCCGACCGGCGACCGCCTGCTGACCTACCTGGTCAAGCATGCGTACACCGGCGCCCGGGAGCAGGACCAGCCCAAGCTCTACTACGTGAAATGGGTCTACAGCGTCCCCAACCACTTCGAATGCTTCGATGCCGACCCGTCCGACCCGCCGATTGCCGATTTCGCCGATGTGCGGGTGCGCGACATCACCTTCTACCCCACCTTCGGCGCCAACGGGAACTGGGACGTTTACGCGGGGCACGATTACTCGGGGATGTGGCACGCCTTCCATCCCCCCACGACGAACCCGCCGGAGGACCCCACGGCCTGGGACCGCCTCGACGGGTTCTACAACACCCCTGACCGGATCTACAGCGTCGCGGAGTGCCCGGACCCGGTCAATGCGGACAACCCGAACACCGTGGTCATGGCCGGCACGGCGGACTACGGCGTCATGATTTCCTTTGACGGGGGCGAGAGCTACTTCCCCTGGGGCCTGGGCCTGGAGTATGCCTCCTCGGGAAAGCGCTTCACCCTCCACGACGCCTGGGCCGTGGTCTGCTCGGAGAACTTCGACCCCTGCGGGGGTGTGCCCTCCGCGTGTCCCCAGCACCGCATCCTCGCCTCCACGGCCGACTGCGTTCACTTCGACGGCAGCGCCCAGTGCGACGCCTACGCCCACCACGGCATCTACTACGGGGACTTCAGTTCCCCCATGAACCCCACCCGATGGAGCGCGGCCACCCTGGCCGGAGCGCCCATGACGGGCCACTATGTGCCGGAACTGCGCTACTGCGCCATGGGCCTGCCCATGCTAGCCGCCGACGCCCAAAGCGGTCCCCTCTACAGCCAGCCCGACCCCTCGGACCTGTGGGGCAGGGACTGGCACCTGGACAACGCCGGCGACCCGCCCACCACCCTGGCCGACCTCACCTGCCCCGGCGGCCAGCCGGGGCCAACCTTGGGGATGCGGTCACTGCCGGATCCAAGGGGGGGAAGGCCCGGATTTATCTGGGGCGCCCAGTCCGGGGTCAGCCAGGGGTTCCGCGCGGTCGGCATGGCGAAGTTCAAGACCTCCAGCACCGGTTCCTGGCAGTCCTGCACCGGCCTCTCCACCACCGCCAACTGGCGCTCCATCATAATGCTGGACAGCGGGACGGTGCTCATCGGAGACAAGGGGGAAGATGCCAATCTCAGCAGCGGCATCTTCCGAAACGCGCAGGACGGGAGCACCTGCAACGCCTGGTCGGCGGCGAACACGGGGTTTAACGCGGGGGACTCTTCCGAAATCACCCAGAATTATTCGAAGAAGGTCATCGCCTTCGCCGAAGTGGCCAACGGCGTCCTGGCGGCCATGGAGGAGGGGGGGCTCGGGGGGCGCGCGGGGGGCATCTTTTTCTCCGACACGAGCTCCGACGGCCTGGCCTGGGTCCCCGTCAACTCCGGGATGAGCTGTTCGTCCAACTACGACGTCTACAACGGCTCTGCCATCTACACCGGCTCCACCTGCGACGGCGTCTACGCCACGGACACCATCACCTACACCGGCTATCCGACCGCCTACTTCGAGGCCGCGCAGTCGTCCAATCCCTGGTATGAAACCCGGGTGACCTTCACCGACCGTTCGGCCGGCCTCGTTACCGCGTGCGCGTGGGACTTCGGGGACTCGGGCACCTCCGGCAGCTGCAACCCGACGCACGACTACGACCTGGCCGGGGACGCCGACCAGTTCCTGAGTTCCACGGTGACGCTCACCGGCACGAACAATGCCGCCAAATCGGACACTTATTCGGCCACGGTGGAGGTCGTGGACACCAAGATCACCGGCGTCACCAAGGTTTCCGGCAATACGATCCGGGTCACCTGGGCCATTCCCGGGGGAGGGAAGAGCTACTCCTACACCCTCTACCGGGACACCGCCGCCACGGGGGGCGGAGCCACCGCGGTTGCGGGGTGCTCCCCGAGCTGTTCCACCGAGTGCTACTGCGAATTCACGGAGGCAGGATCCGAGGCCTACTACAAGATCAGGACCGCCTGGTAGGTCCCCTCAGCCGTGCGGGACCAGTTCGTCCGGCAGGCCCGCCGTCATCTCCCTCTGCAGTTCGCGGGCGGCCCGTTCATGGGCCGCCCGCTCCTTGGCGGTTCGGGCGCGGGCGGCGCGGAGCAGGCGCATCCGCCGCTCGATGGGCCGATAGGGATAGCGTGCAAGGAGTTTGGAAAGCCGACGAGCCGCGCCGGGTCCGGGGCGGAACTCCCACTCCAGCAGGGCCTCTTCAACCACATGGACCCGCCGGCTGTTGGAGGTGAGGCACTCCTTCGCCTGATCCAGGTAGGCCGCCTCTCGAGTGGCCCGGAGCAGAAAGCGCGCCGACCGGAAGGCCTCGGCGAGCAAGTTGCTTCGGAGGCAGGTCTCGAGGTTGGCTTTCAGCGGGGCCACCAGCACCTCGGGGTTCCCGAAGACTAATGCCGCCTCCGCTTCGTAATTGCGAAGCGATGGCTCCAGGTAGGAAAGGCCCATGGCCTGGATTTCGCGCCGATAATCCTCCAAGGTGACGAAGAACGGCTTTTTCGCGGCAAGATCCAAGAACAGTTCCATCGCGATCTCATGGGTTTCATTCTTGGGAATGCCGCGCCTCTCACAAATCTCGTAGGAATGGGACAGATGTCGATAAGCAGGGCCATATCGGCCCATCTGGACCTCCAACAGGGCCGTAAGATAATGGGCTTTTGCTTTTAAGGACGAGTCGAAACGGCTCGCGTAAGCCATAGCCTCGGAAAACCGTGCTCGAGCATCGGTAAATTCACCGGCATTTAAATGGATCAGACCGATGTTCAGAAGGAGGTTGAGCAGGCTCTCTTCCTCCCAGATGCCGTATCGCTTCAAGAGGGCAAGGGCCTCCGTGTAATGCCGCTGGGCAAGCTTCGAACGGTCCGCATAAAAATACAGCATGGCGGTATTGTTCAGGGCGGCGTACAGCCCTTTGATGTGCCGGCGGGTCCGGAACCGCCGGACGACATCCCGCATAACCGCAAGCGCTTCCGCTTCCTTCCCCATCTGCGAGCCGACGAACGCCAATCGCATCCGGTTCATCTGATATTCGGGGTCGTTCCGGAACCGGCGGTGAGCCGCGAGCAGGCCCTCCATGGCCGCCAGGGCTTCTTTCATCCGTCCGGTCTGGCCCAGCAGTTTGGCGCGGAAGCTCTCCGCGAGGAAGCGGTCGCGCGGGGTGCGCGCCGCCTCGAGGGCGAGGCGCGCTTGCTCCTCCGCCTGGGGAAAGGCGCCCAGGCCGCGCAGGGCGGCGGCCCGGGCCAGATGGGCGGGGGAGAGGCGCTCGCCGTCGAAGCTGGTCCAGTGCCGCTCCAACAACGGATCGGCCTCCGCCGCCTTGCCGAGGAGGAGCAGGAGATCGGCCAGGGCGAGGACCGCCTCCTGGAGGTCCTCCCCCGCCTCGCCCCCGATGTCCACGATCCTCCCGTAGGCGGCGGCCGCCTCCTTGAGGGCGTAGCCTGCCCGCGCCTCGCGGGCGATGGCCTTCAGGTGGGGGAGGGCCCGCGGGTCGCGCGCCTCGCCGAAATGCCAGGCCAGCAGGTGGGCCCGGTCGGGACGCGAGGCATGGACCAGCCCCTCCAGCCCCTCGGCCGCCCTGCGGTGGGTCTCCCGCCGGAAGGTGAACTCCAAACTCTCGTAGAGCGCCTGCTGGAAGCTGGGCTTGATGAAGTAGTAGTTCTGGCTCAGCGGATTGAAGCGCAGGTACCGCCCGTCCGAGGCCAGCCGCTCCGCCACCGTCGGGTCCACCCCAAGGCGGGGAAGGAGCCCCCGCGGAACGTTTTCCCCGGCCACCGAGAGGGTGGCGAGGGCTTCCCGTTCGGCGGCGGGGAGGGCGTCGGCCTGGGCCAGGACGAATCCCGCCACGCTCCCCGGCATCTCCGGCTGGCGCGTCTCGTCCACCAGCAGGACGCCGGGGGCGTCCTCCGACCGGGCCAGGTAGCCGGCGGTGAACATCAGGCGCAGGGTCTCCTGCACCATGAGGGGGTTGCCCTTCGACACCTCCCACACCTTGCGCAGGGCCTCGTCGGGGACCGTCTCCACTTCGAGGAGCCGCCGGGCCAGCGCCTCCGTCTCGGCCCGCGACAAGGGCCCCAGGCCCACCGCGACCGGCTCGAGCCCCGGCTCGTCCGGCGCGGGCTCCCGCGAGGCCACGACGATCCGGAACCGCCCCGTCTCCATGACGCGGGCCGCATGGAGGAGGAAGTCGCGGCTCTCCGGGTCCAGCCACTCGCCGTTGTCCACCACCCAGCTCACCGTCCCCTGGCGCGCCGCCTCCTCCAGCACGATCAACATCATGCGCCACAGCAGGGAGCGCCGCACTTCCGGCTCGAGCTCGGGGACCGCGTCGTCGGCCCCGGCGAGGTTGAGGGTCCGCAGGAGCAGGGGGGCGTACTCGGCGATGTCCGGGGCGCGGTCGGCCAGCAGCGCCAGGGCTTTGTCGCGCGGCTGGAACGCCCCGGCGGCCAAGAGGTCCTGCAGGCACTCCAACACCAGCTTCTGGGCCGCGTAGTGGGCAATGCCGGCCGTGTAGGAGTGGCAGCGGGAGTAGTGGCGGCTGTCCCCCAGGTGGAGGTCGCCGAAGTAGTGGAGGAGGAACGACTTCCCCACGCCGGTCTCGCCCGCGATCCACCCCAGGAACGGGCGGTCCGGGAGGGCGGACCGGAGCGCCTCCTCCAGGCGGCGCAGTTCCGTCTCCCGTCCCACGAAGAACGGGATGTCCATCCGGTCGCCGCTCCGCCCCTGGAGGCGCGCCACGGGGAGGGCGCGGCTCTTTCCCTTGAACCGCATGGGGGGGAGGTCCTGGAACCGATAGGCCTGGGCCCGCCCCTCCTTGACCCCCTCGCCCACGAACACGCTCCCTTCGGCCGCGGCCTGCATGAGGCGGGCGGCCAGGTTCACGCCGTCGCCCATGACGGTGTATTCCCGGCGGAGGGGCGACCCCACCAGGCCGCAGAAGACCCGCGCCCGGTTGATCCCCGCGCGCAGGGAGAGCCCGGCCGCGCGGGCCGCGTTCTGGAGTTCGAGGGCGAACTCGAGGGCCCGCTCGGTGTCGTCCTCATGGGCCACCGGGGCCCCGAAGAGGACCAGGAGGGTGTTGCCTTTGTCGCCGCAGTCCACCTTGTTGATGGTGCCGTCATAGCGCCGCGCCGCCGCCAGGGCCTCCCCGTAAAACCGGCCGAGAACGGCCAGGTCCTCCGCGTTGGCGGGGTCGAGCCGGTCGCCGAACCGGATGAAGAGGACGGTGACGGGGCGGTGTTCGTTGACCCGCTCCAGCATGCCGGTCTGGGCCCATTCCACGAGTTTGGAAGGGAGGAAGGGATGCAGGGCCGCCGCCGGCACGAGGGGCGGCGCCGCCTCCTGGGCGGGGGGGGGCGCGGGGGCGTCCAGGATCCTCCACAAGCCGGGCGCGACCGCTTCCCCCCGACCCACCCGCGGGGGCGCCTCCGCGGCCGCCAGCACGACCTCGCCGGCGGAGGCGTGGTGCTCGGCCCCGGCCGCCTCGTCCACGGGGGCGCCGGCGAAGACATAGTCCCGGCGCTCCCCATCGCCGACGAGAAAGAGGCGGCACTCCCCCGCCGCCACGCCGATCTTCATGCGCAATTCGGCCGGCCCGGCGGGCGTGGGGACGGAGGCGAATCGCTCCATCATCGCCTGCAGGTCCAGGCCGGCCCGGAGGGCGCGGCCCATCCCCTCCTCGCCGGGGAAAAAAACGGTCACCGCGTCGCCCGCGAACCGCATGACGTCCCCGCCGGCGGGCTCCAGGACGGCGATGACGGCGGCGTAGAAGGCGTTGAGGACGCGGGTGAGCACTTCCCCCCCCTCGGCGCCCAGGGCCGCCAGCGCTTCGGAGAGGGCCGTGAACCCCGAGACATCGGCGAAGAGACAGGCCCCCTCCATCCGCTCGGGCCGCAGGAGCGGCCGTTCGGGGCGCTCCGCCAGCAGGCGGAGGACGGCGCGGGGGAGGAAGGGGCGCAGGTCCACGGGGCTATTCGGAGGGGTAGGGATCGCTCCCGTCGGCCGCGCCGGTCCCCTTTTTCTCCAGGATCTGCTCCACGCGCTTGCGCACCTCGTGGAGCTTCTTCTCGCACACCGCCACCAACTCCATCCCCTCCTCGAAGTGCTTGAGGGCCTCCTCGATGGGCACCTTCTCCCCCTCCAGGGACTCCACCAGCTCCTCCAGCCGCTCCATGGCTTTTTCGAAGCTCAGGTCCTCTTTTTTTCGCGCACCTGACATGTCAGTCCTCCGTCGTAGAGCATCGCCTCCACCGTTTCCCCCACCGCCACCTCCGATTCGGAACGCACCGCGGTTCGGTCGGCCTTGGTCAGGACCGCGTAGCCGCGGCGGAGGGTCTCGCGCACCGAAAGGTGCGTCAGCCCCTTCTTCAGAAAAGTCAGCCGCTCGCCCCGCCGCTCCAGCCGGGCCGGGAAGGCCTCCAGGGCCGTCCGCGCCTTTCCCACCCGCGCCTCCAGCGAAGGGGCCAGAAGGAGCGCGCGCCGGAACAGGGCCATCCGCCCCCGCTCCAGGGCTGCCCCCCGGTCGCGCAGGCGGTCGCGGACCCCCGCTCGCAGGCGGGCCGCGAACGCCTTGAGGCGGTCGGCCATCTGCGCCAGGAACGCCTCCATCCCGCGGGGAGAGAAGCGCTGGCGGAACTCCCGCAGGGCACGCTCGAGCGCTCCCAGCCGCTCTGCCATCCCCTCCGTCAGCGCCTCGCGCGCCTCGTCGAAGCGCTGGACCGCCTCCGCGTGGCGCGCCACGATCCAGGCCGCGGCGGCCGTGGGGGTGGGGCAGCGGAGGTCGGCCGCTTCGTCGCAGAGGGTCGTGTCCACTTCATGCCCGACGGCGGAGATCACCGGCAGGGCGCTGGCGGCCACCGCCCGGACCAGCCCCTCGTCGTTGAAGGGCATGAGGTCCTCGAACGCGCCCCCGCCGCGGGTGATCACGACGAGGTCGGGGCGGTGCCGCTGGAAGTGCGCCAGTCCCGCGCGCACCTCCGCCGCGGCCGTCCGCCCCTGCACCTGCGATGGGAAGACGCGGACCTCGTATTGGAGCGGCGAGCCGCGCAGGACCTTGAAAAAATCCTGCAGGGCCGCCCCCTCGGGGGAGGTGACCACGCCGATCCGCAGGGGCAGGACCGGCATTTCCTGTTTGCGGTCCGGATCGAACAGCCCCTCGGCGGCCAGTTTCTTTCGGAGCTGGTCGAGCGCCAGCTTGAGGGCCCCCAGACCGGCCGGCTCCGCCTTCCGCACCTCCATTTGGAACTGTCCCCGCTGGGCATAGATCGTCAGCTTCCCCGCGCAGAGGAACATCCGCCCTTCCTCCAGCGTGAACGGGAGGCGGGAGGCGACGGAGGCCCAGAGGACGCAGGAGAGGACGGCGCGGTCGTCCTTGAGCTTGAAATAGACGTGTCCCGAAGGATAGGCCTTGACCTCCGAGGCCTCCCCCTCCACCACGACGGCCCCAAAGTCGTCCTCGAGGGTTCCCTTCACCCGGGCGATAAGCTCGGAGACCTTATAGACCGTCGCCATCGTCACTCCCGAGGGCGGAGGCGGCCAGGGTGAGCCACAGCACCTCCGTGTCGCCGAAGTTGTACTCGAAGAGCCCGGCCGCGAAGATGCCGCCGCAGGCCAGGAGCGAGGCCAGCCCCGTCCACGCCTCCCGGCGTTTCCATCCGGCCCGCAAGACCGCCCCGACGAACCCCAGGTAGGCCGCCAGGGCGACGAACCCCCGCTCGGCCGCGAGGTGGACGGGATTGCTGTGGAGGTGCTGGACCCAGTCCCTCACCGCCCCCGCGCGCTTGAACCGGAGGTAGTTCTCCTTGACCGCGCCCGGCCCCTGGCCCGTGGTGGGCCGCTCCAGGGCCATGGCCCACCCCGCCTTCCACATGGCGACGCGGTCGCGGTTGGTGGAGTCGTTCGGATCGAAGATGGAGAGGAACCGCTTCCCCGCCGGGTTGGGGACGAGGACGAGCAGGAGGACCGCCCCCCCGGCCGCGGCCCAGACCCACGCCCGGCGGCGCGCCAGCGCCAGGAGGGCGGCCGCGGCCAGCAGGCCCACCCAGGCGTTGCGGGTCAGGTTCAAGAGCGTGGGGACGACCGCGAGGGCGGCGGCCGCCGCCGCGATCCGCCGGAGGTGCCGGTCCTCCCCAAGGGCGGCGTAGCCCGCCAGGAGGCCGAACAGGAGGACCAGCAGGCCCGAGTAGGTCATGTAGTGGCTCAGGGGGCCCCGGATGCGGTATGCGGGATCGCCGGGGACCCGGACGGCGAACTCCACGAGGCCCCACCCGGCGAGGAACAGCGCCTGGCCGACGAACACCCACGGCAGGACGCGGCGGGCGGGCCGCCGGGCCAGGCCCGCCAGGCCCAGGGCGAAGACCCCGAGGTTCGCGACCTCTCCGAGTTGCCGCGCCGCCCGATCCGGCTGGGCCGCAGCCGCTATGGAGACGAGGGAGACGAGGGCGAACAGAACCAGGAATCCGAGCGCCGGCGTCCGGCGGAGGCGCGGCCGCAGGAGCAGGAACGCGATGAACGCCAGGCCGTAGAGGGCGGTGGAGAGGGCGATGAAGGGCGCGGCGGCGATGCCGGCGATCAGGAGCCAGTGGAAGGCGGACGCGAGGCGTCCTTCGGGGGACCAGTCAAACGGCATGAAGAAGACAGCGGTGAAAGCGCCCCACTCCCGCCTTCAAGGCGTGACGGCGTCCTCGACGAGCATCACCGGGATGTCCGAGACGATGGGGTAGAGCTTGACGCAGGCGCCGCAGACCAGCCCCTCCGTCACCACGGGCTCCTCCCCCTTGAACTTGGGGCGATACTTCTCCACCAGGGGTTTCGCCTTTTCGGGGGGGATGGGCACCAGGGAGAGGTCGCCCTTGCACAGGGGGCAGGCGAGGATGTCGAGGAGTTCCTTGTCAACGGCCATGGCGGCTCCTTTCGGCAAAAATGATACCACGCGGGGGCGGGGGCGGTTATCGGAAGAGGGCCCCCTGCAGTTCCTGGACCGAGCGGGTCTTGCGCAGCCGGACCCCCACCTTCTCCTTGGGCTCCTGGAACGGGATGTACGCCTCCGTAAACCCCATCCGCTCCGCCTCCTTCAATCGCGCCGCCAGCTGGGGGACCGGGCGCACCTCCCCCGTCAGCCCCAGCTCGCCGACGAAGCACGCCGTCATCGGCAGGGGCTTCCCCTTGTGCGACGACAGCAGGGCCGCCGCGGCGGCGAGGTCGGCCCCCGGCTCCTTCACCGGAAGGCCGCCGGCCACGCTGAGGTAGGCGTCGAGGTGGGAAACATCCAGCCGCGCGTGCTTCTGCAAAACGGCCAGGAGGAGGTTGAGCCGGTTGTAGTCGACCCCCACGGCGGTGCGCCGCGGCGAGGGGAACGGGGTGGGGACGATGAGGGCCTGCACCTCGGCCAGCAGGGGGGTGGAACCTTCGTGCAGCCCCGCCACCGCCACCCCGGCCACCCCCTCCTCCCGGTGCCCTAAAAACAGGGCGGAAGGGGAGACCACCTCGCGCAGCCCCTCCGCCTCCATGTCGAAGAAGGCCAGCTCCCACGCCGGGCCGAAGCGGTTTTTGTATCCGCGCAGGACGCGGGTGGGGAGGTTGCCCTCCCCCTCGAAATAGACCACGACATCCACCAGGTGTTCCAGCGTCCGGGGGCCGGCGATGGTCCCCTCCTTGGTCACGTGGCCGATGAGAAAGACGGGGAGCCCCAGCCCCTTGGCCGTCCGCATGACGAGGTTGCCCACCTCGCGCACCTGCGAGACGCTCCCGGGGATGGAGGCCAGCTCGGGGAGGTAGACGGTCTGGATGGAGTCGAGGACCAACAGGTCGGGCTGGAGCTTCTCCACCGCCTCCAGCGCCGTCCCCAGGTCGGGTTCGCAGAGGAGGAAGAAGTTCTCCGGCTCGATGCCGAGGCGCTTGGCGCGCATCTTGATCTGCCGCGGCGACTCCTCGGCGCTCACATAGAGCACCTTGCCCGTCACGCAGAACTGCCGCGCCACCTGGAGCATCAGCGTGGACTTCCCCACCCCCGGCTCACCGCCCAGAAGGACCAGCGACCCCGGCACCATCCCGCCGCCCAGGACCCGATCCAGGCCGGCGAGGCCGGTGGAGACGCGGCTCACCTCCCCCGCGTCAACGTCGTTGAGCGCCACGGCCTGGGCGCCGCTCCCCTTGGGTCGGCGGCCCTTCACCGCCTTGGGGGCCTCCACCTCCTCGACGAACGACTCCCACGCGCCGCACTCCGTGCACCGCCCCATCCACTTGAACGACTTGAACCCGCAGGTCTGGCAGACGAACATGCTCTTGGCCATGGGGGAATTATACCCCCCCGTCCACCCGCCCGGCGGGAAGGCTTGAAAGCGGGAAAGCGGGAAGGCGGAAAGGCGGGAAGGCGGGAAAGCGGGAAAGCTGGAACGCGGGAAGGCTGGAAGGCGGGAAAGCCCCCCCACCCGCCGGGTTGGTCTGGTCTATATTGTATGTCCGGTCTGTTTGGTGTATATGGACGAAGGACTAAGGACTAAGGACCAGGGACTATTCTTTCGGCATCGGCATCGGAATCGGTATCGGCATCTGTATCGGCTTTGGGCGCGAGGACTCCCCCCCTTGTGTCATTCCGGACCCTTGTCCCGGACTGGATCCGGGATGATCCGGCATCTACAATCTTGGATATTGGCATCCGATGGCTTGCGGCCGATTTTTCTGGGATAATAGGGGCGAGGTACTTTATGACCAAAGCGGATAAGCTCGTCAGCGAAGCCCTGATGTTCCCGGTGGAGATTCGGGCCAAAATGGTGGAAGAGCTGTTGAAAAGCATGAATCCCGTCCGTGAAGAAATTGACGCGGCTTGGGCCAAGGAAGCGGAGCGGCGGTTGAAAGAGATCCGGGCGGGTAAAATGAAGACGATTCCCATGAGAGATGTATTCGCCAAGCTCATCCCCCGGGAAAAATGACATCCATTGTGTTCCACCCAAAGGCGGAGGCCGAACTGAGGGCAGCCGTGCACTATTACAATGATTGCCAGGCAGGCCTCGGCCTTGATTTCGCTGGAGAAGTTCATCGCTCCCTCCAGCACATCCTGGCGTTCCCCAATGCATGGACACGCCTCTCCCGCAATACGCAGCGGTACCTCATCAATCGCTTCCCCTATGGAATCATCTATTCGGCAACCAAACGAGACATCCTGATCGTGGCCGTGATGCATCTGAATCGAAAGCCGCGCTCCTGGACCCGCAGGACCCCGGGCCGTTCTGCTAATTCCTCATAGTCATGGAGCAGGAGGCCAGCGCCAGGAATTCCTTCATTGGAAAGGGCTACTTGGGGAGAATCGGTCTCATTTGTCCAGCGGCGTGTTATTTTACGAGCCGATCGGCGCATACTTTTACGAGGCC
>CAZRVT010000042.1:0-25084 GCA_964603505.1 uncultured Holophagales bacterium | reverse complement strand
CCTCGTAAAAGTATGCGCCGATCGGCTCGTAAAATAACACGCCGCTGGACACCATTTCCAGAGAGAAAACGCAATTGGGACATCTATGCACCTCGATCATTTGCCCATCTAAAGGTCTCGATATTAGGTTTTGGGATAGCTTCTAGTCACCACCTATAAAAAACCCTTCGACATCTTCTCCGAAGGGTGTAAAAAACAAAAATGGCGGGGACGACGAGGCTCGAACTCGCGACCTCCGACGTGACAGGCCGGCGTTCTAACCGAACTGAACTACGTCCCCGCTACGGTCATTATACCACAGGTCGCGCCCCCCCGCAACGGTCCGCCGGTGCTATAATTCGGACCCATGAACGCCCCCATCCTGCCGTTCCGCTCCGTGGACCCCAAAACCATCCCCGACAACCCCTTCGACCTTCTCGGCCGCCAGTGGATGCTCCTCACCGCCGGGCCGCTGTCCGCCTTCAACACCATGACCGCTTCCTGGGGCGCCCTGGGCGTCCTGTGGAACCGCGACTGCGCCTTTGTCGTCGTCCGCCCCACCCGCTACACCTTCCGATTCATGGAGAGCTCCACCCACTTCACCCTCTCCTTCTTCGAGGAGGAGCACCGGGCGGCATTAGAGTTTTGCGGCGCCCACAGCGGCCGGACCGTGGACAAATGCGCCGCCACGGGGTTGTCGCCGGTGGAGACCTCCCCGGGCTGCGTCGCCTTCGCCCAGGCCCGTCTGGTGATGGAGTGCCGCAAGATCTACTTTCAGGCCCTCGACCCGGAGAAGTTTTTGGACGCGGCCATCCATGAGAACTACCCCGAGCGCGATTACCACCGACTGTATATAGGAGAGATCCTTCGGTGCCTGAGCAAGCGGGACTGATGGCGGAAGGGGGCAAGCCGACCGCGCGTGGTATCCCTTGCCCTCCGGCGCTCCGCGTGATTAAATGACCCCTTGATGCCCCTTCACCTCCCCGAGGTGGTCCGGGTGGAGGCCTCGGCGGGCTCGGGCAAGACGACGAAGCTCGCCCTCCGCTATCTCGACCTCCTTCTCAACGCCGGCGCCCCCCCCTCCTCCATCCTCGCCGTCACGTTCACCAAGAAGGCGACGGTGGAGATGCAGGACCGCATCCTGCTTTATTTGAAGAAGTTGGCCCTGGGCCACGATGACGATCGCCTGGGCGACCTCACCCCCCGCCCCTCCCCGGAGCGGGCGGCGGCGGCCCTGGACCTCCTCCTGGGCCGGTTCCACGACTTCCGCGTCTCCACCATCGACTCCTTCCTCACCGCCCTGGCGCGGGCCACGTCCCTGGAGAACGCCCTTTCCCCGGCCTTCGAGGTGGACCTCGACCCCGGGGCCGTCGCCGGGCGGGCCCTCCTCTCCCTGCTGGAGGATTACGCCCCCGCCACGGCCGGGCGGCACCCGGAGCTGGAGGAGGCCCTCGTGGCGCTCCTCCAGACGGAGGACGACGTCGCCTGGGACCTGGGGAGGGTCTTGGTGGAGCGGTTCCGAACCCTGCGCCAGGCCGAGACCCTGCGCAGCATCCCCATCGACGCCGGGGCGGACGGCCCCGACCCCTTCGCCCTGGAGGGGCGGCTCGTCCGCCTGCTGGAGGAGGGGGTGTTGGCTCAGCTCGACGCCGGGCGGGTGGAGTACCGCTACCCGGGCGACCCTCTGCGGGATTTCGCCCGCCGCGGCCGCCCGCTGGAGGAGGTCCCCGCCCTCTTCCGCGAGGCCTCCCGGGTCTTCAAGAAGGCCACGCTGGACCGGGTGGAGGGTTGGGGGGCCGTCCCCCCCCTGGCCCGCGCGCTTCTGGAGGCCCGGGCCCGCCGCCGCCTCCTCCCCTCGGCCGCCCTGTATGTCCGGGCGCGCGCGGCGTTCAAGCGCCTGCAGGAGGAGGGAAACACCCTCCTGCTGGACACCCTGCAGGAGACCATCCGCGATTACGTCCGCAGGGAGGGCGCCGTCCCCTATGTCTACATCAAGCTCGGCGAGGCGTTGCGCCACTATCTGATCGACGAGTTCCAGGACACCTCCCCCTTGCAGTGGGAGATTTTCCTCCCCCTGGTGGAGAACTCGGTAGCGGAGGGGGGCTGGCTCTTCTTCGTCGGCGACGTCAAGCAGGCCATCTACGGCTGGCGGGGAGGCGATTACACCCTCTTTGAGGCCGCGGGGGAGGGACTGCCGGTCCCGCCGCGGACGGTCCCCCTCGCGGACAACTGGCGCTCGGGCAGGGTCATCCTGGAGTTCGTCGAATCGGTCTTCGCGCGCGGGAACCTGGAGCGGTGGTTGTCGGAGGAGTTCGGAGACGACGATCCGGTGGACGGCGGGGCCGTTGCGGGGCACTTCGCGCGGGTCGCTCAGAGGGCCCACCACGACGGCGGCTTCGTCCGGGTGGAGCCCTGCCCGGAAGCGCCCGGCCCGAAGGAGGCGGTGGACCGGGCGGTCTTGGAACGGCTGATCACCGGGATCCGGGAGGCGTGGGAACGCCACCCGTGGCGGGACATCGCCGTCATCGTCCGGAAGAACGCCCTCGCGCGAGAGGCCCTGCGGCGCCTCGTGGTGGAGGGGATCCCCGCGGTCTCCCCCTCGGCGCTCGGCCTCCTCTCCGCCCCGCGGGTGCGGGAGGCGCTTTCCTTCCTCCGGTGGCTCGACGACCCCGCCGACGACCTCGCCTTGGCGGGGTTTCTCCTAAGCCCGCTCTTCCTCGGGGCCGCGGGGCTGGACGCGGCGGCGGTCCACGCCCTTCTGGAGGGGCGCGACCGGAGCGTTCCGCTCTATGTCGTCTTTCGCGACGCCCACCCGGGGCCGTGGGGGGAGTTCATCGCCCCCCTCTTCCGGCAGGCGGGGTTCCTCCCGCCGTACGACCTCGCCAGCCGCCTCCTGGCCGCCCTCGACGCCTTCGGGCGCTTCCCGGGGGACGAGGCCTTCCTCTGCGCCCTTCTCGAGCTGATCAAGGACCTGGAGACGGAGGGGGAGAACAGCCTGGGGCGGCTCCTATGCACCCTGCGCGAAGCCGAGCGGAACGACGAGGACCCCCACCCCGTGCGGATGCCCGAGAACCTCGACGCCGTCCAGGTGCTCACCATCCACAAGGCCAAGGGGCTGGAGTTCCCGGTGGTCCTCCTCCCGTGGGCCATGCTCGACTGGCACCCCCTCAACGACCTGTTCCTGCAGGAGGGGGAGGGTCTGCGCCCCTACCGGGTGCGCAAGGGGCTGGTCGCCCAGCTCCCGCCCGCCGTGGGGCGGGCCTATGCCGAGGCCCGGACCCGGGCGCTGGTGGAGGAGCTCAACGCCTTCTACGTGGCCTGCACCCGGGCTCGGAGGGAGTTGGTGGTCCTCCTGCCGCGCTACAAGAACGAGAGCCGCAAGAAGAAGACCCCCGTCCCCTATGGGGCCATGACCTGGGGGGCGCCGGGGGAGGGACGGGTCGCGGAGGGGGGCCCCCCCGCGGCTTCGAAGCGCCCGCCCCGGCGGCACGGCGAGTGGCGGGAGCGGCTCGTCCGGCACGGCGTTGATCTCCGGACCCTGGCCGATCCTGCGAGGTGGGAGGCCCTGGCGCGGGGGGCGGAGCGCCACCGGGCGATGGAGCGGGCGCGGCGGTTCGAGGAGCTCGACCCCCTGGTGCGGGGCCGCATCGGCGCCCCTGCCGGTGAAATCACCCTCCGCCTCGAGCAGGAGATCGTCGGCCCCGACGGGCGGACCCACCGGGTGGACCTGCTCGTCGTGACGGGGGAGCGGGTGTGGGTGGTGGACTACAAGACCGGCGGCGGGGACCCGGGCCAGGACCGGGCGCAGATGCTGCGCTACCTGGAGCTCGCCCGCCCCCTCTTTCCCGGGCGCGTCCTCACCGGCCTGCTCGCCTACCTGGACCGCGACGCGGTGGAGGAGGTGCCGTGAGCCGCCGCGTCCTGCTCTCGGCCGGGGAAGACCTCGCCGCCTGGATCGCGGGCCGGCTCCCTCCCGGCCCCGACTGGTCGGACCGCGTGGTGATCTTCCCCCACGACCGGCCCCGCCACGGTCTGAACCGGCTCCTGGCGGCGCGGGCGGGCGGCCCCTTCTTCCCTCCCGCCTATTTCACCCTTCCGCGGTTTCAGGAGGCGGTCCTGCGCCTTGCCGGGACGGAGCCGGTGTTTATCGCCCCGCTCGATGCCCTTGACCTGATGATGGAGCTCCTGGGACGGGAGACGGAGGGGGAGTTGGGGCGGCTCGCCGCGCGGCCCGCGCTGGCGTGGGCGTGGGCGGCGCGGCTGGTGGAGGCGGTGGACGAGCTGGACGCGGCCATGGTCCCGGCGGCCGGCCCCCTTCTGGCCGGCGTCCCCGAACTGCCCGCCGATTCCCGCCTCGGCGAGGCGGTGCTGGAGCGGCTGGCCGACCTGCGGCGGGCCTGGCACGCGGCCCTGGAGGAACGGGGGCTCCTCACGCGCGGCCTGGCCGGGTGGCGGGCGGCGGAGGCCTTCGAGCGGGCCTCCCTCGACCGATGGGAGGAGGTGGTCGTCGTCCTCCCGGAGGGGCTCACCCGCGCCGAGGCCGCCCTGGTCCGCGCCCTGGCCCGCCGCCCCGGAGCGGTCCTCGTCGCCAGCGGGGAGGCGCCGGAAGCGCTCGAAGGGCTCGCTTTCGAGTCCGAGGGGGGGGCGCCCGATCGTCCGGAGCCCGTCTTCCTCTCCGCCTACGACACCCACTCGGAAATCGAGGCCCTGCGGGGCGCAATGGCCGACCTCTCCCCGGAGGCGCTGGCCCGCAGCGCCGTCGTCCTCCTCCGGGAGGAGGCCCTCGTCCCCCTCCTCGAGCAGGTCCTCGCCGGCCTCGGGGTGGATTACAACATCAGCTTGGGCTACCCCTTCAAGCGCACCCCCGTTTTCGCCCTGGTCCGCGCCCTGATGGAGCTTCATGCCGGCCGCCGGGAAGGGCTCTACCCGGCCCCCCTCTACCGCGAAGTGCTCCTCCACCCCTACATCAAGAACTTGGGCTCGGGGCCGCTCGGGGCCGAGGAGGCGCGCATCACGGCGCAAGCGGTGGACGCCCACTTGGCGGAGCAGGGCCGCCTGCACCTCGACCCCTACGCCCTCGCCGCCAACTCCATCCTGCTGGCGGCGATCGCCCGGCGCCTCCCCGGCCGGGCGTCGGAGGCCGACGCCGCGGCCCACCTGGAGTTCCTGCACGGCCTGCTGCTCCGTCCCTTCGAGTCGGCCGCGGACCTGGGCGGGGCTGCCGCCGCCCTCCGCGGCCTCCTGGCGGCCCTGGTCGGGGCGGGGGATGTGCAGGGGTATGCCTTCACGGGGGAGTTCTTCCACACCCTCTGCGACTTCCTGGACGGGCTGGAGTCCTCCACCCTCGCCGCTCGGCCGTTGAAGCCCCCGTTCCTGTTCGACCTCTTCGTCTCCCTCCTCGGCGAGGCGCGGGTGGGGTTCACCGGCCTCCCGATGCAGGGGCTCCAGGTCCTGGGCCTCCTCGAGGCCCGGCACCTCCGGTTCGATCACGTTTTCGTCCTCGACGCCAACGAGGGGACCCTCCCTTCGCTGGCGGTGGAAGACCCCGTCCTGCCGCTGGGCGTCCGGCGCACCCTGGGCCTGCCGGGGCCCGAAGAGCGGCAGGCCGCGGCGAAGCTCCGGTTCGACGGCCTCCTGGCCTCGTGCCGCTCGGCGCACGTCCTCTTTCTGGAGGGGGAGGAGTCCATGCCCAGCCGGTTCGTCCTCCAGCGGATCTGGGAGCGGGAGCGGGCCACCGGCGTCCTGAGTGAGCTCAAGGGGGAGCCGGTATCGCTGGAACTGCGCATCGCGAGGGAGGCGCCCCCGACCGTCCCCAAGAGCGCGACGGTGGCGGCCGCCCTGCGGAGGCGTGAGTGGTCCCCCTCCTCCGTCGACGCCTACCTGGCCTGTCCCCTGCGCTTCTACTACGGCAGGGTGGCGGGGCTCGAGGAGCGGGAAGCGCTGGAGGAGGGGTTCGACGCCGGGATCGCCGGCCTCATCCTCCACCGCGCGATGGAGCTGCTGTATCAGGGGCGTCTGGGCCGGCCCCTCGGCAGGGCCGATTACGCCGCTATGGCGGCGGATCTCCCGCGATGCCTCGAACGCGCCTACGCCGAGCGGGGATGGGAGACGCGGGGGGAGGCCTACCTCATCTTCCGGCTGATGGAGCGGCGCATCGCCCGGTTCCTTCGGCAGGAGGAGCGGGAGGGGGGGGCACATCCCGAGCGGCTCGAATGGCCCCTGCGGGGGGAGGCGGGGGGCTGGCGGTTCAAGGGTGTCCTGGACCGGGTGGACCGGACGGAGGGCGGGGCCTTGCGGGTGCTGGACTACAAGAGCGGCCGGGCCAAGCCGTTCCTCAAGAAAAGCGGCGCCCCGGTGCAGGGACGGGACGCCTGCCTGGAGGCCGGCCTCGGCTCCTTCCAGATGGCCGTCTATGCCCGGTTGGCGGGGGAGGCCGCCGGGGTGCCGTGCCGCGATTTGGAGGTCGTCACCGTCTCCCTGAGGGACTTCGAGCGGCGGGAGCTGTTCAAGGAGGTCCCCGACCGGGACGCGTGGATGGAGGCCGTGGCCCTTCCCACCCTGTTTGCCCTGCTGGAGGAGATCGCCGACCCCGCCCGTCCCTTCACGGCCGACCCGGCCGACGAGCGGCTCTGCCGGACCTGCCCCTTCGGCGCCCTCTGCCCGAACGGCGGCGGGGTATAATGACCCCATGGACAAAGAAAAAACAAATCCCTGTCCCGAATGCAAGGGGAGCGGCAAGTGCCCCAAGTGCCGCGGCACCGGGCACTACCCGTTCGGCGGCGTCTGCGGCTCCTGCGACCGGAAGGGAAGCGGCACCTGCCGGCGGTGCCACGGGGAGGGCAAGGTTTAGATCGCCGCACGGCCGTCACGGCACCCCCCCCGGCGCGCCGGACCTGGAGCCCACCGGGCGCTTCGATCCGGTATGAGCGCCAGGGGAATCCCGACTTTCTGGCAGGCCTCCGGCCCCCCGACCTCGGGTCGTGCGCGAGGATGGACTATGGCCATTCCGCGGACGGGGTTGGCCTTGCCCCGGCAAGGTTGTAATATCCGCCCGAAATCCTTATAATGAACCGGCATGTCCGAGCATGAACCCAAGGCAGACCGCCCGAGCGGCCCCATCAGGATCCCGGAGGGGCTGTGGGTCAAATGCAAGTCCTGCAAGGAGATCATCTACTCCAAGGAGGTCGCGCGCGGGGGGAAGATCTGCCCCAAGTGCGGCTACCACTTCCCGCTCAACGCCAAAGAGCGGCTGACGATGCTTTGCGACGAGGGCAAGTTCGAGACCTTCGACGACGCCGTGATCTCGACCGACCCCCTCAAGTTCAAAGATACGAAGAAATACAAGGACCGGCTCAAAGCGTCGAGCGAAAGCGTGGGGCCCCACGACGCGGTGATCAACGCCGCCGGCGAGATCGAAGGGGTGCCGGTCATTCTGGCCTCCATGGAGTACGGCTTCATCGGCGGCTCCATGGGGAGCGCCGTCGGGGAAAAAATCACCCGCGCTGCCGAGCGCGCCCTGGCGGAGGGCAAGCCCCTCGTCGTCGTCTCTTGCTCGGGCGGGGCCCGGATGCAGGAGGGGATCCTGTCGCTGATGCAGATGGCCAAGATCTCGGCCGCCGTCGCCCGCCTGCGCGAGGCCGGCCTCCCCTTCATCAGCATCCTGGCCGATCCCACGACCGGCGGCGTCACCGCCTCCTACGCCATGCAGGGGGACATCAACATCGCCGAGCCGCGGGCCCTCATCGGGTTCGCCGGCCCGCGGGTCATCGAGCAGACCATCCGGCAGAAGCTCCCCGAGGGGTTCCAAAGCGCCGAGTTCGTCTTGGAAAAAGGGATGGTGGATCTGGTGGTCCACCGGAGCCAGCTCAAGGCCGTGGTGGGCAACCTCCTCCGGCTCCTTCATGTGGGTTGACGAGTTCCTCGAATCGCTGAAGCCGAATTACATTTCCCTGGGGCTGGAGCGCATCGAGGCCCTCTGCGCCTCCTTGGGGATCCCCGCGGCCGGCCCCCATGTCATCGTCGCCGGGACCAACGGCAAGGGCTCCACCTGCGCCTATCTGGAATCCATCCTCCGGCAGGCGGGGCACCGGACCGGGTTCTACTCGTCCCCCCATCTGGTGGATGTCGCCGAGCGCATCCGAACGGCAGGGAAGCCCATCCCCGCCGGAGAGCTGGAACGGCATCTGCGGCGCATCGAGGCCGCCTTCCCCGGCCTCCCCAAACGCCCCACCTTCTTCGAGGCCCTTACCGCCGCGGCACTCCTGCACTTTCAGGAACAGCAGACGGCGTTGAACATCCTGGAGGTGGGACTCGGCGGGCGCTACGACGCCACCAACCGTTTCGGCGCCCTCCTGTCGCTGATCACGCCCGTTTCGATGGACCACCAGCAGGCCCTCGGCCGCACCCTTGCCGCCATTGCCCGAGAGAAGGCCGGCATCCTCAAAGCCGGCGTTCCGGCCATCACGGCACCCCAGCGCCCGGCCGCCCTGGCCGTTCTGCGGCGCGAGGCGGAGGCCGTGGGCGCCCCCCTGCTCGAATTGGCGACGCTGGCCTCCTGGAAAGTCCGCGCCATGGATCGCGAGGGGATGGTCCTCACGGTGAGGACGAAGCGCCGGGAATATGCCCTGTTCACGCCCCTGCTCGGGGAGCATCAGGCCGCCAACGCCGGTCTGGCCGTCGCGGCGGCGGAACTGCTGGCCGACCGGCTCGTCTTCTCCTTGACCGACGAGGTCGTCCAGGTGGGGATTGCGCGGGCCGTTTGGCCCGGCCGCCTGCAATCGATCGCGGTCAATGGACAAACGATTCTGGTGGATGCCGCCCACAACCCTGGCGGCGCCGCCGTTCTGGCCCGGTCGCTCATGACCCTCGGCCTGCGCGATCTGAAACTCTACTTTTGCGCGATGCGGGACAAGCGGCCCCTTTCTGTCATCAAGCCCCTTCTTCCTCTCGCACGGGAGGTCCACCTCCTCACCATCCCGACGGAGCGCTCCACCACCGCGGCGGAGTGGCGCCGCTTCCGCCCCCGCCTCGACCACCCGCGCGTCACCGTCCACGACGATCTGGAGGCCGCGTTCGCCTCCGCCCTCAACGGCGAGGGGACGCCGCTGTTCACCGGGTCGATCTACTTTCTCGGGGAGTTCTTCCAATGGTTAAAGTCGTCGCCATCGCCAGCGATCACGCCGGGTTCGAACTGAAGACCGTCCTCCAGCCCTGGCTCCAGGAGCAGGGGTACACGGTGGTGGACCTGGGGGCTTTCGACGGCGCCACCTCGGTGGATTACCCCGACTTCGCCGCCCGCCTCGCCGGCGGGATCCAGGAGAAGAAATACGAGATGGGGATCCTCGTCTGCGGCACCGGGATCGGGATGGCGATGATGGCCAACCGGTTTCCCCAGGTGCGGGCCGCCAACTGCCACAACGACTTCACCGCACGCCTGGCCCGCGAGCACAACGACGCCAACGTTCTCACCCTCGGCTCGCGCGTGGTGGCGGCCGAGTTCGCCAAGGCTATCGTGGCCACGTTCCTCAGAACGGAATACGCCGGGCCGGAAAGCCGGCACCAGCGCCGCATCGACAAGCTCGCGGCCCTCGCCCCAAACGGCGGGCAATAGCCGCCACCTCCCAGAACATCGCCGCCGGCGCGCTCAGGAGGCGCACCTTGCTGTCTCCCACGTGAGACCAGCGCACCGGCACCTCCTCGACGCGGTAGCCGCGCGCCGTCGCCAAGCGCAGCACTTCGACGTCATAGGAGAAGCCGTCCACGAGCGAGGCGCCGAAGACCTCCCGTGCGACCGTTGCCCGAAACAATTTAAAACCGCATTGCGTGTCGTAAAGGCCTGGGAGGAGCAGGGCCTGGACGAGGCGGTTATAGATGATCCCCATGAACTCCCGGTGCGGCGGCTGATGGACCTGGATCAGCGACCGGTCGAGGGCGCGCGAGCCGATGGCGACGGCGGCGTGGTCCATGTGGGGCAGGAGGCGCTCCACCTCCTCGATGGGGGAGGCCAGATCGGCGTCGGAAAGCAAGAGGAGATCGGAATCGGGGAGGGCCTGCGTCATTCCGAGGCGGACCGCGGCGCCCTTCCCTTTGTTGGAGCCGACCTTCAGGAGCCGCAGGTCCGGAAACCGGGCGGTCAGCCCTTCGACGACGGCGCAGGTGTCGTCCGTGGAACCGTCGTCGCAGACGGTGACGCGCAGGGTGTGCCCGGCCGGCGGCCGGTACGCGAAGCACCGCTCCAGCGTGGATGCGATGCGCCGGGATTCGTTGTAGGCCGGAATGACCACTTCTACCACCACGCCCTTGCCCCCCATCGAAAGCGGGAGAGGGCGGCTCCTTCTCCCGCCCGGCGGAGTGAATCCGCTGGGATCCACCCCATCCCCATAAGGAGACCGGGATTACCGAAAGGCATTACTCTCGTGGCGTCCCTCCTCGGATGAGGCGTGTGTTAGTCCAATAATCCAGGGCGACCGAGAGGAGCATAGCATAAAAAAGGAAGAGGAAGGCCTTCAAGCTCCCCGGAACGGGCTCATCCAGGAGGACGGCATGGCGGCCCGCAGGGACCCGCACCGCCGGCAGGAACCCATTGGCCAGTTGGACCGGGACCGGTTTCCCGTCCACGGTTGCCTTCATCAACGGCGACCAGGCCACGAGCCAGGTGAACACCGTGGGGCCGTCGCCTTCCACCAACCAGCTGCCGAGACCGGAATGGCGGCAGAGCGTGTCTGTGATGTCGGATGTCCCACAATCGCCGGAAAGCAGGACCGTGCGCCGCGGATCGAAGGCGGGCGAGCCGAGTTCCCGGATGAGCGATGCCGCAGAGGGGACGCACCGGACCGTTTTCTCGCCCTCGCGAACCATGGGAACCTCCAGGATCCCCCGATCATCCAGGATGACGAAGGCCCAATAGGCCGCGGCCAGGCGGTCAAGGTTTCCGGGAAGGACCTCGCGGACCATATCGTAGTAGATCAGGCCCGAGCCGGAGGTGTTTTCCGCGAAAGCGTATAGGACCCGGCGGCCCATTCCCGTCGGGGCTAGTAAAAGCCGGCGGCGGAGATAATAGGGTTCCTTCACCGGTGGTTCGAAAAGAATGCCCCCAATACGCCGGCCGTTGCGGTAGCGTTGGCGCATCTCTTCCGGGATCTTGTAAGGATCGCGAAGGTCGAGAACGCGGTTGGCTATCAATTTATTATGGAATTCCCGCTCCGGCTTCTGTGATGAGTAGAGGTCCGACGACACCGGCACGGTGAAGAACACCATCGTCAGGCTGAAGGCCATGCCGGGGAGGAGGACCCAGCGGGGACGGCCCGCGCTCCATAGCCACAGTGTCCCCCAGGAGAGGAGGGCGAGCACACCGGCGGGAGTTGAAAGGAAGAAGGCGGGGACCGCCAGCAGACCCGTCCAGGGAATCCATTTCAAAGCCAGAGGCTGGTCCACGCACCGCCAGCAAAGAAGGAATGCGGCGAGGAGGAAGAATTTTTCAGGGAACCGGAGCCAGGCCAGTTGGGGGATGCCTTTATAGAGAAGAACCACGACGGGATTGAACGAGCCAAGGCCCAGGAAGAGCAGGCTCCCGAGAACGATCCAATCCTTACGCTTCCCCTCGAACAGGGCGAAGGCCAGCCAGAGCATCCCCAGCGTCGGCAGGAGAAAATCCTTTGGGTTGACGAACGACGCCCAACCCGCCCGGGTGCCCGGAACACCGAAGAGGAAGGGCAGAAGGGTTTCCGGCAGGCGGATGGGGTTGAGCGAGGCGTTCAGGGCCGTCCGCCAGGTTTGCCCCCCCATCATCCGGGTGGAATAGGCGAACGCTTCGCGCAGGAAGAGGAAGAACGGCAGGAACAGGAGGGCGGTCAGTCCCAGCGAGACCAGCGTCCGCTTCCGGTTGGGCGAATAAACGAGCGCCAGGGCCGCCCCCCCCAGGCCGATGACCGGCTCGCCCGCAAGCGCGGCCAGCGAGAGGGTCAGCACCTGCCCCGGCACCGAGGCCCGCTGGGCCGCCAGGAGGATGCCGGGCACCCAGCAGAAGGCGGTGAACATGTTCAAGGACGAGGAGGCGGACAGGAACGGCCCCGACAGGACCCAGAAGGCGGACAGGATGAGGGTTTTCGTCCGGTCGAGGCGCCCCATCAGGAGGAACGCCATGAGCCAGAACGACAGCAGGGCGTGGCCGAAGAAGTGGATGCTGTAGGCCTGCTGGGCCGTGAGGATTTTCAACAGCCAGGCCGTGGGATAGAGCAGAAGGTGGTTGGGGTCGGAGGCCATCGGCGCTCCGTGGTTGAGGTAGGGGTTGGAGAGGGGGAAGAAGAACCCCTCCGACTGGGCGGCCACTTCCCAGACGGGAAAGTGGAGGAAGGTGTGGTCGCGGTAGATGGGGACCGGGTACCGGGTCAATGCCAGCAAGACCAGGAGCCCAAGGACGCTGAGAGAAATGGTGCGGCGCATCACGCCCTATTGTAAACCAGAATCAAGGTTCTTCTTGGGGATAGGGGGCAGGGCAAGGATCGCGGGTGGAGGTGTCCGGAGCACGGACACTGCGAGAAGCACCCCGCCGCAGCGGGGAGTCGCGCGGAGGGGCGCGCGGCGCTTCGGCCTGTCCGCATGCCGGCTATGGGTGGTGGCCCGCGGACGGCCGATCGTCAGCCGGCGGAAGGGGAGGGCCGCCACCCCTTGGCGCCGAGGGCCCGGGCCTCCCGGGCCCGTTCCGCCGCCATCCGCCGGACGAGCCGGTCGGCCAAGTCCAGGATTTGCTGGATTTCCGGGAACGCCGGCGCGGGATAGGTCTTGGTGCCCTCCTTGGTGACGGTCACCAGGCCGGCCCGGGCGAGGATGGCGAGATGGCGGGAGATGTTGACCGGATGCTCGCCAAGCTTGGAGGCCAGGTTGCACTGGCAGCACGAGCACTCCAGGAGCGCCCGAAGGATGCGGATCCTCACCGGATGGGCCAGGGCCTGCAGGATCTCCGCGGATAGGGCCTCCCCTCCCGCCGCAGCGTCAGCGGTCTTGCGGAGCATGGCTTTTGAGAACCGTTTCGATCTCGGGGACCGAAAGGAGCCGTCCCTGGGAGACGACCTTTCCGTCAATGGCCAGGCCGGGGGTGGCCCACAGCCCCATCTTCGTCATGGCGATGATGTCCGAGACTTTCTCCACCTCGGCGTCCAGCCCCAGGTTGGCCACGGCCTTCACGGCGTGCTCGTGGAGTTTGACGCACTTGGGGCACCCGGGCCCCAGGACTTCGATCTTCATCGTTGACCTCCGGAATTGGATTCGGCGGGAAACCATCCTCGCGTGGCGTTGCAGATGGTGCACACGGAGAGCATCACCGGAACCTCCACCAACACCCCCACCACGGTGGCGAGTGCCGCCCCGGAGCCCGCGCCGTAGAGGGCGATGGCGGTGGCGACGGCCAGCTCGAAGAAGTTGCTGGCCCCGATGAGCGCCCCTGGACTGGCGACATTGTGCGGAATCTTGAACAGCCGCATCAGTCCGTACGTGAGGGAACTGTTGAAATAGACCTGGATCAGGATGGGAATGGCGATGAGAAGGACATGGAACCACCGCGTGGTGATGTTGTCGGACTGGAAGGCGAAAATGAAGATGAGCGTGGCCAGGAGAGCCAGGATGGTGACCGGGTGCAGAACAGCGAGAAACTTTTTCTCAAACCATTCCACCCCCTTGGCCCGGATCAGCCAGAGGCGGGAGATGACGCCCGCGGTCAGCGGGATGACGATGAAAAAGACCACGGCGTAGAGCAGGACTCTGAAGGGCACTTCCAGCGTGGAGGCGCCGGTCACCAGGAACTTGACGATGGGGGCGAATGCCACCAGCATGATGAGGTCGTTGACGGCCACTTGGACAAGCGTGTAGGCGGGGTCGCCGTCGGTGAGGTAGCTCCAGACGAAGACCATGGCCGTGCAGGGCGCTGCGGCCAGAATGATCACCCCGGCGATGTACTGGTTGGCCGCCTCCGCGCCGATGAGCGGCATGAAGAGATGCTTGAAGAAGAGCCAGCCGAAGAAAGCCATCGAGAAGGGCTTGACCAGCCAGTTGACCACGAGGGTGATGAACAGGCCGCCGGGCTTTTTCCCCACGTTGAGGATGGAACCGAAGTCCACCTTCAGCATCATGGGATAGATCATGAGCCAGATCAGGACGGCGATGGGGATGTTGATCTGGCTCCCACCTCCGAACTCCATCCGCCGCAGGGCATCCACCGCCCCAGGAAGGAGTTTTCCCAGGGCAACCCCGACGACCATGCAGACGGCCACCCAGAGGGACAGATACCGTTCGAATACATTTAACCGATTTTCGCTCATTCGGAATCCTTTCTTGAATTCAAAAGCTCTCGGGGGAGCGTTTCCACAAAGGCGCGGATCTCATCCCGCACATTCCGGAATTCGGCCAGCACTTCCTCACGCGTCCCGACGGCGTTTGTGGGATCCTTGAAAGAGCGGTGCATCCGCCGGACTTTTCCGGGAAAGACGGGGCACTGTTCCTTGGCGTTGTCGCAAACGGTGACCACCAGGTCGAAGGGGAGGTGCATCACTTCCTCCACATGCTTGGACCGGTGGCCGGAGAGGTCCACGCCGGCCTCAGCCATCACCGCGATGGCGTCGGGATGGACCCGGGAGGGTTGGGTGCCGGCGCTGTGAACCTCGATGCGGTCTCCCCAGAGGCGGCGCGCCCACCCCTCGGCCATCTGACTGCGGCAGGAGTTGCCCGTGCAGAGAAAGAGGACCCGCTTCATCGTCCGGCCTTTCGGCGGGCGGCCAGCAGGGTCTTGATGGCCTCGAGATCGGGCAGTTTCCCCTGGACCATCATCTCGCCGTTCACCAGCAAAGCTGGGGTGAACATCACCCCGAGCTCCGGGAAGCGCTTGATGTCGGTGATGTATTGAATGTCCGCGTCCAGGTTGAGGGCCGCGCAGGCGTTGACGACGCGGCGGTGCAGTTCGTGGCAGCGGGCGCATCCGGGACCGACGACTTTAATTTCCATAGGATCTCCTTTCCGTTTATCCGGTGATGGCGCCGAACGCCAGGCCGGCGAGGGTGGACAGGACGATGACGAGGGCAAAGTACGTGAAGGCCTTTTTCTTACCCATGACGCTCGTGATGACGATCATGCTGGGGAGCGAGAGGGCCGGGCCGGCCAGCAGGAGGGCGAGGGCGGGGCCCTGCCCCATCCCGGCGCCGAGAAGGCCCTGCAGGATGGGGACCTCGGTGATCGTGGCGAAATACATGAAGGCCCCGAACACGGAGGCGAAGAGGTTGGCCCCGAGCGAATTCCCTCCGACCAGCGATTCGATCCATTGGATGGGAATGATGCCGGCCGCCGACTGGGGCCGCCCCAGGAGGAACCCGGCCGCCAGGACGCCGCCGATGAGGAGGGGGAAGATCTGCTTGACGAAGGTCCAGGTCTCATCCACCCATTGCTTCCGCTCCTCGCCGTTGAACCATTGGAGGACGGCCCAGGCCAGGACCAGGAGGGCGGCGCCGGTCAACAGCCAATGCACGGAATAGACGGCGTTGAAGAACCCCACCGGTTCGGCGGGCTTGCCCCAGGTGGCGAAGATGAGGACGGCGATCATGGAGAAGAAATAGACCAGTTCCTGCCACCCCCGGCGGCGGGGCGGGCCGGAGGGCATCTCCCCGAAGCCGGTTCGTTCCAGTTCGTCCTTTTCGCGGCCGTAGATCAACTGCATGATGAGCCCGATGACGACGGCGAACAGCACCGCCCCGATGATGCGGGCCAGCCCCAGCTCCCACCCCAGCACCCGCGCCGTCAGGATCATGGCCAGGATGTTGATGGCGGGACCGGAGTAGAGAAACGCCGTGGCGGGGCCGATCCCGGCGCCCCGCTTCCAGATCCCCGAGAACAGCGGCAGGACCGTGCAGGAGCACACGGCCAGGACGGAGCCCGAGACGCTGGCCACGCCGTAGGAGACCGCCTTGGGAGCCTGCGGCCCCAGGTATTTCATCACCGCCCCCTTGTTGACGAAGGCGGCGATGGCCCCGGCGATGAAGAAGGCGGGGACGAGGCACAGCAGGACATGCTGTTGCGCGTACTCCTGGAGCATGGCCAGTGATTCCATCACCGCGGGGCCGAACCGGGCGGAATCGAGCGGGAGGAAGTAGGCCGCCAGGAACACGGCGACGATCAAGAGCAGTTTATGCCATTCTTTCATTTGTTCATTCCTTTGGGCTATCCGGCGGGAGTGAAGAACCGGGCGCTGACGAGGTCATAGATTTTGTAGAGCCCGACGGCGATGAAGATCACGCCGATGACGGGCCGGCTCCAGCGCTCTACTTTCTGCATGCCGTGGATGGCATGGCCGGCGAATTCCAGCCCCAGGGCCAGCAGGATGCCGACGATCAGGACCGGGAGAGCGGTGGCGATGCCGTAAAGAAGGGCCAGGCCGCTCCCCGCCGGGGACTTTACCGCCAGGGGGATGAGGCCGCCGAAATAGAGCGAGGCCGAGAGGGGGCAGAAGGCCAGGGCGAACCCGAATCCGAGGAGGAAAGAGGAGACGAGCGGCAGTTTTGCCGACCAGCGCATCATCCGCTCTTGATGCCCGCCCGAACCGAAGGCCCCCTTGAAGATCCCCAACAGGACCAGCCCCACCAGAATAAGGACCGGCCCCAGCGCCCATTCGGCCGCGGTCTGCAGGGGATTGGCGATCTTCGCCACCTTGACGCTGAGGACCTGGATGAGGATGGCGAGGAGGGTGTAGGACAGGGCCCGGCCCACGGTGTAGAGGAGGGTGTCGGCCAGGACCCGCGAAAGGGCTGTAAACCGCCGGCTGACAAAGGCCACCGCCGCGATGTTGGTGGCCAGCGGGCAGGGGCTGATGGCGGTCATCAGCCCCAGCGAGACCGCCGCGTAGGGCGGCCAATCGCCCCAATTCATCAGAGGTGCTTCCGAACCGACTCGGCCACCCAGGTCTTGTAGGCCGGGTCACCCTTGCCGATCATGTCCCACATCTTGTCGAGGGCGACCTTCTCGGTCTTGCCGTCCTTCTTCACTTCCAAAAAGAGCGACGGCCCGAAGGCGTCGAAGGACTCGGCCAGGACCTTCTCCCCCTCGTCCTTGGAGTCCACGGCGACGGAGGCGAACTTCACGGTTCCCTTCTCCATCTCGGCGGCGAAATGCTCCTTCAGCGCCTCGGTGGTGACGGCTTCGGCGTGGCGGCAGCCGGCGCACCGGTTGACGCGGTGGAAGTAATAAACGGTCACGACGGTGTTGTCGGTTGGAGCCGCTGTGGGGGCCGGATCGGCCGCGGCGAGGGGCATGGCGCAAAGGGCGAGGAGCAGGATCGAGACGAAGCGCTTCATGGGGACCTCCAAAAGGTAGGAATGTGATGTCCTCCACAGGGGAGGATATTACTTACCTTATAGCGTAACAATGTTATAACGGGAAGCGGCCGATGTCAAGGGGGGGCGCCATCCGCCGACCGCCAACCGCAAGAGCGGAACGCCGTTCCCGGCGATTACGCGTCCTTCGGTTCGAGCAGGGACGGCAGGGTCTCCACGAAGGCGCGGATCTTGTCCCGCGTCCGCCGGAACGCCTCCAGCACCTCCTCGCGGGTCCCCTCCGCGCCCACGGGGTCCTCGAACGAGTGGTGGATGGTCCGGGCCGCCCCGGGGAGGATGGGACACCGCTCCCGGGCCAGGTCGCAGACGGTGACCACCAGGTCGAAGTCCATGGACTTGAGCTCCTCGACATGCTTGGACCAGTGGCCGGAAAGGTCCACGCCCGCCTCGGCCATGACGGCGATGGCGTCGGGGTGGACGAAGCAGGGGAGGACTCCCGCCGACCACGGCTCCAGGCGGTCGCCCCAGAGGTGGCGGGCCCACCCCTCCGCCATCTGGCTCCGGCAGGCGTTGCCCGTGCAGAGGAAGAGGACGCGGGGCTTCGGGGCGGGCTTCACGGGCGGCCGAGAGCGGCGCGGAGGAGGGCGCCGACGGCACGGGCGGCGGCGCGGTGGGACGGCGGGGCCGCGGGGCGGCCATGGCCGCCCTCCCCGTGGAGGGGGAGGACCAGCCGCGAGGGGTGCTCGGCGGAGAGCTGCAAAGAGATCCCGGCCCGCCGCCACCCCGTCGCTTGGTTGACCGGCTCGCCCGTCTGGGGGTTGGTGTCGAAGCGGGGATAGTTGCTGCCGCTCACGATGCAGGCGATCCGGTGGCCCGGGGCGAAGACATAGTGGATGGAGCCCACGGTCACCTCGAGTTCCGCTGTGGCGCCGGGTTCGAGGAAGACCTCGCGGTCGTCCCCCGCGCGGAAGCGGGCCTTTTGGATGCCGTCGGCCACCAGCATCCACCGGCCGTCGGGATAGACATCCACGAGCCGCACGGCCAAGTCCACATCGGGGGCGTCGGCGGAGAAGTAGAGGCGGGCCGCCACGGTGCCCAGCACCTCGAGCGGCTCCGAGCGGACGGCCGAGACGAAGGCGAGGCAATCGGGCCGCTCCAGGAGGGGGCGCTGATCGTAGGGGCCGGCGTCCAAGACGAGGTTGGCCCCGCCGAGAGTCGGGGAGGGGTCCAGCGGGTCGGAGGTGAACGCGAGCGCCTCCCCGGCGCCGCCGGGGGCCGTCGAGAGGGTGCCGCCGGCGCGCAGGTGCAGGGCGTGGAGGCGCTTCGGCTCGGGGAAGGCGTCGTAGGTCTTCCACACGTTCCACGCGTCGGAGGCGGCATCCACATCGCCCATGGCGTAGAGGCGGACGCGCCCCTCCGCGGCCGGGTCGGTCCCCCGGCCGCGAAGATGGTATTCGAGCCAATCCATGGTGAGGTCTTCGAGCCAGTCGGGGACGCTGTTGGGGGGATAGGTCAGCTCCCCCTGGACCATCCCTCCCTGCCCGGCGTGGGTCCACGGCCCCATCACCAGCATCTGGCCGTCCGGGGCCAGGGAGGAGGCGACCATGTTCCGGAACGCCTTCAGCGTTCCCTCGGCCATCAGATCGTACCAGCCGCCCACGTGGAGCGTGGGGACCGCCACCCGGCCGTACTTGCCGTCGAGGTCCACGGGGTCCCAGAAAAGGTCGCGCAGGGGGTGGAGCAGGGCCAGCGCCAGGCCCGCCGTCTCGTCGTTCGCCTCGGCCCAGGTCTCCACGTCGTGCCGGCGGTAGCAGCCGCCCGGGTAGACCAGGTTTTCGTGCAGGTCGGGGGTGGCCACCCCCACGAACATGCAGGTCAGGTGCGGCGGGGCCGCTCCGGCCGTCAGGTACTGGTTGATCCCCAGGGCCGAGCCGCCGAAGGAGCCGATGCGCCCGTTGGACCACCCCTGCGCCGCCACCCACTCCACCGTGTCGTATCCGTCTTCCGCCTCGGTCGTGAACATCGACGGCTCGCCCTGCGAGCCCCCGTGCCCGCGCGTGTCCTGGAAGACGGCGGCGTAGCCCTCGAGGGCGAGGTAGAAGCCGATCTCCGACAGGGACTCCTTCCCGTAGGGGGTGCGCACCAGGATGACGGGGTACTCCCCGAGGCCGGGAAGGGGGAGATAGACGTCGGCGGCCAGCGTCACCCCGTCCCGCATGGGGACCCGGGGGTGGGAGACCAGCTGGGCCGGGGCGGGGGCGGCGAAGGCGATCAGGAGAAGGATCATGGCTCGGCGCATGACCGTATGATAACAGACCGGCGGGAAGGTGGAAATTGAAATGCGGGGGGTGGGGGAAAATAGAGGTCTTTTCTGAGCCGGTCCAACTCGAAACTCGAAACTCGAAACTCGAAACTGCTTTAGAATAGACCTATGCAAGCCACGGTCCGTTACGGCCGAGAAGAACGGCCGATCGTCCTCCCCGACGGCGCGGCGGTGATCGCCGCGCGGAAGGCGGAGCCCTTGTCGGAAACCGCGCTGAAGGAGAAGCTCCTGGCGCTGGTGCCCCCCGGACGGCGGCTCGGCATCCTCCTGCCCGACCGCACCCGCCCCCTGCCGGTGGGGGCGATGCTCGACTGGCTCCTGCCGGAGCTGGACGGGCGCGAGGTGACGCTCTTCATCGGCACCGGCATCCACCGCCCCATGACGGCGGGGGAGGTCGCGGCCCACGTGGGAGAGGCCGGGGCGCGGTGCCGCGTGGTCGCCAACACCCCCGACGACCCGGCCGCCTACGCCTCGCTCGGCCCCACCTCCCGCGGAACGCCGGTGGAGCTCCTGAAGGAGGCGATGATCCAGGACGCCCTCCTCGGCCTCACCCTGGTCCGGCCCCACTACTACGCGGGGTTCTCGGGGGGGCGCAAGGTTTTCGTCCCGGGGATCGCTTCGCGCCGGTGCATCCAGGGGAACCACTCCCTCGTCCTCGATCCCGACCCGGCCAAAGGCAAGCACCCGCGGGCCGTCCTGGGGGTGCTCGAGGGGAACCCCGTGGCCCAGGACATGATGGAAGCGGCCGGCCGAGTCCCGGTCCCTTACGCCCTCGCCCATTGCCTGATGCAGGAGGGGCGCCTGCTGGACCTCCTGCCGGCGTTCGGCCCCGCCGTGGAGCGGGTGCGCGCCCTCTGCGAGGCCCCCGTCCCCGTCGGAGGGTACGACGCTCTGGTCGTCTCCGCCGGCGGGCACCCCTACGACACCGACTTCATCCAGGGGCACAAGGCGCTCGAGAACGCCGTCGGCGGCCTGCGGCCCGGCGGCGCCCTCTACGCCCACATCGCCGCCCCCGAGGGCTTCGGCTCGCCCGATGGTCTGGAGTTCCTGAAACTCGGGGCCGCCGGAGCGGCGGCGCGCCTGCGAGAGGCGTTCAAGGTTTACGGCCACACCGCGCTGGCCATCCTGCTGAAGGGGCGAAAATTCGACATCCGGCTCCATTCCGCCCTGCCGGAGGAGCATGTCCGGCTGATGGGCTTCACCCCGTGGGACGGCATCCTGCCCGCGGGCCTCCCCGTCCGCACGGCGTTCATGCCGCAGGGCGGGTCGGTCTATTTCCCGCAGTGAAGGAGCGCGCATGAGCGAGCACAGGAACACACGCACCGAGGAGTATCGGGTGGACGGCGGCCAGGTCCTGGACCGGATCAAGGCCCTCATCCACGAGGGCAACATCCGCCGCATCATCGTGAAGAACGAGCAGGGGGAGACCCTGATCGAGATCCCCCTCGCCCTCGGCGTCGTGGGGGCCGCCCTCCTGCCGGTCTTCGCCGCCGTGGGAGCCCTCGCCGCCGTGGCCACCCGGTGCGTCCTCGTGGTGGAGAAGGTCGAGGAGGCGCCGCCGGCGCCGTGACCCGCCACGCCGCGGCCCTCTTCCTCGTCCTGGCGCTGGCGGCCTGCCGCCCGGGCCTCGAGCAGGTGACCGTCACCCTGACCGGACCGGTCCAGGAGTGGGGGAGCTGCCCCGCTGAGCACGAGACGATGATCGTCCTCCGCAACGTGTACGAAGGGCTGGCCGGTCTGGACCGGGACCTCCGCCCCGTCCCCCTCCTGGCCGTCTCGTGGGAGAACCCCTCGCCCACGGAGTGGGTGTTCCGTCTGCGGGAAGGGGTGTGCTTCCACGACGGGCGCCCCGTGGCCGCCCGTGACGCGGCGGACTCCATCCTCGCCGCTCGAAGCGCCGACGTCGGGCTGGCGCGCGAACAGCTGGAGAAGATCACCCGGGTCGAGGTCCCCGACTCCCGCACCGTCCGGCTGGTCACCGCCGTCCCGGTTTCGGAGCTGGTCCATGTCCTCACGCTCGTGGGGGTCGTGCCGGGCGGGAAGGGGACCGGCGTGGGGACGGGCCCCTACCGATTAGCCGCCCGCGAGGCGGGGCGGTTGGTGCTGGAGCGGTTCGAAGGCTACTGGGGGCCCCGGCCGGCCCTCAAACGCCTGGTGTTCGTCGTCCTGGGGCCGAGGGAAACCCCGGCGGAGTTCGCCCGGGCCCGCGGCGCGGTCATCTTCCGGGACGCCGGGCGGTTCAACGCCCCCCTGCCGAAGGGGATGACCATGAAACGCAATCTGGGGAACACCCTCATCGCCCTGGGGTTCAACGTGAACACCCCCCCCTTCGACGACATCCGCCTCCGGCGGGCCGTGGCCCTGGCCGTGGACCGCCCTGCCCTGGCCCGCCGGCGCTTCGGGGACGGCGCCGTCCCGGTCTGCCAGCCCCTTCCCCTGAGGGCTTTCGGGTTCGACCCCGCCGCGGCCTGTCCGCCCGACCCCGCGGCGGCCCGGCGGATCCTGGAGGAGGCCGGGATGGCCCCGCCGCTGGCGCTGGATCTCCACTGCAGCCCCAAGGCGGCGGCCACCATGGAACTGCTCAAGGGCGACCTCGCCGGCGCCGGCATGGACCTTCGGATTCACGTCGAGCCGTGGGGCGAGCTCTACCCCCGCATCACGCGGCGGGAGGCGGGGTTCTTCGTCTTCGGCTACGCCGGGTTCTGTTCGAGCGGCCTCTTCATGCTGGACAACCTCCTGGCCACGCGGGGCTCCTTCAACCCCTTCGGCTACTCCGATCCCGGGTTCGACGCCTTGATGGATCGCGCCTACGCGGCCCTCTCCGACGCCAAGCGCCTGCCCCTCCTGCAGGCCGCCGCCCGGCACGCGGAGGAGGACTGCCCCTTCATCCCGCTCTACAACCTCTACGACACCTATGGCGTCTCCGACACCCTCGACTGGTCCCCCCGTCCGGACGGGCTCATCTTCGGCGCCGACATCCGGCCGCGGTAGGGAAGAGGGGGCGCTGCCGGGTTGTTAGCAAAGGGATGGGGGGGAGGGGGAAGACCGTCCGAGGAGGCGATCCATGCACACCACCGTGCGCGACATTCTCAAGGCGAAGTCCGGCGGCGTCTGGTCTATCGGGCCCGAGGCCAGCGTCCTGGACGCCCTCCGCCTGATGGAAGAAAAGGACGTCGGCGCCCTCCTCGTCGTCGAGGAGGGGCGGCTGATGGGCATCTTCTCCGAGCGCGACTATGCCCGCAAGGGGATCCTGCGGGGGCGGGCCTCCAAGGACACCCCCGTGCGCGATGTGATGACGGCCAAAGTGTTCTATGTCACGCCCGATCGCAACGTGGAGGAGTGCCTGGCGCTGATGACCGAGAAGCGCGTCCGCCACCTGCCGGTGATGGAGGAGGGGAGGATCCTCGGGGTGGTGAGCATCGGCGACGCCGGCAAGGCGATGATCGCCGACCTCGAGTTTGCGGTCCAGAACCTGGAGAGTTACATTACCGGCGGGCGCTGAACCCCCGGGTCACGGCTCCCCGCCGGGGCCCTCCGGGGGGATGCCGCAGGCCGCCTCGGCCGCCGCCTCGATGGAGGTGAAGCGGGAGCCAGGCTCCCGGTCCGTCCTGCCGGTAGCGGGGTCGGTCACCTTGGGGCCGTCCCGCAAGTACACCCACCCCTCGTCCCGCCAATAGACGCTCCGCACATCCTTGGCCTGCCGGCACTCCACCGTGATCTCCAACTCCTTGAAGGCCCGCTCGCCGCCCTCCCCGTCCTGCTCCTTCACCCGGTTCTCCTTTCGCGCAACCTCCCGCCAGCCCCGGCCGGCCAGCCGCCCCTCGGCCCGCGCGCAGGCGGCGCGGTCGGCCTTGAGCACGCAGTCGAGGAGGGCGCACACCTGCTGGTCCCCCGCCTCGCACCGGGCGGTGAGCTCGGGGAGCTCCTTCTGGATGCGGGTCAGCAATTCCTTGTCGTCAGGGGAGTAGGCGCGGCCCGGGGCCGGCCCGGCGAGGGTGGTGACATTGGACGGGAGGGGCGAGGAGGCCTGGACGCTCCCCGCGGTCCCCGCGCACGGCGCATTCGAGAAGAAGACCTTGCCGTCCTTCTGGCACTTGTAGAGTTTCTGGGCGGCGGCAGGGGCCGGAACGAGCAGGGCCAGGACGATGCATGCGGCCGGAACGGCAACCCCAGGGGGGATCGGAATACCTTCCTCCATGCCTCTAAGAATAGGCAATTCAGGACGGATTGTCAAATGCCGGGCAAGCGTGGAAGCCGCCGCACCGCCTCGGCCGCCTGGGCCGCGATCTCGTCCGGCGGCGCCGCGCCGTCGAGGACCAGGGCGGCGCGGGCGCGCGTGGGGCGCACGAAGCGCTCGGCCATGGGCCGGACATGCGCGGCCCACTGCCGGCGGGTGAACGCCTCCGAGGCCCCGCGCTCGGCCCGGTCGCGGACCAGGCGGCGGCGCAGACAGGCCGCGTCGTCGAGGTCCACGAAGACGGTCAGGGCGTAGAGCGGCAGGAGTTCCTCCCAGAACAGGGCGAAGAGCCCCTCCACGACGATCAAGCGGCCCGGCCCCGTCCGCACGGCGCCCGTGCGGCGGTGGGTGGCGTAGTCGTACTGGGGGCGCGCGACGGCCTCGCCGCGGGCGAGGGCGCGGAGGTGCTCCCTCAGCAGGGGGGCGTCGAGGGAATCGGGGCGGTCGAAGTTGTGCCGCTCGGCCGCGTCCGGGGGGAGGCCGGAGAGGTCGTGGTAGTAGCCGTCGAGGGGGAAGTGGACGGGGGAGAACTCGGGGAGGAGGGCGCAGAGGCGGCGGGCCAGCTCGGTTTTTCCCGAACACGAAGGGCCGGCGATGGCGACGAGGCATGGGGACTGTCCGGTGGGGAGGGCGGGGGAGGGAGCGTTCCCGTGCCTGGAGAGTGGACGGGGGCCGGTCATCCCCTGAAGACCGTCGTGCCCGGGCCCGGCTCGAACAGCCCCATCACGCCGTCGTGGCACTCCTCGCAATAGAACCCCCGCTCGCTCCCGTCGTGCGTGCCGCGGTGGATGTGGTCCTTGACGCAGGCCTTGAAGGCGAATTTCGCCCGCACCGCGGCCGTGTCGATGAAGCAGTCGAAATAGACCCACTCTCGGCAGTTGTCCGACCAGGCCCGGCCTCGGTAGGTCTCCCTGATCCCTTGCCGCTGGATGGCGTGCTCCAGGGCGCGGAGGTGCTTGCAGCAGATCATGGGGCCACGGTAGCACAGCAGCCCAAGCCGAAGCAATCGTCCCGCTACGGCCGGGCCTTGCTGAAGGCATGTTAGGGAACGGCCAGAACAGCTTTTGATTTTAGTGTCACCAATTATGCGAAGTATTACGAAATAGGAGTTGGCCTTGACAAACCCGTTTTTTTTTTTGTAAATTGCGCCAAAATCATATTCAGGAGGCATCATGAAGCCGGGGTGTGTCAATGGTCATATAAAAGTGTACCAGTTTTGGTCATCCAAAAGTGTACCAC
>CAZRVT010000041.1:0-25170 GCA_964603505.1 uncultured Holophagales bacterium | reverse complement strand
CCCTCTACACAAACTCGATTAGGCGATTGTCCTTTTTCGGCTGAACCAAAACATTCCAATTGATGCTGAGATGGTCGTCATTCGCGAACTGATACAAAGACCACAGCAGCAAATGATTCAGGTAACTGCGCCATTAGTCCAAGCTTATACTCGCTCCATAGACACAGATATTGGCTCTCTATGAAATGCCCGCCTAACAAGCGCTTGCACCTGACGCCGCTCCGCTGCGCTTCGCGGCGCAGGTGAAGCGCAAACCGTTATCCTCAGGAGATGCAATATGTCGCTTATTGTTGCATAATGCGTCTGACCGTAGTATAATATAGCATGTTGCATCAAAACCAATTGGAGGTGCTTTTATGGCTACCGCAGTAAGAATATCTGAAGAACTTGTAGATGAAGCAAGAAGATTTGGGCGGATTGACCACAGATCTTTGGCCGGTCAGATTGAGCATTGGGCCCGTATGGGCAAGTGCGCAGAAGAGAATCCAGATTTGCCGTATTCTCTTATCAAAGAAATCCTCGTTGGCCTGGATGAACTGGAGCAGGGAGAGAAAACCGAATATAAAATTGGGTAGTCACTGTGAAAATATACCAGTCCCGGTCATTTGAAAAGAAAGTCAAGAGATTGTTAAAACCTGAAAAGGTCGCATTGGATAGAGAAATCAGAAAGATAGCGGAAGACCCTGCTGTAGGAGAAGAGAAGAAGGGAGACCTGAAAGGCGTATTCGTGCATAAGTTCAAATTCAAATCAACCCAGTATCTGCTTGCCTATCGAAAGGTTGGCAGTGATTTGGAGCTTGTTATGATTGGGCCTCATGAGAATTACTATCGAGACTTGAAGCAGTACTTGAAGAACCGATAATGCAAACAACAACGAGATAACAACCTGATGGAGCCGACTCCTTACACTTTCGGCTCATCATGGCGTTGGGGGTCTGACTTCCCGCTTCTTGCTTCCGCCTTCAGCCTTTAGCCTGTCGCCTGCTGCCTTCGCCTATCGCCTGTAGTGGTAATACGCGGCGCAGGCCCCCTCGGAGGAGACCATGGGGGCGCCGAGCGGATGTTCCGGCGTGCAGGCCGCGATGAAGGCGGGGCAATCGGCGGGCATTTTCAGCCCCCGCAGGACCTCCCCGGCGATGCAGACCGACTCCTCCGTCTCGATGGGGACGGCCCGGCCGAACCGCTCCTCGGCGTCCAGGTCGCGGAACGCCGCCCGGAGGCCCAGTCCGCTGGCGGGAAGGGTCCCGATGCCGCGCCACCGGCGGTCCACCGTTTCGAACACCTCCGCCATCCGCGCCCGGGCCTGCGGGTTCCCCTCCCAGGGGACGGAGCGCTTGTAGGCCACCTCGACGGCGGGGCGCCCCGCCTCCAGCAGGGTGACCAGGCGGTGGACCCCCTCCAGGATGTCGAGCGGCTCGAACCCGGCCACCACCACGGGGACTCCGTGCCTCCGGACCAGGGGCTCGTAGGGGGGACAGCCGATGACGGCGGTGACGTGGCCGGGGGCGATGAACCCCTGCACCCGGTTGCCCGGAGCGGAGAGGATGGCATCGAGGGCGGGCGGCACCTGGACGAGGGCGCACAGCAGGGAGAAGTTCCTCAACCCGAGCCGCCGCGCCTGCAGGACGGCGACGGCGTAGGCCGGGACGGTGGTCTCGAACCCCACGGCGAAGAAGACCACCTGCCGCTCCGGCGACGCCGCGGCCAGATTCACCGCTTCCAGGGGCGAATAGACCACCCGGACGTCGCCCCCCGCGGCCCGGGCGGCCATCAGGTCGTGCGACGCCCCGGGGACGCGGAGCATGTCGCCGAACGAGCACAGGACCGCCCCCGGCGCGCGCGCGATCTCCGCGGCCTTGTCGATGAGCTCCGCGGGCGTGACGCACACCGGGCACCCGGGCCCGTGGACGAGGGTCACCTCGGAGGGGAGGAGGGCGTCGATTCCGTATTTGACGATAGCATGGGTTTGCCCGCCGCAGACTTCCATAACGGTCCATCGGCGGGTGACCCGCTTCCGGACCGCCTCCGCCAGCGCCCGCGCCGCGGCCGGGTCGCGGTATTCGCTCAGGTATCTCACGCCCCCTTCCTCCCGGCGGCCTCTTCCAGCTCCTTCAGGTATTTGAAGGTCTCCATCGCCTCCTCCTCGTCGAGGATGTTGAGGGCGATGCCGACATGGACGATGACATAGTCCCCCACCTTGGCGTCGGGGACGAGGGAGAGGTTGACGGTCTGCACGGCCCCGCCGAAGCTCACTTTTCCGGACCGCTCCAGCTCGGCGCCTTCGATGCTGATTATCCTTCCCGGCACGGCCAGGCACATGGTCTATGGTTCTCCTTTCGTGGCGGCGAGCCCCGCGGCGACGGCCTGCCCGAGGGCGATGCCGCCGTCGTTGGGGGGCACCCGCTGGTGGCGGACGGCCTCGAATCCCTCCGCCTCGAGGCGCGCCACGGTGCGCTCCAGGAGGAGGCGGTTTTGGAAGCAGCCCCCGGAGAGGATAACGCGCCGCTCGCCCAATTTCTTCGCCGCCTCCACCGCCGCCTCCGCCAGCGCATTATGGAATCGGGCCGCCACGAGACCCACGCGCGCCGGTCGTTTCAGGTCGCCGATGAGCGCCAGCAAGAGCGGACCCCAGTCCAGCTCGAACAGTTCCTGCGCCTGGTCCAACAGCGGCAGGACCACCTCCACCGCCGGGGCCGGCCGCTGACGGAATGCCGCGGGATAACGCTCGTCCGTCGGAAAGCGCGAGGCGGCGAACTCCAGTTCCATGGCCGCCTGCCCCTCGTAGCGGTTCGCCATCCGCAGGCCCGAGAGGGCCGCCACGGCGTCGAAGAGGCGCCCCGCGCTGGAGCACCGGGGGGCGCGCAGGCCCGCCGCCAGCATCTGCCCCAGGACCCCGCGCTCCCCCGGGGAGAAGGACTGGACGGGGGGGAGGTCCATCTCCAGGGCCGCCTCCCCGAAGATCTCCCACAGCGCGCCCAGGGCGCTGCGGCGCGGCTCGCGGACCGCCGCGTCGCCGCCGGACAGGGGGAAGGGGCGGAACCGCCCCGCCCGCTCCGCGCGGGCGCCGTCGAACCGGAAGAACTCCCCGCCCCACACCGTCCCGTCGGGGCCCCAGCCCGTCCCGTCCCAGACGATCCCGGCATAAGGGGGCTCCAGCCCGTTCTCCGCGGCGCAGGCCAGGAGGTGGGCGAGGTGGTGCTGGACCGGGACGGCCGGCGGGCCGAGGGCTTGGGCGTGCCGGGTGGAGGCGTAGTCGGGGTGGGCGTCGCAGGCGACGAGGGCGGGGGTCCAATCGTAGAGCCCCGGCAGGGTGGCGACCGTCCCCTGGAACGCCTCGAAGGCCGGGGCGGTGTCGAGGTCGCCGAGGTGCTGGGAGAGGAAGACGTCGCGGCCGAGGGCGAAGGCGACGGTGTTCTTGAGGTGGCCGCCCGCGGCCAGCACGGCGGGGAGGGGGGCGGGCACCCGGACCGGCAGGGGGGCGAACCCCCGCGCCCGGCGCAGGACCACCTCACGCCCCGCCATGACGCGGACGATGGAGTCGTCGGCGTGCCGGGCGATGGGCCGGTCGTGGACCAGGAAGGCGTCGCACAGGGGGCCCAGCCGCTCCGCCGCCTCCCGCTCGTCGGTGCAGATGGGCTCGTCCGAGAGGTTCCCGCTGGTGGCGACCAGCGGGAAGCCGAGGTCGGCGGCCAGGAGGTGGTGCAGGGGCGAGGCCGGGAGCATGGCGCCCAGGTGGGGGTTGTTGGGGGCCACCAGGGGCGTCAGGCGCGTCCCCTCGCGCCGCCGGAGAAGGACGATGGGGGCCTGGGGACCGGCCAGGAGAAACTCCTCGAGCGCGGAGACCTCGCACGCCTCCCGGACCGCTTCAAGCGACGGGAACATCAGGGCGAAGGGCTTCTCCTCCCTCCCCTTCCTCCGGCGCAGGGCGGCCACCGCCTTGGGATCGCGGGCGTCGCACAGCAGTTGAAAGCCGCCGACCCCCTTGAGGGCCACGGTGCCCCCCCCCTTCAGGATCGCGCAGGCCCGGGCGAGGGCCTCCTCCCCTTCGGCCTCCGGCCTCCCCCCGGATGGGAGGAAAGCCAGGCGCGGCCCGCAGGCGGGGCAAGCGGTGGGCTGGGCGTGGAACCGGCGGTTCGCAGGATCCTCGTACTCCGCGCGGCAGGCGGGACACAGCGGGAAGCGCTTCATGGTGGTGTTGCCCCGATCATAGGGGAGCGCCTCCACGATGGTGAACCGCGGACCGCAGTGGGTGCAGTTGAGGAAGGGGTAGCGGTATCGTCGGTCGGCGGGGTCGGCAAGCTCGCGGAGGCACTCGGCGCACGGGGCGATGTCGGGGAGGATGAGGGCGGTCTTCTCCCCGCCGGCGGCGCTCTCCAGGATGGTGAAGGGCCCCAGCCCCGCGGCGTCGAGGAAGGCATGCTCCATCGCCGTGATGGAGGCCGGCGGCGGCTTTTCCTTCGACAGGCGGAGGAGGAAGGCCTCCAGGGCCGGCACCGACCCCTCGACCTCCACCACCACGCCGCCGGGGCCGTTGCGCACCCATCCGGCCAGCCCCAGGGAGGCGGCCAGCCGGAAGACGAACGGGCGGAAACCCACCCCCTGCACCGCCCCCCGCACCTCCACACGCAGGCGGCGGCGCGCGTCGGGATCGGTCAAGGGGGCGCCTCGTCGACGATCATCGGGCCATTATACTTGATGGAAGTTCCGGATCCTGGGCGCCCCAGCCGTCTTAGAACTTCTCCCGCTTCATCAGCTGCAGGGAATAGGACCCGTCGTCCTCCTGCATCAGGTTGAGGAAGGCGTTGCCGGCGACGGTGCACTCCAGGGCAATGATGTCGCCCTTGTTGACGTCGGAGTTGTAGGTGTACGAGAAGAGGCAGTCCCGCGTGATCTGCTTGGCCAGCGTCAGCCGCGCCCCGGTAATGCTGGTCTCCCCGATGACGGGGTCGATGCGGACGCGGTCCACCCCCAGCCAGGAGGAGGTGCTCCGGGTGAGGCGCTGGGAAAGCTGCTGGGACACCAGGAGGCTGGCCGCCCCGGTAGCCACCACCTGATCGCCATCGCGCCCGGGCGCCCCGGTGGCGAGCAGGGAGAAGATGTCGGCCTCGGTCAGGTAGGGGGTGGAGGTGAGGCGGGTCTGGAGGCGGGAGGTGGGGCCGGAGAGGGCGAGGCGGATCAGGTAACTTTGAACGGTGGCCTCGGCCAGCACGTCGAGGATGGGGTCGAACTGGTGCGGGTTGTTGAACGCCACCGAGGCCCGGAGGATCTGGTACTGCACTCCCCCGAAGTTGACGCGGCTCCCGGGCAGAGTTTCGAGGCTCCCCAGGACGACGGGCTTGGGCAGGGTGCCGGTCACCTGCAGTCGGCCACTCCCCGTGATCTCCAGCAACTGGTTACGGAACTGCAGGGTGCCGGGGATCGAGATCTCCACCCCCAGCCGGATGTCGGGGAGGCGGGAGGCCGGCGCGAGGGGCTTTTCGGAGGCGAAGGCCTTCTTGAGTTCGGAGACCAGGTCGAGGTCGCGCGAGTAGAGCCCCTCCTGGAGGACCACCTTGGCCGTGAGGGCCTTGCTGCCGGGGGTGAGGACCAGGTCGCCCGAGCCGTCAAGGAGGAAGCGAAACCCCTCCGGGTAGCGGAGGAGGAGGTCTTCCCCCTGGAACCCCAGGTTGGCGGCCAGCACCTCGCCGCGCCTCCCTAGGAACACCTCGCCGTGGGCCTGGAAGGTCCCCTCCCCCGTCCGGGCATCGAGCCGCTCCAGGGAAATCCGGTTGCGGCGGAAGGTGATCCGCGCCTCGGGCTTCTCAAGCATCAGGCGCACCGGCTTGATGTGGAGATAGTAGCCGTCCACGCGGAGTTCGCCGTCCAACTCCAGCGACCGCTCCCGCCGCTGGGCGTGGAGATCCATCGAGGCAAACCCGCTGTACGCCAGGTCGGGGAAGAGCTGGCCCACGAGGTCGTCGCCGAAATCGGCCTTCAGGTCGGCCTCGAAGGGAAATCCCTCCGACAGTTGGGCCCGACCCGACAGCTCCAGGAATCCCCAGTCGTGCTCGATGTCGATGCGGGCCAGGGAGAGCACGCCCCGCTCCAGGGACAGCTCCAGCCCCTTCGGGACCCGGTAGCGGAACTCCCCCTGCAGGAGCTCGAAGGGGGGCAGGCGGAGCGAGCCGCTCCAGGTGGCGGGGTCGAAGGGGTCGCCCGCCAGCCGGAGGGAACCGTTCGCCGGGGGGTCGATCTCCGCGGGCAGTCCTTCCAGGGCGATGCCCGCCAGCGTCCCCTCGACGCCCAGGCGCCCGCCGCCGATCTGATCGAGGCGGGCGTCGAGGACGCCAAACCCCCGCGTGGCCACGCGCAGCCGCCCGCCGTCGGTCCCCAGGTCGGCGTCAACCTCCAACGGAAAGGGAGGGGCCTCCCCGGCCACGATCAGCCGCATCCCCCCGGTGAGGACGGCCCCGAACTCGGCGTGGAGGTCGCCGTCGGCGGCCATCCCCTCCGCGAGCGGGAACCGGCGCAGGGTGCCCCGGAGGCGGAAGGCGTCGGTGAACTCGCCGGAGCCGCTGAAGGACCCCTCCCCGGAGCCCGCCGTCAGCGAGTGGAGCGTCAGCGCGGCGCCGTCGAAGGCGTAGGCGGCGTGGACCCGGTCGAGGTCGAAGGGCAGGAACGGAAGGCGCGCCTGGTCCACTTCGCCCCGGACGGCGAATGCCGGGAGGAGGTCCAGGTGGCCGGTCCCGGAGAGAGTCATGGGGAAGGGGAGGGTCCACGGCCAGTTCTCGTGCTGGAAATCGAAGCCCGAGGCGAGCCCCCCGCGGGCGCGGAGGGCGCCCCCCCCCAGCGCCAGCGCCAGCCCCCGGACCGCGAAGGGGTCCCGCCGCGTCACGGTGAACGCCACCGGCCCCGAGCCCCAGTCCAAGCCGAGGAGGCGGACCTGGTCGAGCCACGCCTCCACCGAGAGGAGCGGGTCGCTGAACGATCGCGAGACCGTGAACCGCCCGTCGATGCAGCCGGAGAGGGCCCCGAAGTCGGGGAGGAAGGGCGACAGGAACCGCTGGAGCGCCTCCAGGTCGCTCCGGTGGAGCGCCCCTTGGATCTCCACGGGGTCGGTGTCGTTGAACGGGAGCGAGCCGGCGGCGTCCAGGTCCAGCCCGCCGCCCTGGATGCGGACCGAAAAGGCCTCGAACCCGAGCCCGCGCAACCCCGCCTCGATCCGCACCCGGCCGCCGGGGTCGGACACGGTCACCGAGCCGACGGCGTCGTCGATCGCGGACCCGAAGAGGAGGTGCTCGGCCCGAACGTCCACGGGAAGGTCGAAGGCGGGGGCCGGGACGGAAAAGGTCTCGAGCAGGCGTTTCAACCCAACGCCCTGGAGGGCGAGGCGGGATTCGATGCGCACGGGCGGGTGGAGGTCGAGGCGGGCCTCCAGCGCGCCGGCGGAGCCCCTCAGGGCGGCGTCCAGCGTCCGCTTCGGGCCGGCGCTCTCGAGGGTGAAGTCGATCATGAACGGCTCCAGGGGGCGGTGGAACAGGACGGGCGCGGCGCACGCCCCATCGCCGCGGATGAGGAGGCGGCCGTCCTCCAGCCGCAGGGCGGTCTTGAGCCGGATCTCGGACTGGAAATCGATCCCCGCCCCGAACCGGTCCAGCCATGCCTGGGCGGGGGCCTCAACCGACAGGGCGCAATCGAGCTGGGGGGAGGCGCCGGCCAACCGCCCGGAGCCGGTGATCCGGAAATCGGGCCCGCGCACCGCCAGCCGGTCCAGCCGGAGGGCGGCGCCGTCGGGACCGAACCCCGCCCGGAGCGAGAAGTGGATGGGGGGGTAGTGCCGGATGCCCGCCTGAGCGCTCCGGACCCAGAGGAACCCCCGCTCCCCCATGGTGAAGAGGGAGACCTGACGGAAGTCGCCCGACAGCGGGACGGTGGTCTCCCGGAGCTTGAGGGTGACGTCGGTGAGGGTGAGCCGGTGGAAGAAGATGAACTTCACCGGGGGACCCTTCGCCGCCTTGGGGGGGCCGCCGGTCAGCGGCCCCGAGAGGTCCACCTCCAATCCGGAGACGAAAATGCTGGAGGAGACCAGGGAGGTGGAGGGGGCGATGGCCACGAAGCGGGCCTTGACGAAGGGGGTCAGCTCGAGGCCCCGCACCTCCAGGCGCGGCGGCAGGCCGACCACCCGCAGGGACTTCCAGGCGATGTCGCGGCCCAGGGCGCCGGCCAGGACCTGGCGCAGGCCCCAGCTCGCAGCCCGGTCGCGCCAGGGATTGGGCGTCAGGGCCAGCGCCACCAGCAGGGCCAGGACCAGGCCGACGATGAAGCGCTTGCGGATCAGGCGGCGCGCCATAGGATAAAGCAGTCCCGCAGGTTCAGCCGGTCCCGCAGGGGCGCAAGGAGGAGGCCGTGACGGTCGAAGAAGGTCCCGGAATCATGGGCCTCCAGGGCGACGCGCGCCTCGGCGGGGGTGCCGGCGGGGCCGTCCAGGAAGACCCCCGCGCCCGGCGAGGTGCCGTCCGCGCCGTCGGTGGCCATCCCCAGGAAGCCGAACGGGAAAGGACATCCCTTCGAAAGGAGCCGTTCCAGGAACATCAGCGACAGGTGGGACACGCGCCCCCCGCGCCCCGCCCGGCGCGGCAGGGCCGCGGTGAACTCGCCGCCGAGGAGGAGCGCCTCCCGGGGCTTCAGCGCGACGAAGGCGCGCCAGAGGGCGGGCAGGACCCTCTCGGCCGGCCCGTCGGCGTTGGAGAGCAAGAGGCGGGGCCGGAGCCTCTCCCCCTTCAGGTCGCGCGCCAGCCGGTCGAGGAGGATGGCGTTGTCGGCCAGCACGCGGTGGCGCTTGTTCCGAAAGACCCGGTCCCGCCGCGTGAGGGTCTCCGGCAGGCGGCCCGCCCCGGCGGCCTCCCGGAGCTTGCGCGCCCAGGCGCGGTCGGGCAGGCCGGCCAGCACGGCCAGGGCCCGGCGGTGCGAGGCGGCGTCGGGCAGGGTGGGGCCGGAGGCGATCGCATCGTCGTGCCCGGCCGGAACGTCGGAGATCAGGAAGGTCCAGGCGGGGCGGGGTCCCATCGCGGCGGCCAGGCGCCCCCCTTTGATCGCCGAGAGGCGCTTGCGGACGGCGTTCATCGCCGTGATGGGGAGCCCCGACGCCAGGAGGTCGCGGTGGCAGGCCGCCAGGTCGGCCCGGGTGAAAAAGGGCCGCAACGGGACTTCCGCCAGGGCCGAGCCGCCGCCGGTGAGCCCCACCAGGAAGGCGTCGAAGGCGGGGTCGGCGGCGAAGCGAAGGAGGGCGTCGCCGGCCTCGAAGCTCGAGCGGTCGGGGACGGGGTGGGCGCCGGGGAGGACCGTCCACCGCCGCGAGGCCCGCGCGGGGAGACGGTCCGGCGGCGCCACGAGGATTCCGCGGCAGTCCGGCAGGGCCACCCCCTCCGCGAGCGACGCGGCGTCCTTCCCCAGGAGGATGACGCCCCAGCGCCGCCCCCGGGGCAGGCGGGTGCAGGCGGCCCGGAGGGAAGCCCGCGGATGGAGCTCCCGCAGGGCCCGCTCCAGCCGGGCGACTATCCGCCGCCCCATGAGAGCTTGGCCCGCAGGACCTCGAAGAAATCGTAGGCGCGGGCCACCACGAGAGAGGCAAACTCGTCCGATTTGCGCACCTCGATGCGGTCGCCCGGGAAGATGCGGTGCCCCATCTGCCCGTCCAGCGTGAGGTAGACCTCCTCGTGGGGGGTCTCCAGCTCCACGTCGATGGCGAAGCGGTCGGGGAGGACCAGGGGGCGGTAGGTGAGGGTGTGGGGGCAGATGGGGGCCAGCACCACCGCGGCCGCCTCGGGGGCGAGGATGGGGCCGTTGGCCGCCAGGTTGTACGCGGTGGAGCCGGTGGGGGTGGCGATGATGAGGCCGTCGGCCCGCATCCGGGTGAGGGGCTTCCCCTCGACGGCGATCTTCAGCTCGATGATGCGGGCCATGGCCGCCTTGGCGATGACGGCGTCGTTGAGGACGAAGGCGGTCTTGTCGCCCACCGTCGGCTGATGGAGGGTGACGGCGAGCTTGTTGCGCCGCTCCACCTTGTAGTCGCCCGCGAGGACCTCGCGGACGAGGGCGTCGGCCTTGGATTCCGGATGCGGCGTGAGGAACCCGAGCGTCCCCATGTTGATCCCCAGGATGAGGGTCTCCGAGGGGGTCTCGCGCGCCACGGAGAGGAGGGTGCCGTCCCCGCCGAGGACGATCAGCAGCTGGCTCTTCCGCGCGATGACGGGGAGGGCGGCGGAGCAGGCCTCCATTCCCCCCGCGGCGGCCTGGGAATCCACCGATACGGTGTACCCCTTCGCCTGGAGGTCCACCGCCATCGCACGGGCCTTGGCCTGGGCGTGCGGGTTGCTGGACTTGGCGATGATGCCGACGGTGCGGATGTCCATCCCCTCAATTATAAAGCAAAGCGGGGCGGCAGGACAGCGGGACAGCCGGGCGGTTCAAATTCACGGACCAAGACCGCCACCACTGGCCAGTCTCGCTTCAATGCCTTGCGGGTCTTCGAGCGGGGCCCCCGAGAACTCGGCGAGCTTGCGGGCGATCACCACGGCGGCTTCGACGTATTTGGTGTACCAGAAGCGTTTACATCGGCTTCCGACGACAAGGTGAATCCAGCACAGCTCTTTCTTCTGCGGATCCAGCACGAGCGGTCCAACCGGCCCTGATTCCGTTCGTATGCTCAGCTTAATGATCCGAATTTCGGCCAGCTTGGCAATGACTTTCTTCCTCCTGATGGGCCGGAAGATGAGCTTGCGCTCCCGCACGATATCGCCTCTGGCTATCAGCAGAATGATCGTATGCTCAAATAGCAACGAAAAAGCCAAGCCGGCGACCTGCACGAACCATATTCCCAACCAAGGCCAATAACCTGCTTGAAAATCCATAATCCAGGCGACACAAAGCAAAGCCAAAGCAATGATGATGCTTCCGAACACCAATCCCCAGATTCGAAATGACCGCTTTGCCCCATAGTAATTAGGCTTGAGGATTAATTTCTCGTCATCGCACTCGATTATGCCAGTGTATTTCGGCATCCTGACGGCGGTGTGATCGGCCTGATCCTTCATAGCATTCCGGTTCACTCGCTCATTATAACCTCCTATGGCGCTGGAATCCGATAACGGTTGGGGGATAAAGGCATCTTACGAACTTTGCATTTATATTTTGCATTTTGCAATGGGTGGGCGGAAGATCCCCCCCTTCAGCCTTCCGCCCCCCTTGCTTTTTCCTGCCGCGGCCATTAGCATAATGGCGAATCCCCCAAGGAGACCCCATGGGCCAAACGACCATCGAAAAGATCTTCTCCCTCCGCAGCAACGACCCGGTGGCGCCGGGGAACATCATCTGGCTGGACCTCGACGTCCGGTCGGCGCGCGACTTCGGCGGGGCTAACGTGGTGAAGAACTTCCGGGCCCACTACGGCGACGCCCCGGTGGCCGACCCCCACAAGACCGTCTTCACCTTCGACTGCAACGTCCCCGCCAATACCATCCCCTATGCCAACAACCAGATGGCCTGCCGCCTCTTCGCCGAAAAGCAGGGGATGAAGGTGTTCGACGTGGACGCCGGCATCGGCTCCCACGTCACCATCGACCACCGCCTCGCCGCCCCCGGCGACACCGTGGTGGGCACCGACTCCCACCTCAACATTCTCGGCGCGGTCGGGGTCTTCGGCCAGGGGATGGGCGATGTGGACATCGCCTTCGCCTTCAAGACGGGACGGACCTGGTTCGAGGTGCCCCGGAGCATGCGCATCGAGCTCACGGGCCGCCTCCAGCCCCCCGCCACTGCCAAGGACGCCGTCCTGGCCATCCTCGGCCGCCTGGGGTCCGACGGCGCGCTGGACTACGCCATCGACTTCACCGGCGACGCGGTGGAGCGCCTGACCCTCGACCAGCGCATCACCATCTCCAGCATGGTCACCGAGATGGCCGGCATCATCGGCTTCTTCCCGGTCAACGGCGAGACGGCCGAGTTCTACCGCGGCCTCGACCTCCGCGTGACGGGCCCCGACCGCGACGCCGCCTACGACCGCTGCGAGGTTTTCGACCTCTCCGCCGTCGTCCCCTCCGCCGCCCTCCCCGGCTCCCCCTCCAAGGTGGTCCCGGTGCGGGACGCGGCGGGGGCGAAAGTGCATTCGGTCTTCATCGGCTCGTGCACCAACGGCCGCTTCTCCGACCTCCACGCCGCCGCGCAAATCCTCAAGGGAAAGAAGGTGGCCCCCGGCGTCATGCTCAAGGTGGTGCCGTCCACCCGGGGCGTGTGGAAAAAACTGCTGGAGTCGGGCGACCTTCAAACCCTCTTCGAGGCCGGCGCCATCGTCAGCCAGGCCGGGTGCGGCGGCTGCGCCTCGGGCCAGTTGGGCATGACCGGCAAGGGGGAGGTGCAGGTCTCCACCTCCAACCGCAACTTCAAGGGCAAGCAGGGCGACGGCGACACCTACCTCGCCTCTCCCGTCACGGCCGCCTACGCGGCCCTGGCGGGGAAAATCGTCGAGCCGGAGGCATAAATATGGAAAAGCCGAGCACGATCCGCGGACGCGTCCTCATCGTTCCCAAGCACAACATCGACACCGACATGATCTTCCACAACGCCCACCTGGCCATCACCGACATCCGGCAGATGGGCCAGCACACCTTCACCTCGCTGGACGGCTACAAGGATTTCCCGGTCAAGGCCCGGCCCGGCGACATCCTGATCTCCGGCGGCAATTTCGGGTGCGGCTCGTCGCGCCAGCAGGCGGTGGACTGCTTCGCCTCCCTCGGCGTCCGGCTCATCGTCGCGGAGTCGTTCGGCGCCATTTACAAGCGCAACGCCATCAACAGCGGCTTCCCCATCCTCACCTTTCCCGGCATCCTGGCGGCCGGCGTGGCCGAGGGCGACGAGGTGGAATTCAATTTGAAAACCGGCGAAGCGTTCAACCGGACGAAAGGCGCCCATATCGGCAAGGGGCTCCCCTTCTCCGGCGTCCAGTGGGACATCTACCAGGCGGGGAACCTCTTCGCCTATGGTTCAACCCTATAGCCGCCGGCTTCACGCCTGCGCGGGACATCGGGCAGGCGACGGGGCCTGGATGGCGGGAGGCATGGTGGTCCCCGCTTTCGGCGGATTGTATGGTGCTCCCCCCGCGTCCTGTAGCGTCCTCAGTCCCCTGAGGACGGGGCGGGGGGTGAAGAGATGAAAGCTCCTTTCCCCACGGCCGTCCCGACAATGGGGATGGGATTACTGATGACGGCAACGCTCCTTCTGGGCCCCTTCCCCGCCATGGCGGGTGGACCCTGCGAATCCTGGATGGCCTCCATCCAGGATTACGACGCCGCGTTCGAGCGGGTGATGCAGGGCGAGCCGGAGGACCTTCTGCAGTTCGTCATGGAGGCCCGGGACCCGTCCCGCAAGACCGCCGCGAAGAGCGCGGCCGCGGCAAAGCTCTCCGGCCTAAAAGATATCGCCCCTCCCCCCGAACTCTCCAACCTCCACGGCCGACTCGTCGCCTACGCCCAGGCCGTGGTCCAGGCCGCGGCCGCCGCCAAGCCGACGGACACCGACCGGTCCACCCCCGCCCTGCGCCTCTGCACCCAGGCCCTGCTGGACTATTACACGATGCTCCGCGACCTCCTGCGGAAGCACGACTGCCAAGGCGGCGACCTGGAGGCAATAGAACAGCGCATCCTCCCTCAGCTGGAAGCGCTTCTCGCCGAAATACCTGAGGGTAATGGCATCAGCGATTAGCGTTGTTTCCGGATGCCTGTTTTAAGCAGATGAGCAGAGGCTGAATTTGTCGATCACCGAGTTGGTAGAGAGCAACCTCCGTCTCGGAACATCTTTTAGGCTCCTCCTCCCCTAAGCACCGCCAGCACCGCCTCGCCATAATGCTCAAGCTTGTGCGCGCCGATGCCGGTGATTCCGGCGAGATCTTCGAGGGTGGACGGGTTGCGGGCGGCGAGTTCGCGCAGGGTGCGGTCGTGGAAGATGACATAGGGCGCGACGCCGCGGGCCCGGGCGATCTTCATGCGCCAGGCGCGGAGGGCCTCGAATCGGGCTTCGTGGCCGAAGAGAGGGGCCGCAACCTTTTCCGATGCCTTGCGCTTCTTGCCTTTCTTGGCGCTCTTGCGCTCCTCCCTCAAGGCGAGGCGCTCCTCCCCCTTCAGGACGGGCCAGGCCCGGGGGGTCAGGGCCAGGGTGTTGTAGCCGTCGAGGTCGGTCTTCAGGTAGCCCCGGGCGACGAGCTGACGGAAGACATTGCGCCAGCCGCGGAGGTCGAGTTCGGTCCCGACGCCGAAGGTGGGGAGTTTGTCGTGCCCGTGGCGGACGATTTTTTCCGTGGCCTCGCCGCGCAGAAGATCGATCAGGTGGAGAGCGCCGAACCGTCCGCCGGTGCGATGGACGGCGGAGAGGGCCTTCTGCGCCGCGGTGGTGGCGTCCCAGGTGGCGACCGGCTCGAGGCAGGTGTCGCAGTTGCCGCAGGGGGCGGGCCGTTCCTCGCCGAAATACCGGAGCAGGACCTGCCGGCGGCAGTCGGCGACTTCGCAGTAGGCCAGGAGGGCGTCCAGTTTGCGCCGCTCGATGGCTTTGCGTTCGGGCGGACTCTCCGAGGCATCGATCAGGTAGAGGAGGTTGAAGAGGTCCTGCAGGCCGTAGGCCATCCAGGCGTCGGCGGGGGCGCCGTCGCGCCCCGCGCGGCCGGTCTCCTGGTGGTAGGCCTCCAAACTCTTGGGCAGGTCGAGGTGGGCGACGAACCGCACATCGGGCCGATCGATCCCCATCCCGAAGGCGATGGTGGCCACCACCACGACGCTGTCGCCGGAGCGGAACCGGTCGAGGGTCGCGGCCCGGTCGGCGGCGTTCATCCCCGCATGGTAGGGCAGGGCGTCGAGCCCCTGCGCCTGGAGCCACATGGCGGCGGCCTCCACCTTGGCGCGCGAGAAGCGGTAGACGATGCCGGCCTCGCCCGCGTGCTCCTCCCGGTAGAATTGGAGGAACTGCCGGCGCGGGTCCCCGTCTTTGTCCACCACCCGGTAGCGGAGGTTGGGACGATCGAAGGAGGCCAGGAAGAGGCGGGCCTTTTCGAGCTTCAGCCGCGCCAGGATCTCGCGCCGCGTGGGGGGATCGGCGGTGGCGGTGAGCGCCAGGCGCGGGACGCCCGGAAACCGCGCGGGGAGGATATCCAAGCCGAGGTACTCCGGCCGGAAATCGTGGCCCCACTGGGAGACGCAGTGGGCCTCGTCGATGGCGAAGAGGGCGATTGGGACGCGGGAGAGTTGGTCGAGGCACCGCTCGGCGAGGAGGCGCTCGGGGGCCACATAAAGGAGATCGAGTTCCCCCGCCTCGAGGCGCCGCTCCACCTCCCAGGCCGAGGCCCCGTCGAGGTTGGAGTGGAGGGCCGCGGCGGCCACCCCCAGCTCGGCCAGGGCGGCCACCTGGTCCTGCATGAGGGCGATGAGGGGCGAAACGATCACCCCCGTACCGGGGCGGACGATGGCCGGCAGTTGATAGCAGAGCGACTTGCCGCCGCCCGTGGGCCACAGGACGAGGGCGTCGCCGCCGGCGAGGAGGGTCTCCACCACCGAGGCCTGGTCGGCCATGAAATCGGGAAACCCGAAGACCCGGCGGAGGACGGCGCGGGCGTCGTCCAGCGTGGCGACGGCGGCTGTCATGGATGGGCGGACCGGCAGCGGTAGACGAGGAAGCCGTCGAGCGTTTCCGTCCGCACGAAGCGGCGCCGGATGATCTCCGCCACCCCCTTGGGCAGGCGCGGCTGGCCCTGCCAGGTGGAACCGGCCTCGGGGGGACTCTTCAACACCACCAGGCCGACCTGCCCCTCGTCCAGCATCTGAAGCAGGGGGGCGACCTCCCACTTGCCGGCCGTCTGCAGGGAGGCGAGCTGATAGGGATCGATGAGGAATGGCGAGCGGCTCAGGTAGGCCAGGCGGGGGGCATCGGTGAGGACGAGGCCGTCGAACTCCCGGACGAGAGCGCGCACGCGGGACTCGTCCTCCACCCGGTAGGTCTCCAACGCGTTGACCCGGTAGTTGATCTGCGGCACGGCCCAGAGGAGCCCCGCCAGCAGGAGAACGGCGTTGAGGCGGCTCCCCTCCTCTTTCTCCATCGTCTCCAGCGTATAGGGGATGAGGAGGCAGGCGGCGGCCATGGGTTCCAGGAAGTAATTGAGGTCCGAGCCCAGTTTCAGCGAGGCGTAGAACGCCCACAGGAGCGAGACGGCGAAATACAGGAACGGAAGGGAATGCATCCGCTCCCGGTTCAGTCCGACCAGGGCCAGCAGGAGCGGGAACGCCGCCGACTGGAGGAACCGCCCGCCGATGAGCCGCAAGTTGGTCATGGAAAAGGGGACGAGATTGGCGTCCAGGATGTTTAGGGTGGAGAGTCCGTCCGTGGCCGCGTGCATGATGAGCAGGGCCGCGATGACGCTCCCGGCGAAGAGCCCGCCGACCCTGAGGGCATCGGCCTTCCTTTTCCCGATCGCCAGATACAGAAGGAGCGCGCCCGGCGCGGCGACGAAGGATTGCTTCGTCAGGAAGGCCAGCAGGCAGAGGACGACGGTGAGGTAGCGCCAGGGTTTTTCTTCGAACTTCAGCCAGAGGAGGGTGCCGGCGAGCGAGAAGAATAGGCCGAGCGTGTCGGGCCGGGCGGTGGGGCCCCAGGCCAGGACGAACGGCGAGGCCAGGAAGGCCGGCACGGCGAGGCCGATGCCCCGGCGGGGCCCCGCGAGGCGCGCCTCGTTCCAGGCGATCACCCCCCCCGCCAGAAGGAGCGCGGCCAGGGAGATCCAGCGGCCGAGGGTGAAAAGCCCCTCGGGGCCGGCGCCGAGCCGGCGGCCGAGCCCGCCGACCGCCCCGTAGTAGAGGGGCATGTAGGGGGCGCAAATGAACGGCGGCCGCCCGTAATCGGCGTAGAGGGGCTTTCCCTCCAGGACCTGGCGGGCCCCGTGGACGACGGCGGACTCGGGCATCGAGGTGTCGGAGGGCGAACCGACCTGCCGAGCGGCGAGAACCCCGCTGGTCAGGGCCGCCAGCCCCATCAGAAGGGCCAGGCCGGTCCCGGCCGCGCGGGCCTTCACGCCGGAAGCTCCCATGCTCGCTGGCTCATGCCCCATTTAACCGCCCCGGGCGCGCCCTGTCAACCCGGAGCGGGGAAGGACTCAGTAGTCGAGGGTGAGGATCCTGCCCTGGGTGAAGGAGAAGAAGCACTCCTTCGTGGCCGCGTGGGCGAGGGGCATCAGGTCTTCCGGGGTCTTGCCCGCGGCCTTCAGACATCCGGGGCAGGCCATGACCATCACCCCGGCTTTCTGCAGGGCCTGGAGACTGGTCAGGGACGAGGGGAACCCGTCGAATTGGACGTCCGGGGCGTCCCGGAGGACCAGCTCGATCCCCTTGATGTCCAGATAGACGGCCACGTCTTTCTCCGCGGCCATCATGACCGCCATGTTCAGCGCCATGAGGGCCCGGTGGGGATCCTCGGGGCCCCGGGTCAGGTGGATGAGGACGCCGTCCCTCGCCGGGGGAGCGGGTTTGGGGGCGGTGGAACGAGAACAGGACAGCATCGGAACGAGGATCAGAACGGACAGGGCCCAATGCAACGGTCTCATGCTCTCCTCCTGCGGATGGGATGCCTTATTATGCCACACGGCGGGGGCTCGGACTGTGCTAAAATATAGGCGTAATCGGCGGTGTAGCTCAACGGTTAGAGCATGCGGCTCATATCCGCAGTGTTAGGGGTTCGATTCCCTTCACCGCCATTCTCTCTCCATGCTGTTCAGGCGCTTCCTCGACTTCGTCCGCGACAATGCCCTCTTCGGACCCGGACAGGCCGTCCTCCTGGCCGTCTCCGGCGGGCCGGACTCCGTCTGCATGGCCCATCTCTTCCAGAGGGCAGCCGGCCCGATGGGCCTGCGCCTCGGCGTCGCCTTCGTCGACCACGGCTGGCGGGATGTCCGGGAGGAGCGGGCCTTTGTCCGGGGTCTGGCCTCCGACTGGCTCCTCCCATTCCATGCTCTGCAGGTCGGCCCCGCGCGGGGCGACTCCTGGGAGGCGCAGGCGCGGGAGGCGCGGCTGGGGGCCTTGAAGGCCCTGGCAGGGCGCCTGGGATACGACCGCATCGCTCTCGGCCATACCCTCGACGACCAAGCCGAGACGGTCCTGATGCGCTTGGCAAAGGGCTCCGGCCCCCGGGGTTTGGGGGGCATCCGCCCCATCCGCGACGGGTTGTGGATCCATCCGCTCCTGCCCTTCTCGCGGGCCGAGGTGCTGGCCTACCTGTCCAACCACGGCCTGTCATGGAGGGACGACCCCACCAACGCCGACCCGCGCTTCCTGCGCAACCGGCTGAGAATGAACGTGTTGCCGGTTCTCGAACGCGAGGTCAACCCGTCGGCCCGGAAATGCCTGGCGCGGGCGGCGGAGGCGTTGGCCCTCGACGATGACCTCCTCTCGCTGGAGGCCGGGAGGGTCCGGGAGGCGATCACCACCGCCCAGTTCCCGTTCGAGGCATGGGACCGCGCCGCTTTCATCGCCCTCCACCCGGCGCTGGCGCGGCGGCTGGCGGCGGGGGCCCTGGAGGCCCGGCTCCCCCGGTGGGAATCCCGGCAGGTGGAGCGGGTCTGCGCCCTGGCCGGTTCGGCCCGCCGGACGGCCGCCCTGGCCCTTTCCGGGGGCTTAACATGCCTGATCACCTGTGATACTATTTATTGGAGCCCTCTCCCGAAAGGGTGGTCGCCGAAGGAAATTCACCTGCCGGGTAGGGTTCGCATCGCGAACGGCCTGACGCTCCATGCCCGCCGGGGGCGGGGGGCGCGGCGAGCGGAGGAGGTTTTGCTCGGCCCCCCCATGCCGAAACGGGCGACCGTCGCCCCCCTGAAGCCCGGCGAAGAGGCGCTTAGGCGTCTGCTGAAGGCCGTGAAAATGCCGGGGGTCCTTCGGCCCTACTGGCCGGTCCTGCGGGACGGTCGGCGGATCCTGTGGGTCCCCGGATGGTATGAAGCCACCCCGGCGGCCGGGCCGTCGGAAACCAACCTGATCGTGAGGTGGAGCCATGACGCTTGAGAAGATTCACGACGAGGTCGAGATCGCGGCCCGGATACAGGAAGCGGCCCGCCGGATCGCCCAGCGCTTCGCGGCGGAGGAGCTGCTTCTGGTGGGCATCCTCAAGGGGGCGTCGGTGTTCATGGCGGACCTGATGCGGGCCCTCCCCTTCCCCTGCCACTACGACTTCATCACCGAGCGGCGGGTGGACGAACCCATCAGCCGCATCTCCTTTATCGGCGGCTCATGGGACGACTTCGCGGGGAACATCCTCCTGGTCAAGGACGTGATGCACTCGGGGGTGGTGGAAAACTACCTCCTCACCCAGCTCCGCTCCACCAAGGCCAAGCAGGTGGGCACTTGCTGCATCATCGACAAGCCGGGCGACCGCAAGGTGGACCTGGTGCCCGACATCGCACTCTTCGTGGAGAACGAGGGGATCTTCGCCGGCTACGGCATGGAGCACCGGAAGCGGCACGGCAATCTCCCCTACATCGCCAGGGTCATCGGAGGATAAATGGAGAGCTGGCGCGGCCTGGTCATTTGGCTCCTCATCTTCGGCGTCATCATCGCCATGTGGCAGGTCTTCAAGACCGCCACCGTGGGGACCAAGGAGATCCCCTTCTCCGAGTTCCTCGCCGCCGTCGAGGGGGGGAAGGTGGCCGACGTGGTCATCAAGGGGCAGGAGATCCTGGGCAACTACAAGGAGCGGCCCACGCCCGGGGCCCAATACCCCGATTTCCACACCTATGCCCCCGAGTATCCCCGCCTGGTGGACACCCTGCGGGAGAACGGGGCGGCGGTCAACGTCAAGGACATGCGGGAGTCCACCTGGCTGGCCCTCCTCATCGCCTGGGGCCCCATCCTCCTCCTCATCATCCTCTTCGTCGCCTTCATGCGGCAGATGCAGCAGGGGGGCAACAAGGCGATGACCTTCGGCAAGAGCAAGGCCCGGGTGGTGACGCCCAGCCAGAAGAAGATCACCTTCAAGGACGTGGCCGGGGTGGACGAGGCCAAGGAGGAGCTCCTCGAGATCATCGACTTCCTCAAGGACCCCAAAAAGTTCCAGCGCCTCGGCGGGAAGATCCCCAAGGGGGTCCTCCTCGTGGGGCCGCCGGGCACCGGCAAGACCCTGCTGGCCAAGGCCATCGCCGGCGAGGCCAACGTCCCCTTCATCTCCATCTCCGGCTCGGAGTTCGTGGAAATGTTCGTCGGCGTGGGCGCCTCCCGCGTGCGCGACCTGTTCGACCTGGGGAAGAAGAACGCCCCCTCCATCATCTTCATCGACGAGATCGACGCCGTGGGGCGCCACCGCGGCGCGGGTCTCGGCGGCGGGCACGACGAGCGGGAGCAGACCCTCAACCAGCTCCTGGTGGAGATGGACGGCTTCGACACCAACGAGGGGGTCATCATCATGGCGGCCACCAACCGCCCCGACATCCTCGACCCCGCTCTCCTCCGCCCCGGCCGGTTCGACCGCCGCATCGTCATCAACCGGCCCGATCTGGGCGGCCGCACGGGCATCCTCAAGGTGCACACCGGCCATGTCCCGCTGGCCCCGGACGTCAAGCTGGAGGTCATCGCCCGCTCCACCCCCGGCTTCTCGGGGGCCGATCTCTCCAACCTCGTCAACGAGGCGGCCCTCATCGCCGCCCGCCGGGGCAAGGACAAGGTGGACATGGACGACTTCGAATACGCCAAGGACAAGGTTCTGATGGGGCTCGAGCGGAAATCCATGATCATCTCCGAGGAGGAGAAGCGGACCACCGCCTTCCACGAGGCGGGCCACGCGCTCGTCTCGGCCGTCCTCCCCGAGGCCGACCCCATCCACAAGGTGACCATCATCCCCCGCGGCATGGCCCTCGGGATCACCCAGCAGCTCCCCACCGACGACCGCTACACCTACACCAAGGACTTCCTCCTGGCTCAGATCGCCGTGATGATGGGCGGCCGGGTGGCCGAGGAGCTCTCCCTCAACCGCCTCTCCACGGGCGCAGGCAACGATCTGGCCCGCGCCACCGAGTTAGCCCGCCGCATGGTGTGCGAATGGGGCATGAGCGCCCTCGGGCCCCTCACCTTCGGCGCGGGCGACGGGGAGGTGTTCCTGGGCAAGGAGCTGGTGCGCCACCAGAATTACAGCGAGGCCACGGCCGTCCGCATCGACGCCGAGGTCAAGGGCTTCATCGACGCCGGCTACGGCAAGGCGCGCGAGATCCTCACCACCTACGGCGGCACTCTGGAGAAGATCGCCGCGGCCCTCCTCGAGCGCGAGGTGCTCGACGGCGAGGAACTCTATGCCCTCGTGGAGTCCACCGCGGGGATTGCGGTGCCCCACCGGAAGTCGCCCCCCGGCCCGGAGGCCACGGCGTAGGATGGCCTACTGCCTCCGGGACGGCGCGCACTACACCCTCCACGCGGGGGGCGGCCCCGGCGGCTTCACCCTCGAGGGCACCCTCGCGGAGCTGGCCGCGGCCCTGCCGGCGGCCGTCCCCGACGCCAGGCGCCGGGCCGCCCTGGAGGCGGTCCTGGACGCCTACCGGTTTCCCCCGACCGCCTGGGTCGTGGGCGGGCGCCCCCTGCCGCTGAACCGCCCCGTCCTGATGGGGATCCTCAATGTCACCCCCGACTCCTTCGCCGACGGCGGCCGCTTCCTCGACCCCGCCCGGGCGATCGAGCACGGCCTCCAGATGGCCGCGGAGGGGGCGGACCTTCTGGACATCGGCGGGGAGTCCACCCGCCCCGGGGCGGCCCCCGTGGAGGTATCGGAGGAATTGGCGCGGGTCCTCCCCGTCATCCGGGAGCTGAAGGCCCGCTGCCCCCTCCCCCTCTCCATCGACACCACCAAGGCCGCCGTGGCCCGGGAGGCCCTCCGCGCCGGGGCGTGCGTCGTCAACGACATCTCGGCCCTCGAGGCGGACCCGGCCATGGCGGCGGAGGCGGCGGCGCACGGGGCTTCGGTGGTGCTGATGCACCGGAAGGGGACCCCCGACGTCATGCAGAAAGACCCGCGCTACGACGATTTGCCCGAGGAGGTCCTCGCGGGGCTGGCGGCGGGCCTGACGCGCGCCCGGGCGGCCGGGATCCCCGACGACCGGATCGCCGTGGACCCGGGCATCGGATTCGGCAAGACCCTCGACCATAACCTCTGGCTCCTCCGCCACATCGAGTTTCTGCAGGCCCTCGGGCGCCCGATCCTGGTGGGGGCCTCGCGCAAATCGTTCATCGGGGCCTACACCGGCCGCCCGGTGGACGACCGCCTCCCGGGGACGCTGGCGGCCCACGCGTCGGCCTGGCGGAAGGGGGCCCGCATCTTCCGCGTCCACGATGTGGGGGCGCACCGCGATTTCTTCCGGCTCGAGGAGACCCTCGACGCATGACCCCCTGGCTGGAGCCCTTCGCCCGCTTCACCCTCCGGGACGGCCTCGACATCCTCTTGGTGGCGGCCATCGCCTACCAAATGCTCCTCCTCCTCAAGGGGACGCGGGTGATAAACGTGCTTGTCGGGCTGGGGTCGCTGCTGGTCCTCTACTCCGCGGCCCGCCTCCTCGGGCTGCGGACCCTCAACTCCCTCCTGGGGGCGGTCTTCTTCTACCTCCCCCTCGCCCTCCTGCTACTCTTTCAGCAGGACATCCGCCGGATCCTCACCTCCTTGGTCAAGAACCCGTTCTCCCGCCTGATGAGCGCGGGGCCGGAGGAGAAGATCATCCAGGAGATCGTCCTCGCCTCCGCGGCCCTCTCCAGCCGGCACACCGGGGCGCTCATCGTCCTGGAGCGGGGCGACGGCCTCCGCCAAGTGGCCGAGACGGGCGTGGCCGTGGGGGGGGAGGTTTCCCTGGAGCTGCTCGAGACCATCTTCATGCCGCGCACCCCCCTCCACGACGGCGCCGTCATCATCCAGGGCGACCGCATCGCCGCCGCCGGGTGCTTCCTCCCCCTGACGCAGAACGCCGCCCTGACCAAGGAGTTCGGCACCCGCCACCGGGCCGCCATCGGCATCACCGAAGAGACCGACGCCGTGGCCGTGGTGGTGTCGGAGGAAACCGGGATGGTCTCGTTCGCGGTGGACGGCCACCTCCAGCGCTTCCTCGACTCCAAGTCCCTGCGCGAGCTCCTCTTCCAGTACCTCGTGGCCAAGAGGCAGAAATGAAGCCCCTCGCGAACCTCCCCCTCAAGCTCCTCGCCCTCCTGATGGGCGTTGGTTTCTGGTACGCCGTGGCCCTGCGCGACGGCCCCGCCCCCGAGGAGTGGTCGCTGGAGGTCCCGCTCCGCATCAAGCACGACCCGTCCTTCATCCTGACGGGACGCTCCCACGAGGCCGTGGTGGTCCACGGGAAGGGGGCCATGCCTCCCCATGGAACGATGGCCTACACCGTGGCCGTCCTGGATCCCCGAGAAGGACGACAGGTGCTCCAGCTTTCCCCCAAGGCCGTCCCCGCCCCGCCCGGCGCCCATGTCCTTTCGGTGGCCCCGTCCGCCGTGGAACTCACCTTCGACCGGCTGGCCGAGCGGTCCGTCCCCATCGAGGTGCCCTCCAGCTTTGCCGCCGAAGGACTGAAAGTGGACGTTTATCCGAAAAAGGCGCGCCTTTCCGGCCCCAAGCGCGTCCTGGAGGGGATCGGTGCCGTGGTCCTCCCCCCCTTCACCCTCCTGGGCACCTATCCCCAGACCACCATGGTCACGCTGGTCCCCCCCCACCCGCAGGTGGAGCTGCTGGCCCCCCGGGAGGCGATGGTGATGGTGCGGGAGGCCCGGCCGTGAGGCGCCTCTTCGGCACCGACGGCATTCGCGCCCGCGCCTACGAGTTCCCCCTCGATCTCGCCACGGTGCGCCGCCTCGGGGAGGCCATCGGCCGCCACTTCGGCGTCACCGGTCGCGTCCTCGTCGGCATGGACACGCGGGAAAGCTCCCCGGCCCTGGCCGCCCATCTGACCGCGGGGCTCCGCCGGGCCGGCGCGACCGTCCATGTCGCCGGCATCCTCTCCACCCCGGCCCTGGCCTGGACCGCCCGCATGTGCGACGCCACCGACCTGGCCGTCATGATCTCCGCCTCCCACAACCCTTATGCCGACAACGGCATCAAGATCTTCTCCAAGGAAGGAACCAAGCTCCCCGACGCCGCCGAGGCGGCCATCGAGGCGCTCCTCGGGGAGGTGGACGGCATCTCCGCGGGCTCCGTCCCCGTCCCGACCCCCGAACCGGACCTCGCCCAACCCTACTGGCGGTGGCTCCTCTCCGTGGCCGACCCGGGCGCCCTGCGCGACCGGACGATCGTGGTGGACACCGCCCACGGCGCCCTCTCGGGGACGGCGCAGGAGGTCTTCACGGAGCTGGGGGCGCGCGTCGTCCCCCTCGGCGACCGTCCCGACGGCCGCAACATCAACGACGGGGTGGGGAGTCAGCATCCCGAAAGATGCCGCGACGCCGTCCGGGAGCACAGCGCGTGGGCCGGGGCGTGTTTCGACGGCGACGGCGACCGGGTGGTCCTGGTGGCCGGCGACGGGCGGATCGTGGACGGGGACGACATCCTCTACCTGCTGGCCCGGAACCTCCAGGCCGCGGGCGGCCTCCCCGGCGGCGGGATCGTGGCCACCATCATGACCAACCTCGGCGTCGAGGAGGCCCTGCGCGACGAGGGCATCGCCCTGCACCGGGCCCCGGTGGGCGACCGGTACGTGTGGCAGGCCCTGGTGGAGCGGGGGTGGGTCCTGGGCGGCGAGCAGTCGGGCCACATCATCGACCGCCGCCACGCCACCACCGGCGACGGCCTCCTCACCGCCCTTTTGGCCCTCGGGGCCGCCGCCCGGTTCGGCGGGCTCGCCGCCGTGCCGTGGCCGTCCCGCTGGCCCCAGCGCATGGTCAACCTCCCCGTCGCGCGCAAAGTCCCGCTGGAGCGGGTCCCCGGCGCGGAAGCGAAGATCGCGGAGCTGGAAAAGGCCTTGAACGGCGGCCGGATCTCCGTGCGGTACTCGGGGACCGAGATGAAGCTCCGCGTCATGGCCGAGGCGCGGGAGACGGCGCTGGTGGATAGGGCGATCGAGGAGGCGTCGAGGTTCTTTTCAGAAGCTCTCGTAGATCCTAGAGGCTATCCCAAAACCCTGAAGATGGGAAATCGTATCAAGAGGCATGCTGA
>CAZRVT010000040.1:0-26014 GCA_964603505.1 uncultured Holophagales bacterium | reverse complement strand
ATTATTTGGATCGTCCTTGCTTGGCAATAGCGATCCACAGGGATTCAAAGCCATGGAGATGTCTTGAATGGTTTCGCAATAGAAGCCCTGCCCCCGATGCCGGCGTTCTCCAGATCGGCTTCCGGGCAGGGGCGGCCTGGCAGGCCCGCCGGATGGTCGGCAGGGGGGGGCTCCGTTCGCGGTCGAACCGGGGCTCTCCAGCGCCCTCGCCGGACCCCTGAGACCGGGGTCCCTCGCCGGGCTCGGGACGGCATGAAGAAATCCTCCCCTACGGCCCCGGCTTCTGCCTTTTGCAGGGACTCGACGAGGTTCCACAATAGGCGCAAAGGATTTCCTAAGACAGCGCAGCCGCCACCGACCGACGCGCGCTCCGTCGGGGATGGGATCGTTCTATGCGGTTGAGGATATCGCCACCGCCCCATCGCTTCCGGTCCGCCATTCACCTTCAGCCTTTTGCCTCTTTATGTTAAAGTAATGCCCATGTACGAGACCGTCCTCGACCGTTTCCTCCGCTATGTCAAGGTCAACACCCGGGCCAAGGAGGACAGCGACACCTACCCCTCCACCCCCGGCCAGTGGGACCTCCTCCGGATGCTGGAAGGGGAGATGAAGGCCCTCGGCCTGCACGACGTGACGCTGGACCGCTGGGGCTACTGCTTCGGCACCCTGCCCGGCAACAGCCCCAAGAAGGTCCCCACGGTGGCGTTCCTGGCCCACGTGGACACCAGTCCGGAGGTCTCGGGCGAGGGGGTCAAGCCCGTCCTCCACCGGAACTACCAGGGGGGCGACATCGTCCTGCCGGGCGACCCCGCGCAGGTCATCAAGGCCTCCGAGAACCCCAACCTGGCCCGGCAGATCGGCCACACCATCGTCACCTCCGACGGCACCACCCTCCTGGGGAGCGACGACAAGGCGGGGATCGCCGAGATCATGACCCTGGTGGATTACCTGCTGGCCCACCCGGAGATCCCGCGGGGCCCCATCCGCGTCGGGTTCAACCCCGACGAGGAGGTGGGGATGGGGACGGCCCACCTGGAGGCGGCCGCCGTGGGCGCCGACTACGCCTACACCGTGGACGGCGGGGAGCTGGGAGAGATCGAGAACGAGACCTTCAACGCCGCCGCGGCGACCCTCACGGTGAAGGGGTTCAACGTCCACCCCGGCTACGCGAAGGACAAGATGGTCCACGCGGGACGCATCGCCGCCCGGTTCGTGGAGATGCTCCCGGCGCTGGCCGCGCCGGAGACGACGGCGGGCCGCGAGGGCTACTGGCACCCGCTCTCCATCCACGGGGACGTTTCCGAAGCCACCGTCAAGATGATCCTGCGCGATTTCGAGTGGGCGGGGATCGAGGCGAAGGTGAAGTACCTGGAGCACGGCGTCGAGGTCCTGCGGGCGCAGTTCCCCCGCGCCGGCATCGAGCTGGCCTGGAAGGAGCAGTACCGCAACATGCGCTACCCCATCGAGAAGGACCCCAAGGTGGTGGACCACGCGATGGAGGCCTGCCGCCGCGCCGGGGTGGAGCCGAAGCTCCACTCCATCCGCGGGGGGACCGACGGGAGCGCCCTGACCCTCAAGGGGCTCCTGACGCCCAACATCTTCACCGGCGGCCACAATTTCCACTCCAAGCAGGAGTGGAACAGCGTGGAATGGATGGAGGCCTCGGTCCGGACGCTGGTGGAGGTCGTCAAGATTTGGGAAGAGCGCAGTTGAGCCGGCAGGGGCAAGCCCGTCGCGGGGCGCCCCGCCAATCATTCAACCGGAGGTCCCATGGACGACCCTAAACCCCAGGTCCTGCCGCCCAACGCCTACACGGAACTGAAGCCCGGGGAGCAGTATGTCCCCTATGTGCCGCCCGAGCGGATCATCCCCGAGGTGACCGCCCGCTCCGTCCTCGTCGGCCTCGTCATGGCCTTCGTCTTCACCGCCGCGGCCGCCTACCTGGGGCTCTACATCGGGCAGGTGTTCGAAGCGGCCATCCCCATCGCCATCCTGGCCGTCGGCATGGGGACGCTGTTTAAGCGGAAATCGACCATCGCCGAGAACGTCATCATCCAAAGCATCGGGGCGGCCTCGGGGGTCGTGGTGGCGGGGGCCATCTTCACCCTCCCCGCCCTCTACATCCTCGGCCTGGAGGCCGACTTCACCAAATTCTTCGTCGCCTCCCTCCTGGGCGGGGTGCTGGGGGTGGTCTTCCTCATCCCCCTCCGGCGCTATTTCTGCAAGGACCAGCACGGCCTCCTCCCCTTCCCGGAGGCCACCGCCACCACCGAGGTGCTCGTCACGGGCGACCGGGCGGGCGGCGGCCAGGCGTTCACCCTCCTCGTGGCCGCCACGGTGGGCGGGCTCTACGACTTCCTCTTCTCCGCCTTCGGGCTGTGGAAGGATGTCATCTCCACCCGCATCCTCCCCTTCGGCCTGGGTCCCTTCCTCCACGACAAGCTGCGCATCCTGGGGACGATGAGCACCCGCACCTCCATCGTGGGGCTGGGCTACATCATCGGGTTCCGCTACTCGGCCATCATCTGCGCCGGCTCCTTCGTCTCCTGGTTCGTCCTCGTCCCCGCCCTGTGGTACCTGGGCCAGCACATCGAGGTCCCCATCGCCCCGGGCACCGTCCCGATCAACACGATGGGGGCGGAGCAGATCTTCCGCCAGTATGTCCGGCACATCGGCATCGGGGGCATCGCGTGCGCCGGCATCATCGGCATCATCAAAAACCTCAGGATCATCCTCTCCGCCTTCACCCTCGGGTTCCGGGAAATCTTCGGCGGCAAGAAGGCGGAGGCGCGGGAGGCGGAACGGACCGACCGCGACCTGCACATGTCCACGATCCTGGGCATCATCGCCCTGACGGTCGCGGCCCTTTTCCTGTTCTTCTTCCTCGGCCTGGGGACGGGCGCCGGGTTCGCGGTCGCCGCCCTCCTCCTCGCCACCGTCATCGCCTTCCTCTTCACCACCGTCGCCGCCCGCGCCACGGCCCTCGTGGGCTCCAACCCGGTCAGCGGCATGACGCTGATGACCCTCATCCTCTCCTCCTTCCTCCTGGTCCAGATCGGGCTGTCGGGGACCGACGGGATGATGGTCGCCCTCCTCATCGGCACGGTGGTCTGCACCGCCCTCTCGGTGGCCGGCGGGTTCGTCACCGACCTGAAGGTCGGCTACTGGCTGGGGACCTGCCCGCGCAACCAGGAACGGCTCAAGTTCGCGGGCATCCTCGTGGCCGCCCTCGCCTGCGGGCTCGTCATCCTCCTCCTCAACAACACCTACGGCTTCGTCCAGAGCCCCGAGCACCCGCACCCGATGCCGGCTCCGCAAGCCAACGCCATGGCGGCGGTCCTCACCCCCCTCTTCTCCCCCGGCGCCCAGGCCCCCTGGCTCCTCTACCTGGCCGGGATGCTCATGGCCCTGACGATGGAAATGATCGGCGTCGCCCCCCTGGCCTTCGCCCTCGGCATGTACCTTCCGCTCGAGGTGAACACCCCCCTGCTGGTCGGCGGCCTCATCGCCCTCCGGATTTCCCGCAGCTCCCCCGACGAGGGGCTGGTCAAGGCCCGCTCGGACAAGGGGACCCTCATCGCCTCCGGCTTCATCGCCGGCGGCGCCATCATGGGGGTGTTCTCCGCCATCCTGGAGGCCGTCTTCCGCGGGGACCAGATGCTCAAGTTCGGGACGGTGGACGGCATTCCGGTCCTCTGGACCACCACCACGGCCTCGGAAGTGGTCAGCGCCCTCCTGTTCGCCGGGTTCTGCGTCTTCTTCTACTTCTACGCCAAGAGCGCGAAGAAGGACGCCTGAGGTCCTGACCGCCCTTTCCGCGCATCCGATCCGAACGACCAGGGGCCCCTACGGCCCCTGGTCCGCTTTCGGGCTGGCGCTGGCCGTTCTCCTCCTCCACGCCGTCGTCCTCAACGGGGTCATCGTGGCGGCCGCGGCCGTATCCGCGGTCGGCGCGGGCGACGATCCGCCGACCCGGCTGGACGCCGAAATTGCCCGCCTCTCCGCCAGCGGGTTCTGGCTCTGCCTGGCCATGGTCCCGGCCGTGGGGGCGGCCCTCCTCGCCCTCTGGGCCCTGGCGCGGCTTCGGCGCGGCCCCTCCCTGCGGGACACCCTGTCTCTCCACCCCGCCCCCGGGGCCGCCTACCTGGCGTGGAGCGCCCTCCTGGCCGGGTTCCTCGGCGCCGTCACCCTGGCGAACCACTGGCTGGACCGCCCCGTCCCCGATTGGATGCGGCAGGTGTGGGACACGGCCGGATCGGTCCCCCTCCTCGTCCTGGCCATCGGGGTCCTGGGGCCGCTCTTCGAGGAGGCCCTCTTCCGGGGGTTCCTCTTCCGCTCGTGGCTCTGCACCCGCCTGGGGGACGGCGGAACGGTCCTGCTCACGGCCCTCCTCTGGACCGCCATCCACATCCAATACGGCCCCTGGGAGCTGGCCCAGGTCTTCGGCGCCGGCCTTCTTCTCGGCGCCGCCCGGGCCCGGACCCGCTCCCTGTTCGTTCCCTTCTCCATGCACGCCCTGATGAACCTCGCGGCCCTCGCCGAGCTGGCGCTCCGTCCCCCCGGAACTTAAGCGCCCCGCCGCGGCCCCTGCTATACTGCGGCCCGAAACAGCCGGACCACCGGCGTTCGTTCCGCACGCCACCGACCTTCAGGAGGGGTCCATGCCGATCTGGCCGCTCGTTTTCACCCTGCTCCCCATCGCCGTCATCCTGGTCCTGCTCATCGCGTTTCGGAAACCGGCCGACCTCAGCGGCCTCGCGGGCTGGGCCGTCTGCGCCCTGGCGGCCGTCCTCGCCTTCGACACCTCCGTCGAGGTGGTCCTCCGTTCCACGGCGGCCGGGTTTGTCCGCTCGTTCGCCGTCTCGCTCATCGTGGCCACCTCCCTCCTCCAGATGGCCTTCATGGAGAAGACCGGGGCCCTGCGCCGGATCATCCTCTTCCTCAAAACCATCGCCGGCGGGCGGTGCGCCGTGCAGATCATGATGATCAACATCGGCTTCGGAACGCTGATGGTGGCCGTCGGCGCCACCCCCGTCTCCATCCTCCCCCCCATCCTCCTGGCGATGGGCTACTCCGCGACCGTGGCCATCGCCCTGCCGGCCATCGGCTACGACTCCCTCTGCACCTACGCCCTCCTCGGGGCCCCCATCGTGGTCTTTGTGGACATCGCCAACTCTTTCCTGGGCAAGGGCAACGAGATCGCCCTCCACCAGGCGGGAACGGTCTTCGCCGCCTTCCTCCCCGTGGTCTCCACCCTCATCGGCCTCTGCATGTTATGGATGGTGGGGCGGTGGCAGGCCATCCGGGAGGGGTGGCTTCCCTGCCTCCTCACCGGCGCCACCATCGGCGTCGTCTCCCACTTCACCAACCGGTTCGACAACCTGGTCGTCCTGACGGGCGTCCTCAGCGGCCTGGCCGTCATCGGCGCGATGGCGCTCTACCTGAAGGCCACGGGGGGCCAAGTGATCGACCGTGGCCGCCTGACCGCCGAGGAGGCGGAGGCGGCGCGGGCCCTCCCTCTGTGGCGGGCGGCCAGCCCCTGGCTCATCCTCGTGGCCGTGGTCCTGGCCCTCAACCTGCCGCAGCCGGTGTTCCACTATCTGTACCGCACTCTGAAACTCCCCATCGAGGGGCTGACGGCCGACGGCCGCCCCCTCGACACCCGGGCGCTCTGGCAGGCCTACACCTGGATCCTGGCCAGCACCCTCCTCGCCGTCCCCCTCCTGCGTCCCACAGGGGCCCAGATCCGAGACACCTTCCGGGCCTGGGGACGGCGGGCCCCCCGCCCCGTCTTCGCCGCCGCGGTCTTCTTCGCCATCGGCGAGGTGATGAATATGGCCGGCTACAGCATGGAGGCCAAGGGGTTCGCCGTCCCCAGCATGGTCCGCGTCCTGGCCGATTCCTCGGCCCGCTTCTTCGAGTCGGCCTACGGCGCCGTGGTGGCCTTCATCGGCCTTTTCGGAGGGTTCCTGACGGGGAGCGAGGCCTCCACCATCGCCATGTTCGGCCAGTACACGATGACGACCGCCAAGGCCCTCGGGATGCCGCTGGAGGGGCTCATCATCCTGACGGCCGGCCTGGCCTTCGGCGGCGGGCTCGCCAGCGTCATCTCCCCCGCCAAGCTCCAGAACGCGGCGGCCTCCATCGACCGCATCGGCGAGGAGACGGGCGTCATCCGCATCGCCTTCGCCTTCTCGCTGCTGTTGACCACGGTCACGGCGGCGTTCGTGGTGGGGATGCTGACCGTGCGCGGGATCTGAGCCCCCGCCCGCCCCGTCGTTCATCCCGCCCGTTCGAGCATGGGGCGTTTCGACATCCACGATCTACCGACTACGCGCGACGGTCTGGTTAGGATTCGAACTCGAACGCCCGGTCCCGGAACAGGCGCAGGCAGGCCTCCACGACGCTCTCGTCGTAGAGCCGGCCGCTGTTTTCGGTGATCTCCGCGATGGCGTGTGCCATCCCCGGGGCGGCCCGGTAGGGGCGATGGGAAACGATGGCCTCCACGGTGTCGGCCACGGCCAGGATGCGGGCCTCCAGGGAGATCTGGTCGCCGCACAACCCTTGTGGATAGCCCGAGCCGTTGAGCCGTTCATGGTGCTGGTGGATGATCTCGGCCACGGGCCAGGGGAAGTCGACGATGTTGAGGATCTCGTAGCTCGCCTTCGGGTGGCAGCGGATGAGCTGGAACTCCAGGTCGGTGAGCTGGCCCGGCTTGGCGAGGATCTCCGCGGGGACCATGAGCTTGCCGATGTCGTGGATGAGGGCCGCCAGACGGACGGCCTGACACCGGTTCTCGTCCAGTCCCATCTCCTGGGCGATCGCCACGGCGAGCTGGCTGACGCGCCGCTCGTGGCCGGCGGTGTGGGGGTCGCGCGCCTCCACGGTGCGGGCCATGGCCAGGACCGTGGCCTCCATGGCCCTCTGGAGCCTGTCGCAGCTGGCCTTCAGCTCCTCCTGGACGCGCTTCTGCTTGGTGATGTCAATGATGGCCCCCTCGAGGACCTGGCCGTGCTCGGCGTTCTCGACGAGGTTCATGTTCTCCAGGACCCAAACGGGGGTGCCGTCGCGCTTCTTCAGCTGCAACTCGTAGTTGACCACGCACCGGTGGACCCGCATCAGCCCCAGGATGGTGTCGCGGGCCTCGGGCTTGACATAGAGGGGAAGGACGGAGCGGCCGGTAAGATCCCGGGGGGAGCCGTAGCCCAGGATGCGCGCGAAGGCCTCGTTGCATTCAAGGAGGATGCCCGGCAGGGTGGCCCGGAAAACCCCCGCCAGGTTCTGCTCGAACAGGAGTCCCCGGAGCCCCTCCGCCCCCCGGACCTCCCCCTGCCGGGGGACCGCCCGATCGAAGGGGGCGGTCCGCTCCTGCATGGGGATCTCCTGGGTGTCGACCGACAGGGTTCTCATTCTAACGGGTCCGCTCCGGTAGAGGGATGGCCGGCGGGATTCTCCCGGCCGGCATGGATACTAAGTAAAGCTATACATTAGATATCAGACGCGGGGGATTGTCAAGCGGAAAATCACCCGAATGGGTCATGGCCCGGAACGGCGGGCGGAACACCCGGCCGGCGGCCTTCCGGAACAGCGCCAATCTATTGGAAACAATAGGCGTAGAACTTCCGGAACTGCTCGTTCTGCATCAGCGACTGCGAAATGTTGAAGTAGTTGGCCAGGAGGTCGTTGGTCTTGAGGAGGCGGGCCTTGAGGTTGAGCGACATGGCCAGCCATACCTTGGCCCCGATGGCCGGGTGCTGCTCGACGATCTTGTCGAATTCCACCCGGTGGATGGCCAGCACCTTGACGGCGGTGAGCGCCTTGCAGGCGGCCGAGGAGGGGCCCGCCTCCAGAAAGGTGAGCTCGCCGAAGGCGTCCCCCTCCTTGAGGTCGTCCAGGATGAGCTCCTTGCCCTCCACCAGGCGCCCCACCCGCACCGTGCCCTTCTCGATGAAGAAGAGGGTCTGGTTCATCCCCCCCTCGCGGATGATGCTCTCGTCCTCCTGGAAGGTCATCACCTCCATCTGGGACAGCAGGTAGCTGCGCTCTTCGGGGGTCAGGGAACCAAGGATGGGCTGCATAGGGCCTCCTTTTTCATTCGACGCGCCGGACGGTCTGCTCGAGGGGGAGCCGCGCCCGCTCCTGCGGCATGGGCTCCCCGGGGTAGCCGAGGGGGACGAGGGCCACGGGACGCTCGCCGGAGGGGAGGCTTAGGGCGAGCGAGACCGCCGACTCCTGGAACGCCCCCACCCAGCAGGAACCCAGCCCCAGGCGGGCGGCCTCCAGCAGGATGTTCTGGACGGCGGCGGCGGTGTCCTGCAGGCAGTAGAGGGAGCGCCCCCGCTCGCCGTATTTCTTCGCGCTCCGCTCCGGCAGGGCGCACACGGCGATCACCACGGGCGCCTCCATCAGGAACGCCTGCCCAAAGGCGGCCTCGGCGAGGGCCTTTTGCACGGCCTTGGACGCCGTCACATAGAACCGCCACGGCTGGAGGTTGCCGGCCGAGGGGGCCCACCGGGCCGCCTCCAGGACCGACTCCAAGGCCCCCGGCGGAAGCGGGGCCCCGAGGAACCGGCGGCAACTGTAGCGTTGCCAGAACAACGGCTGGGGCTGCACCACGGAGATATTATACCCCTCCGCCCCCGGCGGGGTGTGACGGGGGTCACGTCGCGAAGCGCATCAATCGTCGTTCGTCGTTCGGCATGACCGGGGACCATCGCGAGCGACGAACGACGCGCTGGGAGGGGGCGTGCTACAATGCGCCCGTGCACAGCGCCGCCGAACAGTTCCTCAAGCACCTCCGGTATGAACGGAACCTCTCCCCCCTCACCTGCAAGGCCTATCGGGAGGATCTGGAGGATTTCGCCGCCTTCCTGGGAACGCAAGGGGGCGGCGACCCCGCCGCGGCCGACGTCTTCCTCATCCGCTCCTATCTCGCCTCGCTTTCCAAACGGGGGCTCTCCCGACGCTCCGTCCAGCGCCACCTCTCCACCCTGCGCGCCTTCTACCGCTTCCTCGTCCGCACCGGGGCGGCGGACCGCAACCCGGCCACCGCCCTCCCCATGCCGCGGGCGGAGAAACGCCTCCCCAAGGCGATGAGCCCGCGGGAGGTCACGGTCCTGGTGGAATCGCCGGGGGAGCCCGGCTGGCGGGGCCTGCGCGATCGGGCCGCCTTCGAGCTCCTCTACGCTTCCGGCCTGCGGGTCTTGGAGCTGACGGCCCTGGACACCGAAGACCTCCAGTTCTCCACGCGGTTTCTGCGGGTTCGGGGCAAGGGGGGGCGGGAGCGGATCGTCCCCTTCGGGTCCAGCGCGGCGGAGGCGCTGAGGGCCTACCTGGCCGCCCGCCCCCCCGCCGCAACCCCGGCCCTCTTCGTCAACCGGCGCGGCGGCCGCCTCACGGCGCGCTCGGTCCATCGCGCCGTCCTCAAGCAGGTGGCCGCGGCCCTGCGGGAAAAGGGAATCTCCCCGCACACCTTCCGGCACACCTTCGCCACGCATCTGCTGGAGGCGGGGGCCGACCTCCGCGTCATCCAGGAGCTCCTCGGCCACGCCTCCCTCTCCACCACCCAGATCTACACCCACGTGGACGTCCAGCGCCTGCTGGAGGTCTACCGAAAGGCGCATCCCAAGGCATGATCGACCTCCACACCCATTCCACATTCTCCGACGGCACGGTAACCCCGGCCGATCTTCTCCGATCGGCGGCCGACGCCGGCCTGGAGGCCGTGGCGCTGACCGACCACGACACCGTCCGCGGCGTCCAGGCCCTGGCCGGGGCCGAGCCCCCCCTGCCGTTCGTCCCCGGCATCGAAATGTCCATCCAATACCGCGAGGACCTCCGGTTCCACATGCTGGGGCTCTTCGTCGATCCGATGCGCCCCGAAGCGATGGAGTTCGAGCGGTTCAACCAGGAGAAGCGGCACGAGCGCAACCGCGCCATCGTCGAAAAACTCACCGCCCTGGGCTACCCGATGGAGTATGAGGAGGTGATGGCGAAGGCGCAGGGGATCGTGGGCCGGATGCACATCGCGCGGACCCTGGTGGAGAAGGGTTACTTCTCAACGGTGGGCGAGGTCTTCGCCGCCGTGATGAACCGGGGGAAGCCGGCCTATGTCGCCCGGTTCCGCTACCCCGCGCCGCAGGGCGTCGCGTTCATCCACGCTCTCGGCGGCCTGGCGGTCCTGGCCCACATCGGGAAGGAGCTGGACGACCGCGAGGAGATGCGCGCGATCCTGAAAGACCTGAAAGAGAAGGGGCTGGACGGCGTGGAGTCCCACCACGCCGACCATGCGCCGGAGCTGCGCGAGTGGCTCGCCGCCCTGGCCAAGGACCTCGGCCTGGCCACCAGCGGCGGCAGCGACTTCCACGGCGCCAACAAGCCCTCCGTTGACTTGGGGAGGGGCCGGGGGGACCTGAAGGTGGGGTTCGAGGTATATTTACGGCTCAAGGAGCGGTGGGAAAAGCGGCAGGCGTAGCGATCCATTAACACCGGAGGATCGACCCCTTTTATTATGCGGTAAACCTTTATGAACGATCGCCTGCTTGACTTGAGAATGCCCTTGACCGATGTTCAGCCCTCCGCCGACCCTCGGACGCAGTTCCGCCCCTCGGCCTTGGCCGCGTAGAGGGCCCGGTCGGCGGCCGCGATGAGGGCTTCGGGGCTCCCCTCCACGCGCGGGCGGAGGGTGGCGTGGCCCACGCTGACGGTGACCACCGGGGACACGGGCGAGGCGCCGTGCGGCAGGCCGAGGGCCTCCACCGACGAACGGACCTTCTCGGCGGAGACGGAGGCCCCTTCCGTCCCCGTGCCGAACAGAACCACGGCGAACTCCTCCCCCCCATAGCGGGCCACCAGATCGCCCCCCCGGCTCATGACCGACCGCAGGCATTCGGCCACCCGCCGCAGGCAGTCGTCCCCCGCCTGGTGCCCGCGGCTGTCGTTGTAATCCTTGAAGTGGTCGATGTCGATCATCAGGAGCGAAAGCTCCATCCCGGCCCGGCTCGAGCGCTTCCACTCGTCCTCCATGAACTCGTCGAAGGTGCGGCGGTTGGCCAGGCCCGTGACGCCGTCGCGGCGGGAGAGCTGGTCGAGGAGCCAGGTCTTCTCCTCGAGCTTCTGCTGGGCGTCCAGCAGGTCGCGCGTCCGGGCGTCCACGAGGGCCGCCAGCTCCCGCTCGCGCCGCTCCATCCGCCGGATGCGCCAGCGGTACCCTCCCCAGAAGAGAAACGCCAGCATCCCCAGGACCCCCGCCCAGAAGAGCGAACGCTCGTAGAGACGGGGCTGGAGGGTGAAGCGGACGGGGACGCGGGCCGCGGCCCAGGGGCCGCCGGCGGCCGAGGCCTCTACGCGGAAAGCGTAGTCGCCCGGCTGCAGGTTGGTGTAGTAGGCCGCGCGCCGCTCCCCCGCCTCCACCCAGTCGCGGTCGTAGCCGTCGAGGCGGTAGCGGAACCGGACCCGCTCGGGGACCGGGTGCCCCAGGGCGGTGTAGTGGAACTCGAAGGCGTTGCGCCCAGGGGGGAAAGAGAGCGGGCCGGCCAGGCCGGCGCCCTCAACCGGGCGGCCGTCCACCGCCAGGGACTCCACGAGAACCGTCACGGAGGCCGGGGCGCAGCGCACGAGGCGGGGATCGAGGACGGCCGCTCCGCGGACGGTGGTGAACCACAACCGCCCGTCGCGTCCCCGCCAGGCGGCCGGCTGGCTCCCCCCGTTGCATTCGCAGCTCCGCATGCCGTCCGCGGTGCCGAAGGTGCGGCAGGCGACGCGCTCCCGCCGGCCGTCCATGAACTCGGTCAACTCGCGGACCGGGACGGTGAAGATGCCCAGGTTGGACGACATCCACAGGTTCCCGTCGCCGTCGTCGAGGATGGCGAAGATGTTGTCGTCGAAGAGGCCGTGCTCGGTGGTGCAGGCGGCGAGGCGGCCGTCCTTGAGCCGGTTGAGGCCGCCGCCGTAGGTGCCGATCCACACCGTGCCGTCGGACGCCGGGAGGATGGCCATCACCATGCCGTTGGAGAGCCCCTCCTTCGTCCCGAAGGCCCGGAACCTTCCCTTCTCGAACCGGTGGATCCCCCCCCCGTCCGTGCCCACCCACAGGGTGCCGTCGGGGCCCTGCGCTAAGGAAAGGACCATAAGGTCGGCCAATCCGTCCTCGCGCCGGAAGGTCCGCACCGTCCCTCCCTCCAAACGATAGAGCCCCCCGCCGTCGGAACCCATCCAGACCGCCCCGTCCCGGTCCTCCAGGAGACAGGAGAGGGTGCGGGCGCGGATCTCCTTCGGCGCTACGGGCAGGAAGCGGTCGCCGCGGCGGACCGCCACCCCCTCGTCGGTGCCGACCCACAGGGTGCCGTCGCGCCCCTCGAGCAGGGCCACCACGTCGTCGTCGGGAAGGCCGTCCCGGCGGGTGTAGACGCGCACCCCGGAGGCGTCGAGGCGGTTGAGCCCCCCCGACTTGGTCCCGATCCACACCGCCCCGTCCCGATCCTCCAAAACGCAGTAAGCCCCGTCCGCTGAAAGTCCCTCGCGCACGGACCAAGGGACCACGACGCCGTCCCGCAGGCGGTTGAGGCCGCCGTTCGAGGTGCCCACCCAGAGGTTCCCCTCTCGGTCGGCGAGCAGGGAAAGGATCACATCGTCGCTGAGGCCCTCTTTCGGCCCCATCGAAGCGGCCGCGCCGTCCCGCAGCCGCGTCAGCCCCTGATAGGTGCCGACCCAGAGGTTCCCGTCGGCGTCCTCGGCCAGGGACTCCACCACATCGTAGGCCAGCCCCTCCTTCGGCCCCCAGGCGCGGAAGCGAACGCCGTCGAAGGCGCACACCCCTCCCCCAGAAGTGCCCACCCACAGCGTCCCGTCGCCCCCTTCGAGCAGGTCCAGGACCGGGGTGGCCGGCATCCCCTCTTTCTGGCTCCATCGCCGGACCCCCTCCCCCTGTCGAAACCGGTAGAGGCCGCTGGTGGCCCCCACCCAGAGCGTTCCGTCGCGGGTCTCGAGAATGGCATGGACCGACCCCTCCGGGCTCGGATCCCACCGAACCGGCTCGAACCGCCCGCCGGTGAACCGGCACAGCCCCCCCTCCTCAGTACCCACCCAGAGGGTCCCCTTCGAGTCCTGCCCCAGCGCCAGGACCGCGGCGCTCGGCAGGCCATCCGTCGTTCCATAAAACCGAAAGGCCCCCTCCCGAAACTGGGCCAGACCCGAGTAGGTGCCTGCCCAGAGGCTCCCTTCCCGATCCGCCAGAAGGGTCAGGATGTGGTTGTGAGGGAAGCCCTTCGTGTTCCGCTTGTCGAAAACCGTGAACTTCACCCCGTCGAACCGCGCCAACCCCTCCTGGGTCCCAACCCAGAGGTAGCCGTCCGGCGTCTGGGCCAGGGCGGTGACGGAGCTCTGCGGAAGCCCCTGCTCCACCTCCCAGGTCTCCAAGATATATTGGGTCGGCCGCTTGGTGGGGTCCAGCGCCATGCCGACCCCCGGAGCCAGGAGGAAGCCCAGGAGGGGCGGAACGAGGACGCCGAGAAAAGGAAACCGGACCATTAGGTTATTATAAAGGATTTGCGCGGGGGGGATGTGACGGGGGTCACAGCCCCAGGGTGTGCCCCCGCTCGGCCAACCAGCGGCGGTGGGCCCGATAGTCGGGATCGAACGCCTCCACACGGTCCCAGAAGCGCCGCGAATGGCCGCGGACCGACAGGTGGGCCAGCTCGTGGACGACGACATAGTCGAGCACCGCCGGCGGGGCCATGACGAGGCGCCACGCCAGACGCACGGTGCCGCGGGCGTCGCACGATCCCCATTTCGTCCGGGCCCCCGAGAGGAGAAGACGCGCCGGTCTCACCCCCATCCGCCCGCCCCAGAACGCCGCCCGCTCCGCGAAGACCTCCGCCGCACGCCGGCGGTACCACGCTTCGAAGAGGGCCTTTCCGCGCGGACCCCCGGACCGGGCGAGGCGGAAGACTCCGTCGAACTCCAGATCCGGGCGCCTCCCCTCCACGATCTCCAGCCGGCACGGCTCCCCCCGCAGGAGGAAGGTCTCCCCCGCCGCATACCGGTGGACGGGCCGTTCGGCATGCCGGACCCGGGCCGTCTCCTGCGCGCGGCGGATCCACTCCGCTTTCGACCGGACCAGGCGCCGGACCTCGGCTTCCGGGAGCCGCCAAGGCGCCCGCACTTCGAGCCGGCCGTCGGAGGTCACCCTCAGCCCCACCGTGCGGCGTGAGGAACGCTCCAGGCGGTCGATGACGAGGTCCATATCGTCAGGCCATCGAGGGGGCCAGCGCGGCCAGCTTCCCCGGCAGGCCCCCCATGCCCCCATTGGAGAGGGTGACGACGAGGGCGGGCCGCTGAGGGAGGATTCGCACCGCCTCCAGCGCCTCGTCGGCCCCGGCCACGGCGCGCGCCTCGATGCCGCTCGCGGCCAGCGCCGACGCGAGGGCCTCCGGGGAGAAGGGCGCCTCGCCCGGCCGGCCCGCGGGCGGCGGGAGGACCAGGACGCGATCCGCGGCGCCGAAGCTTTGGGCGTATCGGTCTTGGAAGACCCGGGTGCGGGAGGTGTTGGTGCGCGGGTCGAAGACCGCGGTGATATGGAACCCCCCGAAGTGGGACCGCAGCCCCTCGAGGGTGGTCCGCACCGCCGTGGGGTGGTGGGCGAAATCGTCCACGACCCACAGCCCTTCGGAGCGGAACAGGACGTCGCCGCGGCGCCTCACGCCGGGATACGAGGCGATGGCGCGGGCGGCATCCCCGGAGTTGAACCCCAGCCCCGCCAGGAGGGCCAGGACCCCGAGGGCGTTCTTCCGGTTGTGCTCGCCCCACAGGGGGACCGCCAGCTCCACCGCCGCCTCGCCGCACCGGACGCCAAACCGCGAGCCCTCCGGCGTCCTCTCGACCTCCCCCTCCGCGCGGACCCCGGCCCCTGGGCCGAGGCCGTAGGGGACCAGCCGGCCCCGGCAGTGGGATCGGACGAAGGCGGGGTCCAGGTCGTCGGCGCTGAACGCCAGGAGGCCGTCCGCCGGGACGAGCGCCAGGAACCGCTCGAAGGCGCGCCGGTAGTCGTCGAAGGAGGCGAAGATGTCGGCGTGGTCGTATTCCATCGAGGTTAAAATGGCGCCCTGAGGACGGTAGTGGAGGAACTTGGGCCCCTTGTCGAACCACGCGGTCTCGTACTCATCCCCCTCCGTCACGAACCACCGCCCCGATCCCAGCCGCGCGGTGGCGCCAAACCCCTTGGCCACGCCCCCCGCCATGAAGCCCGGTCCCTCCACCAGCGCCTCCAGGGCGTGGGCCAGGAGCGTGGTGGTGGTGGTCTTGCCGTGGGTCCCCGCCACCACGATGGAGGTGCACTCCGCCAGCAGGGTCTGCTCGAAGAGCTCGGGGAAGGAGCAATAGGGGATCCCCCGCTCCCGCAGGGCGGCCGATTCGGGGTGGGTCCGGGACATGACGTTGCCCACGACCACCAGGTCGGGGGCGGGGTCCAGGTTCTCCGGCCCGTATCCTTGCTTCCCCGCGATGCCCAGCCCCTCCAGCATCTCCTTCATGGGGGAGAGGAAGGTCCGGTCGGACCCGGTCACCCCCTTGCCCATCTCGGTCAGCAGCTTCGCCACGCCGGCCATGGCCGAACCGCAGATCCCCTGGATATAGACGGAGCGCAGGCCGTCGAAGTCGAGGTCCCGCCGCCCGTCCTCCCCCGTCCGCGCTTGAAACGGCATCACGCGTTCCCCGGGAAGCAGTTTTGCAGGGACCTGCGGGAAGCGTCCAGGCGCGCCGTTCCCCCGATCCAGAGCGGATACTGGGGCGCCCCGTGCCCCGAGGGGAACCCGGCAAGCACCGGATAGGGCGCCGCGCCGAAATAGTGCTCCACAATCCGCCGCCACTCCCGGCGCCCGAAGGGGGCGAAGCATCCCTCCATCCGTCCGAAGACCACGCCGCGGACCTCGTCGAGGACGCCCCGCTGGGCGAGGGTCTGGAGGAGGCGGTCAAGACGGTAGAGGGGCTCGTTCACCTCCTCGAGGAACAGGATGGAACCCTCCAGCGGCGGCAGGTGCCGGGAGCCGAGGAGGGTGCAGACGAGGGTCAGGTTCCCGCCGACCAGGACGCCTTCCGCGCGCCCCGGCCGGACCGTCCAGGTGTCCTTGACGCCCGCGTAGGCGAGGTCCCTCTTCTGCAGGGCGCGCTTGAGGAAGTCCGCCTCGGACCGGCTGAAATCGGGCCGCGCCAGACGGACGAGCATGGGGCCGTGGCAGAACGGGATCCGGAAGCGTTTCCACAGGGCGAGGCCGAGGAAGGTGAGGTCGGAGGAACCGACGAGGATCTTGCGGCCGCGGGGCCGGATCCCCCCCAGGTGCGGCAGAAGGCGCTGGGCCCCCGCCCCGCCCCGCACGGCCATCACCGCCTCCACGGCGGGGTCCTCGAGCGCCGCCCGGAGCTCCTCGAAGCGCTCTCCGTCCGACCCCGCGAGGAAGAGGGAGCGCCGCTTGGGGGATGGGAGCGGAAGCGGCTCGCCCGTCAGGCGGTGCAGGACGGCCAGGCCCCGGAAGACCTCGGCGGTCGAGGCGGCCGAAGAGGGTTCGATGAGCGCGATCTTCATGGCCTGCCATTATCCTACAAACGCGCGGGTGATACAATGAAAACCATGCGAAGGATCATCGGCGTCATGGGCGGTTCCGTCTGCACGCCGGAGGAATACGCGCTGGCCCGGACGGTGGGGGCGATGGTCGCCGCCCGGGGCTTTGTCCTCCTCTGCGGGGGCGGGGGAGGGGTGATGGAGGCGGCGGCCCGCGGGGCGAAGGAGGCCGGCGGCCTCACCCTGGGCGTCCTCCCCGGCTCGGACGCGCGCGAGTCGCCGCCGAACCCCTACCTCGACCTCGCCGTGTTCACCGGCCTCTCCGACGCCCGCAACGCGGTCAACGTCAAGTCGTCCGAAGCGGTGATCGCCATCGGCGGCGGCCCGGGGACCCTCTCCGAGATCGGTCTCGCCTTGCGCAACGGGAAGCCGGTCTTCGCCCTCCGCACCTGGACGGTCGGCCGGGAGGGGGCGGACCTGTCGGGCTTCCGCAGATTGGAGAGGGTGGAAGAACTGGCGCCGCTCCTGGACGCCCTCGGATAAAGCCAAAGCCCCTCCGCCGGAGGGGCGGAGGGGCCCAAAGGGCGCGGACGGGCCGCGGTCAGCGGACGGCGTCCCTCACAAACCCAGGCACTGCTGAATCTCCTTCTTCAGCAGGGGGGCCTGGCCGTAGCGCTCCTCGATCTCCTTCTTCAGCTCATCGAGGGGCTTGCCGTTGAGGTAATCGGTGTAGATGGCGTAGGGGCCGCCCTGGACGGCCAGCAGGGCGTCGTTGGCGCAGGGGCAGTCCTTCACCATAGCGTTGCGCTTGCAATAGACCCGGCACAGGATGGGCGAGTACTCCCGCTTGATGGGCTTGCGCTCCTGGTAGAACTTGGGAAAACGCTTGTCGTTGTTGCGCAGGAGGTAGGTCATGACCGCCTCCTGGGACTTGAACATGAACTGGTCGTATCCGACGAGGGCCTCCTCCACCCGGTCGGTGGCGCCGCTATAGATGGCGTAGAGGAGGGGCAGGTAGTTCGAGGGGCCGAGCGCGGCGGCCCCCGGCGAGGACAGGACGTTTTTCTCGGCCCGTTCGGAGAGGGCCTTGACGATGGGTTGGGCCTTGGCCAGCTCGCCGCGCCAGAGATAGGTCATGGCGGCCTGGTGGAACACCTCGAAGTTGGATTCCATGCTGCACTGCTTCACCGCCTGGTCGGCCAGGGCCTCCATTTCGGCGAACTTGTACTCCTTCTGCAGCTGTTGCCAGTTCAGGGCCATCGCCTGGCAGGGGTTCGTCTCGGCCGTTCCGAGGGCGGCGGCCAGGGTGATCAGGATCGCGGCGGTCCAAGGGCGCATGGTTCCTCCTTGCGGTGTGGGATGCTTCCCTTATTTTACGCCATTCAGCGCGCGGGCGTTGAGCGGCCGAAGTGGCGATAGAGGTCCAAGAGGCCGATCGAGAGCAGGGTGGGGCGCCCGTGCGGGCAGTGGTCGGGGTCGGCGCACCCTTTCAGCGTCTCCAAAAGGTGCCGCGCCTCCCCCTCCCCCATGGGCTGGTGGATCTTGACGGCGGAACGGCAGGCCAGGGAGGCCAGGACGCGGCGATCGAGCGGAACGCCCCCCTCCGTCCCGAGGAAGACCCGGACGAAGGCGCTCCCCTCCCGCGGGTTGAAGAGACGGGGGACGGCGGTAAGGCGCAGGCGCGAGGGCCCCACCAGCCCCGCCTCGAACCCGATCCCCTCCAGGGCCGGCAGGGCCTCCTCGGCGCGGGCGGCCTCCTCGCCGGTGAGGTCCACCAGCTCCGGGACGAGGAGCCGCTGGACCTCCCGCGGCCCCGAGGCCAGGAGCGTCTCGTAGAGGATGCGCTCGTGGGCCGCGTGGGGGTCCACGATCAGCAGGCCGCCCTGCTCCTCGAAGACCAGGAAACTGCCGTCCACCTGCCCCAGATAGCGCCACTCCATCGCCCTGGCCACGGGGGCCTCGAGAAGGGGCTCCTGGACCCGGTAGGGGCCGGAAGGGTCGGCGGGGCCGGAAGGGGGCATGGGCACGGGGCGCGGAGAGAAATGGGGCCGCGAACCCTGCTGAAACCCCAACAGGGCCAACACCTCCCCGGGGCGTCGGAACCGCACCTCGGCCTTGGCGGGGTGGATGTTGACGTCCACCCGGTCGGGGGCGATGTCGATGAAGCAGGCGAAGGAGGCCCCGGCCCGCCGCTCCTTCAGAAACGCGTTCAGGAGCTTGTCGTGCACCGGGCGGCCGTTCACGAAGAGGTAGTGGAACACCGGGACCGGCAGGGTGGCGTACTGCTTGGCCATGAACACCTCCGCCGCCAGCCCCTCCCCGCCGAGCCGTTCGTGGTCGAAGAAGCGCTCCAGGTCGGCCCCCATCACCTGGAAGAAGCGGGCCCGCCGGTCGGCGCAGGCGGGGTGGGCGGCGGCGGTCCTCCCCTTCAAGGCCAGCCGGAAGGCGCGCTCAGGGTGGGCCAGGGCGAGGGTGGCGAAGACCCGGTGGAGGAACTTGAGCTCCGTGGAGTCGGTGCGGAGGAACTTCATCCGCGCCGGGGTGTTGAAGAAGAGGTCCTCCACGATCACCGTGGTCCCCTTCGGGTGGAAGGCGGGCTCCACGGCCTTCACCCTCCCCCCCTCCACGACGACCTTCGTCCCCCGCACGCCGTCCTCGCTGGTCAGGAGGGTGAGCCGGGCAACCGACGCGATGGAGGGGAGGGCCTCGCCGCGGAACCCCATCGTCCGCACCGCGAAGAGGTCGTCGTAGGCGGCGATCTTGCTGGTGGCGTGCCGCTCCAGGGCCAGGAGGGCGTCCTCCTCGGCCATCCCGCACCCGTCGTCGGTGACGCGGATGGAGCGCTTGCCCGCCCCCTCCCACGCGGCTTCGATGGCCGCGGCCCCTGAGTCGAGGGCGTTCTCCATCAGCTCCTTGAGGACGGCGGAGGGGCGCTCCACCACCTCGCCGGCGGCGAGCTGGTTGACGAGGGGGTCGGGGAGGATTTTGACTTTCGACACGGGGCAAAATTATAGACGCTTTGATCGAATTATTCCACGCAAAGCCTCACCCTGTTCGGACACGGGACCAACACGGCCGGCTTGGGGTATCCATCCAAGCCGGGATGGTTTCCAAACGGGGAGAGGGTGGAACCAGGCGGATTCACTCCGCCTGGCGGGAGAGGGATTCGTCCTCTCCCGCTTGAGATATGTCCCTATACTCGACGGCCTCCAAACAGAGCCCCCGGGCGTCGATCGTCGGCCCCGCCTCCCCTACCCCCATCTCCACCAGGCCCCGCACCCACTCCACCGTCCGCGCCCCCCGCCCCACCTCCACGAGCGTCCCCACGATGCGCCGCACCATGTAGCGCATGAATCCCTCCGCCCGAACCGTGAACACCAGCCGGTCCCCCTCCTCCGCCAGCTCGACCGCCTCCACGCGTCGGACCGTGGTCCGGTAGGTCTCGGGCTGGACGGTGAAGGGGCGGAAGTCCCGCTCCCCGGAGAGGAGGCGGGCCGCTTCCCGCATGGTGCCGGCATCGAGACGGCCGTGCCAGAGATGGACGGTGAGGGCGTCGAACGGCGAGAGGACGCCCCCCCGCTGGAGGCGGTAGACATAGGTCTTGGAAACCACCGCCGTGCGGGCGTCGAACTCCGGCGGCACCGGCACGATCTGGTGGATGCGAACATCCCAGGGCAGGAGGGTGTTCATCCCCTTGGCCAAACCGTCCAGCGGGATGGCGAACGGAGGGTCGAAATGAAAGAATTGCTGGCGGGCGGAAACGAGGGTATCGGTCCGCCCCGCCACGGTGACCCCCACGGGGGCTTTGTACATCCTCCTCAGCGCCCCCTCGACGGTCCCCTGGACGGTCCGCTCCCCCTTCCCCTGCACCTGCCACCCCTGGAAGAACGCCCCCAGGTAACTGCACTCGGCCAAGAGCCGGCCTGGGCGGCGCTCCAGCCCCAGCGTGCCCGCGGCGGACTGGACGGGGGGCGATTCGTTCATGGAGCCAATGTAGGGGAATCGGGGCGGCTTGTCAAGGCGGGGCCGCCGATTCTATACTAAGGCCATGCGAACCCGCCCCCTAACGCTCCTCCTCGCCCTATCCCTCCTCGCCGCCTGTTCCCCGCCCGTGAAGGTGACCACGGCCCGCGAGTTCATCGCCAACTACTCCGACGCCATGGTCCGCAAGAGCGCCCGCCGCGTCCTGGCCATGGAGGCCGACGGCGCCCTGATGCAGCGGTTCGCCCGGAACGCCGCCCAGCGGGAGAAACTGGCCCGCTACGACCGCGAACAGCGCCGGGGCGAGCTGGAGCGCCTCTTCCAGAAGGAAGATATCTGGTGGAAGGCCTGGTGCAACACCCGCTACGCGAGCGAGCGGGTCCACGACGACCACCTCGATGTGGAAGTTCAGGTCTACGGGGCCGGCTCGCAGGTCATCCTGGTCCGCGCCGACGACGATACCCTCCGGATCCACCCCCTGCCCGGCTGGGTACACGCCGACCCGGCCCGGCCCACCCCCGTGCCCCACCATGAAAGCGTCGAGGACCATTCACCAAACGAGGAGTACTCCGGACCCGCGTCCGAGGAGTAGCCCAGACCCCCACGGAGCGATGGCGGACGCCGCACTCCTTCCGTTCCCCCCTTCACAGAAGGGCCGCTGTTGCCCCTGGCCGAATCCCATTACGCCCCCAGGAACCGTTCCACGAAGCGCGCCACGCGGGGTTCTATTCGCTCCTTCCCCACCATGATGACGACATGGAAGAGGCCGGGGCCGGCGGATTGGCCGGTGAGGGCGAGGCGGAGGGCGGCGTTGAGGATGCCGAGCTTGATTCCCTTGTTCTCGCCGAACGCTTTGACGATGGCTTCCAGCGACTCCAGGGTGAACGCGGGGTCGGCCGCCAGGAGGGCCGCAATCTCCGGCAGGAGGGTCCGGAGCACTTCCTTATGCGGGAGGACTTTCTTCTCCAGCGTTACCGTGTCGGTGGGATACTCGTCCGAGAAATAGGGGCGCCCCAGGGAGGAAAACTCCTGAAGGTCGTGGAGCCGCGACCGGAGGGTGTCGATGGTGAAGGCGAACCACTCCCGCTTCTCCCCCTCGTAGGCCGGGTCCCATAGCCCGGCTCGCTGAAGATCGGCCTTGGCCTCGGGGAGGATGCGCGACAGGGGGACGCGGGACATCCACTGCGCGTTCATCCACAGGGCCTTCTTGTCGGTCCATTCCCGCGGGTCCTTCTCGCTGAAGTTGAAGACGGCGTTGGACTTGTTGGTCCGCCGGATGTCGAAGATCCGGACCAGCTCCTCCTTCGAGAAAATCTCCTGCTCCGTCCCCGGGTTCCAGCCCAGAAGGGCCATGAAGTTGAAGAAGGCCTCGGGGAGGAAGCCGCGGTCGCGGTAGGTGGTGACGGAGACCACCTCGCCGTGCTTGCGCTTGGACAATTTGCTCCGGTCGCCGGCCATGATGAGGGGCAGATGGGCGAACACGGGAGGTTCCTTCCCGAAGGCCCGGTAGAGGAGGATCTGCTTGGGGGTGTTGTTGATGTGGTCCTGGCCGCGGATGACATGGCTGATGCCCATCCGGATGTCGTCAATGACGACGGAGAGGTTGTAGAGGGGCCAGCCGTCGGGGCGTAGGAGGGCGAAATCCTCCAGCTCCTCCAGCCGCTTCTCCACCCGGCCGTAGACGAGGTCCTCGAAGACGACGCTCCCCGGCTCCTGGGGCGTCTTGAACCGGACGGTGAAGGGTTTCCCCTCCCCCGCAAGGCGGTCGCTCTCCTCCAGCGGCAGGTCGCGCCAGCGGGGGTCGAACCGCCAGGCCTTCTTCTCGGCCTCCAGGGCCTTGCGCTGTTCGGCCAGCTCCTCGGCGGTGGCGAAGCACCGGTAGGCCTTCCCCTCGCGGACGAGACGGTGGGCCCACTCCTTGTGCTCGGCGAGGGTCTCGGACTGGTAGAAGGGCCCCTCGTCCCAGTCGATCCCCATCCATTGCAGCCCCTCGATGATGGTGTCGATGGCCTGCGGGGTGTGGCGCTCGCGGTCGGTGTCCTCGATGCGCAGAATGAAGACGCCGCCGTTCTGGCGGGCGAAGAGGTAGTTGAAGAGGGCGGTGCGGGCCCCTCCGACATGGAGGTACCCGGTGGGGGACGGGGCGAAGCGGACGCGGACGGTCATAGGCGCCTATTATATCAAGCTGTTCCGATGCTATACTGCCTCGATGACGCGCTCCCTGAGGGCCGTCGCCCTCGTCTCCCTGCTCTACGATGCCGCCCTCGCGGCCGGCCTTCTGCTGGCCCCGGAGCCGATGGCCGCGGCGTTCGGCGCCGCGCCCCCCTCTCCCCCCCTGTTCGGGGACCTGCTCGGCCTCTTCGCCCTTGCGGTCGCCGCGTGCTACGCGCTCCCCCTGCGGGACCCTGCCCGGTACGCTCGTCTGCTGTGGGTCCTCGGCCCCCTGCTCAAAGGGGGCGGCGCGGTCCTCTTCGTCCTCGACCACTTCCTGCGCCACTCGCCCGCGGCGTTCCTCCTCTTCGCCGCCACCGACGGCGCCCTGGCCGCGTGGACGGGGCTCGCCCTCCGGCGGTCGAAATGAACCTTCCCCCGGGCCATGGTTTTCACCCGATCCCGGGGATCGGGAATGGAAGACCGACCGCCCGCTGTTCTCCCTGCGCCATGAAAGCCCAGCCGCCCGTTTTCCGCCTCCTCCTGGCGTCCGCCGCCCTTCTCCTGGCCGCCCTTTCCGCCGCCCCTCTCCAGGCCGCGGCGGTGCCGGAGGGGCTGGAACCGGTGCGTGAATTCAACCTGGAGCGCTATCTGGGGCTCTGGTACGAGATTGCCCGGCTGGACCATTCCGTCGAGTGCGGGATGGACCGGGTGACGGCGGAAGACACCCGCCGTCCGGACGGCTCCATCACCGTCGTCAACCGCGGATACCGACACGACCAGGGGGCTTCCCCGTCGAAATATTCATCGATCCCCGTCAGGATTAGACGAGCGGAAGCGCAGCAACAGGGCGGCGCCGAGCGCCAGCAGGGTCACGGCCCCGAGGATGACGGCCATCCGGATCCACGGAGCTCCTTGGGCCTGCCGCCGCATCGCGATCCCCACAAGGGTCCTCGCCCACTCGGCGGCCCCGATGAGCAGCAGAGCCCTTGCGGCGAGGAGCGCCCACCGCCGCCCGAGGAAGAGCAGGACCGGCGCGGCGAGGCACAGGGCCACGAGGGGGAGCCGGCCGGCGCGGAAGAAGTGGGCGGCCAAGAGGAGAAAGGAGAGGACGGCGGGGAGGGCGCGGAGAGGGGCCATCCTCACCGGGGGGCCTCCGGTCCGGCCGGCATTCGGAACGCCCGGTAGAACAGGACCAGCCATACCGCCATGGAGACGAAAAAGGCAATCATCGCGACGGCGGCGGCCACGCCATCCAGGCGCGGTTTCGGCTCAAGGTTGGAGAGGAAGGTGAGCTGGAGGATGGCCATGAACAGCCCCACCACGATGACCGCCAGCCAGGCCATGAAGGACGCCACGATGGACATCGTCAGGGGACGCCGCTCGGGGGCGAGCCAGTAGGCCTTGTGCGGCAGGTTGATCATCGAGTCGGGGAACAAGCCGATCAACTTCGGCATCGCGAGCATGAGGGTCACCATGAAGCCGATCATCGCGAAAAAGAAGAGGAGGAACCCGTCGCGCGCCATCCAGCCGTTCGCCTCGCCCCCGGCACCGAAGTGGGTCGCCATCCGCGCCGGCATCAGCGGGTAGTAGTGGAGCCACTGCAGGACGAGGACGAAGCCCTGCACGAGGAGGAGGCGGTAGGGCAGGGGCGACGGCTCACGGGGCTCGAGGGGCTCTGGGTCCATAGCCCTATTGTATACCGCCTCACGGCCCGAATGACAACCGCCGAGCCGCCCCCCGCCGGGGGCCGGGAATGAAAAACCTTGCGCAACTTGTTGAAATATGCGATACTACGAGGCCGTCAACGCGCACGGGCCTGGCGGACTTTGGCGGCGCGGCCGACTTCACGGCGTGCCGAAACCCAAACGGCGGTTTCACCGGCGATCCCACCGTTAACCCTTTATCAACCGAGCCGGATCCAACCCATCGGCCCAGGGCGCCTTCATCGCCCCATGGGTCGGTCCATCGCAAAGGATCACGCCTCATGTCGTTCTCCCCGTTCCATCTCCACCCCAAGCTCCTCCAGGCGCTCGGCGACCTGGAGTTCACCGCCCCCACCCCCATCCAGAGGATGGCCATCCCGCCGCTGATGCAGGGGCGAGACGTCCTGGGAGCGGCCGCCACCGGCAGCGGCAAGACGGCCGCCTTCCTTCTCCCTATCCTCCACGCCCTCCTGGACAAGCCGCGCGGCCGGACCCGCGCCCTGGTGCTGGCCCCCACGCGCGAGCTGGCCGCCCAGATCGTGGCGCACTTCGACGCCCTGGCCAATCACACCCCCCTGAAGGCCGCGGCGGTCTACGGCGGCGTGGGGATGGAGCCGCAGGTGCGGGCGTTCGCAAAGGGGGTGGACCTCATCGCCGCCTGCCCGGGGCGCCTCCTCGACCATTTTCAATACCCGTACGCGCGCCTGGAGCATCTGGAATACCTCGTCCTCGACGAGGCCGACCGGATGCTCGACATGGGCTTTCTCCCCGACGTCCGCCGGATCCTCCGGGCCCTCCCCGGCCGGCGGCAGACGCTCTTGTTCTCCGCCACCATGCCCCCGCCCATCGTCGAGCTGGCCCGCGAGATGCTGAAGGACCCCGTGGCCCTCAACATCGAGCGCAAATCGGCCCCCGCGTCCGGCATCCGCCACGCCGTCTTCCCGGTCCCGGAGGAGCTGAAGAAGCACCTCCTTCTCGAACTACTGAAACGGCCGGAGGCGAAGAGTGTCCTGGCCTTCACCCGCACCAAGCACCGGGCCAACCGCCTCGCCGACTTCCTCGCCAAGCGCGGCGTCCTCTGCGAGCGCATCCACGGCAACCGGAGCCAGCTCCAGCGCACCGCAGCCCTCAAGGGGTTCAAGGAGGGGCGCTTCCAGGTGCTGGTGGCCACCGACATCGCCGCGCGCGGCATCGACGTGGAGGCCCTGGGGCTCGTGGTGAACTTCGACGTCCCCCATGTGGCCGAGGACTACATCCACCGCTCGGGCCGCACGGCCCGCGCCGAGCTCACCGGAGACGCCTACACCCTCGTCTCCCCCGCCGAGGAGGGCGACCTGCGCGCCATCGAGCGGCACATCGGCAAGCCCTTCCCCCGCCACACGGTGCAGGGGTTCGACTACGCCCACAAGCCCGAGGACAAGTTCGAGGTGCCGATCCACGAGCGCATCGCCGCCATCCGGGCCCGCAAGGCCGAGGAGCGGGCCCGCGCCAAGGCCAAGGCCGAGGCGAAGGCCCGGCGGCAGGCCGAGGAGACCGCCCGGACGGCGCAGAAGGGGGAGCACCCCGCGGCCCATAGGTGTTAAGTTAACCCTAATGTTGCATTAAATGACGAAAACTAATGTTC
>CAZRVT010000039.1:0-25000 GCA_964603505.1 uncultured Holophagales bacterium | reverse complement strand
CTTGGTTTTCAAAGAACAATTGGACTCATTGGAAGATAATAACCATTGGCCTTGATTTCAAGGCTATTCAGGTTATCCGTGCATAGTATAGCCCGAAAATCGCCCTTTGTCAAGAGGAATATTTCCTTTTGCTTTCGAAAGAGCATCTGGTTAATTTTTAAGGAACTTTTAACCAAAAAGATTGATACTTCGGCCAGAACCGGCCCTCCGGTCGTGGGGCTGGAACGATCAATTCGTGCCGACGGAAGAGATCATTAACCCCAGGTCGCGGGTGTCCGGCAGGGGCTGAAAGGTATGCGACACCAGGGAGCAGGCCACCATCCGATGCCGGCAGCCGGCGGGGAGATCGAAAGCGTATTCCCCCCATCCGGACGCAGCGAACCCTTCGCCGGCGAGCGCCCCGCCTATATATATGCGGAAAGGGACCGGGTTCTCCGCATGTCCGGAGGCGCTCATCGTCAGGACGAGCCGCTCCCGAGCATGAAGGATGAAATGGCTCCACGGCCGGGTCCAGCGGTAGGGGCGGTCGCCGTCCATCTCCGGCCCCCAGAACCCCGCCACCCGACCGAAGTCGTCGCCCCCCACCTCGATCCGCTCCCCCGCCCGAACCGCCGCCAGGGGGAATTCGTAGAGATAGAGGCAAACGGGCTCCGTCTCAATGACGGACGGACGCCGGTTGCGCTCGGGGCGAAGCCGCTCAATGGCGCCGGACCACCGGGCGAGACGGGGAAACGGCAGGGATTCCGAGGTGAGGATCCGCAGGGTCGAGCCGTCGAGGGCCAGCCGTTGGACCTGCTCGAGGTGGCCGGCGTTTTCAATATGGAACGGACGCCAGTCCCTTCGGGCGACGAGGTCGAGCTGGGCCCCCATCCATTGCGCGTCGTCCAGAACGACCCCGCCGCCGCCCACGGAAGCCCCCGCGATCTGGCCGTAGAGCGCCAGAAAACCCCTCCCTTCCCTGGCCCCGATCAACGGGAGGTTCATGGCCACCGGCGGGAGAAGGACGGCTGCCGCCGCGACGGCCGTCGCCGTCCGCCCCAACCGCCTCCCCCACTCCAGGACCAAGGCCGACAGAACGCCGAGCAACGGCAGGAACAGGGGGACAAAGCGCCGGAAGGCGAAGGGATGGAGGGGATTGTCCCCCGTTCCGGCAAGTGAAACCAGGAAAAAGAGCAGGAAAAAGAGCAGCGGGACCCTCAACGCCGCCCGAGGGGTGAACAGGCCGACGGCGAATCCCCCCAGGCCGAGGAGCAGGCCCGGCCACCCCGCGTACCACGCCACCTCGCGCAAGACATTCTCCTCGCCGCGCTCTTCGGCCTGGGGCAGGACGACGAGATAGGCGAACGAGAGAACCAGGACCAGCGCCAGGAGGGCCGGCCTCGCCCATCGTATGGCCGCGCGCAGGCGGGAGAGGGGCCCCAGGAGGAGCGTCATCCCCAGGAGGGCCGCGGCCAGGCGGAGACGTTCCGGCACGCCGAAGTGGTTGAGGAAGTGGGGGTAGTTATGCAGGACGATGGAAAAGAGAGGCATCACGGAAAAGCCCGCCAGCGGCAGAAAGAAGCGCCGGAAAAGCGTCCCCCGCTCCTGCGAGACCGCCCAGTGAACGGCCAGCGGGGCCAGGAGGAAATAGGCCATGTACTTCGTGAGGAAAGCCGCCGCGGCGAACGCCGCGGCGGCGGCCAGCCCGTTCGCCGCGCGGAACCGGATGCCGATCAGATAGGCGCTCAAAAATCCCATCAGGACGGCGAACAGGAAGATCTCGGCCGAGGGGTAGCGGAGGAAATACAGGACCCCGGGGTTGAGGGCGAAGCAGAGGACGGGCAGGGGGCGGAACCGCGGGAGGAGCAGCAACCGCACGACGGACCCCAGGAAGACCATTCCGCAGAAGAGGAAGGCGAAATTGGCCAGGGGGATTCCCGGAACGCCGAATGCGGCAGTGAACAAGGCCAGCCAGAGCGGGTAGAGGGGGAAGAACTGCGGCGCGAAGCGACCGGGATCGCTTCCGCCGAGCCCCCGAGGCACCCTTACGATCCCGGGCCACGATTCCATCCAAGGGTATTGATAGGGAGTTTCCCGCAGGGCGAGCGGCGGAACGGTCTCGCCCCAATCCTCATGGATGGCATAATCCCCGGTTGCGTTCAAGTGATAGGCCGATGCCACATACACCCCGGCGTCGCACGCCCCTTGGAAGGGCTCCCCACGCCAGAAGAACAGCGGGGCCGCCAGGAGCATAAGCAACAAGGGAACGCGGTAGGGCCCCAGCGGGACCGACGGCCGCTTCCGCCGAGACAGGGCCACCGAAAGGAACAGGCAACCCAGCAACAGGGTGAGTCCCCCGGCGTTGAATTGCCCCGGAAACAGCAACACCATCCCCAGCGCGCTGGTGACGAGAAACGACGCACCGAGCACGAACGGCAGGCGGAGGACCCGGTTGAGCTTCGCGGGGAGAAGGGCGTATCCAGGCAGAACGAACCATGCCAGCGGCGCCAGAGCCCAGAGGAATCGCAGCATCGGGGTTATGGTAGCATAGCCCGATGAGCGTCACCTATGTCGTGCCGCTGTGGAATCCCGATACCGGGGTGGAGGCCCTCGCCTCCATCCTGGCGCAGAACCCCTCCCCGGCGGCCGTCCTGGCGTTCCTCAACGGCATCGAGGCCCCCGCCCTCGAGGAGCGCTTCCCCACCGTCCGGTTCCTGCGGCTTCCCCAAAACACCGGCTTCTCCGGGGCGTGCGCCCTCGGCCTCCACGAGTCGGCGACGGAGTTCACCGCCCTCGTCAACGACGACTGCGTGTTGCCTCCGGGCTGGGCCCGCGCCCTCTTGGAAGCCATGGCGGCCGACCCGGCATGCGCTGCCGCCGCCGGGGTCGCGGTCCGTCCCGACGGGAGCGTCCAGACGGCCGGCGTGGAGTTCGACCCCAAGTTCGAGGCCCAAGAGAGAACGGAACCCCCCGCCGACCCCCTCCTCAATTTCACCGCCGTCCTTCTGAGAACGGAGCCCGTCCGCCGTGCCGGCGGCCTGGAGCCGCGCTATTTCGCCTACTATGAGGATGTAGACCTGTGCCTCCGGCTGAAGGCGGCGGGCTCAAGGACGAAGGTCGAGCCCGGCGTCCGCGTGACGCACTTCGGCTCGCGGTCGGCGGCCAAGCTCGGCGCGAGGCGCGCGCATCTCCTGATGCGCAACCGCCATTGGACGCTTCTGCGGAACTTCGGGTTCCGGCTCTACCTGCGCCATCCCTGGAGGGTCCTGCGGGCCGATTGGCCATTCATCCGAACCTCGCCCCTCCTCGCGTTCCGCGTCTATCCCTTCCTCCCGTTGTTCCCCCGCGCGCGGCGCTGAAGCGCCCCAACACCCCATCCTGGCTAAAAAGTATAATGGGGTAGAGATCGCCCATGCAGCAGACCGGAGCGCCCGCCGTCGCCATTGTCACCGTCAACTTCCACACGGAGGCCGAGATCCTGCGCCTGCTCGCCACCGTGCGCGAGCGGCGGCCCTTCCGCGGGGCGCGGGTGGTGCTGGTGGACAACTCCCCCGGCCATGGCGTGGACTTTCCCCTCGGCCCCGACGGCCAATACCTGCCGCAGGGCTCCAACCTCGGCTTCGGTCCGGCTTGCAACTTGGGGGTCAAGGCGGCGGAGACGCCCTATATCTTTTTCGCCAACCCGGACCTTGAGTTCACCGGTCCCCTGGACGGCCTGATCGACCGGCTGTCGGGAACCGTCGTCGCGGCGTGCCCTCTCATCGAGCCGGCGGGCTTCTTCCAGAACCGCCGCCTCCCCACCGTGGGCCGTTTCGCCTGGGACTTCCTCGGCATGCCCCAGCTATTCCCCGGCAACGCCGTGACCCGGCGCTTCTACTACCTGCCGCCACCGGCCGTCCCCTTCGAGGTGGAGCAGCCCGCCGCGGCCGCCGTCCTGCTCCCGCGCGAACGGTTCCTCGAACTGGGCGGGTTCGATGAGGTCTTCCTCCCCGCCTGGTGGGAGGATGTGGACCTCTTCACCCGGATCAGGCAAAAGGGTTGGAAAGCGGTTTGCGACCCCGCCTTCCGCGTCCGGCACGAGGCGGGCAAGGTCGCGGGACATCTGGGGCGATCCCGGTTTTTCGAGCTCTACGGCGCCAACTGCGTCCGATACTTCCGCAAGCACCATGGGGGCGCTGCGACCGCGGCGGTCAAGGCCGTCCTCTGGCTGGGCCTTCTCCTTCGCTTCCTGCGGGGGCGCGTGGGCCCCGCGCTGGCCTGGAAGGCGTGGGCATGGTGACCGTTTCCGTCTGCATCATCACCCACAACAGCGAACGCACCCTTCGGGCCTGCCTGGCTTCGGTCCTCGGCCAAAGCGTCCCCTTCCACGAGGTTTGCGTCCTTGACAACGCCAGCGACGACGGCACCGTCTCCGTTCTGCGGGCGCACCCTTCCCTCTCGTGGAGCCGGGCGCCGGTGAACACCGGCTTCGCGGCCGGATTCAACGCCCTCGTCCGGAAGACGGACGGGGAGTGGCTCCTTCTGCTCAACCCCGACACCCGCCTCCCCCTCGATTTCCACGCCGTGGCGCAGACGGTCCTGGACCGGTGCGCCCGCCATCCCGTCGGGATGGTCTCGCCCAAGCTGCTTCGCGCGGCCGGGGATTCGCTCGAGCCCCTCCCCATCCTCGACAGCGCGGGCATCGCGTGGTCGCTCCTCTTCCGCCACCGCGACCGCGGCTCCAACGCCGCCGACCGGGGGCAATTCGACGAGCCCGGCCTCGTCTTCGGCGTCACCGGGGCCGCCGCGCTCTACCGCCGCCTCGCCCTGTCGGACGCCGCGTTGGAGGGCGAGGTCCTGGACGAGCGCTTCTTCGCCTACCGCGAGGACGCCGACCTGGCTTTCCGCCTCCAGTGGCGCGGCTGGGACTGCCTGTACGAGCCCGCCCTGGTCGCCTGGCACGAGCGGCGGGTTCTCCCCGAGCGGCGCCGGGCCCTTCCGCCGGAACTCAACTACCACTCGCTCAAGAACCGCTACCTCCTGCTGGGCAAGAATGTGAACGCCCTCCTCGGGGCCGTCCTCGCGCCGTTTCTCCTCCCCTACGAAGCGGCCATTTTCCTGTATTGTCTCCTTTTCGAGCGCACCTCCCTGCGCGCCTACGCGTCCGCGTGGGCGGCCCTCCCCTCGACGCTGCGCTGGCGGCGCCACACGCTGGGACAGAAAAAAATCCCCGCCTGGGGTATACTTTTCCCCTTCCTATGTCCAAAGCGAAGATCGCCATTTTAGGCACGCGGGGGATCCCGGCGCGCTACGGCGGGTTCGAGACCCTCGTGGAGAACATCGCCCCCTCCCTGGCCCTCAAGGGGTACCGGGTGGCCGTCTACGCCCGCAAGCGGTTCGTCCCCTCCTCGATCAAGTGGTACCGGGGGGTCCGCATCTATCATCCCCCCACCCTCCCCACGAAATACCTGGACACGGTTTCCCACGCCTTCTTCTGCCTGCCACACCTTTTCTTCAACCGCCCCCAGGTGGCCATCGTCTGCAACGCCATCAACGCCGTCTTCTGCATCCCCCTCGTCATCGGGGGGGTGAAGGTGGTCTTCAACGTGGACGGGCTGGAGTGGGAGCGGCGCAAGTGGAACCGGCTGGGGCGCCTGGCCTACCGGTTCTCCTCCTGGCTCGCCACCCGCCTCTCCACCGTGGTGATCGCCGACGCCGAGGTGATCCGCGCCTTCTACAAGGAACGGTACGGCATCGACGCCGTCTACATCCCCTACGGCCACGAGCTCCCCGCCCCCGAGGGGCTGGAGACCCTGGAGCAGCTGGGTCTCCAAGTGGGCGACTACTACCTGTTCGTCGGCCGCCTTGAGCCGGAGAACAACCCCGAGGTCATCCTCCGCGCCTTCGGCGGCCTTCCGGGAAACCGCAAGCTGGTCATCGTCGGCGACAACCCCTACGACCGTCCCTACGTGGAACGCCTCCGTTCCATGGCGGGGCCGCGCGTTCTCCTCCCCGGCGCCATCTACGGGAACGGCTATCACGAACTCCTCCACAACGCCTTCGCCGTCGTCCACGCCTCCGAGGTGGGGGGAACCCACCCCGCGCTGGTGGAGGCCATGGGGGCGGGGCGGCCCATTCTCCTGCACCGCAACCCCCAGAACGAGGAGGTGGCCGGCGATGCGGCACACTACTTCGACGCCGCCGACCCCGCCTCGCTCACCCGCGCCTACCTGTGGTGCGAGGCCCATCCCGAGGAAGCGCGCGCGCTCGGGCTGAAGGCGCGGGAGCGGGCCCGGGCGCGCTACTCGTGGGACCAGGTGAAGGCCGCCTACCGCGCGCTGGTGGAGCAGCTGACGGAGTGACCGCATGCTGAAGGCGAAGGCGCGGATGATCTCCGGCTTCATTTTCGGGCTCGACCTGGGGATCACCCTCGCCGGCTTCGTCGCCGCCTACCTCCTCCGCGACACCCTCCTGCCCCTCCTCTTCCCCGAGTCGCTTCCCCTAGGGCTCTACCCGCTGGGGAAGTACGCGGGCCCGATGCTCTGGGTGGCCCTCTCCTGGGCCGTCCTCCTCCAGCACTTCCGCCTCTACCGCAGCCACCGCACCTATACCCTTCTCCAGGAGGTGGGACAGGTGGCGAAAGTGGTCCTCGCGGGCGGAGGCGCCTTTCTGGCCGTTCTCTTCCTCTTCCGGTGGACCTTCGTCTCCCGCCCCTTCGTCCTCCTCTTCCTGGCCATCAACTTCGTCTCGCTCGCCGCCGTCAAGCTGGGCATCCGCCTCGCCGCGCGGTGGGCGCGCCGCAAGGGGTTCAATTTCCGCAACCTCCTCATCGTGGGCAATGGGACGCGCGCCCTGGAGATAGCCGAGATGGTTCGCGGCAATCCCCACTGGGGGTTCCACATCCTGGGGTTCGTCTCGGACGGCCACCAGACCGACGCTCCGGTCCTCGGGGAGATCGAGGACGTCCCGCGCCTCCTGCAGGAGCGGGTGGTGGACGACGTCATTGTCGTCGTCTCGCGCAAGAAACTGGAGGAGCTGGAACCCCTTTTCACCCTCTGCCAGGAGCTGGGCATCAACACCCGGGTGGCCCTCAACATTTTCCCCCGCGTCCGTTCCCGCCTCCACCTCGAGACGGTGCAGGGAGTCCCGCTCCTCACCTTCACCCGCACCCCCACCAATGTCTTCGACCTCGCCGTCAAGCGGGTCTTCGACGTCGTCTTCGCCGCCCTGGCCCTCCTCCTCCTCTCGCCCCTCCTCGCCGTCATCGCCCTGGCCGTGAAGGCCGGCTCCCGCGGCCCCGTCCTCTTCCGGCAGACCCGCTGCGGCCTCAACGGCCGGCGTTTCACCATGCTCAAGTTCCGGTCGATGCGGGCCGACGCCGAGGAGCGCAAGGATGAGGTGGCCCATCTCAATCAGATGGACGGCCCCGCCTTCAAGGCCCCCGACGATCCGCGCATCACCCCCGTGGGACGCCTTCTGCGCAAGTTCTCCCTCGACGAGCTGCCGCAGTTCTGGAACGTCCTCCGCGGCGAAATGTCCGTCGTGGGCCCCCGCCCCCCCGTACCGGAGGAGGTGGAGCAATACCAGCGCTGGCAGCGCCGCCGCCTCTCCATGCGGCCCGGCCTCACCTGTCTGTGGCAGATCTCCGGCCGCTCCAAGCTGGACTTCGACACCTGGATGAAGCTCGACCTCGAATACATCGACACCTGGTCGTTGAAGCTCGACCTGTGGATCATCCTCAAGACCGTCCCCGCGGTGCTCAGCGGCCGCGGCGCGCACTGATCCCTCTTTCCAACCGCGCGAGCGCGCCCATCCCGGCCGGGGTATAATGCCGCCGTGGTCCTGGAAGAGCTCCGCATCCGCAACCTCGCCACCATCCGCGAGGTGACCGTTCCGGTTTCGCCTCGTCTCAACATCCTCACCGGCGAGACGGGGGCGGGGAAGTCCATCGTCGTGGACGCCCTCAAACTCCTGGCCGGCGACCGCACCGACCCCGACCTCATCCGCCATGGCGAGGCCACCCTCACCGTGGAAGCCGTCTTCCGCGGCGTGCCGGAGGAGGTGCGGGCGTTCCTGGAGTCCCGCGGGGTGGAGGCGGACGACCAGCTCCTCATCCTCAAGCGCGAGGTGCACCGCGAGAAGCCGGGGCGGGTGTTCATCAACCGCTCTCCCGTCCCCCTGAAGACCCTCGCCGAGCTCGGGGAGCGCATCATCGCCATCCACGGCCAGGCGGAACAGCTCTCCCTGCTCGACGAGCGTTACCGCCTTGATCTTCTTGACGCCGCCGGCGGCCTCGACCGCGCCCCCGTGGCGCAGGCCTACGGGCGGTGGAAGGCCGCGGTCGAACGACTGGAGGCCCTGCGCGGTCGGGCGGCCGAGCGGGCGCGTCGGGTGGACGTTCTCGGATTCGCGGTGAAGGAGATCGACGCCGCCTCCCCCCGCGTGGGCGAGGAGGAGGAGCTGAAGGCCTCGAAGGCGCGCCTGAAGGAGCGGGAGGCGATCGCGGAGGCCCTGGGGTTCGCCCGGAGCGCGCTCGACAATGAGGAGGCCTCCCTCATCGGCACCCTCCGGGAGATCGAGCGTCGCCTGGAGCCGCTGGCGGAGCTGATGCCGCCGTTCGCCGGGACCGTCCGGCAGGTGCGCGAAGCCCGCGAGGGACTGGAGGACGTCTGCTTCACCCTCGACCGGGAGCTTTCACAAACCGAGGCGCCGGAGATCACCCTCGACGCGGTGGAATCGCGCCTCGCCGCCCTCGACCTCCTGAAGAAAAAATACGGCGCCACCCTCGAGGCCGTGCTGGAGGCACGGGAGCGAATGGGGCGCGAGCTGGCCGAGCTGGAGGACCTCGAGGGGTCGCTGAAGGCGGCCGAGGCCGAGATGAAGGAAGCCCTCGCCGCCTATGCCAAGGCCGCCGGGGCCCTGCACAAGGGGCGGAAGGGCGCGGCCAAAGCCCTCCAATCGAAAGTGCAGGCCCTCCTCCCCTCCCTGAGCATGGAGAAGGCCGAGTTCCGGGTGCAGGTGGAGCACGACGCGGCCGTCCCCACCCCGGCGGGCTCCGACGCCGCCGTCTTCCTCATCCGCACCAACCCCGGCGAGGGGATGCTCCCCCTCGAAAAGATGGCCTCGGGCGGCGAGCTTTCCCGCGTCCAGCTGGCCCTGCAGCAGGCGGTGCAGGCGCGGCGCGGCAAGGTACTGGTCTTCGACGAGGTGGACCAGGGGATCGGCGGCCGGGCCGCCACGGCGGTGGGCCGCATGCTCCGCTCCTTGGCCGAGCATGACCAGATCCTCTGCGTCTCGCACCTCCCCCAAGTGGCCGTGTGGGCCGACCACCATCTGAAGGTGGACAAGAAGGCGGCGGGCGACCGCACCGTCACCTCCGTGGAGCCGCTCGAGGGGCAGGCGCGCGTTAAGGAGGTGGCCCGCATGCTCGGGGGTGACGAGTTCCAGTCGGCCCTGGCCCACGCGCACAAACTCCTCTCCCTGCCGGACGGCGAATGAGATGATCCTCCTGCTGCCCCTCCTGCTCCTCGCCCCCGCCGTTGTCGGTCCCGCGGACGCCGCGTCCCTCTTTCTGCATGCGCAGGCCGCCCTCGCGGAGGGAAGTGCCGAAGAGGCGGAAGAGCTGGCGGTCGCCGCCGTGGAGGCGGACCCCGCCTCCCCCACCCTGCGCATCGCCCTCGCCGAGATCCTGGTCCAGCGGGGCGAGGTCCAGCGGGCCAAGGCCTCGCTGGCCGAGGCCCTGCGGCTGGACCCCGAACAGGCCGACGCCCTCACCCTTCTCGGCGGCCTGGCGGCCGCGCAGGGATCGCTGGCGGAGGCGGAGGCCCTTCTGCGCCGCGCCTACGGCCTCCGCCGGGAGGAGGAGGTGGCCCTCCACTTGGCCGCGGTCTTGGGGCAGATGAAGCGCGACGCCGAGGCCGAGGCCCTCCTGTCGGAGTGGGACGGCCCCGCCGCCCAGCGCGCCCTGGCCCGCATCCGGCTCTCCCGGGAGGATTGGGCGGGGGGCGCGGCCGCCCTGCGGCGCGTCCTCGACTATGTCCCGGGCGACCCGGAGACCCTCCTCGTGCTCAGCCGGGCGGAGGAGAAGCGGGGGCGCTTCGCGGAGGCCGCCGAGGCCGCGGAGGCCGCGGGGGTGTGGAGGGAGTCGCGCCAGGCCGCCCTCCGCCTGGCGTCGCTCCACCGCCGGGCCGACGCCTGCGCCCGCGCGATGGAGGTGCTCGGAGCGTCGAATCTCGAACCGGGGGAGGCCGGGGAGGAACGGGCCCAGTGCCTCATCCGGCTGGGGCGGTGGGAAGAGGCCCGCCAGGCCCTCGGCGCGGTGCTGGCGGACGCTCCCGACGCTTTCCTCGCCCGCTTCCTCCTCCTCCGCCTCGACATCCTGGAGGGGCGGGGCGACGCGGCGCGCGCCGCCCTGGACCGCCTCGAGCGGGACGCCCCCGGCGTGTCGGTGGCCGGGGTGCTGGCGCTGGAGCGGGCCCTCCTCGACCGCCTCGAGGGGCGCCCCGCGGACGCCGAGGCCGCTCTGCTGCAACTCCGGGACGACCCCGCCGCTTTCCCCGACGCTGTGATGAACCTCCTGGAGCTCCAGCGGGCCGGGGGTCGCCGCGCCGCCGCTCTTGACACGGCGGAACGCATGGCCCGGCAGGGCGCCGGCGAGGCCCGCTACCGTCTCCAGGTCCTGTACGCGCTCCTCGAAGCCGGCGACCTTTCCTCGGCCGAGCTCTACATCCGTCACTTCCAGGAAGAGCTGGGGGCGGAGGGGTGGAGGAACGCCGGCTGGGCCCTCGTCGAGCACGGCTTCCCCGAGCGCGCCGTCGAATACGCCGCGGCCATGCGCGCCACCCTCGGCGAGAGCGACGAGGTCCGCTTCCTCCTCGCCGGGGCGCTGGAGAAGGCGGGCCGGGTCCCGGAGGCGGTCGAACAGTTCCGGGCCCTCGCCGAGGAAAAGCCCGACGACGCCCTCACCCTCAACTTCCTGGGCTACACCCTCGTCGAGCGCGAAGGGGAGCCCCGGGAGGCCCTGCCGCTCCTCCAGCGGGCCGCGCGCCTCGACCCCGACAACGGCGCCATCTGGGACTCGCTCGGCTGGGCCCACTTCGCCCTGGGCAACTTCAAGGACGCCTACCTCGCTTTGAAAAAGGCCGGCCGTCTCGAGCCGCTGGATCCCACCATCCTGGAGCACCTGGCCGATGCCGAAGCCCGGATGGGGCTGAAGGAGGAGGCGGCGCTCCACTACCGGCAGGCGATGAGCCTATCGTGCGAGCGGACGGAGGAGATCCTCAAGAAGCTGGCGGCGCTTCGCTGAGACCGAACCGCCCTCCTTCGCGATGGAACGCGAACGCGCAAGGGCGCCCGTGCGACCGGCGCGCTTGCGGCCGATTGCGGCGTCGAACCGAAAAGCCGCCCTGTGGTCAACCGTTCAAACGCCAGAGGCACGCTTCCCCCAAAGCGCTGGATCCATGGTTCCGCCAGCCGATGGGGTCGCGTCTCAACATATTTTCACGGTCCGATAGCTCTCTTCGGCCTTATTCTTCCAAACCACAAAAACGCGATGAGAATCCCCAGGACGGCCGACGCCAACACGGCCCAACTTCCCCAAGCGCCGACATGGAGCCATCGAAGCGCCCAAGGTCCGGGGCCCCACTCGAGGAGGTGCAGCACCGGGGACCAGCGCCATTCCATGAAGACCTGGGCATCGGTCGGCATGATCCCCTGCCGGAGGAACTCCGCCTTCAGTTGCTGGTAATAGCCGAACGGTTCGCCGGCGGCGAAGAAGGCCTGCTGGACGGCGGCAACGGCGGTGAGCGCGGCCAGCCACGCGGTCCGGGCCCCTCCCCTCCCCTCCCCCAGCCAGGGTGGAACGGCCAGGAGGAGGAGGGGGACCGCCATCAGCAGGTAGCGCGGCCCGAGGCAGATGCCGCCGTGCCAGTCCTGGTAGGCGGCGATAAAGCCCAGGCGCAGCAGGAAGGCGAAAAGGAGGCCGTCGGCGAGCCACCGGCACCGCCGCCGAAACGCCGGCCAAACGACGAGGGCCGCGACGAGGACCGGGCCGTACCACAGGAGCCCCTTCCCGCCGCTCAGAAGAAGTCCCAAGAGGTCGGACCAGAACCGCGAATTCCAGGGCCAGAAGAAATGCGCCGCGGTGGTGGTCCGCCCACCGACGAAGGGACTGCCGAACCGCATGGCGTTGAACGCGCCGAGGGCGGCGATCCATGCGGCGGCGCCCCCCAGGAACGGCCCCGCCGCTTTCAGGGCGCCCCGCCAGTCCGCCCCGCCGTCCCGTTCCTTTCGGATGACCATGTACAACAGCGGCGGCAGGGAGAGGAAGGCGGTGATGTGGGCCGCGCCCGCGGCCCCGGCGAGCAGGCCGGCGGCACCCGCGCCCCGCCGCCCGCCGGCGAAGAGGCGGTCGAGGGCGAGGAGGGAGAGGAGGATGGCGAGCGGCTCGCTGAAATAGGTCCCCGCGTAGGCCCAGGCCGGCGTGGCGAAGGCGAACAGGAGCGCCGCCGGCAGGGCGTGGGACGGGTCGCGCGCCAGCCGCCGCGCCAGCCGCCAAAACGCCAGCACGCCCAGGGCCGAGATCAGGGGGTTCATCCAGGCGGCGACGAACCGGAGGACATGGGGCCGGGCGTCGCCGGGGCGCGTCCCCTGCGCGAGGCGCCTCCAACCGCCGCCCACGAAATGACTCAGCGGGAGACCGTCCCACCGGTCGAGCCATCCGGCCTCCGCAACTACGGCCGCGATCCACACGGAGGGAACGAGGACCAGAGAAGGCAGGGGGCCGAACTTGGAGTAGCGCCGGCCGTCCACCCCCACGGCGGTGCCGAACTGCGGCCAGTCCTCGAGCGGCCCTACCGCCCAGGTCCCCCGCAGGGCCAGCGATTCCGCTGTACGGAACACCACCTCGCAGTCGGGAGAGCGGACGCCCCCGTAGGCGGAGAACCAGTACAGGAGCCAGCAGGCGGCGACGAGGGCCGCGCCGGTCGTGCGCTCGCGCATCGCCGGCACTATAGCACATCGGTCCGGATGCTATAATTTCTCTCCATGGCCAATCCTGCCCACCTCGACGCCATCGTATCGGGCGGCTGGAACCTGTTCCGATCCAACCACCCGACCGTGACCCCCGACCTGATCGGCGCCGACCTCGCCGGACGGGACCTCTCCGGCCTCGACTTCCAGAGGGGCAGCTTTGTGGGCGCCAACCTGGCCGGGGCGAAGCTATGCGGAGCCAACCTGGTCCAGGCCCAGTTCGCCAAGGCCAACCTGGCGGGCGCCGACTTCTCGGGCGCTTCCATCGAGGAGGTCTCTTTCGAGGGGCAGTCCCTCGCCCGCGCCCGCTTTGCCGGGGCGAAGCTGAAGAAGGTGGTCTTCCGCGGCGCCGGCCTCGACCGGGCCGATTTCGAGGGGGCGCAGGCCCTCTTCTGCGACTTCGGCGGGACGCACGGCTCCGGGGTCGTCTTGCGGCGCTTCCAGGCCGAGGGATGCGACTTCCGTCAGAACAAGCTCTTCCGGGCCGACGGCGCCGAGGCCGTGTTCAAGGACGCCGACTTCTCCGGCGCCGAGTGGACGGGGGCCGACTTCACCCGCTCCGCGTGGACCCGGGTGCGCATGGACGGCGGATCGCTCGACGAGGCCCAGTTCGCCTCCACCGCCTTCACCGCGTGCGAATGGGCCCGCGTCTCCTGGGAGCGGACGGCCTTCTCGGGGGTCCGGTTCTCCGACTCCCAGTTCCGCGACTGCGCTTTCGTCAAAGCCGCCTTCGCGTCCGTCCCCTTCACGGGGACGCGGTTCGAGGGGTGCCAGTTCGGCGGCTCCACCTTCCGCGAGGCCGATTTCGCCGATTCCCGCTTCACGGCCTGCCTCCTGCAGGGGCTCGACTTCACCGCCTCCTCCCTCAAGGGGGCCGCGTTCCAGAAGTGCGATTTCGCCCTGGCCGCCCTTTCGGGGCTGGCCGTGCAGAAGGCCTCGTTCAAGGGGAGCGAGTTCAAGGAGGCGAACTTGGACCGGCTCAAGGCCCGCGAGTGCGACTTCTCCGCCTGCGTCCTCAACAAGGCCTCCCTCAAGGGGGCGGCCTTCGACGGCTCGACCCTCGCCCGCGCCCTGTTCTACTCCGCCGCCGCCGACGGCGCCAACTTCGTCAACTCCGACCTGACCGACTTCCGCGCCCGCGCCTCGCGGTTCAAGGGGTCCCGGTTCCGCGGCTGCGACCTGGCGCGCGCCCGACTGTGGCAGTGCGTCCTCGAGGAGGCCGACTTCCTGGGGGCCCGCCTCCAGCGCGCCTCTTTCAAAAAATCCATGATGAAAAGGGCGAAGCTCCCGTCTCCCCTGCTGTGGGCCCTCATCATCTTCATCCAGAACCTGTTCCCCATCAAGGAGGAATGACCCCCCATGCGCATCCTGTCCGGCATCCAGCCCACGGGCCGGCTCCACCTCGGCAACTGGTTCGGCGCCATGCGCCAGCACATCGAACTGCAGAACGGCGGCCATGAGTGCTACTACTTCATCGCCAACTACCACGCCCTCACCTCCATCACCGAGCCGGCGGTCCTGCGGGAAAACACCCTCAACGTGGCCCTCGACTACCTCGCCCTCGGCCTCGACCCGCAGAAGGTGGCCTTCTACCGGCAGAGCGACCTCCCCGAGGTGACCGAGCTCACCTGGCTCCTCTGCTGCCTCACCCCCATGGGGCTCCTCGATCGGGCCCACTCCTACAAAGACAAGACCGCCCGCGGCATGCAGGCGACGCACGGCCTCTTCTCCTACCCGGTGCTGATGGCCGCCGACATCCTCATCGTGGACGCTGACCTCGTCCCCGTCGGCAAGGACCAGAAACAGCACCTGGAGATGACCCGCGACATCGCGATCAAGTTCAACCTCCTCTATGGCGAGACCTTCGTCGTCCCCGATGCGCGCATCGAGGAGGCCACCGCCGTGGTGCCCGGCCTCGACGGACAGAAGATGTCCAAGTCCTACAACAACACCATCGAGATCTTCGCCGAGGGGAAGGCCCTGAAGGAGCGCGTCATGGCCATCGTCACCGACAGCGCCCCCGTGGAGGCCCCCAAGGATCCCGAGTCCAACAACGTCTTCAACCTCCTCAGGCTCTTCATCTCGAAAGAAGAACAGGACGAGTGGCGGGCGAAGTTCGCCGCCGGCGGGCTCAAGTACTCCGATGTGAAGAAACGGCTCCTGGAGATGATCAACCTCACCTTCGGGGAAGCGCGGGAGCGGCGCAAGGAGCTCGCCGCCCACCCCGAGAAGGTGGAGGAGGTCCTCGCCTTCGGCGTGGAAAAAGCGCGCAAGGTGGCCCGGGCCACGCTCGAACGGGCCCGGAAGGCATGCGGCATCGGATAATGGAGGGACCGGCTGACGGGGAGGGCGGGCGTGGCGCCTGTGTCCCGACCCGGCCGTCTCCCGTCTGCATTGCGTATCCCCTGAACTCTCAACGCTGAGCGTCCGGCCCGCAACCTTGACAAAACCGGGCTGTTATAATATGATAAGCCGCCTTGCCCAGGTAGCTCAGCTTGGTAGAGCAGGGGACTGAAAATCCCCGTGTCGGCGGTTCAATTCCGTCCCTGGGCATTTTTTTATTGGACCTGATCCTGCCCTGCCTTGGGCGCCAGGCATCGACCGGAAGGGAAGCCGATGGGATTCGACAAGCCGATCCTTGAACTGAAGCGCCGCATCGAGGAATTGTCCTCCATTCCTCCGACGCGCGAGCGCAAGGACGAGCTTGCCAAGCTGAAACTGCGGTTGGTGAAGGTCACCGAGGAGATCTACGCGAACCTGGAGCCGTGGCAGATCGCTCAGGTGGCCCGACACTCCCAGCGCCCCTACACCCTCGACTACATCGAGCGCCTCACCACCGACTTCGTGGAACTGCACGGCGACCGGCGCTTTGCCGACGACCCTTCCATCATCGCCGGCTTCGCCCGGTTCGACGGCCGGGCCGTGGCGGTGGTCGGCCAGCAGAAGGGGCGCACCACCGCCGAGAAGATCAAGCGCAACTTCGGCATGCCCCACCCGGAGGGGTATCGGAAGGCCCTCCGCATCATGAAGATGGCCGAGCGGTTCCACCGACCCGTCCTCACCTTCGTGGACACGCCGGGCGCCTATCCCGGCATCGGGGCCGAGGAGCGGGGCCAGGCGGAGGCCATCGCCACCAACCTCGTGGAGATGGCGGCGCTGAAGGTGCCGATCGTGGTCACCGTCATCGGCGAGGGGGGGAGCGGCGGCGCCCTGGCCATCGCGGTAGGCGATCGCATCCAGATGCTCCAGTATTCCATCTACTCCGTCATCTCCCCCGAAGGGTGCGCCTCCATCCTTTTCAAGTCGGCCGAGCCCAAACTGGTGCGGGAGGCGGCCGCCAGCCTGCGCCTGACCGCCCCCGACCTGAAGGAGTTCGGCATCATCGACACCATCGTCCCCGAACCCTTGGGGGGCGCCCACGCCGACCCCGACCAAGCCGCCGAGAACCTCCGGGGCCCCCTCGCCGCCGGTCTCCGGGAGTTGACGGAAGTCTCCCCGGAGGAGCTGGTCCGCCGCCGCTATGAAAAATTCCGTGGCATGGGCATCTTCTCCGAAGGGTAGGGTGCCCGTCCGGCCCCCCCTCGACCCCGACCCCGGGCCCTCCCGCCACCCCCGCCTCATCGCGCGCCTCCTGCGCCGCCGCGGCATCGCCGAGGAGGCCTCCCGCCGCTACTTTCACCCCTCCCCCGCCGACCTCACCCCGCCGGACGCCTGGCCCTCGGCCGTCCGGGCGGCCGAGGCCCTCGCGCGGGCCGCGCGGGCCGGAAGGGCGTTCCACCTCCACGGCGACTACGACGCGGACGGCCTCACCTCCACGGCCATCCTGGCCGCCTGCCTGCGGCGGGCGGGGGCGGCCGTCACCTGGACCATCCCCAACCGCCAGCGGGACGGCTACGGGCTCGGACCGCAGGCGGTGGAGGCGGCATGCGCCGCGGGGGCGGGGGTGCTGGTGGCCCTCGACTGCGGCACCAACGACGGACCGGTCCACCGGTCCGCCCTCGACGCCGGCCTGGCGGTGGTGGTCCTGGACCACCACCTGATCCGTACGCCCCCCGCGGAGGGGGTGGTCCTGGCCAACCCTCACGGCGAGGACTGTCCCCCGGCGTTTCGGGACCTTCCCACGGCCGGCATCGCCTTCGAGGTCGCTCTGGCCCTCTCCAAACGCCTGGGCCGGCCCGAAGACCCCGTCTCCCTGGCCCGCGTGGCCTGCCTGGGCATCGTGCAGGATGTCTCCCCGCTGACGGGCGAGAACCGCGCCATCGTCAAACTGGGGATGGAGGCCCTCCCCGCCTCGAAAAGCCGCTTCCTGCGGGGGCTTCTGGAGCGGGCCGAGGTGGGCGATGGCCCGGTCCGCTCCCATCACCTCGCTTTCCGCATCGGCCCCCGCCTCAACGCCCCCGGCCGGATGGACGACGCCGCCTTTATCGTGGACCTCCTGCTGGGCAAGGACGAGGCGGCCATTCGCGAGGGGCTGGAGCGGATCGAAAGGTTCAATCGCCTTCGGCAGGAGGAACAGGAGCGGACCCTCCAGGCGGCCGAGGCCCAGGTGGACGCGCAGGCCCCGGTCTTGGTGGCCGCCGGCGACGGCTGGCCCCTGGGCGTGGTAGGACTGGTGGCGGGCCGCCTGGCCCAGCAGCACGGCCGCCCGGCCCTGGTCTTCTCGCGGGGGGAGCGGGAGGCCCGCGGGTCGGGCCGGGGCGTTCCCGGCCTCTCGCTCGTCGAGACTCTCCAGCCCTGCGCGCCGCTCTTCCGCTCCTTTGGCGGCCATGACAGCGCGTGCGGGATCACCGTGGGCCTCGAACGCTGGGACGAGGCGCTGGCCGCCATCCAGGAGGCCTTCGCGGCTCTCCCCCCGAGCGGCCCCCCTCCCTTGGAGCCCGAGGCCGAGGTGGACCTCGCGGAGCTGGAGGATTCCGAGTGCCTGCGGCTCCTCGAGGCCATGGAGCCGTTCGGCCCCGGCAACCCGCGTCCGCTCCTGCTCGCGCGGGGTCTCCGCCTTTCGGGCGAGCCGGCGTCCATCTTCCGCCGCGCCGGCCCCAACGGCCTCCGCCGTCCCTGCGGAATCCGTTTCTTGACAACCCAGGGCGGGCGATCCGCCCTCAAGGCCTCGCTCTTCGGCGAGCCCCCCCCTTCCCTTCCTCCCCGGTTCGACGCCATCTTCACGGTCGATCAGTGGAACGGGCATCCCCAGTTGGAGATCGCCGCCTGGATGGAGGAGCCGTGAGGCGCCGCTGGCAGTGGCGGGACCTCCTCCTCGTCGCCCTCCTCGGGTGGGGGGTGTTCCTGGCCCTGACCATCAAGCCCCGCTACTTCCAGTGGGAGAAGAAGACCCTCCCCGTCCACATGGAGGACACCGCCGATCTCACCCGTTTCACGAAGAACTTTTCGTACACCGAGACCGAGGGCGGGCGCACCCTCTACACCCTCGACGCCGAGGAGGTCGTCGGATTCAAGAACACCCTCTACCTCCTCCGCAGGGTCCGCATGACCTTCCCCATGGAAGGCGGGACGGTGGGGCTCACCTGCCGAGAGGCCTCCTTCGACATCCAGGCCAAGGACGCCTATGTGCAAGGGCGGGTCTTCCTCGATCTGCCCGACGGCCTGCGCATCCAGACCGAAGAACTGGCGTATCGCCACGGCACCCGCACCCTCGAAGGGTCGGGCCGCCTCTCCTTTACCTGGAGGGAGTTCTACTGGGGGGGCGTGGAGGCGGTCGCCGTGAACGTGACGGAAAGCGCCGTCGAGCTTTCGGGGCTCCGGTTGGACGGCCCCGATGCCGCTCTCCGCGCGCCGAAGGTGCGGGGCCGGTTCAAGGAAAAGACCTACACCTTCCCGGCGGGGCTGACGTTCCGGTGGGGCGGCCTCCAGGGTTCGTTCGCCGCCATGAGCGTGGGATTGGGTCCCGAAGGGGCCGACTTTTTCGGCTCCTGCCTGGAGGGGACGATGGAGGAGGGTCCGGGGTACCTTCTCGCCGGCGACCGGTTTTCCGGCCGGGCGATCCGCGCGGGACGCTGGAGGATGGACCGCCTCGGCCTGCAGGAGGGGGCGGCCATGGCCTCCCTCGACCGCGCTCGGGAGGGGGGGGCCGCAACCCTCGACGCCGAGTTCGAAGAAGGCCGCCCCGCCCGCTTCAAGCTCGCCGGCGAGGTCGCCGTGCGGGACGGGGAGGACGAGATCCACGCCCAATCCGCCGTCCTCGTCCTCGACGCGGAGCGCCGGATGGAAAGCGCCCGGTTCGAGGGGGGAACTTGGGGGTGCGCGCAGGGATGGTATTTCTCCGCGGAAGAGCTCCAGTATCTTGCCGAACCGCGACAGGCCTACCTGCGGGACAACGTCCACGCCCGTTCCAAGGGGATGGCGCTGGATTCGGCCTGGCTGAAGGTGGGGCAGGGCGGGGAGAAGGTGGAGGCGGGGGGCGGCGTGTTCGCGAAGGACGACGGTACCGGATACTCGGTCAAGGCCCAGGCGATGGACCTTCAGCGCCGGGAGAAGCGCACCACCTTCCGCCGGGACGTCCTCGCCTGGTCGGCCGATACCACGCTCAAGGCGGCCATCCTCTCTTTCGCGGACCGGCAATGGCTGGCCGACGGCGGGGTGGAAGCCGTCACCCTCCGGAAGGGGGAGCGCACCACCCTCACCTGCTGGACCCTCGCCTACGACGGCGCCTCGGAGATGCTCGACGCCCTCGGGTCGGTCAGCGTCCACTCCGGGACCGAGCGCCTGACCGGTTACCATCTGACGGGGTTCCAGAAAGACCGGCGCTTCGTCCGCCTTCGCCTCACCGATGACGTGCGCATCGAGCAGTTCGGCGAGAAACGCTCGGGGACCGGGAGCGCCCTCGACGTCTATCCCGAGGAGGGGTGGTTCGTGCTCGAGGGGTGCCCGGCAGTGATGGAGGACCCCGCGCGAGGGACGCTGCGGGCCGGCGCCATCCTGGGCGTCCGCGAGCCGCCCCAGCTCTACCTTCTCGACGAGGGGAGCGGCGCCCTCCTGGAGCAGGCCCCCGGCGCGAAGGCGCCCGATCTCAAACTCGACTGATCCCCGGCCGCAGCAGCGAGAAGATCTTCCGCACCGCGGGGACCGCCCCGCGGTAGGTCCGCTCCCCCGCGAGGATGCGGGCGAACCCCTCCCTGACCCTCGGCTGGACGAGGAGCCGCTCCAGCAGGGCCGGCGAGAGAAGGTAGAACAGGCCCCGCATCCGGGCGGAGGCGCGGAATTCGGGGACCAGCTCCCGGCCGAACCAAGCCCCGTAATCGCCCCCCTCCAAAACCGACCGCGCCGCCCGGACGCCGCTCCGGAGAGCATAGCGGATTCCTTCCCCCAGGAACGGGTCCACGGCCCCGGCGGCATCGCCCGCCAACAGGACCCGCCCCCCCATCCCCTCCACCCCGCTCATCCCGAGGGGGGCCATCCAGAGGCGGGGTGGGTCCGGCGGCGCCGGGAACCGATTGGACTCCAGGAAACGCTCCAGTTCGCACCCGATGCCGGAACGCCGCATGGAGCAGACCCCAACGGAGGTGCCGCCGGGCCGGGGGAAGGCCCAGGCGTAGCCGCGCTCCCCGCGGGAAAAATCGAACAGCGGCCGCCGCACGAGGTCCCCGGACAGGACCGCGTCGACACCCCAGGCGACCGACCGAGGACGCGCCCCGATCCGCCGCGCAGTCCAGGAGGCCGCCCCGTCGGCGCCGATGAGCCGCTCCGTCTCCTCCCAAGCGTTCCCCAACCGGATGCGCAGGCCGCGCGGCGCCGCCTGCAGTTCCACCGGCAGCGTGCGGGCCCGGAACTCGGCGCCGGCGCGGACCGCCCCCTCCACCAGCCACGCGTCAAAGTCCGCTCGCCGGACGACCCACCCCACTCCCGGGGCGTCCATGCCGATGGTCCAGCACCGGCTCCAGCACAAGTCGGCGCCGTCGATGGAGACGGCGGGAACGCAGTCCGCGAGCGGCCCGGGCAGCCACGAAGAGGCCTGCGCCGAAATGCTTCCGCCGCAGGGCTTGTCGCGGGGGAATTGCGCCCGGTCCACGAGCAGAACCCGGGCCCCGCCCGCGGCCAGGACCCGGGCGGCCGCGGAGCCCGCCGGTCCCGCCCCGATGACGATGGCATCCCACGGCATGGCGGGATTCTATCATTCCGAGCGCCGGAAGCGGCCCCATCCGCGGGTTACTGCGAAACGCATTCCGATGGGGTCGCGTCTCAACTTATGTACTTGCTAACGATTGCTATAATGGCTTCCATGAAAGCCGCTGTTGCCGTCAAGTACGGGGCCCCGTCGGTCCTGAGGATCCAGGAGCTCCCCGCCCCCTCTCCCGCCCCGGAGGAGCCGCTGGTCCGGACCCGGTTCATCGGACTCAATTTCGCCGATCTCATGCAACGCTCCGGCGTCTACCCGAGGACGCCGAAGGCGCCGTTCGTCCCCGGCTTGGAGCTGGCGGGCGAGGTGGTGGAGCCCGGCTCTCCCGCGCTGGGGCTGAAACCGGGGGACCGCGTGGTCGCCTACCCCATTTTCGGCAGCCACCAGGCACTGGTCGCCACCTCTCTCGTAGCGAAGATTCCCGAGCGGATGGACTTGGCAACCGCCGCGGCGATCGGGGTATGCGGCATGACGGCCCACTACGCCATCAACTACTTGGGCAAGGCGCGCGCCGGGGAGACCATCCTCGTCACCGCCGCGGCGGGCGGCGTGGGGACCCTCGCGATCCAGATCGCCCGGACGTTTGGGCTGACCGTGACGGCCCTGGCGGGCGGCGAGGCCAAGGGGGCGCTCGCCCGCTCGCTGGGGGCGCACGATGTGATCATTTACCGGCGGCCCGGCTGGGCGGCCCGGCTCGCCGGGATGGATTTCGACATCGTCCTCGACTCCGTCGGCGGCCCCGTGATGCGCGCCTGCTGGCCGCGCCTCCGCCCGATGGGGCGCTACATCCTGTTCGGGTTCGCCGGAGCCGTCGGCCCGGGGGCGTTTTCCCGCCTTCGCGGCGCTTGGAACTATTTTCGGACCCCGGCGCCGCACCCCCTCCGCATGGTCTCGGCCAACCGCACCCTCTCCGGCTTCAACCTTTCCCTGCTCACCGAACACCGCCCCCTCCTGACACAGATCCTCCTGGAGGTGTTCGACCTATGGGAAAAGGGCGACCTCCAACCGGTCGTCTCGAAGGTCTACCCCTTCGGCGAGATCGCCCGGGCCCACGCGGAGATGCAGGAGCGGCGGACGACGGGGAAGGTGCTGATCGAGCTCTGAGTGCTGCGCGGCACGGGGGATCCGCCGCGTTCTACCGCGGCTGGTAATGCCTCATCGCCTCCGGCATGAACGCCTGCAAGTCCTGAATGCGCTGAGCCGGGGCCGGATGCGTGGAGAGCCAGGCGGGGAGGTGTTTTCCGCCGCCGGCCCGGCCCATCCGCTCCCAGAACGCCGGGGCCAGACGGGGATCGTACCCCGCCCGGGCCATCAGCGTGAGCCCGATGCGGTCGGCCTCCGTCTCGTGCTGGCGGCTGTAGGGGAGGAGGATGCCGATCTGCGCCCCGAGCCCGTAGGCCATCAGGGCCAGGGCCTGCGTGGTGGCCTTCTCCTTCCTCAGCGCCTCCTGCAGGACGATGCCGCCCATCTCCGCGAGGAGAAGCTGGCTCATCCGCTCTCCGCTGTGGTTGGCCAGGGCGTGGGCCGCCTCGTGCCCGAGCACCACCGCCAAGCCCGCCTCGTCCTGGGCATAGGGGAGGATGCCGGTGTAGACGGCGATGCGCCCGCCCGGCATGCAGAAGGCGTTGACGGTCTTGTCGTCGTCGATCACGTTGAACTGCCACTGGTAGTACGGCAGGGTGTTGCCCAGCTGGTTCTCCTTCAGGAACAGCTCGGCGACCGCGGCCACCCGCTTGCCGACGCGTTGGACCAATTCCGTCTCGCGGGGGTCCTTCGAGAGTTTGCTTTCGTTGAGGATCTGCCGGTAGGCCTCCACGCTCATGGCGGACATTTCCCCCGCCGAGACGAGGGAGAGCTGGGAGCGCCCCGTGAGCGGCACGGTGGCGCAGGCGATGCCGACCAGGGCCAGCACCGAGAACATGGCGAGCCATTCAATCAGGCGTTTTTTCATCTTTCCTCCCAGGCGATTTCCAATGTCGAGTTGCCCCCGCCGCTCGGCCTCAGCGCGCCGGGGCGGGGATGAGCTGGCCGCCGATGTAGGTGCCGTCCTGGGTGCCGTTGTCCACCACCGAGGCGTAGCCGTTGACGCAGGCGAAGCTGGAGGAAACCATCCGGGCGACCGCATAGCCGTTGTTGACCGCCGCGCCGGTGTAGGTGGCCAGGTTGAACTGAACGGCGGTGAAGCGGTCCAAATGGATGGGAATGCTGACCACGAGGACGCCCCGGTCTTCGTAGACGTCCAGGACCAGGTCCACGGGGGTCTCGTCCGTGACGAATCCGAAATTGGTGCGGAATTGAAGGGTCTGCTGGATCCCCAGGAACAGGAGCTTTTCCCCCAGCCCGTCCGGCCCCTGGCCCAGGCACCAATCCTGGCCGGCGACGTCCTGCCCCTGGGTGTCCCCGTCGGCTTCGGTGTTGTAGGTCCGGCTCATCACGTAGAATTGCGCGAAGTCGCCGGTCATCACCTCGAGCGCGCCGGCCCCCTGCAGTTCGAACGGGACCATCGCGTCCTCCAGGGTGTACGAGCCCCCGGCAGGCACCCGGATGCCGACCGGCCCGAAGCTGCCGGTGGCGTGGATGAGAACGACGTTGACGGTGATCTCCTCGGCGTTGGGGTTGAAGAGGTAGAGGTCGCTGGCCCAGTAGGACCCGTGGGCCCCCGGCCCGGAGCCCACGGCGGGGATCCGCCACCAGGACGCGGCCTGCGGGAACGCGGCAGAGGCGAACAGTGCCATCAAACCGATCAGCGCCCATCGTTTCATCGGAGACCTCCTTCGATTGATGAATTACATGGTAGCACAACCGGATACACCCCTCCCACTTCCGAACCACCGGGATAGTCGCGCCCGCCACACGATCTCCGTCTTGGATTCTGGCGCTCAGCCGGCCGTTATGCTACCATTTAGGCCACACCACTCATCAAGGGGGTTCCCATGCGACGCTTGGTCCTCTGCTGTCTCCTCCTGGCCGCCGGCTCCGCCGCCTTCGCCCAGGCCGCGTCCTGGTGGCGGATCCCCGCCGTGGGCGCGGGTCCGGGGGCCCACGGGTCCTACTGGATCAGCGACATTTACCTTTTCAACCCCAACCTGACCTCCATCACCGTGGACGTCTGGCTCATCCACGCCACCGGCACCTTCGGCCCCCTCTCCTACACGGTGGCGGACTGGGGCTCGGTCACCCTCAAAGATGTCATGACCAAGTTCTCCCTCCAGGGGGCCGCGGCCCTCCAGCTCCAGGGGCGGAACGACATGCCTTTTTATGTCATGAGCCGCACCTATAACCGCGAGTCCGACGGCGACACCACCGGGCAGGACATCGCCGGCCAGGACTGGTGCCTGGGCAATTCCGGCGGCCCCTCCCAGATGCTCCTCCTCCTGGGGCTCCAGCTCAACTCCCAGTTCCGGACCAATATGGGGTTCATGTCGGGGACCAATCCCGTGGACCTCTCGGTGGCGGTGTACGACGGGGCCAACAACTACGTCGCCGGCACCTCGGTCCATCTCAACGCCTGGAGCTCCTCCTCGTTTGCCCTGTCGAGTTTGACGAGCGCGACGATCGAGAACGGCTACGCCATCGTCTCCATCACCTCGACGGCCTCCGCCTGCGTCAACGGGTACGCCTCGGTGGTGGACAATGGGACGCAGGACGGCACCTACATCGGCGGCCAACTCCTATACGCGCCGATGCAGTAAGCGACGGCTCCGGCAACGATGACGGGCGGTCCATGCGGAAGGCCCACCTCTTGGCGGCCGCAGGGGGGGCGGGCCCGGCCCTGCGCTTTGGCGCCGGCGGCCTGCCCATCGCCGCCGGTTCTCGGCGCGGACGGTCTAGTGTAGTGTCTCATATAATGCTTGACCAATAGAAATACTTCATCTATGATGA
>CAZRVT010000038.1:0-26455 GCA_964603505.1 uncultured Holophagales bacterium | reverse complement strand
CCCGGACGGGACTTGCACCCGTAAGATCGGTGGAGCTTTCAGGACGCACCATGGCGCCCATTATAGCAGGGCAGCCCTCGACTCCCGGCTACGGACACCCGGCTGCCGGCTATCGGGTGGGCGGGGGCGCGGTGGCCTCCAGCTCCCTCCGGATCCACTCCCTCATCTGCATCGCCTCGGGCGATCCTTTGAGGTCCTCGGTCTGGAGGGACCGCTCCAAGGCACGCTGGGCGCACGCGTCGCTGCCGGTGTGAAGAAAGGCCTTGGCCAGCAGCAGGTACGGATAATAGTCCAGGAACCACATCCCGTAGATCCGGCTCTTGGGCTCCGGCTCCCCCTTCTTTTGCAGGGCCCGGTAGAGGTATTGGATGCCGGCGTCGTACATCCCCTCGGCCATGAAGGCCTGGGAGGCCTCGTAGTCATAGTGCCACGGATAGAGGGTGCGGTCGGCCTGGTCGGGCAGGCCGCACCGGTCCTGGACCCGCTCCAGGATCGCCTCCCGGGGATCATCCGCCCGAACGGGCGGGGTGGGCTTCGCCAAACACGCTTCGGCGGCGGCCTTCACCCCCTCTCCGACCGGGGCCCGGTCCTCCCCCGCGGAGGCCGCGGCGGCCAGGTACTTGCGCGCCATTGTCGGGTCCCCCATCCGGCACAGGCAGTCGGCCAGCAGAAGGTTGGGTAGATAGTCCACGGTGGTCACCGCGTCGGCCTTCACGGCCCCGCCGACGGCGGGGTTGGCGCGGAGGGCCTCCAAGAGGTAGAAGGCCGCCTCCGCACAGCGGCCCGCTTCGCGCTCGGCCACCCCTTTCCGGTAGGCCTCCAGCCAGGCGTCGTCCGCCGCGCCGGCCCCCCCGGCGGCGAAGAGCAGGAGGAAAAACAGAGCGGGGGCGCGGTTAACCGCGCCCCCGGCGATGCGCTGGACGAACACGTCAGAACCGGACGATGGCGGAGACCATGAACCGGTCGATGGTGCTGTCGAAGGATCCGTAGTAGGTGGCGTGGTAGTTCCCCAGATCGGGGTCCCAGCCGTCCCACTCTCCGGCCTGCTCCTCGGTGTCGGCTTCGGAGTGGACATAGGCGACGTCGAACTGGAAGTTCTTGTAGGCAAATCCCGTGCCCAGGGTGTAGCCCGTGGAGTCGGGCTGCTCGCCGCCCCAGAAATACGAAGCGATCTGCTCCTCCAGGAAGTAGCCGGCGCGGAAGGGAATGACGGCGTTGTTGGCCAGGACGAGGGCGTATTCGAAGCCGAACCGCATGGAGGAGGTGTCGAACTGGCGGTCATAATAGAGATACGGGAAGGTGGTATCCTCCCACTGCGGGTCCTCCCAGTCCACCTTTCCCTCCGACCAGCTCCGCTCGGAGTAGTCGGCGGCCACGGTGACGGCCGAGGTGGGGCGCCACGCCAGGCCGACCCCCCAGCCCGAGGGCCAGGTGATGGTGGCGGGATAGGTGATGTCGCCGAACTCGTAGTCGGCGTCGGCATCGAACCCGCTGTGATAGACCCCTCCGACGGAGAACTGCTCGGAGATCTTCCACAGGAACCCGAAGTCGAAGTAGAGGTCGCTGAAGTCGTAGCTCGCGTCCTCCTGCCAAGCGTCGGAGCCGAATTCGCCTTCGGAGGTCTCCCACGTCACCGCGTAGTCGCGGACCAACTCCACGTCGGCCTGCATGTAGTTGAGCGAGAGGCCGAGGTGGAACTTGGGGGAGAGGTCGGCGGCCAGGCTGATGGTGTAGGCGTCGATCCCGCCGCTGAAGTTGCTCTGCACGTTCCACATGTCGGTCTCGGTGTAGAGCGGATTGCCGTCGGCGTCCGACCACTGGTAAATGTACGTGTAGGGGTTGTCCACGTCGGGGAAGTTGGAGAGGCGGCTGTAGGAGAACTGGGTCACCAGGAAGCGGGTGCCCATCTCGATCGGGTAGAGGAACGAGGCGAACGAGAGGGCGCCGTAGTCCAGGTCGGCCCTATCGTCCACGTCCTCGTAGGTGTAGGAGAGGCCGCTGTCGGTGAAATGGTAGGACCCCTCGTCCTGGTAATTGACCTCGCCGGAGTAGGAGTCGTAGACCAGGGACGCCTCCGGCTTGGTGAGCTGGGCCAGGCCGGCGGGGTTCCACGAGGCGGCGGTGGCGTCGTCGGCGATGGCGGTGAAGGCGCCGCCCATTCCCATCGCGCGGGCCCCGGCCCCCATGATGTTGAAGGCGCCGCGGTTGACGCTCTGCGCGGCCAGAAGCCCGGCCAGGCACACGAATACCAATGTCAGCAACAGGGTTCTCTTCATACCGACCTCCTTGGGATTTGATCCATTGTGGCGATTATAACACGCGGGTGCCCGCCCGCATTCCGTTCCGGTGATGAAGCCGGATCCGGGGGAACGGAAGGGCTGCTGGCTCGATTCAGGACGGCTCCAAACCCGCCTCCTCGAACCCCTTGCGCCGGAGGACGCAGGCGTCGCACCGGCCGCACGGCCGGCCGCCCGGGCCGGGGGCGTAGCACGACCAGGTGAGGGCGAAGTCGAGCCCGAGCGCGCGCCCCAGAAGAACGATCTCCCACTTGCTCTTCTCCCGGAGCGGCGCCACGACGCGCACCGCCCTCCCCTCGGTCCCCGGCCGGGTCCCCCGGACCAGGACCTCCTGGAAGGCGGCGATGAACTCGGGGCGGCAGTCGGGATAGCCCGAGTAGTCCAGGGCGTTCACCCCGATCCACACCTCGTCCAGGCCCCTCCCCTCGGCCACGGCGGCCGCCAGGGCCAGGAAGACGAGGTTCCGCGCGGGGACATAGGTCGCCGGAATGGAGGCGTCGATGGGCCGGTCCAGGGGCACGGGGACCGACGGATCGGTCAGCGCCGAGCCGGTGAAGAGGCCGACGGGCAGCTCCAGGACGAGATGCTCCCGGATTCCCAACCCCTCCCCAAGGGCCCGGGCCCGCTCCACCTCGACGGCGTGGCGCTGGCCGTAGGCGAACGTGAGGGCGGAAACCTCCCGCCCTTCCCGGCGGGCGAGGAGGGCGCACACGGCCGAGTCGAGACCGCCGGAGAGGAGGACCAGAGCGCGCATGGGTGGAATTGTAGCACGGCCGGCCGGGCGTCCGGAGGCGGGGGGCGTCGGTTCCGCTTGACAATACAAGGATTTGCGTTATATTTAAAGCGACATGATCTTCGTCCGAGGCAAGAAGCAAGCACACGGGCCCCTCAAGGCGTACATGGTGCTCATCGACCGCTGCATCGAGGAGCGGCGTTGGGACATCGCCGAGATCTTCATCAACCGGGCCCTGGTGCACGACGCCAACAACATCGGACTCCTCCTGAAAAGGGCGGACGTGGAAGAGCGTCTCGGCAAACGGGACAAGGCCATCCAGACCTACCAGCGCGTGATGGCCCTCTCCTCCTGGAAGGTGCAGAACCCCGACTTCCAGAGGGCTTCCCGCAAGATCCGCCTTATCGCCGATCCCGGTCTCGCCGGCCAGCTGGCCGACTGAGCCCGTCCCCCCGCGGGGAAGGGGAGCGGAGGAGTTTCGCTCGTAGTGTCTAATGTTGAGATGTGTCTACTATTGTTGAGACGCGGGCACATCATTGCCTTTGCATTCCTCGTCCGCCCAGCCGCCCTTCCGGTTCACCTTGAGCGCGATTTCCTTCGCCCGGCGCAGCAACCGGCGGGCCCAAAGGAACTCCGTGGCGAGGATGGCGAGGCCGAGGGGGATGACGACGAACGCGGGCCCCGGCAGGACGAGGAGCGCGACCCCCAACAGGGTCACCGTCCCGCCGACGACGGCGACGACGATGCGCCGGGCGAACCGGAGACCGGTCACCGCCGGATCTCGAACCCCCGGAGGTCGCCCCGGGCGGGCTCCAGGGTAAGTTCCACCTCCTCCACCACGGCGCGGGGCTGGCCGGTCCGAACGCGGGCGATGAGGGCATCCACCGTCCGGTCCTCCCCCTCGAACACCGCCTCCACGCTCCCGTCGTCGCGGTTGCGCACCCAGCCCGCCACCCCCGCCGCGTCGGCGAACTCCTTGGTGTGGGCCCGGAAGAAGACCCCCTGGACCGTCCCCCGGAAGATGGCGCGGACCCTCTTCATAAGAGGAAGATCCCCTTCGGGGATCGGTCTAATCGGATCATTTCAAATTGCAAAATGCAAAGTGCAAATTGAAAAGCAGCAAAGAGAATGGCTTGGCTTCCAAATTTGCATTTTACATTTTGCATTGTGCAATTGGCAAAAATCATCATTTTCCAACCCCCACGAACCGCCGCCCTCGGATCTCCCATGGCGAATCCAGCAGCAACCCGATGGCTTCCGCATAGGCGCGGTGCTCCTGAATCAGGATGCGGGCCTCCAAGTCCTCGAGGGCATCCCCATCGTAGACGGGGACGACTTTCTGAAGAATGATGGGGCCGGTGTCCACGCCCTCGTCCACGAAATGGACGGTGCAGCCGGCGACCTTGACGCCGTAGTCGAACGCCTGTTTCTGGGCGTGCACACCGGGGAACGCGGGGAGGAGCGCCGGATGGATGTTGAGGATGCGGTGCCGGTACTTCCGGATGAATTCCGGCCCCAGGATGCGCATGTAGCCGGCCAGGACGATGAAGCGCGGGTCGGTTCCGTCGATGACCTTCTCCACCTCGCGTTCGTGCGCCCGCCGTTCCATCCCTTTGTGAGGGACGGCAAAGGTGGGGTAGCCCAACTCCCGCGCCTTGGCCAGACCCGGCGCGTCGGGGATATTGGAGAGGACCCCGGCAATGGAGGCGTTCAGCGAACCGGAGGCGATCGCCTCATGGATGGCGATGAAATTGGAGCCCCGGCCGGAAAGGAGGACGAAGAGCGAGCGGTTCCCGTCATTCATGGCCCCTAATGTAGCACAGGCGCCCCCGCCTGCGCACCATTGATTCCCAGCCGAAGGCGGCTTTGATCTCCCTGGGGATGCGAACGATCGCGGCGTAACAACGCACATTGAGAAGTCGAGTCCTTCTGTTCCGGCATCATCGGAGCAGAAGGAGTTGGTTCCCCTATGGGAAGAGGGTGGGGCCCCGTGGGCTTTGTCCATGGGGCGGGAGAGGGAACCGCCCTCTCCCGTTACGCTAAATCAAACACCACCCGCGCCTCGCCCGGCTGGATGCTCCCGATCGTGAAGAACTTCTGGTCGTGGGCCTTGAAGTGTTTCGTCACCTCGGAGAGGATGACCGGGGAAACGAAGACGCACATCCCGATGCCGAGGTTGAAGACCTTCAGCATCTCCTCGCCGGGGATCTTTCCCTTGTCCTGGAGGAACCGAAAGATGGGCGGGGTGTCCCAGGAGCCCAGGCGGATGAAGGCGTTGACATCGGGGGGGAGGACGCGCGGGATGTTGTCCAGAAAGCCGCCGCCGGTGATGTGGGCGAGGGCCTTGACCTTCCCCTCCTCGATGAGGGGCTTCAGGACCTTCAGGTAGGAGAGGTGGGGCTTGAGCAGGGCCTCCCCGACGGTCATGGCGGCGCCGGGAAGGGGGGTGTCCACCGCCATCCCCTCCTGCTCGAAGCAGATCTTGCGGGCCAGGGTGTAGCCGTTGGTGTGGAGCCCAGTGGACGGAATCCCCAGGATGACATCGCCGGGCGTGAGGTCCTTCCCCGTGAGGAGGCGGTCCTTTTCGGCGGCGGCGACGATGAAGCCCACGAGGTCAAACACGCCGGGCGGGTAAAAGCCCGCCATCTCGGCCGTCTCCCCCCCGACGAGGGCCAGGCCGTTCTCCTCGCAGCCCCGGGTGATCCCCTTGATGACGGCCTGGAACTGGTCGGCGTCGAGGGTGCCGCAGCCGAAGTAATCGAGGAAGAACAGCGGCTGCGTGGCCCCCTGGACGAGGCAGTCGTTGACGCAGTGGTTGACCAGGTCGTAGCCCAGCCCCTCCAGCTCCTTCGCCTGCAGCGCGACCAGGATCTTGGTGCCCACCCCGTCGCAGGAGGAGACCAGGACGGGCTTTTGGAACTGTTCAACGGGGAAGCGGAAGCAGGCCCCGAACCCCCCGATGGCGCCCAGGACGTTGCCGGAGTGGGTTTTGCTGACGGTCTTCTTGATCTTCTTGAGGACCCGGTTCTGGACCTCGATGTCCACTCCGGCCTGTTTGTATTTGCTCATTGGGGTCCCTCCGATTTCAAGGCGAACAACTGCTGCTGGCGGGTGTCCTCCAGGGGCACCGGATAGTCCCCGTCCCAGCAGGCGGTGCAGAACCAGCTCCCGCCGTCCACGGCGTCGATCATCCCCCGGCGGCTCAGGTAGCCGATGGAGTCGGCGCCGATGAAGTCGCGGATCTGGTCCAGGGTCAGGTTGTTGGCGATCAGCTCCTTCGGGTCCGGCGTGTCGATGCCGTAGTAGCAGGGATACTTCGTGGGGGGGCAGGAGATCCGGACGTGGACCGAGCGCACCCCGGCCTGCTTGAGGAGCCCGACGATCTGCTTCATGGTGGTGCCGCGGACGATGGAATCATCCACCAGGACGACATCCTTCCCTTCGAGGAGGGTGCGCACCGGGGCCAGCTTGAGGCGCACCCCGAACGAGCGCATGTGGGGCGAGGGCTGGATGAAGGTGCGCCCGATGTAGTGGCTGCGGATGAGGCCGGGTTGGAAGGGGATGCCCGAGGCCTTGGCGTAGCCCATGGCGGCGAAGAGGCCCGAGTCGGGGACCGGGACGACGACGTCGGCCCGCACCGGGTACTCGCGGGCCAGGGCCTCCCCCATCCGGGTGCGCGCCTGCGCCACGGGAATGCCGGAGAAGGCCGAGTCGGGTCGGGCGAAATAGACGTACTCGAAGATGCAGAAGCGTCGGGGCTCCCGCGTCCGCCACTGGATGGACTCCACCGAGCCCGGCGTGGCGACCACCACCTCGCCCGGCTCCATCTCCTGGATGCCCGTGGCGCCGACCAGATCGAGGGCGGCCGACTCCGAGGCAAAGCAGGTCCGGCCGTCCAGGGTGCCGAAGAAGAGGGGCCGGAACCCCTGAGGGTCGCGCACGGCCAGGATGCCCCGATCGAACAGGAAGAGGAGGCAGTAGGCCCCCCGCACCTGGGTCAGGGCGTCCAGGATGGCGTCGCTCATGGTGAGGCAGGGGGATTTCGCCAGCAGGTGGAGGATCATCTCCGTGTCGGAGTTTCCCTGCAGGATGGCCCCGGCGTCCACGAGGCGCCGGCGCAGATCGGCGGCGTTGACCAGGTTGCCGTTGTGGACCACCGCCACGCTCCCCTTCCCGGTCGTGGCCGTGATGGGCTGGGCGTTGCGGATGAAGGAGGAGCCGGCGGTGGAATAGCGGACGTGGCCGATGGCGGTGTCGGCCCCCTCGAGCCGGGCGAGGCGTTCGGGGCTGAAGACCTCCCCCGCCTGCCCCATGCCCAGCTCCGTCTGGATCTGGCCGTTGCGCACAACGGCGATCCCAGCGCTTTCCTGACCGCGGTGCTGGAGCCCGTGGATCCCCATGAAGGCGATCTGCGCCGCGTTGGGATGGCCGAGGATGCCGAAGATGCCGCACATGGGTCAGCCCCGCATCGCCTTCGCGAAGCCGCCCTCAAACCGCCGCTGGAGGGCGTTGAACTCGGCCTCCAGCGCCGGGCCGTCGGTGGCGAGGCGGAACCTTTCGCCGCCGAGGGTCCCCAGGGGGCGGAGCGGGAGATCCAGACCGGCGGCCAGGGCCGTCAGGGCCGCCCGGTCGCCCACGACGAGGGCCCTCCCCCCGCCCTCCCCAAAGCACTGCAGGACCGGGTCGCCCTCCGGCGCGCGCCCCTCGAACCCCATGCCCGCGTGGAGGGCGAGCTCCGCCAGCGCGACGGCCAGCCCCCCCTCCGCCAAGTCGTGGGCGAAGAGGACGGCCTTCTTGGCGTACCCCTTGAGGAGGAACTTGACGAGCCGCTTCTCCATCGCCAGGTCCAGTTTCGGGAGGCGGCCGATGAGGGTCCCTTTATGATAGAGGTATTGGCTGCCGGCGAGGCGCACCTCGCCGTCCCCGGCCAGGAACACCTCCGTCCCCTCGCGCAGCTGGCGCGCGGGGATACGGCGAAGGTCCTTGACCAGCCCCACCATGACGACGGTGGGAGTAGGCCAGATGGAGCGCCCCTCCGTGTCGTTGTAGAGGGAGACGTTTCCCGAGACGACGGGGACCTTGAGGGTCTTCGAGGCGGAGGCCATGCCTTCCACGGCCTCCTTGAACTGCCACATCACCTCGGGCTTCTCGGGGTTGCCGAAGTTGAGGCAGTCGGTGACGCCGATCCCCGCGGCGCCGACGCACGCCAGATTGCGCGCCGCCTCGGCCACCGCGAACCGAGCCCCTTCGCGGGGGTTCAAGTAGCAGTAGAGGGGGTTGACGTCGCTCGTGAGGGCCACCCCCATCTTCGTCCCCTTGATGCGGAGGAGCGCGGCGTCCAGCCCCGGGCCCAGGACCGTGTTGGTGCGCACCTGGTGATCGTACTGGCGCCACACCCACCGCTTGGAGGCGAAGTTGGGGTGCTCCAGAAGCTCGAGGAGGTCGCCGCCGAGGTCGGCGGAGTCGGCCTTCGCGTCGGCCTCCACCGTGACCTTGCGCAGGTAGGAGGGGCGGCGGCGCGGCCGGTCGTAGAGCGGGGCCTCCTGGACCAGGGGCGCGATGGGGAGATCCACGACGGTCCTCCCCTTCCAGGTGCAGACCATCTGTCCGTCGGCCGTCACCTCCCCGATGTGGTGGGCGTCGAGGCCCCATTTGTGGAAGATGCGCTGAATGGTTTCCTCGTGCCCGTGCCGGGCCACCAGCAGCATCCGCTCCTGCGACTCGGAGAGCATGATCTCGTAGGGGGTCATCCCCGCCTCGCGCAGAGGGACCCGGTCCAGGTCGAGGCGCATGCCGGTGCCGGCGCGCCCCGCCATCTCGAAGGAGGAGGAGGTGAGCCCCGCGGCCCCCATGTCCTGGATCCCCTCGATGGCGTCGGTCTTCATCAGCTCGAGGAGGGCCTCCAGCAGCAGTTTCTCGGTGAAGGGGTCGCCCACCTGCACGGTGGGGCGCTTCTCCTCGGTGGCGTCGGAGAACTCCTCCGAGGCCATGGTGGCGCCGTGGATGCCGTCCCGGCCGGTCTTGGAGCCGACGTAGTAGACCGGGTTGCCCACGCCCGAGGCCTTGCCGAAGAAGAGATCCTCGTGGCGGGCCAACCCCAGGGTGAAGGCGTTGACCAGGATGTTCTCGTTATAGGCCTCGTAAAAGGTGGTCTCGCCGCCCACGGTGGGGACGCCGAAGCAGTTGCCGTAGTGTCCGATGCCGGCCACCACCCCCTCCACGAGGTACTTCATCCGCGGGGCGTCGGGGGCCCCGAATCGGAGCGAGTCGAGGCAGGCGATGGGGCGGGCGCCCATCGTAAAGACGTCCCGCAGGATGCCGCCGACGCCCGTGGCCGCCCCCTGGAAGGGCTCGATGTAGGAGGGGTGGTTGTGCGACTCCATCTTGAAGACCATGCACAGCCCCTGCCCGATGTCCACCACGCCGGCGTTTTCGCCGGGGCCCTGGAGGACCCGCTTCCCCTTGGTGGGGAACTTCTTCAGGTGGAGGCGGCTGCTCTTGTAGGAGCAGTGCTCCGACCAGAGGACGGCGAAGATGCCCAGCTCGGTCAGGTTGGGGGCGCGCCCGAGGCGGGCGACGATGCGGTCAAACTCCTCGTCCTTCAGCCCGAACGAGCGGGCGTCATGCAGGGTGCCGGGGCGAAGGGCGTCCATCATCGGCCGCCTCCCTTCCCCGCGCTTGAGGCCGGAAAATTGTTCGGCGCACGGCGTTCAGCGTTCGGCGTTTTCGCGCGGGACGCGGGACGCGGGACGCGGGACGCGGCGCGCCATTCGGCGGAAAGGTAGGGAACGCTCATGCCCGTCCCTCCAGAAAGTTCCGGAGCGCTTGGAAGAGGCGCTTGCCGTCGGTGCCGCCGAGGGCGGCCTCGGAGAGGCGTTCGGGGTGGGGCATCATCCCGAGGACGTTGCCCTCCCGGTTCATGATCCCGGCGATGGAGTTCAGGGAACCGTTGGGGTTGGCGGTCCCGTCGCTGTCCTCGCGGGTGCCGTCGGGGCGCACGTACCGGAAAACCACCCGCTTTTCCTCCTCCAGCGCGCGGAGGGTGTCGGGGTCGCAGAAGTAATTGCCGTCCATGTGGGCGATGGGGATCCTCAGGACCTCGCCGCGGCGGTATTTGGCCGCAAAGAGGGAGGCCGACGGCTCCACCCGAAGATGGACGTCCTGGCAGAGGAACTTGAGTTTCCGGTTGCGCAGGAGGGCCCCCGGCAGGAGATGGCACTCGGTCAATACCTGGAAGCCGTTGCAGATCCCCAGCACCGGCCGGCCCTCCCGGGCCATCCGTTCCACGGCAGGCAGGATAGGGGAGAAGCGGGCGATGGCGCCGCACCGGAGGTAGTCGCCATACGAGAACCCGCCCGGCAGGACCACCGCGTCGTAGCCGGTCAGGGTGGTCTCGCCGTGCCAGACAAAATCGGCGGGGACCCCCGCGACCTCGTTGAGGACGTAATGGACGTCGTGGTCGCAGTTCGAGCCGGGAAAGACGACGACCGCGGCCTTCATGGAAGAATGGTGAACTCTTCGATGACCGGGTTGCAGAGGAGCTTGGCTGCCATCTGCTCCACCCGCCGCCGGACCGTCTCCGGGTCGCCGTCGGCGACGGAGATGGAAAAAATCTTGCCCACCCGCACGTCCCCGACCTCGTTGAACCCCATGGCGTGGAGGGAGCCGAGGACGGCCTTCCCCTGGGGGTCCAATACTGCGGACTTCAGGAACACCTGGACTTTGAGCTGCATCTAAACCTCCCAGAATGGCAAGACCTCGTGCTGGCTCGTCAAGAAGCACTGAATATGCGGGCCGGATTGGCGGCTCAGAACTTCGCTGACCCCATATTTTACCAGAATCGGGTCGTTGCTGATCTCGGAGAGATGAATGGGAAAGAGGGCGCGAAGGCCGCCGTGGAGGAGGTCGGGAAGGGCCCGTCCGGCCTGGGCGTTGGACAAATGCCCGTGGCTGCTGCGAATGCGGCGCTGGAGCTCGAAGGGGTAGGGGCCGGTCCGGAGCTTCTCCTCGTCGTGGTTGTGCTCCAGGGCCAGGGCGTGGCACCCCTGGAGCCGGTGGAGGACGAGGGCGGTGACGGTCCCCAGGTCGGCGGCCAGGCCGAGCCGGCGCCCCTCCGGGCTCTGGAAGACGAACCCCACCGGCTCGGCGGCGTCGTGGCTGACGGGGAACGGCAGGACCCGCAGGTCCCCCAGGTCCAGCGGCCGTCCGTCCAGGGGGACGATGCGCCCGCTGCCTTCCAATCCCAGGCGCCCCAGGGTGCCGGGGGTGGCCAGGACGGGAAAGTGCTCCCGCTTGAGCAACTGGGGAACGGCGGCGCTATGATCGGAATGCTCGTGCGTCAGCAGCAGGGCGCTCACCTCCCCCAAGGAGCGCCCCAGGAGGGCCATCCTGCGCCCCAGTTCCCGCCTGGAGAATCCCGCGTCCACCAGCAGAAGGGTGCCGCCGGCCTCGACGAGATAGGCGTTGCCGCTGCTCCCCGACCCCAGGACGGCGAACCTCATGGGCATGAACGGAAACGACTGGCGATATTGATCTTAAACCCTGATCGGCCATGGTCCCCCAAGGCCCTGTCGCTGGGCTGGCCCAGTGGCCGGGAAACGACAAAGGCACACGAGAACGTCATGGGAGCATTGTAATCAGGATCGGCTGAAAGCGCAAGAATGGCGAGGCGACGCGGATGATCTGGGTTGCAGGAATGGGAACGCCGCTCTGTCGGGGGGGCGGTGGATCAAGGATAAACGGGCGTCGCGGTCAAGCCCAAGAAGGGGAACACGGCCGGACCGACCCGGTCGCAGGGGCGGTCGGGGGGGATCCCGTGCCGGCCATTCGAAACCGCCTCACGGCTTCTGGTCGCCCCCCCCCCCATCCCTCCTCCGGGCTGGCCGCCCACCGGCTTTCCGCCCTGGGCCCCCCCCATCCCGGCCCCCCCCTGGCCCAGGGCCTGCGGGGTGAAGTCCCACTCGCAGTAGTGGCGCCGCTGATTGAACGCGCGCAGCGACTCCTTGGGCGAGGTGGAGAAGACCCCCACAATGGGTCCGACGGGGGCCTCGCCGTCGGCCCCGCTCAACTCGAAGGGCTTGATCTCGATGGAGGAGGCGGGCAAACTCCCCATGCCGCCTCCGGGTTGGGGGCCGCCTGGAAGCGCGCCCGGCACCAGGGGCGGCGAGACGGTCCCCTCCTCCCCGGTCAGCGCGTCGGGGATCACCACCACGGGATAGCGCTGGCCGTTGGCGTAGATCAAGCCCCACCGGTCCGAGTTGGTGATGGGGTCCTTCCAGAGCTGGCGGATGCAGCGGTACTTGCCGGGGCCGGTGTCCATCAGTTCCTTGAGCTTGTTCGGGGGGCGCCCCCACCGCTGCTGGTAGAGGCGGATCGCCTCCACGTACTGCTTCCCGCGGAAGATGAGCTCCTCCTCGTTCTCCCGCTGGATGCGGTTGCTCCAAAGCTGGAAACCGGCGGCCAGGCCGATCATGACGATCGTGGTGAAGATCATCACCGCGGCGAGGGTGTAGCCGGCCCGGCCCGCGCCGGGCCGAGCGGGGCAGCAAGACAGCGGGGCGGCCAGACAGCGGGGCGGGGCGGCGGTGTCCGGCTCCTTGCGATCCGGCTGGCCGGCCGTCCGGCCGTCCCGCGGCGCCTCGCGCCTCACCATTCCGAGTAGGCAGTCCCGTCGAGGGCGGTGTCCGGCGAGGCGGAGCGCACGTCCACGATCCCCGGCTCGGCGAAGTCCTCGATGCTCCCGAACTCCCCCACCGGGACCTCGGCCTCCTCGGTGATCCAGTCGGCCTGCCCCGTGATGGGGTCGATGGGGACGCGCCGCAAGTAGCCCTTGGTCACGAGGTCTTCGAGGGAGGAGGGGTACTTCTGAAAATCGGCGTAGTGCTGGTCGATGCAGGAGCGGAGGGTGAAGAGGTTCTCCTTCAAGGCGGCCTCCCGGGCCCGCTTGGGGGCCTGCTTCATGGCCGGCAGGGCCACCGCGGCCAGGATGCCGATGATGGCGATGACGACAATGAGCTCGATCAGGGTGAAGCCCCGCCGCGCGGCGCGCCGGGGCGCGGGAAGGCGGGAAGGCGGGAAAGATGGAAGGCGCGTGCGGCGTCCCACCCGCCCCATCGCAATACGCGCCCCGGCGGGGATGCAGGAAGCGCACATCACCGAGTCGTTCATAGCAGGATTACCATTCACTGTACTTGCTCCCGTCCAGGGCGATGCCCTCGCTCAGCGAATAGACATCGTACACATTCTGCCCCCCCCAAGAGTCGGAGTCGGGTTCGTCCTGGATGGAGCGGAGGCCCCACTCGGCCTCGCCGGTCATGGGGTCCACCGGGATGCGGCGGAGGAACTTCAGCGTCTTGCCGTTGACCTCCACCCCCTCCACCAGCGTCTCGAGGTCGGGGGGGTAGCCCTCGGAGTCCACCTCGATCATGAACTTGTACATCTCGTATGCCTTCTTATACTCGTCGATGGCCGTCCGCATCGTCCGGAGGTGGTATTTGAGCTCCAGCTCCTTGTGGCGCTTCACGGTGTGCTTGGCGGTGGGAACCACCATGGCGGCCAGCACCATGACGCAGGCGCACACCATCATCAGCTCGGCCAGGGTGTAGCCCCGACGCGAAACGCGTCGGGGCGATTGAAGGCCTAAAGGCGGGGAGGCGGGGAGGCGGGGAGGCGAGCTGCGGTCCCCATGATCCATCACGCTCAAGCTCGTCGTGTCTCGGCAGTCCAGCATTCTAGCGTTCCCGCATTCCCGCTTCAGGGCTTGACGGCCTGGAGGACGGCGGGAAAGGCCTCGATCGGCCACTGGTTGTCCTGGGCGTCATAGACGGCGCCCTCGGCAATGGAGAGGACGGCGCTCTCCCCGGACAGGAGGGTCCCGCGCACCGTCGCCAAATCCGTGGCCCCTTCGGGCAGGGTGAAGTCCACCCGGAGGCGCCCCGGTTCGACGGCGGCGGTGGAGAGCTCTACCCCCGGGAACGGCTCCATTCGGTCGATGGCGACGGCCGCGGGGTCGTACACCACCACGAGGCTGCCCCGGGCGAATCCCTCCCCCTCGCCGGAAAGGTTGACGGTGAACGGCTGCCCCACGGCGCCCTGCAGGGCGCCGGGGGTGAACCCGAAGGCGGGGAGCATGCTCTGGGTGCCGGGGGTGATGGGGATCCGGCCGACACCGCCGGGGACGTTGAGCCCCCGCCCGCGGCCCGGCTGAATCGGGCGTTCCCGCTTGGGCGGCTCGGGCCGCTCCTCCTTGCGCTCCTCCTGGACCTCCGGCGCCGGAGCGGCCTCCCCATCGAACGGCCCTTGGGAGTCCGAGGCCACCCGGGAGGTGCTCCCCTTCATGGAGACGTTGTCCTCGGTCCCGGCCCAGATGGGAAGAAGATCCTCCTCGCTGATGTCGGGCATGCGGATGATCTGGGGGGTCACGGAAAGGATGAGGTCGGTGCGCTGCTCCTTCTTGCTCTGGACCGAGAAGAGGGAGCCCAGCAGGGGCAGGTCCTGCAGCCACGGAATCCCCGACTTGCCGGCGGTGCGGGTGGTCTGCAGGAGGCCCGCCAGGAGGTTGGTTTCGCCGTCCTTGAGGCGGATGACCGACTGGATGGTGCGCGTGGAGATCTGCGGCACCTTCTGCCCGTTCCCCATGTCCACCTCGGCGGAGACGTTGGAGACCTCCACCTTGAGCTTGAGGGTCACCTCGCGGTTGTGGTGGATGCGCGGCTCGATGTCGATCTTGATCCCCACGTCGGTGTACTGGAAGGAGTTGTAGGGCATGTAGCCGTAGCCGCCGGCCTGCCCGGGGTTGTAGCCCTGGAACGAAGCGGTGACGATGGGCACGCGGTCGCCGATGTGGAGCGAGGCTTTCTCTCCCTCGGAGATGCGGAGCTGGGGCTGGGCCAGGGCCTCCGCCTCGGAGGAGTTCTTGAGGAGGTGGAAGGTGATGTTGGGGACGGTGATGTTCCAGTTGTCGCGGCTGAGGTCGAGATTGCCCCAGTCGACCGGCACCGCGTTGCCCTCGTCGTCCGTGGCCCCCTTGTAGCTCATCGTGAAGGCGTAGGAGCTCAGCTCGGCGCCGAACTCCTTGAGCTTCCCCGTGTTGACCTGGAGCAGTTCCACGTTGAGGAGCACTTCGGCCTTGGCCTTGTCGTTGGATTCGATGATCTTCTGGGCCAGGGCGACCTTGTCGACGCCGTCCCGCAGAACGATGGCGTTGAGCTGCTGGTTGATGCCCATCCGCTTGGCGTCGATGATGGCCCGCAGGACGGTGCTGACGTCCTTGACGTCCCCGTTCGAGAGGTAGAAGGTCTGGATGAGGAGGTCCTCGTAGGCGCGCCGGTTCTGCTGGGTGTCGGGGACCACGATGATGGTGGCCTCGTCGAGCACCTTGTAGAAGCACCCCCCCACCTGCATGAGGTTGTCGAGCGCCTGCTCGGGCCGGACGTCCTGCAGTTCCACCGTAACCTTCTTCTCCTTGACCTGAGCGTCGAACAGCACGTTGAAGCCGAAGGCCTTGGCCACCGCCTTGCAGATGTCCTGGAACTCGGTGGGCTTGGGGAAGGAGAAGCTGAGGGGGGCCTTGGACTTGGGGTCCAGCTTGGGGAGAACGGGGGGCTTCTTGGCCGCCGCCTGCTTTTCTTTGTCCAGGCTGGACTGCGCGGCCTGCACCTCGGCGAACTCCTTCTGGGCGCGGGCGAGCTGGTCGGCGGCGAACTGGTTGTTGGGGTCCAGCTGGTAGGCCATCTGATATTCGAGAATGGCGCCGGGATATTGCTTGGCCGCGTGCAGGGCCTTCCCGTTCTCGAAGTGGTACTGGGAGGCCCGGAGCTTGGCCCGCTCCAGATTGATGCGGTACCGCACATTGTCGGGGTCCTTGGCGAGCGCGGCCAGGTAGTCGGCCACGGCGGTATCGTAATCGCGGCTCTTTTCGGACTTCTCGCCGTGGCGGAAGGCCTGGTAGCCCGTGCAGGAGAGCTCCAGCAGGAGCAGGGCGATCAGCAGTTTTCTCACGGTCCCACCTCGAGTTTTTCGGTGATGTCGTCCGGGAAACCGGCAAACCCCAGTTCCACGGTCTCCCAGTTGATCCGTCGAAGGATGTATTTGCCAGCGAAGGTCTCGCCCTCAAAGACATCGTAGATCTCGCTGTCGTCGGCAAAGACCGCCACCAAGCGGCCCGCGGGTCCAAACGCCCCGAGATACCGGACGGTAACAGGGGGCGGCTGGGGCTTGGGGGGCGGCGCCGGGACGGCCGGCGCGGGGGGCGTCAGCGGCTGAGCCGGAGGGGCCGCCCCCTCTCCGGGACGCCAGACCTTGCCCCCTCCACCCGGACCCGATAGAGGGGGCTTCGCCGGAACGGCCGGGGCCTTGGGGGCGCCGTACCGGAACAGGTTTCGCCCGATCGTGGAACTCGCCCCCTCGGCCGGCGGCTCCAGGCGGGCCAGGTCCAGAACCGGGGGATCCCACGCGGGCGCGGCCTTGGATCGCCCGCGGGGGCCGGGCTGCCCCTCGTCGTCGAGGATGTCGGCAGAGCGGGCGGGGCGGGCGGAGGCCCCCACCCCACCACCTTTGGGCAGGAGCCGGGTCACCGCGAAGAGGACGGCCAGGACCAGGAGGAGAAGCAGACCGCGCCGCGCCTTCACGGCAGGGGCTCCCGATGGAAGACGGTCCGGAGTTTGAACTGCAGGCGCACCTTCTCCTGCAGGTCCCCGGAGCTGGAGAGGCTGAAGCCGTCCAGGATGAGAAACGAGGGGGTCACCTCGAGGAGGTTGAGCAAACTGCGAACGCTGGCGTAGTCCCCCTCGAAGGGGAACGAGATGCTGAACTCCTCCAGGTGCGCGTCCCGCAGCTCCGACTGGCCGAAGGCGATGCGGTGCGGAACGGTTCCGACGCGCCGGGCGAGCTCGTCGATCTCGCCCAGCAGGGCCGGGAGCCGCTCTTCACGCCGCCCCACGCGGCGGTAGAACTCCTCGATGCCGGCTCCGGCGGAACGCCACCCCTCCAGCACCTTCGCCAGGCTGTCCCGGCGCGCCGTGGCGGCCTGGTAGTCCTTTTCCAGGCGCTCCCGTTTGAGGGTGGCCAGGTCGAACCGCTCGGACAGAAGGGTCCGGTACCCGAGGTACAGCACCCCGTTGATGCCCAGGAGCAGGAGGGCGGGGATCCAGGTCCAGCGCCGCTCGAGGCAGAGGGCCCAGAACCTCACGGGGCCTCCTCCACGAACAGGACGGTCAGGCTGAACTTCTTCCCCGGCGACGAAGAGAACTCCTCATCGGAAAAGGAACCCGGCAGGATGTCCCGGAAGGCCGGGGCGGCATCCAGGGCAGTGACGGTCCGAAGAAGGCCGTCCCGGGCGGGGGTGAGGCACGTCAAACTCAGCCGAAGGCCCTGGGGCTCATCCCCATCCCCGGTGGAGAGGGAGACGAGGCGCACGTCGTCGGGGAGGACGGCTTCGAGCCGCTCCAGGATGCGGCCCCAGCCGAAGGCGCGGCGGGCGATGAGGCCGTTGATGGTCGCGGCGCTCCCCGTCAGCCCCGGAAAGTCGGTCTCGGCAAGGGACTTCTGCAACGCCTCGGCCTCCGCTTTCATGACCTGGATGCCCCGCTCGAGCTCCGCAATGCGGGCCTGGTTGGTCTCGTTGACGGAGAACTTTTGAATCACCCCGCGCAGCGAGAGGGCGGTGCATCCCAGGGCCCCGAGGTACAGGAGGGCGACCAGGACGGCGAAGAGCCGATAGTCCCGGAAAGGGCGCCGGGCGAGGTTCAACTCAGGGTAGAGCATGCAGCCCTCCCACGAGGATCTCCCCCTGGGGGTTCCAGAATTGGGGCAGACGCGCGGCGTCGGCCCGGACGCGGCCGCGCAGGGCCGGGGCGAGCACCTCGGCCGGGAGGCCGCCCTCCTCCAATGGCAGGACGGCCGGGTCCTGGTACACCACCAGCCGGGCCGGGGGGGCGGGCGAGAGGGTGAAGGTCCGGCGCACCTCCTCCAGGAGGGGCTCCGCTCCGCCGGGGGGGACAATCCGCTGGCGCAACTGGCGCAGGCGGTCGCCCTCGAACGCCCCGAAGGTCCACACCGCCCCCTCCAGGACCAGGAGGCCCCAGCGCCCCTCCCGCGGAAGGGCCTGGGCGAGGGCCCAGAAGGTGGAAATGACCATCCCCAAGCGGCGTTTTTGGCGCTCGAACACCTCCTCGATCAGCGTCAGGAACCGGTCCAGGGTGAAGGTGACGAGCAGCTGGGCGGGGCCCGCGGCCCCCTCAAGGAGCCGGGTGCAGCCGAAGCGGAGGTCCTCGGGCTTCAGGAGGAAGGCCTTTTTGAGGTGCCAGGCCACCCGCTCGCGGACCTCCTGCGGGCGCCGGGGCAGGGGGTCTCCCTCGAGCAGGACGGTCTTCATCCAGGCGTCCGGCAGGACGAGGGCGAACCGCCGCGCGCCGCTCCGACGAGCCGCCTGGGCGAAGGCCTCGGCCAGCTCGGCCGGGCGGGCGGCCTGCGGCCCGGCGGGGAGCAGCTTGACCGCGTCCTCGGGCAGCGGGACGCTCCCGGCGTTGAGCAGGCGGGTCCCCTGCCGCTTCTTCTGGAGGGTGGCGAACCGCAGTTCGCCGGCGACGGGGTGCAGGACGGCGACGGTCATCAGTCCACGAAGGTCACTTTGTTGGCCTCCCGCAGAGAGCAGACGCCCTGCAGGACCTTGTCGAGGGCCGATTGGCGGAGGAAGATCATCCCCTCGGCCGCGGCGGCCTTCTTGATTTCGGAGGCGGGGCGCTTCTCCAGGATGAGCGCCCGGATGGCGTCGGACATGTCCAGGAGCTCCCCGATGGCGTTCCGGCCGAAATAGCCCGTGCCGTTGCACTGGAGGCACCCCTTCCCCTCGTAGAAGGGGCGCGAGCGGTACTGCGCGGGGGGGAGCCCCGACTCCTCGAGAAGCGAATCGGGGTAGTGGACCCGGGTCTTGCAGTGCTTGCAGATGACGCGCATCAGCCGCTGGGCGAGGACGCAGTTGAGGGCCGAGACGAAGTTGTAGAGCTCCACGTTCATGTTGAGGAAGCGGCCGATGACGTCCACCACGTTGTTGGCGTGGACGGTGGTGAAGACCAGGTGGCCGGTGAGGGCCGACTGGATGGCGATCTGGGCCGTCTCTTCGTCGCGGATCTCGCCGACCATAATCTTGTCGGGGTCGTGGCGGAGGATGGACCGGAGGCCGCGGGCGAAGGTGAGCCCCTTTTTTTCGTTGACCGGGATCTGGGTAATCCCCTTGAGCTGGTACTCCACCGGGTCCTCGATGGTGATGATTTTGTCCTCGTTCGACTGGATCTCCGAGAGGGCGGCGTAGAGGGTGGTGGTCTTGCCCGAGCCCGTCGGGCCCGTCACCAGAATCATCCCGTACGGCTCGCGGATGAACTTGCGCATCTTTTTGAGGGTGTCGGGGTCGAACCCCAGGATGTCGAGCCGCAGGTTCTTGAATTCCTCGTTGAGCGACTCCTTGTCGAGGATGCGGATGACGCAGTCCTCGCCGTGAACCGTGGGCATGACGGAGACGCGGAAGTCGATCGTGCGCCCCTGAATGCGCAGCTTGAAGCGGCCGTCCTGGGGAATGCGCTTCTCCGCGATGTCCAGCTCGCTCATGACCTTGATGCGCGAGAGGATGGTCTGGTGGTGGCGCTTGTCGATGGGTTCGAGGGCCTGGTAGAGAATGCCGTCGATGCGGTACTTGACGATGACCTGTTTGTCGCGCGTCTCGATGTGGATGTCCGAGGCGCGCCGCTGGATGGCGTTGAAGATGACCGAATCGACGAGCTTGATGATGGGGCTCGTGTCGGCCGCGATCCGGTCGAGGGACAGGCTCTCCTCGCCCCCCTCCTCCTCGCTCACCAGCTGGAGGCGGAAGTCCTCGGTCGCCTCGTCCAGGATGCGCTGGGTGGACTCCCCCTTCTCGAGCAGTTCCTGGATGGCGGCGGCGTCGGCCACCTTGAGGCGAATCGGCTCCCCGAGGAGCATCTCCAGCTCGTCCCACCGGGCATACTGCTCGGGCTCGGCCACGATGACCGAGAGGACGCCGCCCTCGCGCCGGTCGGGGATGAAGTGGTACTTGACGATCAACTCCTGCGGGATGGAGTGGAAGAGCTCGTAGTCGAGCTGGAACTCGCCCAGGTCGACGAATTCGAGCCCCAGCTTCTCCGCCAGCTCGTGGGCGCGCCCGGCGCCGCCTTCGAAGAGGGTAGCCATCGTCCGCGCCTATTTCATGTGCCCCACGAGATAGACGAGGGGGAGGTAGACGGAGGCCAGCAGGGTGGCCACCAGGGTGCCCATGAAGATGAGGATGAGGGGCTCGATGAGGGTCATGAGGCGGCCGAGTTTGGCGGCGATCTCCTCGTCGAAGAACTCGGCGGCGGCGAAGAGCATGTCCTCAAGGGCCCCCGTGGACTCGCCAACCTTGATCATCTCGATGGCCACGGAGGGGAGGCGGTGCGTGGACTCCAGCGAGCTCCACAGCGACTCCCCCTCGCGGACGCGCTGGACCACCCCCTGGAGGGCCAAGGAGATGTCGCGGTTGGCCACGGTCTGGGCCGAGATCTCCAGCGCCTGCACGGCGGGGGTCCCCCCCCCCACGAGCGTTCCCATGGAGCGGGTGAACTGGGAAACCGCGAACAGGTGCAGGACCGCGCCGAGCAGGGGGACTTTCAAGAGGAAGGCGTCCACCTCCCGCCGGCCCGCCGGCGTGCGCGCCCAGGACCAGAACGCTCCGGCCCCGACGAGGAGGCCGGCCGCCAGGAAGACGCCGTTGGAGACGACGAAACCCGAGAGGCCGAGGACGATCCGGGTTAGGAGGGGCAGGTTGGCGTCCAACTCGCCGTAGAAGGCGGTGAACTTGGGGATGACATAGGCGACCATGACGGTCACGAGAACGAAGGAGAGGATGAACAGGACGGCCGGATAGACCAGGGCCCCCTTGACTTTGCGCTTGACCGACAGAACGATCTTCTCGTACTGGATGAACCGGCGGATGACCGTTTCCAGCTCGCCGCTCCGCTCGCCGGATCGCAGGGTGGTGGCGTAGAGCTTGGGGAAAAGGTCCCCGTAGGAGGCGAAGGCGTCCGATAGGGACTCCCCGCTCCGGATTTTGGCGATCACCTCGGTCAGGACGCGCCGCAGGAGGGGATCCTGCTGGCGCTCGGAGAGCACCTCCAGGCAGTTCAGCAGGGGCAGGCCGGCTTTGAGGAGGGCGGCGAGTTCCTGATTGAAGACGAGGAAGGCCTCGGTGGGAAGCTTGGCCCGGCGGGCGAGGATGTCGAACGACAGCCACCTCCTGGCCCGGAGCGAGAGGACGTAATAGCCCCGATCCTCCAGGGTCCGCTTCAGCGAGGCGGCGTCCTCGGCCGAAAAGGTCTCGGTGCGGACGCTGCCGTCGGGGGCGGCGACCTGGCACACGAATTCGGTCATTGCCGCTCCGCCTGGAACACCATCACCAGGGCCTTGGCCCCCCCTTGCGCGGTGGAGACGCCCAACACGTGGGTCTGGGCAACGGTAAGGTTGATGGTGGTCCGCATCACGGGGACCAACTGCTCCTGCCCGTTCCCCGCCGGCTTGACGCGGAACAGACGCAGGCTGGAAAGCTGGATCATCTGCGGATGCCGGAGGTCCCGGCGGAGGTGGAACTCCAGGTGGTAGTCCTTCCCGAGGCGGTAGCTGATTTCGTTGCCCGGCATCCCCTCGACGACGAGCTGCTCGAGCACGGCGTAGGAGGCGTAGGGCATCAGCCCCTTGAGCTGGGCGCCGATGCCGGCGATCTCCGCCTGCAGGTTGGCGGCGGGGGGGGCCTGGGAGGCCTCCAGGACCTTGATGGCGATGCGGTAGGTCGCCGGCGGCTGGTCGAGGGAGGCGACCATCTTCTCGACGAGCCGCTGCCGCTCGGGGATATCCTTCACCTGGAACTGGGTCTGGGAGGAGACGCGCAGGTCGCCTCCGGGGGAGAGGAGCGGCTGGAGGTAGGGGTACAGGTCGACGACGGAGATGTGCTTGAGGGTGTAGACGCGGATGACCGCGGAACCCTCCTGGGCCGCCGAGGGGGCGGCCAGGGCCAGGAGGACGAGGAGGAGCGGGAGGGCGCGCGGCCTCATTCCCATTGCAGGCTGGAGTCCACCACGAAGGCGACCTTGACCCCCGCCCCCTCGGTCTCGTAGATCATGGACGGGGAGCCCTCCCAGGAGTCGATCATGGGCGGCGGATCGGCAACAGCGAGGAGGGCGGCGGGGAGTGCCTCCGGGAGCGCCTCCGGGACCGCCTCGGGGGCCTCGTCTCGCAGGACCAGGAAGGCCGTGCCGAGCGAGAGGACGACCACCGCCGCCGCGGCCAGGGTCAGGAAGCGCACGGCACGGCGGGGGGCCGGGCGCCGGTGGATGCCGCGGCGCACCGCCTCCCAGAGGGCGTCCTTCTCGGCCCGGGTGAGGGGCTCGTCGAGGGGCGCTCCGGCCAGGGTGGGGAAGAACTTGTCCTTAGGCATGGATGTACTCCGGGTAGAATTCCCTCAGTTTCTCGGCCAGGATGCGCCGGGCGTGGAACAGGTGGTTGCGGACGGTGGTCTGGCGGCACTTGAGCACCTGGGAGATCTCCGGCGTGGAGAGCTCCTCGACCTCGTGCAGGACGAAGACCGCCTTCTGTTTGGGGGAGAGGAACTTGGAAAGCTCCCGCAGGATGCGCTCCACCTCCCCCTTCTGAAGGTGGCTCAGGGGGATCGGGGGGGCCTCCTGAACCTTGGCCACCAGGTGGAAGAACCGCTCGTGGGCGCCGTGGGCGCTCTTTTCGTGCCGCAGGTGGTCGATGGAGAGGTTGTAGGCGATGCGGTAGACCCAGGTGTTGACGCTGTAGGACGGGTCGAACTTCGCGGCCTGCTCCCACACCTTGAGGAACACCTCCTGGACCACGTCTTTGGCCCCTTCGCGATCCCCGAGGTAGCGGGCGCAGAAGGCGTGCAACTTCTCGACCTTCCGCTCCATCAGCAGGCGCAGGGCCTCCTCGTCCCTCTCCTGGATGCGCTCCATGAGGGACAGGTCGGATTCCTGGGCGGCGTCGGTCGGCTGAAAGACCATGAGTTTGAGCATATCGTCGATTTCTACGGCTAGCGACGGTTTTGCGTTGAGATTATGCCATTACTTATATTTTTAGGCAAGTGATTTCCGACCCTACGGTATAATGTGCCCGTGTCCACGGTCTTTTTCGCCCCTGCAACCTTGCAGACGCCCCGGGAGGAACTGACAAATATTGTCGCCACCCTTTTCAAGGCCACCGGCCTGCCCGATCGGTTGGAGCCCGGCGACCTGACCGCCATCAAGATCCACTTCGGGGAGGCGGGCAATCGAGGGTACATCGCCCCCGACCTGGCTTCGGTGGTCGCCCGGGAAGTCGCCGCCTCCGGGGCCAAGCCGTTCTTCACCGACACCAACACCCTTTACGTGGGAAGGCGGGCCAACGCGGTGGACCACCTCCTCCTCGCCCACGAGCACGGCTTCACCCCCGAGGTGCTGGGGGCCCCGGTCCTCATCGCCGATGGCCTCTTGGGCAATGACGAGGCCCGGGTGAAGATCCAGGGGAGGCACTTTCAGGAGGTCCGGATCGCCCGCGACCTCGCCCATGCCCGCGCCCTGGTGGGGCTCCACCACTTCACCGGCCACCTGGTCACGGGGTTCGGCGCGGCCATCAAGAACCTCGGGATGGGGGGGGCCAGTCGGGCGGGCAAGCTCCACCAACACGCGGCGGTCCGCCCTCGCGTCAACTTAAAGAAATGCACCGGCTGCGCCGAGTGCCTGAAGTGGTGCTCCACCGGGGCCATCCGCGTCAAAGACACCAAGGCCTCCATCGACTCGGACGTCTGCATCGGGTGCGGCCAGTGCCTCTCCGTCTGCCCCGCCCACGCCGTCCAGTTCAACTGGGACGAATCCCCCGCCCTGGTCCAGCAGAAGATGGCCGAGCACGCCCTCGGGGTCCTCCAGGGCAAGGAGCGGAAGTCGGCCCACCTGACCTTCCTCACCCACATGACCGCCGAGTGCGACTGTCTGGCCAAGGACGACCCCCTCCTCCTCCCGGACCTCGGGATCCTCGCCTCCACCGACCCCGTGGCCATCGACCAGGCGGCGCTCGACCTGGTCGAGGAGGCCCTCGGCGCGCCGTTGGCCCAGGCCACCGGGCGCTCCCTTCCCAACGCCCAAATCGCCCATGCCGAGGCCGTCGGCCTGGGCTCCGCGCGGTACGAGCTCGTGACCCTGGAGGGCTGACGGTGGATCTGGCCCTCGACACCTGCACCCCCCGCCTCTCCCTGACGGCGGGGACCGCTTCGCGAAGGGCCACCTTCACCGCCCCGGAAGACCGACGGAGCAACAAGCACCTCTCCATCGGCCTCGACGAGGTCTGCGGGCGCATCCGTTCCTCCCCGGCGGCGCTGAGGCGTCTCTATTTCACCGTCGGGCCCGGGTCGTTCACCGGGACCCGCATCAGCATCGCCTACTCCCTCGGGCTGGCCTTCGGGCGTCCCGTGAAGCTCCACCCCGTCTCCACTCTCTTCGCCATGGCCCTTGACGGAACGGCCGGAGAGACGGTCCCCCTCCTCCCCACCGGGCGCAACCTCTGGTACGCCGCCCGGTATCGGAGAGTCGGGCGGCCGGTCGAGATCGAAGCACCGGGCATCCTGGGCACGGCCGATCTGGCCCGGCTCGCGCGGGGGGCGGAGGCGCTGGTTCTGCCCGGCCTGCCCCTCCCGCCGTTCGAAGCCCGCGCCCTTGCCCGACCCCTTTCCGAGGTTCTGTTCCTCCACCGCACCCGGTGCGGCCGGGCGACCACGCAGGTGGTTCCCCTCTACCTGCGCTCGTTTTCATGATCGATCGGTCGCTGATCCAGCTCATCCCCGTCAAGCAGCCCTACCTGGACGAGGTGGCGGCCATCGAACGGGACAATTTCCCGAGCCCATGGAAGCGCGACTATTTCCTCCACGAGCTCTACCTGCCCTGGCGCTACCACCGGGTGGTCCTTTACAGCGGCGAGGGACCGTTCAGGGGCCGGGTCATCGGCTACCTCTTCAGCCACTTCGTCGTCCCCGAACTGCACATCTCCAAGATCGCCACCCACCGGGCTTTTCAACGCCAGGGGCTCGCCCTGGTTCTCATGGACGATCTCTTCGCCTTCTGCGCCACCAAGGGGATCACCGAGATCACCCTTGAAGTGCGTGTCTCCAACACCCCCGCGCGGCAGCTCTACTACGGGCTGGGCTTCAAGGACGAATACGTCCGCAAGAAGTACTATCCCAACGGCGAGGACGCGATGTGCATGTGTTTGCGCCGCCCTTCAGGCGGCGAAGGCGCAGTTCAGAGTTGAGAGTTCGTAGTTCGGAGTGAAAAAGCAGAGCAGCGTAAATGGCAAAGAGTCCCGCCCAACCCGGAAGCCGTGCAGTTAGGGGTTCAGGCCCGCCCGTCAAATGGTCCCCGCCATCGGTATCGGCAGCCGCCCTTCCGTGGAAGGCGCCCATCGCTTACGGCGCCGTGTCCGCAACGGTCGGCTACCGTCGGACCGGGAGCCTACGCCGCTGCGCCGCTGCGCGTTTGCGCACCGCGCTCTATTTCGCTTTACTTTCGCTTTTTTCTGTGATACAGTATCGCCATGAATTACAACAAAGTCATTTTAATCGGACGCGTGGGCCGGGACCCGGAAATGAAGGCCACCTCCTCGGGCACCCCCATCGCCACCTTTTCCCTGGCCACCACCGAAACCTGGAAGGATAAGGCCACCAACGAGAGGAAAGACCAGACCTGCTGGCACCGCGTCGTGGCCTACGCCCGGCTGGCCACCTTCACCGGCAACTTCCTCTCCAAGGGGCGCCTCATCCTCGTGGAGGGGCGGATCCAGTCCCGCGACTGGACCGACAAGAACGGCCAGAAGCGGACCACCGTGGAGATCCGGGCCGACCAGATCCTCTTCATGGAAGCCAAGGGGAAGACGGTGGGCGGCCACGAGGAGGGCGAGGTGGAAGTGCCGCCCGACGACCTCGCCGGCCCCGCCGACGACGACGTGCCGTTTTAGGCCCCCGCACCGCCATCCAGTTCGGATCGCAGGATTCTGAGTTCGGAGCATTGGGATAACCCTGCCCTTCGCTTGCAGGTTCCACAAATAATGGGTTCCACGTCAGTTCCAGGCTTTGCCGCGTGTTGGAGTGATGAGAGGACCGTTTCTTGGTCTCGCTACGCGTAGCGTGAATAAAGCCAAAAAATCAATTCAGACAACACTAACCCACCAAAGAAGAAGCCGATCAAGATCATCGGCTCGGGATGGAAATAGTAAATCAGTCCACCTGCAATGATGATTGTTCCCCAAAATGCATAGGGGGTGAAATAAAGATCGAAAGCCAATTCCTTTGTCAATAGGCGTACACTTTTACGAGGAGTAGAGGCGTGTACTTTTACGAGGG
>CAZRVT010000037.1:0-26639 GCA_964603505.1 uncultured Holophagales bacterium | reverse complement strand
GGCCTCGTAAAAGTATGCGCCGATCGGCTCGTAAAATAACACGCCGCTGGACACCGGGGGCCCGATGCGGTTCATTGACCAGTGGGCCGTGCTGCGGGGATATGGATTGGTTCCCGGAATAGATTCGGAGTATTCCGGCATCCATGTGATCGCTCCCTATCAATACCAGGGTGCCACCTGGTTCTTCTCCGATTTCGCCTGCCCATGGTCCGTCAAGCATGGGGGAAAACCTTCCGGCATCACCTTCGACAACTCCCTTTTTGACGTTCAGGATCTCATCGTTAAAAACGGAGACATCTACCTGACCTCCTATTTCACGAAATCGGTGCCCTACACGTACTTTTATCAGAACTGGGACGGCTACATGGCCTGTCAGCCGGAGAAGTGGGATTTTTATGATCTCGCTGCCCATCCCTATGGTGTGGCGGCGGCCAACGGGGTCTTGTATGTGGCCGCCGAGGACGGCCTGCACGAATTCCCCCTCATTCATCCCGACGAGAAGCTACCCGAGGGGCAGATTTCGGAGATCAAACAGGATGGAGGTCTCCTGACGGTTAGAGGAAAAGCCAGAGACTCCGAGGGCATCCGGGCCGTCTGGGTCCGTCTGGGCCATGCGCGTGTCTCGCAGGCGGGGCCGTCCACGGCTGAGTGCCGCCATTGCCCTCCGGTCTCCCTGTGGGACGAATGGGAAGGGTGCATAGACACGACGGGCGTGGCCCCGGGCGAGTACGAAATCAAGGTCGTCATCGAGGACCAGGACGGCGATTTCACGGCCCTTTCCGGCGGGACGGTCTTGATTGGCAACACCGCTGACACCACTAGCCGCAAGGACGCTGCAAGGGTAGGGGCGGTTCGCGAATCGCCCCTGCCACATTAATTACGGCTTCGGGGCCTCCTCGATCACCTTGTACCGGTCCCCCGTCTCCCGGACGATCCGCCGGTACCACGCCTCCGGATAGGGGGGGTGCTGGGCCACGCCGGCGGTGTCGCGCACGTTGCCGTCGAGGTACTTCACGAACAGCTCCTCGAAGAGCTTCCGCCACCGGGCGGTCACCCGCTCGGCGATGTCCGAAGAGTAGGCGGTCAGGTAGTCGCGGGCCTGTTCGGGCGATTCCTTGTAGAGCCGCAGGGCCTCGGCCTCCACGGCGGGCTGCCGCTGGATGAACTCCCCCTCGAACTGCCGCTGGACCTTCTGGATATCCACGATCATGTCGCTGTAGCGGCTGTAGGCCCAGTTGGCGACGAGGTTGAACATCCACCAGGCGGAGTCCCAAGAGAACTGCCGGAACGAGCCCGTCCCGACGGCGACGTTGTAGGGGGATTGCCGGATGCCGCAGTACATAGGCATGTAGACGGTGGAGAAGGTGTCGTCCAGGCCGAACCAATGGACGCCCCCGATGGGGCCGGGGAGCCAGGAGCGCATCTGGGAGACGAAGGAGAAACCGGTCTGCTGGGTGGAGGTGGCCCGCTCGTGGAGATACTCCACGCCGTCCACCTTCCAGGTGAGGGGACGCCAGCGGTAGGGCAGGGCGAAGGGGCCGGCCCCGACGTCCTGGGTCATGTCGAACTCGGTCCCCTCATAATGGTCGCGCATGAGCTCCATCACGTCACGGACGGAGAGCTTCCGGTCGGGCTTGATCCACAGAGGGATGGGCTCGGCCCCGGGAACCCCCCGGACGTAGTCCGCGGGGATCTTGAGCGACGGGGCGGCCCGGTTGAACATGGCCCACACCCGCGCCTCGCAGAACCGCTTGCCGCCGAAGTCGGCCGGGGCATAAACGTCGGCGAAGGAGAAGTCGGCGTCCTTCCCGTCGAACCACCCCTTGCGCCGGGCGAAGGAGATGACCTCCTTGCTGTAGAGGCAGTTTTCGGGATCGTTCAGCGGGAACTTCCGGATCCGGGACTGGTTGGCATGGCCGCTGATATACCCGTCGGGGACCCGGCGGGCCACCCAGACGGCGCCCAGCTCATCGGGGCCCTTGGAGACGATCTCGAAGATCCACGCCTCGTTGGGGTCGGCCACGGAGAAGCTTTCTCCCTCCGAGGGGTAGCCGTGTTCCTCGGCCAGCTTCCCCATGAGCAGAATGGCCTCCCGCGCCGTCCGGCACCGCTGAAGGGCGATGTACATGAGCGAGCCATAATCCACGAGCCCCTTGGAGCCCTCCAGCTCCTTGCGGTTGGTGAAGGTGGTCTCACCGATGGAGAGCTGGTGTTCGTTCATGTTGCCCACCACCGAGTAGGTGACGGGCGCCTCCGGGATGCGGCCGAGAAACTTGCCGGTGTTCCAGTCGTAAACCTCCCGCATTGCGCCGGGGAGGTGAACGCCGGGCGGGTAGTGGTAGAGTTCCCCGTAGAACTCGTGGGAATCGGCCGAGTAGGTGATCATCACGGATCCGTCGGCCGAGGCGCCCTTGGTGATGATGAAGTTGGTGCAGGCCGGCAGGAGGGCCGGCAGGAGCCACAGCAGAACCATCGGAGCGGCAGCGGTGCGGATGCGCATGGGACCGTCCTTTCGTCCCCGGTCGGGGAGGAGTGGTGGGTTCGGGGTATTCTACCGGAGCCCGGAACCGATGTAAACCGGAACCGCGGCGGCCCGGCCCTTGTGTTAAACTAAAGGCAAGTCGGAGGTTTGCGTTCCGGCCCATGTGTTTAGGAGGACTGATTATCTCATGACGAGCATCTCCAAGGGACAGGGGCTCCACCGCAACCTGATGAGTTACATGGGGCTCGTCGTGGTGGCCGTCAACGCCGCTCTGATCGTGGCCACCCTGTTGTGGGGGTTCGCCTTGAAGGCCCCCAGCCCTTACCTGGGCATTTTCACTTTTATGATCTTCCCCGCGGGCCTGGGGGCGGGGATAATCCTGTTCCTCTGGGGCATGATCCGGGAGAGCCGGCGGCGCAAGCGGCTGGGGACCACCGAGGCCCTGCCCTACCCCCGCGTGGACCTCAACGACCGGCGCCACCGCCGGCTCTTCATCGCCTGGAGCGTGGGCGGCACCCTCCTGGCCATCCTGATGGGCTTCGTCGGCTACAACGCCTTCATCTTCACCGAGTCGGTCACCTTCTGCGGGAAACTGTGCCACACCGTGATGGAGCCGGAGCACAGCGCCTATTTGGCCTCCCCCCACGCCCGGGTCACCTGCGTCCAGTGCCATGTGGGCCACGGCGTGGATTGGTACGTCAAATCCAAGGTGTCGGGCCTCCGCCAGGTGTGGAAAGTCCTGACCAACAGTTATGAGCGCCCTATCGCCGTCCCCATCAAGAACCTGCGCCCGGCCCGCGAGACCTGTGAAGAGTGCCACTGGCCCGAGAAGTTCTACGGCGCCCAGCTCCAGCAGAACCCCCACTTCCGCTACGACGAGGCCAACACCGCCGAGCAGATCAGCCTCCTGATCAAGACCGGCGGCGGCACCAGCCGGCTGGGCCAGAGCGAGGGGATCCATTGGCACACGGTCATTGACAACCGGATCACCTTCGCGGTTGCGGACGCAAAACAGCAGACGATCCCCTGGATCGAGGCCGTCGGCCGCGACGGGCGGGCCGTGGAATACATCGACCGCACCTCCCCCCTCTCCAGAGAGGAGATGGACCGGCTGCCGAAGCATGTTCTGGACTGCATGGACTGCCACAACCGGCCGACCCATATCTACCAGGCCCCCGAGAATGGGGTGGACCGGGTGATGCTGGGCCGCCCCCCCCTGCGCACCCTTCCCTGGTTCAAGAAGATCGCCGTGGACGCGCTGACGGCCGACTACCCCGACCGGGAGGCGGCGGCCGCGGGCATCCGCGGGACGATCGAGGGGTTCTACCGGGAGCGATACCCGGAGGTGACCCGGTCCCGGAAGACGGACATCGAGAGCGGCATCGAGGCCGCCATCCTCCTCTACAGCCAGAGCGTCTTCCCGAAAATGAAGGTGAACTGGAACACCTATGCCTCCAACATCGGCCACCGCAACTGGCCGGGCTGCTTCCGGTGCCACGACGGCAACCACGCCGCCCCCGACGGCCGGGTGCTCTCCCGGGAATGCACCGTCTGCCACACCATGCCCCAGCGCAGCGCCCTGCTGCCCCTGGGGGCCGCCGTCCCCGAGACCTCGAACGACTGGCATCCCATGCCCCTGGCGGGCAGGCACGCGGAGATCTTGTGCAACGCTTGCCATGCCGCCGGCTACCGCCCCCCCCTCTCCTGCGGGGAGTGCCACAAGATCGGGTCGGACGCCCCGATGATGGCGTCGATGGAGTGCACCGACTGCCACGCAAAGCCCGGCCTCAAGTTCCCGGTGGCCGACTGCCGCTCCTGCCACGAGAAGCCGAAGGGGCTCCACGCCAAAGGGATGCACCCCGACGCCGAATGCACCGACTGCCACAAACCCCATCGCTGGACGGTGGGAGGCCGGAACGCCTGCCTCGGCTGCCACGAGGACCGCAAGGACCACAACGCCCCGGGGGCCTGCGCCGACTGCCACGACTTCAAGGCCTGAGCCGACCGGATCGAGAGGAGCCCCCCATGCGCGCGCATTGCATTCCGTTCCTCGCCGCCCTCGCCCTCGCGGCCCTCGCCGCGGCGGCGGCGCCCGAAGGCCCGGCAGGGGCACCCGCCCCCCCCTCCCCAGCGGAGGACTTTCAGGTGCCCCCCCCGCCGCTGACCGAGGGGATCTTTCCCTGCAGCCAATGCCACAACGCCGACCTGCCCCCCAACCGGCAGCGCCGGACGCTCGTGGACATGCACGACGACATCGTCCTGCGGCACGACGAAGAGCACCGCTGGTGCCTGGACTGCCACAATCCCGACGACCGCGACCGGCTCCGGCTCGCCGGCGGCCAGCGCATCGACTTTTCGGAGTCCTACCTGCTGTGCGGGCAGTGCCACGGCGACAAGCTGCGCGACTGGAAGGTGGGCGTGCACGGAAAGCGGACCGGCTCCTGGAACGGCAAGAAGCAGTATCTGCTCTGCATCCACTGCCACAACCCCCATGCGCCCCGGTTCCAACCCCTCAAGCCCCTGCCGCCCCCGCGCCGCCCGCACCCGGCGGCCGCCCAGGAGACGCCCCATGAGTGACGCGCCCCGCCGCCCCCCCATCCCCGAAGAGCGCGGCGGCTGCCCCTCGCGCCGGCAGTTCGTCAGGATCGCCGCGGGCGTGGTGAGCGCCGCCCTCCTCGCCTCCTGCAAGGGCGAGACCGTGGAGGCGTTCCTCCAGCGCCAGTTCCACCAGCTCTCCCCCGCCGAGGTCGAGGCGGTGATCGCCCGCTACGAGCGCGAGTACCGGGAAAAGTTCGGCCGTCCGGTCCGGGTAGGCAACGAGCCCCCCCTCCCCGGCGTCGAGTTCGGCTACGCCCTCGACCTCAGCCGCTGCATCGGCTGCCGGCGGTGCGTCTACGCCTGCGTCCAGGAGAACAACCAGTCCCGCGACCCGCAGATCCACTGGATCCGCGTGCTGGAAATGGAGAAGGAGCGCGGCGTCAACGTCCATCACGCAGACCCGTATTACGACCGCGACTTCGTCCCGGCCGAGGGGCACTTCTACATGCCGGTCCAGTGCCACCAGTGCAAGAACCCGCCGTGCGTCAAGGTGTGCCCCGTGCGGGCCACCTGGAAGGAGCCCGACGGCATCACGGTCGTGGACTACAACTGGTGCATCGGGTGCCGCTACTGCATGGCGGCCTGCCCCTATGGGGCCCGCCACTTCAACTGGGCCGAGCCCCGCCTCCCGCAGGAGGAGCTCAATCCGGAAACCCACGTCCTCGGCAACCGTCCGCGCGCCAAGGGGGTCGTCGAGAAGTGCACCTTCTGCATCCAGCGCACCCGCAAGGGGCTCTATCCCGCCTGCGTCGAGATCTGCCCCACCGGGACCCGGAAGTTCGGCAACCTGCTGGACCCCCGCAGCGAGGTGCGCTACATCCTCGAGAACAAACGCGTGTACGTGTTCAAGGAGGAGCTGAACACCCAGCCCCGCTTCTTCTACTATTACGGAGCGTGACCCATGGAGCCCCTCGCCAACCTCCGCCGTTTCACCCTCGACAGCCTCCGCCTCGTCCTGACGGGGAACCGCATCTACTGGGCCTGGGTGGCCTTCCTGCTCCTGCTCATCGGGGTCGGCGCCGCGGCGTACGCGGTCCAGCTTCGCGAGGGGCTGATCGTGACGAGCATGCGCGACCCCGTCTCCTGGGGATTCTACATCGGGAACTTCACCTTCCTGGTCGGCATCGCCGCCGCGGCCATCATGCTCATCATCCCGGCCTACATCTACCACTGGAAGCCCATCAAGGAGATCACCATCCTCGGGGAGATGCTGGCCGTTGCCGCTCTCGTCATGTGCCTCGGCTTCATCCTGGTGGACATCGGCCGCCCCGACCGGTTCTGGCACATCATCCCCCTCGTCGGCCTCCTGAACTTTCCCAGGTCGCTGCTGGCCTGGGACACCCTGGTCCTCAACGCCTACCTCCTCCTGAACGTGGGCGTCGTCACCCACCTCCTCTACCGCGCCTACACCGAGCGGCCGTACAACAAGAGGATCGTCGAGCCCCTGGTCCTCCTCTCCATCCCGATGGCGGTCAGCATCCACACCGTGACCGCCTTCCTTTACAACGGCCTCGCCGCCCGGCCCTTTTGGAACTCCTCGATCCTGGCCCCCAAGTTCCTGGCCTCGGCCTTCTGCTCCGGCCCAGCGATCCTCCTCATCCTCCTCCAGATCCTCCAGCGGACCACCCCGCTCGAAATCAAGGACGAGGCGCTGCAAAAGATCGCCGAACTGATGGCGTATACCATGGGCTTCAACCTCTTCCTCACCGGCGCCGAGGTGTTCAAAGAGTTCTATTCGAACACCGAGCACCTCATCTTCACCCGCTACCTGTATCTGGGGCTGGCGGGCCACCGGACCCTCGTCCCCTACGCGTGGGCTTCCATCCTCTGCGGCCTCGCGGCTTTCTTCCTCTTCCTGATCCCCAAAACGCGCAAAAACCGGGTCACCCTCAACCTCGGCTGCCTGCTGATCTACTCCAGCGTCTACATCGAGAAGGGGATCGGGCTCATCATCCCCGGCCTCACCCCGGACGTCCTGGGCGAGATGTACTTCTACCGCCCCTCGTGGACCGAGCTGGCCGTCGCCGCGGGGGTCTTTTCGGCCGGGTTCCTCGTCTTCACCCTGATGCTGAAGGTGGCGGTCCCCATCATGCTGGGGCGCTTCACCCTCCGGCGGGGCCTGGAACGGGGCGAACCGGCCCGGTAGCCCCCCAACCCCCGCCGGTTGCCTCCGCCGGACGGGCTTGGTACAATGCGGGCATCCCTGCCTTGACATGAAGGAGGCGCCATGAAAGACGCGTTGACGAAGAACCTGCTGGAGCTCATCCGCCGCACTTCGGCCTTCCTCCCGCCCGACGTGGAGGAGTGCATCGCCGCGTGGAGCCGGCTGGAGGCCAAGGGCTCCATGGCCGATTTCGCCATGGCGATGATGCTCCAGAACACCGGTCTGGCCAAGAAGCGCTCCATGCCGGCCTGCCAGGACACCGGCACGATCACCTTCTACGTCCACCACCCCGTCGCCTTCGACACCCTCCTGTTCAAGAAGGCCGCCGAGGATGCCGTGGTGGAAGCCACGACGATCGGCTACCTCCGGCAGAACTCGGTGGACTCCGTCACCGGCGCCAACCCCGGGAACAACCTGGGCCCCGGCTCCCCCGTCTTCTACTTCGACGCCTGGGAGAAGCCCGACGTGGAGGTGAAGCTGCTCCTCAAGGGCGGCGGCTCGGAAAACATGAGCGCCCAGGTCTCCCTCCCCACGGTCATCGACGGGAAGAAGTTCGGCCGCGACCTCGAGGGGGTCCGCGCCGTCATCCTGGACACGGTCCATAAGGCCCAGGGGAAGGGGTGCGCCCCCGGTTTCCTGGGGGTGTGCATCGGCGGCGACCGCGCCTCCTCCCTCTCCCACGCCAAGAAGCAGTTCCTCCGCCCCCTCGACGACACCAACCCCGACCCCCGGCTGGCCGAACTGGAGGAGCGGATCATGAAGGAGGCCAACGCCCTCGACATCGGCCCCATGGGGTTCTCCGGCAAGTTCACCATCGGCTGCTGCAAGATCGGCACCCTCTTCCGCCTCCCCGCCTCCTTCTACGTCTCCGTGGCCTACCTCTGCTGGGCCTACCGGCGGCGCGGCATGGTCCTCGATGGGGCGGGAGAGGTGAAGGAGTGGCTCTACCAGGCCCCCGGCGAGTTCGACCGCCCGTTCGAGATGGAGGAGAAGGTGGAGGTGCCGACGAAGGGCACAAAGGTCCTGAACACGCCGCTCTCCGAGAAGGATGTCCGCGACCTGAAGGTCGGCGACATGGTCCTCCTCAACGGCACCATCTTCACGGGCCGCGACGCCGTCCACAAGTTCCTCTACGACGGCGGCGATCTCGACGCCATCCGCAACGGCGTCATCTACCACTGCGGCCCCGTCATCGTGGAGAAGGAGGGGAAATTCACCGCCGTGGCCGCCGGTCCCACCACCTCCATCCGCGAGGAGCCCTACCAAGGGGAGGTGATCCAGCGCTTCGGGCTCAAGGCCATCATCGGCAAGGGCGGGATGGGGGCGGGGACGCTCAAGGCCTGTGCCGAGCACGGTTGCGTCTATCTTCACGCCATCGGCGGCGCGGCCCAGGTGTATGCCCTCTGCATCAAGGAGGTGCCGCGCGTTTACCTGAAGCAGTTCGGTTCCCCCGAGGCCGTGTGGGAGATGCGGGTGGAGAATTTCCCCGCCGTCGTCACCATGGATGCCCACGGCGGCTCCCTCCACAAGCAAGTGGAGGAGCGGTCCAGGGAGGAGTTGAAGAGGATCCTGGGGCTGTAGGCGGACCATGGTCGAGGACCCGGCCCGGCCGGCCCCCCCTCCATCGCCGTTCGGGCTCGCGCCCGCGGCGGGGGACGCCGCCGTCCGGGCCCTGCAGGCCGAGGCGGCGCGCCGCCTCCCCCCCCGGGGGACCGTCCTGGTCCTCGCCGGCACGGCGATCCCCGAGCCGCCCGCATCCTCCCTTCTCGTCCGGCTGGGAGAACCGCTCCCGGCGGGACCGTTTCACGGGCTGTGGATGCACGAGTGGCCCGTTCCCGCCGGACCGGCGGACGCGGCGAAAGCCGCGGCGGGCCTGCTTGCCCCGGGGGGCACCCTGGTCGTATCCGGCCCGGTCCGTTACGGACAGTTTGAAAGGGCCTGGCCATCGGGCGGCGACCAGGCGGCGTCTCTGGCGGAGGCCGGTTTCTGTCTCCTCGAGCGGGAGCGCCTCGGTCCCCGGGTCCGCGTGGCGGAGGGACCGGGGGCGCCGGCGTTGCGGGAGGCCTTCGGCGCGGGGCGCGCGGGCTACGAAGTGGTGGCCGCGCGCCGGGAGGACCGTCCCGTCCGCGCCTACCGTCCCGGCGACGAGCGCGAGATCCTGGCCCTCTTCCAACAACAGTTCCACACCGAGCGCGGAGAGGACCACTTTCGCTGGAAATACCTGGACAGCCCCTTCGGGGGCCCCTGCATGAGTTTGATCTTCTCGGGGGAGGGCTCTCTGATGGCCCACTACGCCGGCTACCCCCTCCCCTTCCACCGCGGCGGGGCGGCGCCGGAGGCGTTCCCCGTCATGCAGGTGGGGGACACCATGACCCGCCCCGAGGGGCGCCGCGTGGGGCTGGGCCCCACCTCGCTCCTCGCCCGGGCCACGCTCCACTTTTACGCGCGCTATCTCGAGGAACGGATGGCGTGGGCCTTCGGGTTCAACACGGGGCGCATCCGGACGTTCGGATCCCGCTACATGGAGTACGGCTATCTGGAGCCGGTGACCACCTGGACCCTGCCGGCGGCCGCGGTCAACGAGAGGAAGCCCTCCGTCCTCCCGGGACGGTGGCGGGCCGAGCGGATCGCGGCGGCCGCGGACGAGTTCGACCGTTTCTTCGAGCGTGCCTCAGAGCGGTACGGCATCCTGGCCCGACGGAACGCCCGCTATCTCACCTGGCGTTACTTCGCGCGGCCCGACCGGACCTACGCCCTCTATGCCGTCCGGCGGTGGGGCCGGCTGAGGGGATGGGGAGTGTTCTACCGGGAGGAGGACCGACTCCTGTGGGGCGACGCGCTCTTCGACACCGGCGACCCCCGCGCCCTCGACGCCCTCCTCGCCGCCGCCCTCCGAGACCACCCGGAGGCCGCGGCGGTCGAGGGGTGGTTTCCCCCCCGCCCCGCCTGGTGGGCGACCCTCCTCCGCGCGCGCGGCTTTACCGAGGCGGCGGAACCCCGGGGACTGGCCTACTGCTACAAGACCTTCGCCCGCCCCGACCTGGAGGGCCCCCTGCGGGAGGGGCTCTACTACACGCGGGGGGACGGCGACCTGTTTTAGGGAACCGCAGTCAGCGCAGCTTGTCCTTCAACGCCTCGGCCACCCGGGGCGGGACGAGGCGGGAGACGTCGCCGCGCAGGCGCGCCACCTCCTTGACGAGGCGGCTGGAGAGGAAGGTGTACTCCTCGGCGGGGACCATGAAGAGGGTCTCCATCTCGGCGTAGAGGTGGCGGTTCATCAGGGCCATCTGGAACTCGTACTCGAAGTCGGAGACGGCGCGCATGCCGCGGATGGTGATGCGCGCCTTGAGCCCCCGCATGTAGTCGGCCAGGAGGCCGTGGAAGCTCTCCACCCGGACGTTCTTCTGGGCGATGGACGCGCGCAGGAGCGCCATCCGCTCCGGGACGGTAAAGAGGTTGCACTTGGTCTCGTTTTCGAGGACGGCGACGATCACCTCCTCGAAGGAGCGGCTGGCCCGGTCGATGATGTCCAGGTGGCCGTTGTGGACGGGGTCGAAGGAACCGGGATAGACGGCGCGTCGGCGCATGGCATCCCTCCTCTATGGCCGTGGCGCGGCCGTGGCGAAATTAAAGAATCGGTCGGCGGCCCGCACCAGGATGAGGGTCTTCCCCCCGACCCGGTCGGCGGGGATCCGGAACGCTTCGGCCGCGGAATCGAGCAGGCCGTCGGCCGGGGCCAGCGGCTCCCAGGGGGCGCCGTCGAACGACACCTCCGCCCTCCACAGCCGCGACGCCGTGTCCGTAACGGTCACGGCCCACCCCTTCCCCTCGGGCTTGAACGCGATCGCGGGCGGCGTGTTGTCCACCTGGACGAGCGGGGAGATCTCGCGCGCCTCCTCCCGGTCGGCGAGGTCGCGGGCGGTAAGGCGGAAACGGACCCAGCCGTCGGGCAGGGCCTGCGTGTCCAGGCCGAAGGAGGTCTGCTTCTGGGCCTTGAAGACCGGAAGCCACGGACCGCCGCCCCCGATCTGGAACTCGAGGTCGTATTCCACCTCGTCGCCGTCGGCGTCCGCCACGTCCCACGTGAGGGTGCGGTATCCCTTGCGCCAGTACTTCTTCTGCGTCCCCTTGTCCTTGGCCTCCGGGGGCGCCCCCTCGATGGTGGTGAAGATGCCGTACTTGTCGGGGCTGGCCGCCTCGATGACGGCGCCGTCGGATCCGGGGCTCCCCTTGAGGTAGATCTCCCCGGGCTCCAGGGCGGTGAAGGAGCGGATCTCCGGCGGGGCGTTGACGGGGCGGTAGGCCCACTGGAACGCCTCCACGCGGGCGCCCGGCGAGAGGACGAACCGTGCCTGACCGTAGCGGCCGCTCCCCCCGAAGGCGCAGTCCCGCCGCTCGCAAGGGGCCGAAAACGCCCCCCAGGCGGCGTCGGGCTTCTCCTGGTCGCCGAACCGGACGGCCACCGTGACCGCCCCCTCGCCGCGCCAAACCAGGGCGCCCCACTCGGCGGACCGCTTGGCGTCGAAGACCTTCGAAAGATACTCCCCCTCGGCGGCCGGCTCCAGGCGGAACAACTCGCAGGCGGAGAGGGTGGCCACCGCCTCCCCCGCGATGAATCCCACCTGCTGTTGGGGCACCTGGGCGAACAGCGCCGTGCGCCCCCCGGCGTAGGTGAACAGCTTGCCGTCGGTGCCGCCCCAGAGGAGGCGGCCCAAGCGGGCGCTGTATCCCAGGGCGGTCATCAGGGTGGTCTCGTATTTGCGCAGAACGGTCGCTCGGCGCCCCTCGATCCTCCCGACAACGCTCAGCACCCCCTGGGGGTCCTTCCCCTCCTTGGGGTAGTTGCCCGAGAGGTAGTAAACGACACCCGGCTCCCCCACCGCCAGGGCCGTGATCTGGGAGAGCTCGTCCCGGTGGATGACGGCATGGGAGTGGTCCGGCTGGATGCGCAGGATCCAGCCGTTGCCCCAGGTCCCGGCCAGCAGCGTCCTCCCCTCCACGGCCAGGGCGGTGACGGCGTCCTGGGAGAGCGAGAGGGCCGGCTCGGCCTTGCCCCCCTTGAACCGGTAGAGCCGCGCCGGGTTCCCGGTGGCGATGTAGAGGGCGCCGTTCCACGCCGCCAGAGCGTGGAGGTAGGTCTCCTCCCCCTCCCACGCCTTCACCAGCGCCTTGCCGTCCCAGCGGTACAGTTTCGCCGGGGAGCCCGCCCCCACCCACAGGGTCCCCCCCTCCAGCGCCAGCGCCGTGATCATCGCCTCCTCCGCATCGGCAAGGAGGGTGAGCGCTCCTTTTTCATGGAGGTAGAGCCGCCCCTCGGAGCCGGTCCCCACATAGAGGCGTTCCCCGTCGGCCCAAAGGGCGGTGATCATCGGCTCGGCGACGGGTCCCAGGGAGCGGGGCCGGAGCCCGGCGGTGAGCCCCTCGGCGGAGGCCTGGGTGCCGTCGAACTCGCCGTCCAGCCACTCCTTGAGGGAGGCCACCGCAACCTCCTGGACCGTGGAGGAGTGCAGGCCCGCGGCCAGCAGGAGGAGCGCAAGAATCATTCTCATCGGCTAATTCCTCGTCTTAAATGTGATCTCCGCCTTCCCCGACAGCGGACGGGGAAGGGGCTCGAGCAGGAGCTTGACATAGGTGGCGGGCAGTTTCTGCGCCCCCGGTACCCGGGCCGCGAGGTCGGGGCCGGCGGCCGGGTAGAGACGGTCGTCGTCGAGCAGGGCGGGACGGCCGAGCTTCCAGAGGGCGGCCAGGTCGGCTTGCGACCGGGTTTCGCGGAGGACCCGGACCAGCCCCTCGTAGGACTGCGGCTTCAGCGGCTGGACCTTTTTCAGCCCTTCCTCGATCTCCCCCCCGGAGCCGACAACCAGGGAAAAGGTTTCGGGGAGGACGCCGGAGGGGACCGCGACGGCAAAGGTCCGCGCCGCGGCGCGCCCCTGGAGGTCCTCCGTGCGGACCGTCACCGTTACCGTTTCCCCGGGGCGCACCACCCCCCGGTCGGCCGAAGCGCCGGTGACCCGCTCGCGCCGGTCGGCGGGCTCGTGGGTCACCGCATAGGCGATGGATTCGAAGGCCACCTCCCGCCAGGGATTGGCCCCCAGGAGCACGGGGTAGAGGAGAGCGGCCCCCAGGAGGCCGTCCATCGCCCCGGGGCCGGAGAACGCCTCGCGGAAGACCAGGGTCTCCCCCCCCGCCGGGCGGATGGTGACGGTCAGCGCAGCGGTCCCGAAGGGGCCGGGCCCCAGCTCCTTTTGCAGGATGGAGGCCATCCCATTGGCCGCCATGACCGGGGTGATGATGCGCTGGCGGGCCGTGGAGAAATGCCGCGCGCGCCCGTTGACGGTCACCTCCACGGGAACCGACGGCGCGGCCTTCCCGAGGGCCGCCCGGATGCCGTTGAGGCCGTCCGCTTCCAGCGTCCCCACCGCCTCGCCCGGATTGCTGAACCGGAAACTGTTCTGGATGCGGGCCAGCACCGCCACGGGGTGAGCCCGCAGGAGAGGGATCGCAACCTCGCCCAGGCCGAGGAACGGGTGGCCGAACGCGTAGAGGGCGGCGCCCTCGCGGAACGTGATGGTGCCGGAGGCGAAGAACGAGGCGTCCCCCCACGCCAGGGCGGCGCCGATGGGGTAGCCGCCTTCGAGCGGATAGGGGGACGGGGCCGGCGCGGCTCCGGCCGCCGCGACGGGGGCCATGGCCATCGAGGGAAAGAGGGCGGCGAACGCCGTGGGGACCGCGTCGGCCCGGAATGCCAGCGGGGCCAGGGCGGCGCCCTCGGGGAGGGGACGGCGGAAGGCGGCCGCCACCACGGTCGGCACCTCGCGCAGAGGGGCGTCGAGGAGGGTAGCGGGGTCCACGGCCCCCGGCCCCGGCATTCCCCCCAGGTCTCCCTTCATCGCCTCGGCGGGGGTGATGCCCGCCACCGGCTCCTTGAGGAAGCTCCAGGTGTAGGCCACGGCCCCGAGGAGCCGGTCGCCGATGTAGACCGGGCTCCCGCTCATCCCCGCAAAGACGAAGCTCTGGTCGAGCTCCGGGTGGGACAGGCGGGCCAGGACGGTGGGGGTGCCGGGGACGAATCCCTCCAGGACCCCCACCACCTCGGCCTCGAACCGGATGGGCTCCGGCCCGCGGGTCCAGGTGAGTCCCCATCCCTTCATCCCCGGTTCCACCTCGCGCACGGACTGGAATTCGACGGCGAACGACGGGAAGGCCAGCAGAAGCAGGGCCGCCAGGAGGCGTTTCATGCCTATGAATTATAACACCCGGCGGGTCCGCATCCCCCTGCGGTTCTTGTACATATCCCATGCTAAAATAAGCCGAGTATCCATTGGAGGTCTCCATGAGCGTCGAAAAAGTGGTCATCCTCGGTTCCGGTCCGGCGGGTTCCACCGCCGCCATTTACCTTGCCCGGGCCGGCTTCGGCCCCCTCGTCCTGGAGGGAGGTCAGCCCGGCGGCCAGCTCACCATCACCACCGAGGTGGAAAACTTCCCGGGCTTCCCCGAGGGGATCCAGGGGCCGACGCTGATGGCCAAGATGAAGGAGCAGGCGGAGAAGTTCGGCGCCCGCTACGCCTTCGACCGCCTGGTCGAGGCGGACCTCTCCAAGCGCCCCTTCACCCTCAAGATGGAGAATACCGACACCCCTCTCCAGGCGCAGGCCCTCATCATCGCCAGCGGCGCCTCCGCCATGTACCTGGGATTGGAATCGGAGAAGCGGCTGATGGGGCATGGCGTCTCCGCCTGCGCCACCTGCGACGGTTTCTTTTTCAAGAACAAGGAGGTCGCCGTGGTCGGCGGCGGCGACACGGCGCTGGAAGAGGCCTCCTTCCTCACCCGCTTCGCCACCAAGGTGACGATCATCCACCGGCGCGACGCCTTTCGCGCCTCCAAGCCGATGCAGGACCGGGCCCTGGCCAATCCCCGCATCGCCGTCGTATGGGACAGCGTGGTTGTGGAAGTCCTGGGCACCGCAGAGACGGGCGTCAGCGGCCTGAAGATCAAGAACGTCAAGACCGGCGCCCTCTCGGAGCTCCCCGTCCAGGGGCTTTTCCTCGGCATCGGCCACTCCCCCAACACCCAACCCTTCCAAGGGAAGCTCGCCATGAACGAGAAGGGCTACCTCATCACCCATGCCGGCACCCACACCTCGGTGGAGGGGGTCTTCGCCTGCGGCGACGTGCAGGACATGATCTACCGCCAGGCCATCACCGCCGCCGGCACCGGCTGCATGGCGGCGCTCGACTGCCAGAAGTTCCTCGAGGAACACGCTTAGGCCCTTCCGCTTCCGGACAGGGTCGGGGCGGCCGCGCGGCCGCCCTTTTCATCACCCCTATCGAGCCATTCGCTCCTATCCGGCGTTGCCCCCCACCACCTCTCTCACCGCTTCCGCAAACCACTCCACGTCCTCCTCCGAAGTATCGAATGAGCACATCCACCGCACCTCCGCGGTCTCTTCGTCCCAGACGTAGAAGAAGTAGCGCTCCTGCAGGATCGGAATGGCGGCGGCGGGGATGCGGGCGAAGATGCCGTTGGCCTCCACCTTTTGAGTGATGGTCACGCCGCGAATGTTCTTCACCTTCGATTCGAGCAGTTTCGCCATCCGGTTCGCGTGGATGGCGTTGCGGAGCCAGAGGTCGTCCGTCAGAAGCGCCTCGTACTGGGCGGCGATGAACCGCACCTTGGACGGGAGTTGCATCCCCTGTTTGCGGATGAACTTGAGATCGCCCGCCAAGGCGGGCTCGAAGACCACGATCGCCTCGCCGAAGAGGCAACCGTTCTTGCACCCTCCAAAGGAGAGGAGATCCACGCCGCAGTCGCGCGTGACGGCCCGCAGGGGCGATTTCAGGGACGCGGTGGCGTTGGCCAGGCGCGCCCCGTCCATGTGAAGGAAGAGGCCGCGGGCGTGAGCGAAGTCGGCCAGGGTGCGCACCTCCTCCGGCGTATACACGGTCCCCATCTCCGTGGCCTGGGTGATGGAGACAACCCGGGGCTGGTTGTGGTGCTGGTCGCCCAAGGCGTGCAGATAGGGCTGAAGCCGCTCCGGGCGCAACTTCCCGTCGGTGGTGGGAACGCCGATCAGCTTGAGTCCCGCCGCGGCCTCGGGGGCGCCGCACTCGTCGCAGTTGATATGGGAGACGTCGGAGCACAGGACGGCGTGGTAGGAGCGGGCGGCGGCCCGCAGGGCGACGACGTTGGCCCCGGTCCCGCCATAGACGAAGAAGACCGAGACGCCGTCGCCGAAGTGTTCTCGGAACTTGGCCTCCGCGCGCCGGGTCCAGGGGTCGTCTCCGTAGGCGATGGCGTGCCCCTCGTTGGCGGCGGCCACGGCCTGCAGGATGTCGGGGTGGGCCCCGGCGTTGTTGTCGCTGGCGAACGATCGCATGACCGGCATGGGATCTCCTGAGATTGCTGGAAATCAGAATAGCAGAAGGGAGCGCAAATGCGCAACCGCTTGACGCGCAGCCGCCGAAAGGCGCAACAGCGCAAATACGATCCCGCCAACCTTGATTGGCTCTATTTCGATCTGCGGCCTGAGCTCTTGCGTGCTCTCGCCCCGATGCTCTTTCGCCCTTGTGCCATTAGGCTGCTGCACCGTTGCGCCGTTGCGCACTTGCGCGTCTGCCCTGCGGCGCTTTTTCGCGCTATGCGCATTCTTGGACCCCCAGTGTCGAGCGGTTCCCCCGAACGGAGAGCTCCCATCTGCAGGCGGCGGTCTCCCCATCGGCCGGGAAGCGGTCCCGATCTACATCCGTGGTCGACAGGGCGCCGCTCCCCCCAGCATCCGGCCGGTCCGGCTCCGGAATACTCTTCGGATCATCGCTGCCCCCTTCCCACCGGGCAGGGCCCCGGCGTCGGCGATGTCGTGCCTGACCGGACACAACGGGGTTCTCCGGACATTGCTCCATAAAAAGAACGGGCGGGCCGCCGGGGCCCGCCCGGAAAGAGACCCTGGAGGGCGGCTTAATAGACCTTCGTCAGCCAGCCGTACTTGTCGGGGACCCGCCCCTCGATGATGTCGAAGTAGGCCTTCTGCAGGGCGGCGGTGACGGGGCCGCGCTTCCCTTCGCCCACCACGATCTTGTCGATCGAGCGCAGGGGGGTGATCTCGGCGGCCGAGCCGGTGAAGAACACCTCGTCGGCGATGTAGAGGAGCTCGCGGGGGACGCCCTGCTCGATCAGCTCGTACCCGAGGTCCCTGGCCAGGCGGATGACGGAGTCGCGGGTGATGCCGGGGAGGACGGAGACGCACAGCGGCGGGGTGATGATCTTCCCCTTGTGGACGACAAAGATGTTCTCGCCCGACCCCTCGGAGACCATGCCGAAGGTGTCGAGGGCGATCCCCTCCACATAGCCGTCCATCTTGGCCTCCAGCTTGATGAGCTGGCTGTTCATGTAGTTGGCGGCCGACTTGGCCAGGTAGGGGAAGGTGTTGGGGGCCATCCGGTTCCAGGAGGAGACGCGGACATCCACCCCCTTCTCGAGGGCCTCGGGCCCCAGGTACTTGCCCCAGTCCCACACGGCGATAGCGAGGTCGATGGGGCAGCCGGTGGGGTCCACGCCCAATTGGGCGAAGCCTCGGTAGGCGATGGGGCGGAGGTAGCAGTCCTTGAGGTTGTTGGCCCGGATGGTCTCCAGGCAGGCGTCGAAGACCTGCTGTTTCGTGTAGGGGATCTCCATGCGGTAGATCTTGCAGGAGTTGAAGAGGCGCTCCACGTGGTCCATGAGGCGGAAGACCATGGGGCCGTTGGGGGTGTCGTAGCACCGGTCCCCCTCGAAGTTGGCGCTGCCGTAATGGACCACGTGCGAGAGGACGTGGATCTTGGCGTCCTCGAAGTTGACCATCTTGCCGTTCATCCAGATCTTTTTGCACCCGGGAAACCCTGCCATGACGACCTCCTTGGGATATTAGCCGGTGAGTTTTCGGACCACCTCCGCCGGCGCGGAGGCGGGCTTGAACGTGTCCATCGCGACGAACATGTGGCGCGTCATCCCCTCGGTGCAGACGACGCCGTCCCGGACGATGCGGTATTCGAAGGTGAGCGCCCGGGGGGAGGCCTGGGACACCGTCGTGTGGATCTCGAAGGGGTCGTCGTATCGCAGGGGCTTCTTGTATTCGGCTTTCAGCTCCACGACGACCAGGGCCCATCCCTGCTTCTCCAACTCCGCGTACACCACCCCTTTCTGGCGGCAGTAGGCGGTGCGGCCGATCTCGAACCAGGCGGGGTAACAGCCGTGATAGGCCACCCCCATCTGGTCGGTTTCGGCGTAGCGGACGCGCTCGGCGATGATGATAGGGTTCAAGCACAAAATTGTAAGCGAAAACCGCCCGGAATGCAAGCATTCCGCCACACCTCCGGGTTGAGGGCGGAAGGGAGACGGAGCTTAAACGCATCACCCCGAGCGTCCCCGGCGTTCCGGTCCACGATACCGATACCGGGGGCGGCCGGAACTTTGAACTTTGAACTTCAAACCTTGAACTTGGGCTGTGCGGGGGAGCGTTCTCGCCTTCCCGCTTGCCTGCCTTCCCGCGGGCCGCTCACACGGCCTTCTGCTACAATGCGCCCATGATCAAGCGCTATTACCAGGACATGACGCTGCGGGAACTGGATGTGCAAGTCGTGGGGACCGGGGCGGATGAGCGCGGCCCCTGGGCGGAACTGAACGAGACGATCTTCTATCCGGAGGGGGGCGGCCAGCCCGGCGACACGGGGACCCTGGGAGGGGTCCGGGTCGTCGATACCGTCAAGGCCGGCAACGGGGTTCGGCACTACCTGGAGCGCCCCCTCCCCCCGGGCCCCTGCCGAGCCGTCCTCGACTGGCCCCGCCGGTGGCGGTTCATGCAGCACCACACGGCCCAACACCTCCTCACCGCCCTGGCGCAAAAGGATTTCGGCTGGGCGACCCTCTCCTTCCACCTAGGCGAGGACTACGCCACGATCGACCTGGAGGGTTCCGGGTTCACCCCCGAACACCTCCGGGCACTAGAGGACGCCGCCAACGCCCTTCTGAGGGAGGCGCGTCCCGTCAGCGCCGTTTTCATGTCCCGCGAGGAATACGAAAAGGCCGCCGTCCGCTCCCGCCTCCTGCCGGAGGACCTGGAGGGGGACATCCGAGTGGTGACCATCGAGGGGGTGGACCGCAACACCTGCGGGGGGATGCATGTGGCGAACCTGGCGCAGATCCAGCTCATTCGATTGGAGGCGCCGGAAAAGATTAAGGAGGGCATCCGCCTCTCCTACTTAGCCGGGACCGGCGTGACGGAGCGCCTGCGCGCCGTGGAGGCCCTCCACGAGCGCCTGAAAGGGGTCCTGGGGTGCGGGGTGGACGATTTCCTCCCCACCCTGCAGGCGTGGGACCGCGACCGGCAGGGGGTCAAGCGCGCCCTGCGGCGGACGCAGGACACCTTGCTGGAAACGATCGAAACGGGGGTGCCGGACCGGACCTTCCACCACTTCCCGGGCGCCGATGCCGCCTTCCTGGCCAAGGCGGCCCACGCCTTTGCGGCGAAGTTCCCCCAGCGGACCCTCGTCCTGGCCGGCGACGACGGGGAGAAGCTGGCCTTCGTCGTCCGGCAGGGAGACAAGTCGACACACCCCGCCGAAGAGCTCTTCAAGAAAGTGCTCGTTCTCACCGGCGGCAAAGGGGGCGGCAAGGACAAGCAGTTCCAAGGGAAGGCCGAAGGGACGGCCGCGATCGACCGGCTGTTGGGGAGGGCGGGAGAGCTGGAGTAAATGCGGCTGGAACGCGGGGACGCTCCCCCGCCCCTCCGATCGGCCGCTGCAGAGGCCGGAGCTTCGTGTTTCCCCGGCCTGCGGTCCGGTATCAGGCCCCTAAGCGTCCCGGCTCCCTCGCCCTCCAGCGTCCTAGCCTTCCCGCTGGAATAATCCGTTCTCGCCCATGTTAATATGGGTTCATGATGGAAAATTACATCGATTTCAAGCACCTGCTGACCGACGAGGAGCGCATGGTCCAGGACGGCATCCGGACCTTCGTGGAGCAGGAGTTCCTGCCGGTGATCACCGAACATCACCGGGCCGGCACCTTCCCCCTGCACCTCGTCCCCCGCATGGCGGAGCTGGGGGTGTTCGGGGCCTCCATCAAGGAATACGACCTCCCCGGCCTCTCCACCGTCCCCTACGGCCTCATCATGCTGGAACTCGAGCGGGGCGATTCGGGCCTCCGCTCGTTTGCCTCCGTTCAAAACTCCCTGGTCATGTTCCCCATCATGCAGTGGGGCTCGCAGGAGCAGAAGGACCGCTGGATTCCCGCCCTGGCCTCTGGAAAAGCCATCGGCTGTTACGGCCTCACCGAGCCCGACTTCGGCTCCAATCCCGGCGGAATGCGGACCCGGCTCAAGGCGAAGGGGAAGGGGTTCGTCCTCGACGGGGCCAAAGCGTGGATCACCAACGGCTCCCTGGCCGACCTCGGCGTCGTGTGGGCGAAGGACGACCAAGGCGCCGTCCGGGGCGTCCTCGTGGAGAAGGGGATGTCCGGCTTCGAGGCCCGCCCCTACAGGGGGAAGTTCTCCCTCCGCGCCTCCGACACCTCCGAACTCTTCTTTCAGGATGTCGAGATCGGCCCGGAAAATATCCTCCCCGGGGCCAACGCCCTCAAGCACCCCCTGATGTGCCTCAACGAGGCCCGGTTCGGCATCGCCTGGGGGGCCGTCGGCGCCGCCCTCGCCGTCGCCGAGCACGCCCTCGAATATGCCAAAAGCCGCGTCCAGTTCGGCGGCCGGCCCATCGCCGCCCACCAGATCGTCCAGGAGAAACTGGCCTGGATGGTCACCGAGATCGCCAAGGCGCAGGTCCTGATGTGGCACCTGTCGAAACTGAAGGACGCGGGGAAACTGCACCACTCGCAGGTGTCGTTGGCCAAGCGCAACAACGTGTGGATGGCCCGCGAGTGCGCCCGTCTCGCCAGAGAACTCCTGGGCGCCGCCGGCATCGTGGACGACCATCCCGTGATCCGCCACATGATGAACCTGGAGGCGGTCTTCACCTACGAGGGAACCCACGACATCCACGGCCTCGTCATCGGCCAGCAGTTGACGGGGATAGCATCGTACAATCCTCCTGCGGAGGAATGCGTTCAGAGTGGAGAGTTGAGAGTTCGGAGAAAAACATAACGCAACGGTTGGGCATCTTTTGCTCAACCCGGAACGCTGAACTTCTTGATCGGTGCGGAACTCCGGCGCATCCAATCTCCTCGGGACCATGCCTTGAATCGCACCGGCAAAGGGCGTAAACTATTACCCATGGCTGAACGAAATTGGGCGGTCCGCATAACCTCCTTGAAGGACCAGGGCCGGGAGGATGATTGGCGGCAAACCAGCGCCGCCGAGCGCTTGGCGATGGTGTGGCCCCTGACGGTGGACGCGTGGGCCTTCACCGGGGAATCTTGTGCTGAATCCCGATTACCGCGACCTTTTGTCGTTGTTCTCCGACACCGGGGTTGAGTTCCTGGTCGTCGGGGCCTACGCCCTGGCCGCGCACGGGAACCCCCGGGCCACCGGAGACATCGACCTCTGGGTGAAGCCCGTGCCCGAGAACGCCCGCCGGGTCCTGGAGGCCTTGAGCCGGTTCGGGGCGCCGGACCTTGGCTTCGGTGAAACCGAACTGTGCAAGGAAGGAGCAGTGGTTCAGATCGGAGTCGCTCCCCGGCGCATCGATCTGCTGACCAGCATTGACGGGGTGGAATTCGGGCCGGCGTGGGAAAACCGGCTTGAAGTGGAGGTGGAGGGCCTTCGGCTTCCCGTCCTCGGCCGGGAGGACTGCATTCGCAACAAGCGGGCCACGGGGCGCCCGAAGGACCTGGCCGACGCCGAGTGGCTCGAACACCAGCGAGATTCTCGACCCTAAACAATGAACTTGTTCAGCTGATCGGATCACCGGCACTGGACCGCCAGCGCGTCCAGCTCTTCCACCAGTCCCTCCCCGAAATAGTATTTCAGGTCGTGGCGCACCCCCTCGTAGAGGGAGGGGCCGCCGGGGATGCAGATGAGGGAGCCGTCGAGGACTTCGTCGGCGGGGACGAGGGCCCCCTCTTCGTAAGTGATTGGAAATAGCGCGCTGACCATGGGCTTGAGGACCTGGTAGTCCATCCCCCGCGCCAGGCAGTAGGCGTGGAGGCGGCAGCCCCGGCGCTCGCGGTCGAGGAAGACGCAGGCGCCGTCCTCGGCCCGGGTGCGCAGGCATCCGCCGCCGGGCATCTCCTCATCCTCCTCCACCTCGCCGGTGAACCACCGCTCGCGGGGGACGCCGGTGAACCGGACTAGGTCGTCGGCCACCGTCTCCAGCCGCTTGACGTTGTCCAGGTCCACGTCCACGCCATAGCCGCAGCACTGGTCGCGGCAGAAAGAGCAGTGCATGCAGTGGGCGAAGTAGCGGAGGGTGAAGAGCCTGGTGTCCACGCGGTCCAGGACGGGACGGCCGAAGATGCAGGGGTAGGGGCGGCTCAGAGGAATGATGGTTCGCTCGCTCATTGGTAGGGGACCACCGCGAACTGGGGATAGTAATAGTTGAGGATCGTCTTGAAATCGAGGCCGGAGGCCCCCATGCCGAAGGCCCCCTCCTGGCACATCCCCACGCCGTGGCCCCAGCCGGAACCGAGGAAGAAGGCGCCGTCGCGCACCGGGAGGACCTTGAAGAGCAGCTCGGGCAGGCCGAGCTTAAACCGCACGTCGAGGCGCTCGAGGGTCTTGGAGCCCTTCGCCCCGGTGATCTTCAGGGACAGGACCCGGCCCTCGGGGCTGGACCGGACGACTTCCAGTCCTTTCGCCCCCGGCACGCCCGTCTTCTCGGCGATCTCCTCCCACGGGAGGAAGCGGAGCCATTGGGCGAGCTTGGCGCGTCCGTCGGCGATGCCTCCGACGGGGCGCTCCTCCTTCACCAGGGCCAGGGCGTTCCCCGCGTCGCCCCACCACTCGAGTCGGTCGCCCGGGGTCAGGGACAGGGCGGTGACAGAGGCCGTCTGCCCCCCCCGGCGGAGGTAGAGCCGCGCCCCCGGGGCCAGGCAGAGGGGCTGGGGGTCCTCCTCCAGGAGGGTGATCGTGCTCCCCTCCAGGAGCGAGAAGACGCCGGTTTTCTTCGTCAGTCGCCCGGCCTCGCCCAGGAGCACCGCCGCCACCTCCCAGAGCATCGCCGCGTCCCCCTCCCCCGCCATCCGTCCCACCCACGCCTCCTTGAAGACCGGAAGGGCGAAGAGAGCGGAACAGGTGCCGGGGCCGCCGGTGAAGAAAGCGACTAGGCCCGCGCAGGGGTCGGCGGGATCCACCGCCAGCCCGAACGCCCGCTTCAACCCCGCCGCGAAGTCCCCGTCCCACGCCAGGGCCGCCGCGGCCGCCGCGGGCCCCAGCGGCGATTTCTCCCGCGCGTTGAGCGTGTACTCGGGGACGGGATGGCAGGGCTGGGACGGGAAGAGGGCCGAGACGGGGCCGCCGGGGAAGAGGTTGGTCCCGAGGGTGGTGTGGCCGCCGCAGGTGGCGGTGAAAAAGGCCTCCACCACGCTGCCGGCCGGGTCCTTCAGGACCAGGCCGCAGGTCTCCTTCACCGCCCGGTCGGTGAGGGGCTTCTCGATGTCCTTCCCCTCATACACCTGGCAGGCGGGGGTGTCGCACAGGTGGTAGTTGGCGTTGTCCGGCTTCTTGAGTTTGGCCATCGCGTAGGAGCGCGCCGCCACCGCCTGCGCCTTCAGCGCCTCCAGCGACGGGTACTCCCGGGGCCCCATCTCGGCGGGGACGACGCCAAGGAGGTAGTCCTCCACCTCCACCTGGTTGATGACGAGGGCGTGCTTGGTGCCCGCCGTCAGGCGCGCCTTGCCCCGGTAGGTCTTCCCCTTGAACGTGAAACCGCCCCCGTCGGGGACGAGGAGGACGGAGCCCGAATAGGGGGCCCGCTTGCCGCAGGGGTCCTCAAGCATCACCGCGCCGCCGGAGAGGGTGAAATGGACCGGCGAGGGGGCCGTCCACCCCCCGATCTGGAACGACCGGCCGCACGCCTCCAGCTTCCCCTCGCGCACCGTCTCCAACAGGACCTTGATCTCCGGCGACGGAGGGGGGGGCGGGACGAGGAGGAGAATGAGCCAGAGGAGCACGGCCGTAGGGGGCCTACTCCCAGGAGGTCGCGAGCTTCCCGACCGCCCCCTCGACCGCTTCGAGGATCTCGCCGCTTTTCACGAGCTCCATCATGGTGTTGTGGTCGCGGAACAGCGGGCGGTCCTCGTCCAGGTGCGCCACGTGCTTGCGGACAACGGCGCGGGCGGCCAGGCAGCCCTTGCCGGGGGTGAATGCTCGGAAGTCAAGGGCCTGGGCGGCGGCCATGAACTCGATCCCCAGGACACCCCAGGCGTTCTTCAGGATCTGGTTGTTCTTGAGGGCCGTGTTCATCCCCATGGAGACGAAGTCCTCCTGGTCGGCGGCCGCCGGGATGGACTGGATGGAGGCGGGGACGGAGTTGATGCGCTGTTCCACGATGAGCATGTCGGCCGAATACTGGCTGAGCATGAACCCGGAGAACATCCCCGCCCCCTTGGTGAGGAAGGCGGGGAGCCCGACCGAGAGGGCGGGGTTGAGAAGGCGGTTGAGGCGCCGCTCGGAGAGGACGCACACCATCGTGACGGCGGCGCCGGCCATGTCCATCGGCAGCGAGACCGGCGTCCCCTGGAAATTGGCGCCGGTAAGGACGCGGTCCTCGTCGGGGAGGAAGATGGGGTTGTCGCCCACGCCGTTCAATTCGATTTCGCACTGCTCCCTGGCCCAGCGGAGGGCGTCGCGGGCGGCGCCGATCACCTGCGGCGTGCACCGCATCGAATAGGCGTCTTGCACCTTCACCTTCATCTTGCCGGTGGCGAGGTCGGAGCCCTCGATGATCTTTCGGAGATTGGCCGCGCTCTTGACGGCGCCGCGGAAGCCGCGCAATTCGTGGAGGCGGGAGTCGTAGGGCTTCAGGTTGGCCAGCAGGGCCTCCAGCGTCATGGCCGCGGCGATCTCGGCCTGGCCGATCCACCGCTCGGCGTCGTAGAGCCAGAGATAGCTCATCCCCGAGAGGACGTTGGACCCGTTGATGGTGGCCAGGCCGTCCCGCGCCTCGAGGACCACGGGGGCGATCCCGGCCTTGGCCAGGCCCTCGCGGGCCGGATAGCGGCCGCCCGCGAAGAACACCTCCCCCTCCCCCATCATGGCCAGGGCGATCTGGCTCATGGGGGAAAGGTCGCCGCAGGCCCCCACGCTCCCCTTCTCGCACACCACCGGGGTGACGCCCGCATTGAGCATGTCCGCCAGCGTCTGGGTGACGATCAGGCGGCAGCCGGAATGGCCGTGGGCGTGGACGTTGATGCGCGCCAGCATGGCCGCCCGGATGTGCTCGACGGGGGCGGGGTCGCCGATGCCGGCGGCGTGGTTGTAGATGAGGAACTTCTGGAACTGCTGGGTCTGCTCGGGGGTCAGGACCACGGAGGCCAGCTCCCCGATGCCGGTGTTGACGCCGTACATCACCTCCCCCTGCCGGATCTTGCGCTCCAGCAGGCCGCGGCACTTCTCGATGGCGGCCTTGGCGTCCGGGTGCAGCTCCACCTTCCTCCCGTGCCGCGCGACGGAGACGACGTCCTCGATGGTGAGCCCGTGCCCCTTGACGATCAACGGTTCCATGGTCCCCTCCTGAATTGTGGGCGTGCGAATTGCGGAAAATTGTAGCACAGGGACGGGGCGCGGGCAACCTCAGGACGCGGCCGGTTTTCTGCTTGAGCGGGCCTTCCAAAGTTCGTAGACGATGGGAAGGAACGACAGGGCGATGACGACGGCGATGACCAGGTGGATGTGCTTTCCGATGTCGGGAATGGACTTGCCGAGGAAATACCCCGCCAGGACCACCCCCTCGACCCAGAGGATGCCGCCGAAGACGTTGTAGGTAACGAACTTGCGGTAATTCATCTCCGCGGCCCCGGCGACCGCCGGGGCGAAGGTGCGGACGATGGGGATGAACCGGGCCAGGACGATCGTCTTGGGGCCGTATTTCTCGTAGAAGTCGTGGGCCTTCATCAGGTGGCTGCGGCGGAAGAAGAAGGAGTCCTCCTTCTTGTAGAGGGCGTGTCCCAAGCTCCGCCCGATCCAAAACCCCGTCTGGTCCCCGGCCACGGCGCAGATCGTTGTGAACAGGAGCAGGGTGGGCAGGTCCAACAGCCCCGCCGCGGCGAAGACCCCCGCGGTCACCAGGAGCGAGTCGCCCGGCAGGAAGAACCCGACGAAGAGGCCCGTCTCGATGAAGACGAAGGCGCAGACGATAAAGGTGCCGCCCCACCGCACCACCGCCTCGACGTTGTAGAGGGTGCGGAAGGCGTCCTGAATGAAGTCGAGCATTGGTAGTTACCGGCGCGGTTCCTGCTCAGGGCAGGCCCGGTTCCGGT
>CAZRVT010000036.1:0-27456 GCA_964603505.1 uncultured Holophagales bacterium | reverse complement strand
CATGGTTATCCTGCTAATAAAAAGAAGGCGGCTTAACTTAACACCTATGGGGCGCACCCCCCTCACGGTCGAAATCGAAACGGATTGATGCTCGGCTATGGACGACCGAGGGGGCGGGAGTGGTGCGAGGCCTCGCAGGCCGCGGGATCGTACACCTTGAGGAGCCCCTCCACGCCCAGGTAAACATAATTGCCGTTCACTCGGACCGCCCCCGAATTCAGGAGCGTCACCGTGGACCCCTTGAGGAAGGGCCTGGACTTGTCGGCCACATCGAGCACCAGCATCCCCCCGTCGGCGGTGGTGGTCCCCACATACAGGTTGTCCCCCTTGAGGGCCAGCCCCCAGGGCGGCAGCGCCGTGGGGTAGAAGGCGCTTACCCGGGGCGCGCCGGGGGCGGCGAGGTCGATGATCCACACCCCCGCCCCCTCGCCCGACCCGAGCTCCCCCTGGTCGGTGACGTAGGCGGTGCCGGCGGCATAGATGAACTGGACGGGGTTCTGCGCGCCGGTGAACGCGGAGGCCTTGCGCGGCTGTCCGGGCTTGGAGATGTCCACGACCACGAGGCCGTCCCCCCGCTTCCCGCCGAAGGGCCGGTCGAGGATGAGCACGTGGCTGGTCATCGCCGCGATTCCCGCGGCGTAGCCCTCGGTCTCGAGGCCGGCGACCGGCACGGGGGCGAGGGGATCGGTGAAGTCAAACACCCGCAGGCCGGCGGCGCCGGAGGAGGCATACCCCTTGGAGCCCACCGCCACGAGGCCGGTATACCCGTCGGCGTCGGGGGCGCTCACCTCGTAGCGCGGCTTTTCCACCGGGGCATAGGGGTTGGCGATGTCGAAAATGAGCAATCCCGTGGGGTCGGGCCCACCCCCCGCCTCGCTGCAGAGGAAGGGGACATAGGCCCGCTGCCCCACGACGGCGGCGGGCCAGAGGATAGTCGTGGTCGGGCACAGGGCCGCGTAGGATTGCGACCAGACCACCTTCGGCTTGGAAGCGTCGGAGACGTCCACCACCTTCAACTGATCCGTAAATGCCAGGTTGGTGACCAGCCCGCTGTTGCGGTAGAAACTCACCCCCCCGGCAAGGCCGGGAAGGTTCATGTTGCCGGTGTTGAAGGGGCAGTCCTGGGCCAGCAGGCCGCCGGTCCAAAGGACCATCAGGGTCAGGATCCGAACGGTTCCGATCCGCATCGCGGGCTCCTTCCGATTCGAATACAATAGCCAACCGCCCGTTCCGAAGCGGCGGGAGACGCATAAAGTCTATTTTATTTCAGGGATTTGTGTCAAGCGCGAGCGTCCCCCTCGCACCCATTACTCTTCGCGCGTCGTCGTCTTGAGGCGGGCCATGGGGCAGAAATCGGGGCCGCACATCGAGCAGAAGTCCTCGCCCTTCATCGACGGGTCGGCGAACGATCCCTGATGGTACTCACGCGCGCGGTCGGGGTCCAGACACAGGGCGAACTGCTCCTCCCACCGGAAATTGCGCCGGGCCTCGGCCATGGCTTTCTGCCGCCTCAGCGCGGCGGGCCTCCCCATGGCGATGTCGGCGGAAAGGGCGGCGATCTTGAAGGCCACCAGCCCCTGGCGGACATCCTCCAGGTCGGGAAGGCCCAGGTGCTCCTTGGGGGTGACATAACAGAGGAGGGAGGCGCCGTGCCAGGCGGCTATCGCGGCGCCGATGGCGGCGGTGATGTGGTCGTACCCCGCGGCCGTGTCGCACACCACCGGCCCAAGGACGTAGAAGGGGGCGCCGTCGCAGAGCTCGGCCTGCTTCTTCATGTTCATCTCGATCTCGTGCAGGGGGATGTGCCCGGGCCCCTCCACCATCACCTGCACCCCCCGCGCGCGGGCGCGCTTCGTGAGTCGGGCGATCTCTTCCAGCTCGCCGAACTGGGCCCGATCGGAGGCGTCCAGGAGGGAGCCGGGACGGAGGGCGTCGCCGATGGAGATGGTGACGTCGTGCTGGCGGAGGAGATCGAGCACCTCGTCGAACCGGGCGTTCAGCGGGTTCTCCTCCTTTCGCTTGAGCATCCAGGCGGCCAGCAGCGCCCCGCCGCGGGAGACGATCCCCATGGCGCGATCGAGCGCCCACTCCAGATGTACGCGTTTGAAGCCGGCGTGGATGGTCATGAAGTCCACCCCCTGCCGGGCCTGGGACTCGATGTCGGAGAGGAGGTCCTCGAACTTGGCGTCTTCCAGCCCCGGGAACCGGGAGGCGGTCTGGTAGACGGGGACGGTCCCCAGGGGCCAATCAAATGCGTTCAGGAGGAAGGCGCGGAAGGCGTCGGCATTGGCCCCCACGGAGAGGTCCATGATGGTGTCCGCCCCCAGCCGGGCGCAGAGTCGGGCCTTCTCCTCCTCCTTCGCGAAGTCGGAAGCAACGGGGGAGACGCCGATGTTGACGTTGATCTTGGTGCCGAAGGCGCGCCCCACGACGATGGGTCGGAGAGTGCCGTGGTGGCGGTTCCACAGAACCGCGGCTCGTCCGGCCTTGATCTCGTCCACAAGGACGGCAAGGGGGATCTCCTCACGCTCCGCCGCGGCCCGCAGGCCGTCGGGGACCTCACCGGCTTGCAGCCGCTCGAGCAGCGGGGTCACCGCGCCCCCCCGATCGCGGGATGGTAGAATAGGGCCATGGACGGGTTCGAACGGGAAGTGGAGCGGTTCCTGGACGCCCAGGGGATCCGGAGCCCCCGGCGGGAGGCCATTCGCCTGGCGGCCTCCTCCTGCGTGAAGGGGCTGATGCTGGCCGAGGGGGAGGCGTCCATCTTCCGCGCCCACTTGGGGGAGCGGGACGCCATCGTGTTGCGGTTCGTCAAGCCGGCGGGGCTGAAGACGTCCGTGGAGCGATGGGAAAAGCAAAGGGGCATCTTGCGGTACCACCACCTGTTCTGGGTCGCGGACCGGGTCGTCACCGGGGACGGGGCCCACCCCGAATTGAAAGTCTACTTCTACCGATAGGGCCCGAGCTCGAATTCCCGCGCCACCGTCTTGAGGGCGCGGTCGGCCGCCTCGAGGGTGTCTTCGAGATCCTTGGTGCTGTGGGCCATCGAAATGAAGCCGGCCTCGAACTGCGAGGGCGGCAGGTACACCCCCCCCTCCAGCATGAGGTTGAAGAACCGGGTGAACATCTTGGTGTTCGCCGTCTGGGCCGAGGCAAGGTCCCGGACCGGCGACGCCGTGAAGAAGAGCGTGAACATGGAGCCCACGCGATTGACCTGCAGGGGGACCTCGTAGCGCCCCGCGATCTCGCGGATGCCGGCCTCCAACGCCGCTCCGCGCTCCTCCAGCTGCTCGTAGGTCTGGGCGTTTTTGATCACCTTGAGGGTGGCCAGGCCGGCCTGAACCGCCAGGGGGTTCCCGGCGTAGGTGCCGGCCTGATAGACGGGGCCCTCGGGGGCGATCCGCTCCATCAGGTCCTTCCGCCCGCCGTAAGCCGCCAGGGGAAGGCCTCCGCCGAGGACCTTGCCCATCGTCGTCAGATCGGCCTTGACGCCGTAGAGCTCCTGGGCCCCGCCGTAAGCGACGCGGAAGCCGGTGATCACTTCGTCCAGGATGAGGAGGGCCCCCATCTGGTCGCAGACGGCGCGCAGCGTGGACAGATAGTCCGGGTCGGGGGGGATGACCCCCGCATTGCCCATGACGGGCTCCACGATGAAGGCGGCCACGCTCTCGCCGTGCCGGGCGGCCAGTTCCTTCAGCGCCTGCGTGTCGTTGTAGGGGATGCTGAGGGTGTGCTTCGTGACGTCCGCGGGGATGCCGGGGGTGCCGGGCAGGCCGAAGGTGAGGACGCCGGAGCCCGACTGGACCAGCATCTGGTCCCCGTGACCGTGGTAGCCGCCGTCCACCTTCACGACCAGATCCCGCCCGGTGCAGGCGCGGGCCAGCCGGACGGCGCTCATCACCGCTTCCGTCCCGCTGGGGGTGAGGCGCACCTTCTCCACGGAAGGGAACGCCGCGGCGACCGCCTCGGCCAGTTCGGTCTCGGCGGCGGTGGGGGCCCCGTAGGAGAGCCCCTTGACGACGGCCTTTTTGAGGGCCTCCACCACGAAGGGGTGGGCATGCCCCAGGATGAGGACCCCCCAGGACATGCAGTAGTCGATGTAGGAGCGGTCGTCCGCGTCCACCAGCCGGCTCCCCTGCCCCTGCTTGATGAAGAGGGGCCCGCCCCCCACCGCCTTGAACGCCCGGACGGGGGAGTTGACCCCCCCCGGCATCACGGCGCAGGCCTTCGCGTAGAGCTCCTCCGAAATCTTGCCCATTCCTACTCCTTCAGCCAGCGGGCCGCGTCCTTGGCGTGGTAGGTCAGGATCAAGTCCGCCCCCGCCCGGCGCATACCGATGAGGGTCTCCAAGACGATCCGTTTCTCGTCGATCCAGCCCTTGAGGGCGGCCGCTTTGATCATGGAATACTCTCCGGAGACATTATAACAGGCGACCGGCACCTGGAACAATTCCTTGACCTTGGCGATGACGTCCAGGTAGGACAGGGCCGGCTTGACCATCACGATATCCGCCCCCTCCTCCAGGTCCAGCTCCACCTCGCGCAGGGCCTCCCGGACGTTGGGGGGGTCCATCTGGTAGCCGCGCCGGTCGCCGAAGGCGGGGGCCGACTGGGCGGCGTCCCGGAAGGGGCCGTAGAACCCCGAAGCGTATTTGGCGGCATAGGAGAGGATGGGAACCGACTCGAAACCCTTCTCGTCCAGGGCGTCGCGGATGGCGGCCACCCGGCCGTCCATCATATCCGAGGGGGCGATGACGTCCGCGCCCGCCTCGGCGTGGCTGACCGCCTCCCGGGCCAGCAGTTCGAGCGTCCGGTCGTTGTCCACCTCCTTGCCGTAGCGGCCGTCCCGGAGGGCGCCGCAGTGGCCGTGGGAGGTGTACTCGCAGAGGCAGACGTCGGTGATGACCATCAGGTTGAGCCCCTCCTTCTTGACGGCCCGCACCGCCTTCTGGATGATCCCCTCGGCATGGTAGGCCTGGGAGCCCAACTCGTCCTTTTCGGCCGGGATGCCGAACAGGATGACGGCGGGGACCCCGGCGGCCTCGACGTCGCGGCACTCCTTCACCAGCTCGTCCACCGAGAGGTTGAACACGCCGGGCATGGAGGGGATCTCCTTGCGCACCTTCTTCCCCTCCACCGCGAAGAGGGGGTAGATGAACTGGGAGGGGTGGAGGCGGGTCTCGCGCACCATGTCGCGCAAGAGGCCGTTCTGGCGCAGGCGCCGCATACGGACGATGGGAAAGGTCATGGGTTCCTCCTCCAGTGGTCTCCGGCCGGGACCGCTACGCGTCGGCCTCGCCGTCCTCGCCGGAAAAAAAGAACATCTGGCCGCACTCGCGGCTGCAGAAAACGTTGCCCCCCATGCGGAATTCGCACTTGTCGCAGTACCGCTTCTTGCACATGGGGCAGGTCTTCATCGCGAACGAGTAGTTCGGGATGCCGCAGATGGCGCAGGTCTCGTCGGTCATAGGGATATTATAAACAAATCTCGGCGGGTCGGCCCTTCGGGGCCTGCCCACGGATACCAACGCCCTCCCGCGTCGCGCCATTCCCGCCCCCAGCGGGCGGCCCGATCTGTAGGTCCCCCTCGAACCCAATGATAGGCAAGATTGACGGCGGGCGCCGGGCCACTCCCAGAGTCCGGCGCTCTTCGCGGCGGGGCCGGCATGACGGTCAGCTCCGCCCGCGCTTGGGCCAAGACCCCAAAGAGGGCGGAGGCGAAAAAAACCAAGGGATTTTTCCGGATGATAGCCCCGTCCCTGGGCCGAAGGTTGACGGCCGACCCCCGGGCGTGATTTAATGGTGCTTCTGAAAGCGGTCCTCAATTCTCGGACCAGGAGGCACTTATGGAGAACTCCAAAGTGACCGTCCCCGGGATCTTGGCGCGCAAATCCCAGCAAAAGCTCGTCATGGTCACGGCGTATGACTACTCCCAGGCCCTCCTCGCCGACGGGGCGGGCATGGACATCGTCCTCGTAGGCGACTCCCTCGGCAACGTGGTCCTGGGATACCCCCACACCCTCCCCGTCACCATGGAGGACATGCTCCACCATACCCGGGCCGTCCGCCGCGGCGTTGCCCGCGCCCTGCTGGTCGCCGACATGCCCTACCTCTCCTGCCATTTCACCCCCGTGGAGGCGGCCCGCAACGCGGGGCGGTTGGTCCAGGAGGGAGGAGCGGAGGCGGTGAAGGTCGAGGGGGGGGCCAGGCGGCTGGAGGCCATCCAAGCCATTCTCGACGCCGAGATCCCCGTGATGGGACACCTGGGGCTCACCCCCCAGTCCATCCACGCCTTCGGCGGCTACCGGGTCCAGGGGCGCGGCCCCGGCGAATCCGAGCGGCTCGTGGAGGAGGCCCGCGCCCTCGAGAAGGCGGGGGTCTTCGCCCTCGTCCTCGAATGCGTCCCGGCCGCGGCGGCGGAGGCGGTCACCCGGGCCGCGGGGATCCCCACTATCGGCATCGGGGCCGGCCCCTCCTGCGACGGCCAGGTCCTCGTCTTTCACGACCTCCTCGGCCTCACCCCGGGGCCCCGGCCCCGGTTCGTCCGAAGCTATCTCGACCTCCGGGCGGAAATCGGCGGGGCCCTGGCGCGGTTCAAGGAGGACGTGGAGGCGGGGCGCTTCCCCTCTTCGGAGGAGAGTTTTTAGGAGCCGGCCATGGAGATCGTCCGACGACCGCACCTGATGCAGCAAACCACCCTGGACCTCAAGCGGGACAAGTTGAAGATCGCCTTCGTCCCGACGATGGGGGCCCTCCACGCGGGCCACCTCAGCCTGGTGCGCAAGGCCAATCAGCTCGGGCAGGTGACCGTCGTCTCCATCTTCGTCAACCCCACGCAGTTCGGCCCCAACGAGGACTTCGAGCGCTACCCCCGCGACCTAACAAGGGACGCGGACCAGCTCAAGGAGCTGGACGTGGACTATGTCTTCGCCCCCGACGCGTCCGACATGTTCCCGGGGGGCTACGGGACCTTTCTGGACAACGACACCCTCAGCGACCGCTTCTGCGGCCGCAGCCGCCCCGGCCATTTCCGGGGGGTGCTCACTGTGGTGGCCAAGCTTTTCAACCTGATCCGCCCCGACTTCGCCGTCTTCGGACAGAAGGATTTCCAGCAGGCCGTTCTCATCAAGAGGATGGTCCAGGACCTCAACTTTCTCACCGAAGTGGTCCTCTGCCCCACGGTGCGGGAGAGCGACGGTCTGGCCCTCTCCTCGCGCAACGCCTTCCTCAAGCCGGACGAGCGTCGGGCCGCCCTCGTCCTCCACCGGGCCCTGGCCCAGGCCGAGGCGAAGGTCGCCGACAGGGAGGACGATCCCGCCAAGGTGGCGGCCGCGATGCGCGAGGTCGTCGCGGCGGAGCCGCTGGCCCGCCTCGACTACGCGGAGGTGGCCGACGCCGCCACGCTCGAACCGCTGGACCGCCTCGACCGTCGGGCCGTGGCCCTGGTGGCGGCCTGGGTGGGGGCCACCCGCCTCATCGACAACGCCCTGCTGGAGCCCCCGGGGGAGGGACGATGATCCTGCGCATGCTGAAGGCCAAACTGCACCGGGCTCGGGTCACCCAGGCCTGCCTGCACTACGAGGGGAGCGTCACCGTGGACCGGGACCTGCTGAAAGCCGCCGGGATCCTCCCCTTCGAGCAGGTGGAGATCTACAATGTCGCCAACGGGGCGCGGTTCACCACCTACGCCATCGAGGGGGCCCCCGGGGAGATCACCATCAACGGCGCCGCCGCCCACCTGGCCAAGGCCGGCGACCGCGTCATCATCTGCGCCTACGCCGAGATGGACCCCGCCGAAGCCAAGACCCACCAGCCGGTCATCCTCCTGCTGGACGAGGGCAACCGAATCAAGTAGCGGGCCCCGGCGCCCCGCCGCCCTTCTTGTTTATAATGGGCCGACAAGGGGGAACCTTATGCGCCGGTGCCTGCCGCTCCTGCTCGCCCTCGCCCTCGCCCCCACCGCCGGGGCCGAGATCGTCATCCTGAAGGGGGAGGAGAACACCTTCAGCTTCTACGGCTTCGCCAAGGCGGAGGCCGCCTACCAGGACCATGTCATGAACCACACGGTGGCCGCCCGGTACCCCAAGCCCGACTCCCCGGAGTTCGACGACGACTCGGTCAATGTCACCGCCATGAACTCGCGCTTCGGGTTCAAGTGGTCCGGCCCCACCCTGGCCTCCGGGACGCGGGTCTCGGGCGGCTTCGAGTTCGACCTTTTCGACCCCGCCACGAGAAACCAGATGAAGTTTCGGGCGCGGCTGGCCTTTCTGGAGCTGAAGGGGGCGAGGGACTCCCTCATCGCCGGCCAGCATTGGGATCTCTTCGGGGCGGGGCTGCCGAAGTCGCTCATCACCAACGGCTTCTACTGGGAGACCGGCAACACCGGATTCCGCCGGGCCCAGGTGCGGTACACCCGGCACTTCGGCGACGCCCACGAGCTCGCCGTCATGGTGGGCGACCCCTCCACCGACGCCGCCATCTACGGCAGCATGCCGGTCTTCGAGGCCCGGTATGCTCTCCAGTGGGGCCCGGGCCGGAAGAGCGTCCTGGGCGTGTACGGCGCGTGGTGCGAGGAGGAGGTGGAGGGGCAGACGGTCCCCATCGAGGGGATCGGCGCGGACCTCTCCCTTGGGCTCAGCCCTTCCCTCACCCTCCTGGCGGAGGTGTCCCGCGGGAGCAACCTGAAGATCTTCCTCGGCCGCTCCGGCTACGACAAGGACGCGGCCGGCGCCTACCGGAAACAGGAGTCCACAGCCGGATGGCTGGAGCTGCACTATTCGGGGAAGGCGCTGGACCTGTACGCCGGGGTCTCGGCCGAGCGCTTCGACGATCCCGTGCCGGCCGGCACCCTCGGCGACTCGGACGCCCTGTTCGCCGGGGCCATCCACAAGCCGGGCAAGGGGGTCTCTTACGGGCTGGAGCTGACGCGGTTCACCGGGGACTACGAGGGGATGGACAAGGCCGCGGCGCACCAGGTCACCCTGTCGGTGACGTACGCGTTTTAAGCCATCCGGAGTCTAGAGTTCAGGTCGATTCCCACTAGCCCCCTGGGGGCTGTTGAGTGCTCTTGGACTCCGAACTTTAAACTTCTTTACGGCAGCTCCAACTCCATCAGCAGCTGGCCTTTGGCCACCAAGTCCCCGTCCTTCACGTGCACGGCCGCGACGACGGCCGGGCCGTGGGCGCAGACATCGTTCTGCATCTTCATCGCCTCGAGGACCAAAAGCGGCGTCCCGGCCTGCACCTTCGTCCCGGGGGCCGCGTGCACCTTCTGGATGAGGCCGGGGATGTGGGCGACGACCTTGGAAGGGTCGGGAGGGGACCACCGCTTGCGCCGCTTGAACTTGCGGGTAAGGGCGGTCTCGTAGACGGCGTCGTCGAGGATGAAGGATCCCGTGGGCTTGGCGCTCATCGCTCCCTCTCAGTTCGGCTGGATGCCGTGCTTGCGGAAGGGCCGGTCCTCCTTCTTCTGGAGGGCCACCTCGAGGGCGCGGATGAGGAAATCGCGCGTCTCCACCGGGGTGATGACGGCGTCCACATGGCCGTTGGCGGCGGCAATGTAGGGGTTGGCGAATTTCTCCTTGTACTCCTCCACCTTGACCTTGCGCATGGCGTCGGGGTCCGCCGCCTCGCTGATCTCCTTGCGGAAAATGATGTTGGCCGCCCCCTCGGGCCCCATGACGGCGATCTCGGCCTGCGGCCAGGCGAAGACGAAGTCGGCCCCCAGGTGGCGGGAGCACATGGCGATGTAGCCGCCGCCGTAGGCCTTGCGCAGGATGATGGTGGCCTTGGGGACGGTGGCCTCGCTGTAGGCATAGAGGATCTTGGCGCCGTGGCGGATGACCCCCGCATGCTCCTGGTCCACACCCGGGAGGTAGCCGGGAAGGTCCACCAGGGTCAGGAGGGGGATGTTGAAGGCGTCGCAGAACCGGATGAACCGAGCCGCCTTGTCGGAGGAGTCCACGTCCAGGACACCGGCCAGGACCAGGGGCTGGTTGGCGACGATGCCCACCGTCTCCCCGTTGAGCCGGGCGAACCCGGTGACGATGTTGGCGGCGAAGTGTTCCTGGATCTCCAAAAAGTCGCTGTCGTCCATGATGGCCTGGATCACGTGCCGAACATCGTAGGGCTTGCGCGGGTTGAGGGGGACGATCTCGTTGATGTCCCACTGCCCCCGGGGGAGCTTGGGAGGGAACCGGTCGGCCCGCTTGCGGTTGTTCCAAGGGATGAAGGTGACGAGGCGGCTGACCTGCTGGAAACACTCCTGCTCGCTCGCGGCGTAGAAATGGGCGTTGCCCGCAATCTCGGCCTGGATGCGGGCTCCTCCCAGGTCCTCCATGGAGATCTCCTCGCCCAGGACGGCCTTGATGACCTCGGGGCCGGTGATAAACATCTTGGTAATCTTGTCCACCACGAAGACGAAGTCGGTCAGCGCCGGGCTGTAGACCGCGCCGCCGGCGCAGGGACCCAGGATGATGGAGATCTGGGGGACGACGCCGGAGGCGAGGGTGTTGCGGTAAAAGATCTCCCCATAGCCGGCAAGGGAGTTGACCCCCTCCTGGATGCGGGCCCCGCCGCTGTCGTTGATGCCGATGATGGGGACGCCCATCCTGATGGCGTGGTCCATGATCTTGGTGATCTTGCGGGCGTGGGCCAGCCCCAGGGAGCCGCCGGCCACCGTGAAGTCCTGCGCGTAGATGCAGACCGGATGCCCTTGGATCTTTCCGGTGCCGGTGACGACCCCGTCGCCGGGGAGCTGCTTTTTCTCCATGCCGAAGTCGTAACACCGGTGCTCCACGAAGAGGTCGTACTCGTGGAACGATCCGGGGTCCAGGATGGAGCGGATGCGGTCCCGGGCGTGGAGTTTGCCCATCTGGGCCTGCTTCTCGACCGCCTTGGGATCCACCGCCTGAAGGATCGATTCCTTCTTCTCAATATGCTTCAGGGTTTTCTCGTCAATGCCAGACACAGGTCAGCCCTCCTTGCGTTTGGATTCGGAGCCCCCCCGCGGGGGGGGGCACAATGGGGTCAGGTGATTGCCGGGCTGAAGCGCGGGCCGAGGGCCAGAGGCCCCGGCCGCGGCCCGGTGGGGAACCTGAAACAGGGGTGGAATCGGGATCCCCCGGGACGATTATACCACCAGGATCGGGGGGCGGCAAAAATCCAATGTATGTCATTGATTTTATTATGCTTACGATCTCATCCCCCGGAGTCCCCGCCAAATCCATCCGGGAACGCCGAAGGCGGCCCGGTTGACGACCTTGGCCGCCCTCAGCCAGGCCGGCTGGCGCACTTCGCCCGAGGCGGGATCCCGCCGGAGGGCGTGCCGCCGGACGATGGGGCAGGAGAGGGACTCTAGGCAGTATCGCGAGAACCGCCCCGCGGCCAGGTTTTCCCGGATCTCCCGCAGGACGGGACCGTTCCAGGCCGTCTCATACTCCTCCATCGAGGCGATCGGGGCGTGCCCGTAGCAGCACGGCATGATCCCTCGGCGGAGGATGTAGTAGTTCTGCCAGGGCTCCCGGCACAGGGGGAGCCGGCCGTGGCCGAGGTCGGGGCTCTCGTCCGGGTCGGGCGCCGGAGGGGGCTCCTCGGCCTCTGGCGCCGCGGCTTCGTCCTTCGCAGGCAGGGCGCCGAAATAGAACTGGTTCAGGACGGGAACGCCGGTCTCTCGCGACCACCGTTGGGCCTCCAAGAACACCTCCCGCTGCTCGTCCGGCGTGAGGTGCTCCTTGTGGTATTCGAAGGCGTACCCCGCCCGGGTCACCACCGGCTGCCGCTCCTCGACGACGTTGAGCGGCCGCAGCACGACGGCATCGGCCATCAGGTCCCGGCACAGCCGGAAGTAGGCCTCCAGGTCCCCCTTGTTGACCTGCATCGGCATGAAGACCATGTAGAGTTTGGGCCAGCCCCCCCGTTGGCTTCGCAGGGCGGAGAGGGCCCTCAACTGCGCCACGATGGTCTCGAACCGGTCGTTGCGTATCCGGGCATAGGTCGCCGCGGTCCCCGCATCCAGAGACACATAAAGGAAGACCTTCCGCCCCGCCAGCAGATCCGCCGCACGGGCCGTGAGGGAGAGTCCGTTGGTGGACATCTCCAGGAACTTCCCCCGCCGCTCCAGCAGATCCAAAACCTCCTTCAGGCGGGGATGGAGCAGGGGTTCACCGATGGAGCAATTCACCAGGGTGCGCGCGGCCCCGAAGAAAGCCCCGTAGCCCTCCAAGGCGGCCTCGTCGACGACGGTGTCGACGAGCGGGCCCTCGGAATCCTTGTTGGCGTCCCACTGGCAGTAGACGCAGGGGGGGACCATGTTGCACCTGCCGTGCAGGTCGATGCCCAGTGAAAGGGGCCGAGAGCGCGGGGCCTCCGACTTGGCGATGGACTCGCGGACATTGAGAACGGCGTTGGCGAGGAAGGCGGCGGCGTCGGCATGCTGGTCCGCATCGCCGTGCCGCCGGATCTCCGCCACGCGAATCCCCAATTCCCGGGGGTCCTTCGGATAATACTTCCTGGGAAAACGCTTGTTGAGCGCGAAAGCGACCCCGGTGGCACCGGGAGGCAATTCGACGCTGTATGGCGTCCATTGATGGAGCAGGGGGAGTTCGGCGACGGTCGCTTCCCCCGACCGGACCGTCAGCGTCTGGCTGGCATCCAAAAATTCCGAAAACGCATAAAAGGCGAGAAACGGACCGCCGGGCGGCAGAGTGAGCGTCGCCTCGCGCGCCATCCAGCGGAAGGCGAAGAGATCGTCGCGCTCCTCATCGTGCCACCCGGGGCCGAAGCGGGCCGCGGGCAGCGGGTCGGTCATGACAGCGCTATTGTACCGTAAGCGGCTCTCCGGTTCACCCGCGCGCAATCGACAACCGCTTCAAATCCCGCGATTGTGGAAGGGCGAGGGTAACTTGAAACGGGGATTTTGGACGGCGTTTAACCGACGATGCTGTAGCCCCCGTCGATGACCAGGGTATGGCCGCAGATCTGGGAGGCCAGCGGCGAGCAGAGGAACAGGACGGCGCCGGCCACGTCCTCCGGCATCGTGAGCCGCCCGCTGGGGGTGCGCTCGATGGATTCCCGGAGGATGTCGTCGCGGTTGGGGAAGTGGCGGAGGGCGTCGGTCTCCACCGTGCCGGCGGAGACGCAGTTGACGCGGATACCGCGGGGGGTCAGCTCCACGGTCAGGTGGCGGACCAGCGACTCGAGGGCCGCCTTGGAGGCCCCCACGAACGTGTAGTTGGGGATGGCGCGCACGGCGCCCAGGGAGGAGACGGCGATGACGCTGGCCCCGGGCCGCAGCAGGGGCAGAGAGGCGCGGACCAGGAAGACGAGGGCGGCCGCGTTGATGTTCATGGTCCACTCCCAGTGGTGCGGCTTCAGTTCGTCCACCGGCTTGAGCACCCCCGAGGCCGCGTTGGAGACGATGATGTCCAGGCGCCCCCAAGCGGCCTGCATCTCCTCCACCATCCGCTGGATGTGCGCCTCCTCCGCCACGTTCCCTTTGAGCAGGAGGGGATTGCGCCCCATTTTCCGGATCTCCGCGGCCACCGCCTCCGCCGATTCCCGGTGGCGGAAGAAGTTGACGGCCACGTCCGCCCCGGCGCACGAAAGGGCGATGGCGATGGCGCGGCCGATCCCGCGGCTGCCCCCGGTGACGAGCGCCTTCTTGCCTTCCAAGCTCAATACACTTTTGCTCATAATCGCCTTTGTAAACGCAACCGTATGTTCGGATAATCCAGAAACGGCCCGGGAATACCCTCCGCGTGAAAGCCATTAACATAGTACTGCCGAAATGCGTCCAAGGAGCTTCCCATGCAGATCTTGGTCCTCTACTATTCGAAAACAGGGGTCACGAAGCGGCTGGCCGAGGCGGTGGCCGAAGGGGTGGGGCACGTCCCCGGCGCCAGGGCCCTCCTGAAGAGCGCCTCCGAGGCGACCCGCCAGGACTTCGTGGACTCGGCGGGCATCATCGCCGGCTCCCCCTCCTACTACGGATCCATGGCCGGCGAGCTCAAGGGCGTCCTCGATGGCCTCAACCCGGTCCGCCCCAAGCTGGAGGGGAAGGTGGGGGCCGCCTTTGCCACCTCCTGGAACCAGACGGGGGGGAAGGAGACGACCATCCTCTCCATCCTCCAAGCGTTCCTCATCTGCGGGATGGTGGTGGGGGGGGAGCCCCTCGAGGCCAACGGCTTCTACGGCACGGCCTGCGCCGGAGATCCCGACGCCCGGACCCTCCGAAACGCCGAACGCCTCGGGAAGCGGGTGGCGGAGCTCGCCAAGCGTCTGCACCCGGAGGATTAACGACCCACGATCCGCGTTCCGCCGTGCTATGCTATCCGTATGACCGACCGGCTCTTCGCGAACAAAGTCGTCCTCGTCACCGGCGCCTCCAGCGGCATCGGCCGGGCGTGCGGTCCCGTGTTCGCCCGCGAGGGGGCCCGTCTGGCCCTCACGGGGCGCGACCCCGGGCGGCTGGAGGGCGCCGCCGTCCGGGCCCGGGAGGCGGGCGCCGAGGTCTTCGCCCTGCCCGGCGACCTGACCGACCGGGCCTTCCGCGAGCGCCTGGCCGCCTCGGTGGAGGAGCGGTACGGCCGTCTCGACGCCCTGGTCAATGCCGCCGGGATCATCGGAAGCGGCACCCTGGAGAGCACCTCCCTGGAGGCCCTCGACGCCTTGTGGCAGGCCGACCTGGTCTCCCTCTTCCACCTCACCCAGCTCGTCCTCCCCCTGCTTAAGGCCTCGAAGGGGGCGGTGGTGAACGTCTCCAGCGTCACGGGCCTGAGGGCATTTCCGGGGGTCATCGCCTACTGCATCGCCAAGGCGGCCGTGGACCAGTTCACCCGGTGCGCCGCCCTGGAGCTCGCCGCCAGCGGCGTCCGGGTGAACTCCATCAACCCCGGCGTGGTGCGCACCAACCTCCACCGCGCCTCGGGGATGGACGAAGAGCAGTATGCCGCCTTTCTGGAGCGCTCCAAGGAGACCCACCCGCTGGGGCGCGTGGGGACCCCCGAGGAGGCGGCGGAGCTGATCCTGTTCCTGGCCTCCGACCACGCGGGGTGGATCACCGGCGACACCATCCCCCTCGACGGCGGGCGCGCGCAGACCTGCGCGCGGTAGGATCCGCGTTCAGCGGGGAGCGGGGCTTATTGCCGGACCAGTTCCACCCGGCGGTTCTTCGCCCGCCCCTCTTCCGTGCCGTTGCCGGCCAGGGGCTTCTCCTGGCCCCATCCGACGGCTTTGAGACGCGCGGCATCCACTCCTTGGGCGATCAGGGCGGCCACCACCGCCTTCGCCCGTTCAAGGGAGAGGGCCTTGTTGCCCTCCGGGGTCCCGGTGTCGTCAGTGTGCCCCTCCACCGAGAGCTTCAGCCCCGGGTTTTCGGCCAGGAGGGCGGCCACTTGGGCCAGAATGGGGCGGGCATCGTCCTTGATGACGGCCTTGTTGGTGTCGAAGTGAATGTAGAGGGCGACGCGGCCGTCGGCGTCCAGGGCCTTCTTCAGGCCCGAGGCTGAGACCGCCTGCTTCATGGCCTCCCGCTCCACGATGGTGACGTCGTAGTCGTGTCCGTCGTTGAAGGGGAAAACCTCGATCCATACCTCCGCGGCCCCCTGGCGCGCCATGGCGCTGACGCGCGGGGAGCCGCCCTTGTCCCCGCAGGCCTCGCCCTCGCAGGATCCCTCGAGGAAGACCGTCCCCCCCATCGCCCGAATGGCGTTGGAGAAATTGCGGAGGATCTGGAGCTCGGAGGGCGGGAGGGCCCCCTCCTTCAGCCAATACTGGCTCCAGTACAAGCGCCCCTCCACCGTCACGAGCTTCTTCCCGTCCCAGAACGGGTAGGCGTCGAACTCCCGGTCCCGGACGTCACCGAGATAATGGCTTGGCATGACGGAGAGGTAAGGCATGGGACGGAGCGCGGGCGTCGGAGCCTCGGACGGTTCCCCTTCATCCTGGGGATAGGCGGCGAGCGCGGTCAGCGTCAGGGCGAACAGGGCCAATAGCATCCGTTGCATAATCGACCTCCTCAGACGCGCAGGGGCGCCCTTCCATTGAGCCACAAGAAGCGCCGCGGGGTCAAGCGGCATCGCCCGGCTCCCGCTTTACTTCGGCCTTCCGCCCTTTGCTCGGGCCCGACGAGGGTTCCGGACGACCGCAACGGATGTTCCGACCCCGCGCGAGTGCAAGGTGTCGGTTGAGGATGCCGCCCCCGCCCCCCCTTCCGCCCGCCGCCTGTTGCCGGCTGGCTGTTTGTTACTCGTACCTCAACGCCTGGATGGGGTTCAGGAGGGCCGCCTTGTGGGCGGGATAGAAGCCGAAGAAAATCCCGACGAGGGCGGAAAAGCTGAAGGCGAGGAGGATGGACGGAGCGGTGAGGATGACGGGCCAGCCGGCAAGCCGTCCGATGAGGCCGGAGGCGACCACCCCCAGTCCGATCCCCATGAGCCCCCCCACACAGGAGACGGTGAGGGCCTCGATGAGAAACTGCATGCGGATGACGCTCCGCCGGGCCCCCACCGCGCGCCGCAAGCCGATCTCCTTAGTGCGCTCCGAGACGGTCACGAACATGATGTTCATGATCCCGATGCCGCCGACCAGCAGGGACACGGAGGCCACCGAGGCCAGGAGGAGCCCCATGACCCGGGCCGACTGCTCCCGCGCCTGCATGAAGGAGGTGAGGTTGCGGACGGTGAAGTCGTCCTCCTGGCGGGCCCCGAGGCGGTGGCGCTGCCGCAGGAGGGCCTTGATCTCCTCCTGCGCCCGGTCCAGGAGTTCCACCGACCGCACCTTGACGGCGATCGTGCGGACCGCCCCGGGAAACGGCGAGCCGAAGAGCTTCTTCTGGGCCGTGGTGATGGGGACCATGACGGTGTCGTCCAGGTTGTCGCCCCGGTCGGTCTGCCCCTTCTCCCGGAGAACTCCGACGACCCGGAAGGGGACCTTTTTGATGCGCACGTGCTTCCCCAGGGGATCGGCGTCTCCAAAGAGGGTGTCGCTGACGGTCCGGCCCAGGAGACATACCTTGGCGCCGGACCGCACTTCGGCGTCGGTAAAGGGACGCCCCGATTCCAGGGCCCAGTCGCGCACGGTGAGGATGCCGGGCGTTGTGCCGGTGATCCCCGTGGCCCAGTTGAGGTTGCCGTAGATCACCTGGGCGGTTCCGTTATGCGACGGGGCGACCTCCAGGACCGAGGGACATTGCGCCGCGATGGCTTCCGCGTCCCCCATGGTGAGGGTGGATTGGGTGCCCATCCCCATCCGGACGCCGCCCGCCGTCGTGCTCCCGGGCACCACCATCAGCAGGTTCGAACCCATGGAGGCGATCTGCGCCTCGATTTGCCGACTGGCCCCTTTGCCGATGGACATCATGGCGATGACGGACCCCACGCCGATGATGATCCCCAGCATGGTCAGGAACGACCGCACCTTGTTGACCAGGAGGGCGGCGACGGCGATGCGGGCGGTGGTGAGCCAGTCCGACACGGGAGCGCCTTACATGAACCGGGGCGGCCGCGGAGCCGCATTCTGGCCCGGACGGCCGGCCCCGGGGCTCTCCACCAGCACTTCCATCCCCTCCCTCAGCTCGTCCGATTCCACCGCCGTCCACATCCCGTCCGACAGGCCGGGCCGGACCGCCACCCGGCGGGGTTGGCCGTTCTCCACCACCCACACCGCGGGACCCCGCGTCCCCGCCGGGGCGTTCCCGGCGCCCGTCCCACCTCCCGCCTTTCCTGCCTTTCCGCCTTCCGATCTTCCCGCCTTTCCGCGTTCCGGCCTTCCGACCTTCCCCCCCTCCGGCCTCTCCCCCTTCCGCTCCTCCGGCAATTCCACCTTCACGCGCAGGGCGGCGGCGGGGACCCGCAGGGCATCGCGGACCTCGGCGGTCTCGAAGGAGACGTTGGCCGTCATCCCCGGCTTGAGGCGCAGGGAGCCGTTGTCCACCGCGACCACCACCGTGTAGGTGACCACGTTCTGCTGGGTGACGGGGGCGTTGCGCACCTGCGTGACCGTCCCCCGAAACTCCTCGTCGGGATAGGCATCCACCGTGAAGGAGACCGGCTGGCCCTCCTTCACGCGGCCGATATCGGCCTCGTCCACGCTCGCGTGGATCTGCATGCGCGTCAGATCCTCGGCGATGGAGAACAGCGTGGGCGTCTGGAAGGAGGCGGCGACCGTCTGTCCCACGTCCACGGACCGGGAGATCACCAGGCCGTCCACCGGCGAGATGACGGTGGTGTAGTCCAGGTTGGTCCGGGCCAGACGAAGCGAGGCCTCGGCCTGGACGAGCTGGGCCCGGGCGACGCTCACCTGGGCCCGCGCGGCGGCGGCGGCGGTTTCGGCCGCCTCCAGGTCGTTCTGCGAGGCCACCGCCTGGGCGAAGAGCTCCCGGGTCCGCTTGAAGGCCCGCTCGGCCTCCAGGGCCTGGGCCTCGGCCTTTTCCAGGTTGGCGCGCGCCACCCCCCGGCTGGCTTCGGCCTGCTCCACCTGGGCCTGGAAGGGGGCCGGGTCGATCTCCGCGATGGGCTGGCCCCTGCGCACGGCCGAGTTGAAGTCGGCGTGGAGTTTGAGGACGCGGCCGGAGACCTGCGTCCCCACCTGGACCGTGGTGACGGGGGTGATGGTGCCGGAGGCGCTGACCGTCTCCTTCACCGCCCCGCGGGTGACGGGTTCGGTCCGGTAGAGGGGAGGGGCGCCGCTCCAGCGGAACCACCAAATCCCGGCCGCGGCCAGCGAGACGAGCACACCGATTCCAGCGATGGTCTTTTTCATCGGTAATAAAGACGATGTGGGCCCCCAAAGGTTTACATGGTATATTGACAGGGCATGGAATGCCCCAAGTGCGGCCACATCCAGGCCGACGGCCCCCCGGAATGCGCGAAGTGCGGTCTGGTCTTCGCCAAATGGGTCGAACGCCGCTCCTCCCCTCCCCTGCGCCCCCGCCCATCCCCCCGACCCGCGCCCCGTGAGGCGCCGGAAGGGGCGACGGCGTCTCCCTTGGGCCTCCTTCTGGGCGGCACCGCGACCCTGTTCCTGGCCCTAGCTGTCTGGCACCTCTGGCTCGGCGGCGGCCTGCCGACCGATCCTGGCGCCCATGTGGACCGCGCGGCGGGATACGCGGTGGCCCCCCCCCCGGGATGGGTATTCGCCACCCCGGCTTCCGCGGAGGGGATCCTGGAGCGGGAGCGCGGGCGCCACCCGGAGGCCCTGGCCGGCGCCCTCCGGCGGGGAAGCGCCGCCTGCGCCTTTTTCCTGCCGTCCGATCCCGGGGCCTTGGCCCCCTGGGGGGCCGTGTATGCTTTCGACGGCGTCCCGCCGCCGCTTCTCGAGACGGAGCGGGCCGCCTTGGCTGCGGCCGCGGAGGCCCGCCTGGCCAAGAACCACGGGGAATACCGGATGGAGTCGGCCCTCCTGGAGGAGGTGGACCAACTGCCCGCCCTGCGGATCCGGGGCAGGGAAGTCGTCCGCTACCTCAAAAGCCCCAGCCAGGAGGTGAAGGCGGAGCTTCCGGGGGGGGCGACCTACACCATCGGACGGACGGAGGACATCTGGGAAACCTTCGAGGGGGCTACGGACCATTGGCTCGTGCCGGGACGGTCCAAAAGCTACCTTCTCGCCTTCTATGGCCCGGCCGGCGCGATGGACCGCCACGCCCCGGCCTTCGATCGGGTGGTGGAGACATTCCGCGTGCTGGACCGCCCCCCCCTATACGGCCCCCTCGCCACGCCGGCCCTGCGCGCCACGGCCACGGTCCTCCTGCTCGCGGCGCTGGCCTACACCCTCACCGAGGCCGCGGCGGCCCTGAAGCGGCGATAGCGGCGCCGCGGGGGCGGACCGAGAAAGCCCCCGTCCCGGGCGCCCTTACTTGGCTTGGTTGGCCAGGTAGATCTGCAGCCCCATCTGGGCGATCTGGTCTTTCTGCGCCTCCAACCAGTCCACGTGCCGCTCCTCGTCCTGCAGAAGGTGGTCGAAGACCTCCGCCGAGCCCTTGTCGCCCAGTTCCTGGCAGAGTTTGACGGCGGCATTGTAGAATTTGACCGCCCCCAGCTCCGCCTCCAGGTCGTAGTCCATCATCTTGGGAACGGTCTCCCCGATGTGGATGGGGCTCAGTTTGGAAACGACGGGGCGCCCCTCGAGGAAGAGAAGGCGGGCGATCAGGATTTCCGCGTGCTTCATTTCCTCGATGGCACGCTTCTTGATGGCGTCGTGGAGCCGGTCGTAGCCCCAGTTCTCGCACATTTCGGCGTGGACCATGTACTGGTTGACAGCCCCCAGCTCGTCGGCGAGGGCGGCGTTGAGCGCGTCGATGACCTTCTTGTTGCCTTTCATGCGTTCCTCCGGAACGGAATTTGACCCTCCCATTTCACCACTGCTTTGGCCGATTGTCAACCACCCTTCCGATCCCGGCCGCTCCACCATGACGCCGTGCTATAATCGCCTTGTGAGCGACGGCAAAAGGAGGCCCGCCATGGTGCTGACCGGCGTCAAGAAAGTGCGGAACCTTCGCACCATCCAGCAGTGCACGCGCATCATCGAGCAAGTCTTCAAGGGCTTCGGGCTCGACCCGAAGAAAGACCGCCTCCCCCAGAAGGACGTCGTCGGCTGGGTGGTCCGGCGGGGCGAGGCCATCATCTACGTCCTGCTCAATGAAAACAAGCGGATGGACACCCTGCGGGTTATCTCGCCCCTGGTCCGGCTTCCGAAGCGGAACCAAGCGGCGTTTTACCGCAAGTGCCTCGAGTACAACTTCGCCATGATCAACTGCTATCTCGCGGCCAACAAGGACTACATCTCCATCGTGTTCGAGCACCCCCTCACCGGCCTCAACCCCGAGGAGGTGGCCTACATCATCGACAACCTCTCCCGCCTGGCCGACGAACTCGAGAAGGAGCTCCACGAGGAGTTCGGCGTCCCCTATTACCAGTAATCCCTTCATGCCGCCGTCCCCCCTCCCCGCTTGGAACGACGAGGCGGTCACGCTGCGGTTCGTCCGCGCCTCGGGACCGGGCGGTCAGAACGTCAACAAGGTGGCGACGGCGGTGGAACTGCGCCTCGATCTGGACCGCAGCGGCCTGCCCGGCCCGGTCCGGAAGCGCCTTCGAGCTCTGGCGGGGCGGCGGGTGACCGCCGAAGGGGTCCTGGTCATCGAGGCTCGACGGTTCCGCACCCAGGAGCGCAACCGGGAGGACGCCCTGGAGCGGCTTCAGAACTTAATCCGGAAGGCCGCGGCGCCGACCATTCCACGCCGCCCCACCCGTCCCTCGGCCGCCTCGCAGGAGCGGCGTCTCGAGGCCAAGAAGCGCCGTTCAACGGTGAAGCGGCGGCGGAGCGCCTGGAATGAGGCGACCTGACCTTCGCCATTGACATATACCCCGTTTAGGGTATAATCCGGGCGTGATCGCCGGAGGGAGAAACAAGAAGCCGCCTTCAAGGGGCCCGTCCATGGATTTCCCACGCTCCAACCGGACCGCTGAATGGGAGGGGCCTCCCCATGGCGACTCCGCCATCTTCCGTGCGGCCTTCGACATCGTGGAGGAAGCGATTTACGCCGTGGACCGCAACTTGACCATCCTCCAAGCCAACCGTTCCTTGCTTCAGTGGAATTCCGCCCTCGGCTTTCCGACCGAGGTCATCGGCCGCCCCCTCAAGGCGGTCTATCCCTTCCTGGGCCAAGAGGTGATGGACCAATACCGCCGCGTCTTCGCCTCCGGGGAGGAGCTCCTGACCACCGAAACCACCACCCTCGGGGAGCGGACCCTCGTGACCCGCACCCGCAAGGTCCCCGTCCGCGCCAACGACCGGGTGGATCGGGTGGTCACCATCATACGCAACGCCGCCGACGAGCAGCGCTTCGCCGAGGCGGTCCGGTTCGGGACCGAGCGCCTCCACGCCCTGATGGACAGCGCCGTTCAGGGGCTGGCCACCCTGGCCGAACAGCGCGACCCCTACACGGCGGCCCACCAGAGGCGGGTAACGGGCCTCGCCGCCGCCCTGGCCGAAGGTCTCGGCCTCGAAACCGGACGCGCCGAGGCGGTGCGGGTGGCCGCGGCCCTGCACGACATCGGAAAGATCCACGTCCCGGCCGAGATCCTCAACAAGCCCGGACGCCTCTCCGACCTGGAGATGATGCTCATCCGGACCCATCCCCAGGTGGCTTACGACATCCTGAAAGGCATCCCCTTCGGCGGCCCGGTGGCGGAGATCGTCCTGCAGCACCACGAGAAGCTCGACGGAAGCGGATACCCCCAGGGCCTGCGGGGGGAGGCGATCCTCCTGGAGTCGCGCATCCTGGCGGTGGCCGACGTGGTGGAAGCCATGGCCCACCACCGCCCCTACCGCCCCTCCCACGGCATCGCCCCGGCCCTCGAAGCCGTGCGGTCGGGCGCCGGCCGGGGGTTCGACGCGGCGGTCGTGGAGGCGTGCCTCGGCCTCTTCAACCGCGGCGATTTTTCCTTCGACGAATAGCCCGCTCCCGTCTCGCGTCTCCCGCCTCCTTACGCTATAATCGGTCCATGGATCCGGCCGCCCATCCCGAGCGCTCCACCGTCGGCGACTTCCACCGCCTCGGCGCCACCCTCCGCCCCGAAGGGGTCAATTTCGCCCTCTATTCCAAACACGCCGAGCGGGTGGACCTGTGCCTTTTCGAGGCCCCCGGCGACGCGGAGGCCTCCCGGGTGGTCCCCCTGGACCAGCGGACGCGGTTCGTGTGGCACACCTTCGTCCCCGGCCTCAAGGCGGGCCAGCTCTACGGCTACCGGGTCCACGGCCCCTGGCGCCCCGAGGAGGGATACCGGTTCAACCCGCACCGTCTTCTGCTCGATCCCTACGCCCGCGCCGTCACCGGCAAGTTCGACCTGAGACACCCCCACACCGCGCACGACCCCCTGTCCCCCCTGGGGGACCTGGCCCTCCTGGCCGTGGACAACGCCGCCGGGGCCCCCAAGTGCGTGGTGGTGGACGACGCCTTCGACTGGGAGGGGGACCGCCCTCCCAACCACCCTCTGCGCAACTCCATCATCTACGAGGTCCACCTCAAGGGCTACACCGCCCACCCCTCCTCCGGGGTGTCCCGGCCCGGGACTTACCTGGGGTTCATCGAGCGGATCGACCACCTGAAGCGCCTGGGCGTCACCGCCGTGGAGTTCCTCCCCCTCCAACACGCCCAGGACGAGGAGCCCCTTCTCCGCCGCGGCCTCTCCAACTACTGGGGCTACAACACCATCGGATTCTTCGCCCCCGACAGCCGGTTCGCCTCCGGCGCGTTGCCCGGGTGCCAGGTCCCCGAGTTCAAGACGATGGTGCGGGAGCTCCACAAGGCCGGCATCGAGGTGATCCTGGATGTGGTCTACAACCACACCGCCGAGGGGAACCACCAGGGCCCCGCCTACTGCTTCAAAGGGATCGACAACCCCACCTACTACGTCCTGGCCCCGGAAAAGCGGTTCTACCGCGACTACACCGGCTGCGGCAACTCCCTCCACTTCGGTGAGCCCACCGTGATCAAGATGGTCATGGACTCGCTCCGCACCTGGGTCGAGGAGATGCACGTGGACGGCTTCCGCTTCGATCTCGCCACGGTGCTGGGGCGGGAGGAGGGGCGGTTCGACCGGCTCGCCACCTTCTTCACCGCCGTCCACCAGGACCCCGTCCTCTCGCGGGTCAAACTCATCGCCGAGCCGTGGGACTGCGGCTGGGACTCCTACCAGGTGGGCAACTTCCCCGTGGATTGGGCCGAGTGGAACGGCAAGTACCGCGACACCGTGCGCCGCTTCGCCAAGGGGGACGGGGGAATGGTGGGCGAGCTGGCCACCCGGCTCACCGGGAGCGCCGACCTCTACATGGAGGACGGACGCACCCCCTACCACAGCATCAACTTCGTCACCTGCCACGACGGATTCACCCTCCACGACCTCACCGCCTACAACCGCAAGCATAACGAAGCCAACGGCGACTACAACCGGGACGGGAACGACGCCAACTGGTCCTGGAACCATGGCCGCGAGGGTCCAACGACCGACCCGGCGATTCTGGAACTGCGGGCCCGGCAGGCCAGGAATTTCCTGGCCCTGCTCTTCCTTTCCCAAGGCGTGCCGATGCTCCTTGGAGGGGACGAGTTCCTCCGCACCCAACAGGGCAACAACAACGCCTACTGCCAGGACAACCCCCTCTCCTGGTTCGACTGGACCCTGGCGCACCGGAACGCCGCGATGGTGGAGTTCGTCCGCGGACTCATCGCCATGCGCCGCCGGCACCCCCACTTCCGCCGCCGGTCCTTCTTCACGGGGACCGACGGCGACGGGGACGCCTACAAGGATATCCACTGGCTGGACGAAGAGCTGCGCGAACCCGACTGGGGCAATCCCGAGCGGCGGCGGCTGGCGTTCATGATCGAGGGGAATGACAAGGGAACCGGCGGCGAGGGGGACTTTCTCATCATGATCAATGCCCACTGGAAAACCGCCGAGTTCCGCCTTCCCCTGGACCCCGCCCGCGGCCCCTGGCGCCGGATCCTCGACACCGCCCTGCCCGCGGGCCGGGAGTTGACCCCCGAGGACGCCGCCCCCCCCGTGGACCCGCCGGACCGGTACCCGGTGCGGGACCGGAGCGTCGTGGCGCTGTGGCGGGCCACACGACAGGGGTGATCCAGCGACGATAGCATTTATTGCGCATCGGGATTTGCCTTGGGGCCCTTGACGAGCCCGCGAAGACGTGGAACAATTCCGGCATGGTAATTCTAAAATGATATGAGGAAGTCCGCATGAACAGAAGGGTTCTCTCTTTCGCTCTTTTCTTTAGCCTGGTGGGCGCCTGGGCATGGGCGTCCACTTCCGCTCTGGTGACGATCGAATCGTCGCCACACAAGGTCCCCAAGGCCAGAAACCAACTGAAGATCGAATTCACCGCAACAAAGAATTTCGAGGCTCCCCTCGACCCGCTCACATTCAACATCTCGGGTATAGACATCGCCGTCATCGAAGATGGCCAACCGGGCGCGGTGGACTTGAGCGCCGGACCCTACTCGGGGTATTTTATCGTTGAACTCCTGCGGGAAAAGCCGTTCAAGATCACCGTGGCGGTTGAAGATACGCGGGGCTTGGTTCCCTTTGAGGGCAATCCGATCTTAGCCCGCCTCCACCAAGGGAATGCCCTGCCGCTGTCCCAGGACCAGTTCGACCGCTTCACCGCGGAATACCGCGACGCCCGGATCAACGAACACGCTTCCGCGCGGGCCAGGGAGGTGCTGGCGGAACTCAAGGCCCAGGGCCTGAAGATCGCCGTGGAGAACTGGCCGCACGAGGATGCTTTTCCTCCCCTGGAAAATAATCAGGGGTTGAATGTCCAACTCGACCAGGCCGAGATGACGATGGACATGGCGCTGATGCGTGAAGCCCTATCGAATCCGATCTACAAAGACACCGTGGATCTTCAATTGCGTCCCCCCGGCGATATCATCCCCTGCTATTCTGCCTCTTATGCGACCTCGTTCCCGGCGCCTGGCGATCCCGTCAAATTCAATGTAAACGTCATGGCCCAGATTCATCTTCAGACCTTTTCCGATACTAACATTGATAACTTCGCGGCGAACATGGCGTTTGAGATATCAACACAAACGTGGGTCTATGACCAATGCACCGACAGCATGAAACTGAAAACGGTCGCCCATCCGTTTGTGACGGACGCCAACGGCGATGCCTATGTCATGGTGGGCTACAACGCATCAGAACCTTTCCCCGTGATCAAAGTCAGGGCATTTGCTAAAGACGATAATATCGAAGTCGGTGTCTGCGAAACCTACGACCCTACGGGACCTGATGAATGGCCCTGTTATGCGCCCCATCCGCGATTGATCTCCAAAACCAGCACATCGATTTTATCGGATGCGGGGCTCTTCGGATCGGGCTCCCATCAAGTAGAGAATTTGCAGCGCCCCCCCAATACCGTTGGGCCGTACTATGAAAAATGGGACATATATGCATTGTTTTCATTGAATGATTCTGCCCCATATGTCCGTCCCTTGGGTCCCGCCTTTTACCCGACGCTGAAAAATGTAAAGCAGGACTGGGCCTTGACCGGAACCGAATCTTATATGGATTTCAAGGCATGTTCTTATGGCCCGGAACCCACTGCACATTTTCGTGATCCAATCTGCGGGAGTATGATCATCACCGTCAATCCGACGAATCCTAGCGATTATCGAAGCGAATTTGTCCCCGCCCACGAAGCCGGCCACTGGTTTCACGCGCATCTGCACGGCGAGCATCTGCCCGATGTTATGAGCGCGCATGCGATGTGTGCGGTTACCAATTACCAGACCGCCTGGGTGGAGGGTTTCGCGGATTTCTTCGCGTTGCGTTCGGGTTATACGGGCAACAGCGGCTACTTGGTCAATGGAGGAGAAATCCGGGCCGATTGCCCGGATGTCCCGATCGCCAGCGCCTATCAAACGGAAGGCTTCGTCGCGAGCTTTATGCTGGACGCGTTCGATTCGTAGAATGTCAACGGTGCGAACGATTACGGCCTGGATAATTTCAACACGCCGCGCGCCTCCCTGATGGATTGGGCGGGCCTACCCATGCAGACGGTTCTCCAATTCATTTCGCGCGGCAAATGGATCTATATGCCCTTCTATGGGTACGAAAGCGCCGTGTGCGATATCCAGTGGATCAATTATCTCGATGCGGATTGTCCATGAGGCCGTTGTCCTTAGTCCCGCTTTTCCAAATTGCCGCCGGGGCGCTCCTCTTGGGGGGAGCGCCCTCCGACGTCAAATTGCATGCGGGATATCTCATCCTGACCGGGAGCGACAACACGCGGATATTCGATGCAATAGTCTCCCCCATGCTTGCGGTGGCGCAGTTGAATTACGCCGAAAACAGCATACCGATTACCCTTGAAGCGCAGGACCTTAGGTTTTATATATACCACTATGCAAGTGACACCGATAATGGCATTTTTGTTTACAATATAGAAGATCCCTCCCACCCCGTGATGATCAAAGATATTCGAGCAGATGGCCTCATTCAGGGTGGATTCGTCGCGCACGGGCAACCGCATAAAGCAAAAGGCGGCAGATTCCTTATTAACGGGGATAAGGTATTTTTTCTCTGGTCTAATTTAGATCCATATTGGACCGAATATCGTTATGGTTTATATTTCTACGATTTTGCAACCGATCTGATCGCATGGTCGCCCTCTCAAATCAGGAATTACGACGATGAATCGGCAGAATGCGACTTTTTTATGCCCTATGATTATTGGAGCTATGGTGATGATTTTTTCGCATCCAATGGGACGCATGCTTGGATTATTGATGCATTCTCCACAAATTGGTTCGCGCGTTTGGAGGATTTATCGGACGATGGCGCCGCCTGTTTCACCGATATCGCCAGGCAAAGGGTCTTTTGCGGTGGCGCCGGGTGTCAATAGGCGTACACTTTTACGAGGAGTAGAGGCGTGTACTTTTACGAGG
>CAZRVT010000035.1:0-27518 GCA_964603505.1 uncultured Holophagales bacterium | reverse complement strand
CCTCGTAAAAGTATGCGCCGATCGGCTCGTAAAATAACACGCCGCTGGACAACCAAAACCAAAGTGCAAGATCCACCCATTCTGCGGAAGAGAAGACATCCAGCGCCGGCTTGTTTGAGAGAATTGCCGTTATACAAAGCTGCAAGACAAGCAAGACAGCAAAGATCAAAATAAGCATAAATGCTATTTGCGGGTTTCGAGATCGGCCTTTTTGTTTTATCTGACCGGCTATTCTCAATCCATAAAACCAGCTGACAACTATGATAATCAAACAAACCGCCAATAAGGGCAGCGTAACTAACAAGTTCGGTGTTCCCCATGCGGCTATGACAAAACAGATTGCAGCGGTCGTAGTAAAGACAGGGATTTTCCGTACAATTCTCTTAAGTAATTGCATCAATGAATGTAACCCCCGATCCTTCTCGCCCTCGCCATTTCCTCCTCGGACAGCAGCCGGAGAGCAAAAGCTGGGCAGGCGGCGTAATCATCGCATCGCTTCTTTCAGGAGTTTCGCGTCCAAGGTGACGAGTTCAGCGCCGAGGATTTCCGCAAGCCACAGGTAGGCGGCATCATAGGCCGTGAGATTGCGATCCAAAGCAAGATCGAGCACTTGGGAGGGGTCGGTATCATAGGTTCGGATGGGCAGGCGCAAGGCCAAATCGAATGCCTTTCGCATGGCGTCGTTTTGCCGTGGATATTGCTTCATCTTTTTAAGGCACAGGTTGGCCATTTCCAGCCACAAAAGCGTGGGGGCGGCCAAGGATGCCCCCTTGAAACGGCTGGCGATCGCCTGAGCCGTCGGCTCGCCGAAAACCATGGCGCCCAGGGCCAAGGCGTCAACGATCTTGATGTTTGCGTCCATCCCGGTCCGCCCGTATCATCCGGACCGACTCGGCTTTCGTTTTCAACCCCATCGCCTCCACCCGAACCAGCAATTCCTCCGGGGAAAGCGCTTCGCCTTCCCCCAAGCTCGCCTCCAAAATGGCAAGCAATTCACCCTGGATCGAGCGATGGTGCTTTCGCGCCCGGCCCCGCAGCTTCTTCGCCAGCCTCTCGGGCACGTTTTTGATGGACAGGTTGACGCTCATGTCGCTTCTCCTTCCAATGGTTCCACTTTGGCGCCATTATAGAACCTGACGGACGACTCCGTCAAGACCCGGGGTCTGCCCCTCCTATCCGGCTCTAATCCATAACGAGGAACGGTTCCCGACCATGGATAAAGGACCCAAGAATAGGAACCCCGTTTCGCGCTCGTCTCGCTTAATCGTCTTCCCATGAATAGGCTTCCCGCTCCTCCGCGCCCCCGCCATCTCCTCGTCCGACAGCGGCCCCCGGGCCGGCGCGTTCACTCCCTCGATCCTCTCCGCTTCGCCGGGAAGGCGAAGAGGGTGGAGGCCGCGTTCGGCTTGGAGAGGGTGAACCGGCCGCATGCGGCGGCGGTCATCGCCTGTTCGACGGGAGGCATCGGGCCCGGCTCCGGCAATGGCTTGCGGCAGGCGCGGTGCAGAGGGTGAGACCGGGGCGGCGCCGGCCGTCGTCGGGCAGGTGCGGGAAGATGTCGATCGCGGCCCCGGGATGGGCGGCAGCGCAGCGGATCATGTCGACGGCCTCCGGACTGGTCGGTCCTTCGCCATCGCCCCAAAGGTCGTGCGGGTGTCGCCCGACATGGCCAGGAACCGCACCTTCTCCTGCTCCTTCGGTTTCCGGGCGCTCTCCGGCAGTTTTCCCCGCAGCGGATGGTTGCCCCCCGAGACGAGACGATCGGCATGATCGGTTGACTCCCCCGCAGGCCCTTAGGATACAATGGTCCCACACCACCGACCGGGAGGCCGCATGGCGCACGACCTGCTCCGCACCAAGCCGCTGGACCGTCTCATGGCCGACACGCAGGCGGAGGGGCACCGCCTGAAGAAGGCCCTTTCCGCGTGGGATCTGACCGCCATCGGCATCGGCTGCATCATCGGGGTCGGGATCTTCGTCCTCCCCGGGGTGCAGGCCGCCACCAACGCCGGCCCCGCCATCATCCTCTCGTTCGCCATCGCCGCCGCGGCCTGCGCCTGCACCGCCCTCTGCTACGCGGAGCTGGCGGCCATGATCCCGGTGGCCGGCTCGGCCTACACCTACGGCTACGCCACCCTCGGGGAGGTGTTCGCCTGGATCATCGGCTGGGACCTCATCCTGGAGTACATGGTCGCGGCGGTCCTGGTGAGCACCGGCTGGTCGGCCTACTGCGTCAACCTCCTGCGCAACCTCGGGCTGGACCTGCCGGCCGCGCTGACCGCCTCGCCGTGGGACCCCTCCCCGGGGCTGCTCAACCTCCCCGCGGTGGCCATCGTCCTCATCATCACCTGGCTCCTCGTCCGCGGGATCAAGGAGAGCTCCAGCGTCAACATGGGGATCGTGATCCTGAAGCTGGCCGTCATCCTCTTCTTCATCGCCGTGACGGTCGGCCACGTGGAGCCCGCCCGGTGGCAGCCCTTCATGCCCTTCGGGTTCAAGGGGGTGATGACCGCGGCGGCCATCGTCTTCCTGGCCTACGTGGGGTTCGACGCGGTCTCCACGACGGCCGAAGAGGCGCGCAACCCCCAGCGCGACCTCCCCATCGGCATCATCGCCTCCCTCCTCATCGCCACCGTCCTCTACATGGCCGTGGCCGCCATCATGACGGGCGTCGTCCCCTACACGGAGCTCGGGGTGGCCGACCCCATCGCCCTCGTCCTGAACTCGCTGAACATGCCCTGGGCCTCGGCGTTCATCAGCGTCGGAGCGATGGCGGGCATCACCAGCGTCCTGCTGGTGCTGATGATGGGCCAGCCCCGCATCCTCTTCGCCATGTCGCGCGACGGCCTCCTCCCCCCCGCCCTCTCGCAGGTCCACTCCCGGTTCAAGACGCCCCACCGCACCACCTGGCTCACCGGGGGTATCGTCGCCGTGGCGGCCGCCTTCACCCCCATCACCGTCTCCTCGGAGCTCTGCTCCATCGGGACCCTCTTCGCCTTCGTCATCGTCTGCGCGGGGGTGATCGTTCTGCGCCACACCCGCCGGGATATCCGCCGCCCGTTCAAGGCTCCCCTCACCCCCGCCCTCCCCGGCCTCGGCGTCCTCCTCTGCCTCTATCTGATGGTCTCGCTTCCGGGGAGCGCGTGGACGCGGTTCGCCGTGTGGCTGGCCCTCGGGATGGTTCTGTTCTTCGCCTACGGCCGACGCCACAGCGTGCTGAACGACCGGCCCTAACCCGGCGGCGCCTCCGTTTCGAACCGGGTCAGGAGGTAGATCCCGGAAAGGATGAGCAGCCCCCCCAGCAGGACGGAGGGGCGGAGGGGCTCGCCCAGGAGGAAATGGGCCAGGACGATGGCCACCACGGGGATGAGGTTGACGAAGGTGGAGGCCAGCACCGCCCCGCCCCGCCGGATCCCCGTCTGCAGGGCCCAATAGCCCACGCCGGAGGAGACCAGTCCCAGCCAAGCAACGGCCGCCAGGACCGGCCCCGTGACGGGGCCGGGGGGGGAGAAGGCGCACTCCACCGGGGCCAGCAGGGCGAAGAGCGCCAAGGTCGAGCACGCCTGCCCGGTGGTGATGGTGAGCGGGTGGTTGCGCGCCGAGAGCTTGCGGACCGCCAGCGTCCACACGGCGGCCACGACCGCCGCCCCCAGCATGAGGGCGTTCCCGAGGGCGTGGCGGCCCAGGGCGGCGGCCTCCTCGCCCCCCGTCACCATGGCGATGCCGCCGACCGACAGGGCGACGCTGACGAACGCGACGGGGTGGAACCGCAGGGCCCGCGAGGCCACCCCCAGCAGGTAGACCCACAGGGGGATGGTGGCATTCATCAGGGAGGCCTGCGAGGCGGTGGTGAACTTGAGGCTGAGTGAATCGAGCACGAAGTAGAGCCCCGGCTCGACGAACCCGAGCAGGACGATCCATTTCAGGTCGCTCCCCTTCGGACTCGGCAGGCCCAGCCGCCGGTGGAGGAGCAGCAGCGCCGGGACCAGCACCAGGTAGCGGAGAAAGACCTGCTGGAAGGGGGAGAGGGCGCGGTAGGCGACTTTGACCGCGATGAAGGAGGTGCCGAAGGCGAGGGCCATGATCCCCAAGGGGGCCACGGCGCCCCGCCTACTCGTAGCGGAGGGACTCAATCGGGTGGAGCCGGGACGCTTTCGCCGCGGGATAGATGCCGAAGAAGATCCCCACCGAGGCGGCGAACCCCAGCGCCAGGAAGACGGCCCACAGGGGGACGTGGGCGTCGGGGTAGTTGGGAATGGCTTTGGCGCCGGCGATGCCGAGGGCGTAGCCGAACACCAGCCCGATGGCCCCGCCGACGGAGGAGAGCGCCACCGCCTCGATGAGGAACTGGAGGAGGATGTCGCGGCGCCGGGCCCCGACCGCCTTGCGCAGGCCGATCTCCTTGGTGCGTTCGGTGACGGAGACCAGCATGATGTTCATGATGCCGATGCCGCCCACGAGGAGGGCGATGCCCACGACGGCGCCCACGACGAGGGTGGTGGTCCCCAGGACGTTGCCGACGACCTTGAGGATCTCCTCCTGCATCATGACGCGGAAGTCGTTGGGCTTCCCCTCGGGGATGCGGTGGGTCTTGCGGAGGGTCTCGGTAATCTGGTCCTTGGCCGCCTCGGTCACCTCGGGGGAGCGGGCCTTAATCTCCAGGACCATCTGCCGGGCGGCCGATTCGCCGTAGATGGAAACCGCCGTGGTGAGGGGGATGAGGATGTTGCTGTCGCGGTCCTGGCCGAAGAACTTCCCCTTCTTCTCCATCACGCCGATCACCGTGAGGGGGTTGCTCCCGACGAGGATCTCCTTACCCACGGGGTCGGGGCCCAGCCCGAGCTCCTTGACGATGGTCTCCCCGACCGCGGCGACGTGCCGGCGCGCCTGGAGGTCGTCGGCGGCGATGAAGCGGCCCCGCTCGGTGTAGTGGTTGATGATCTCCATGTAGTGCTCGTTGACGCCGAGGATCTGGCTGCTCCACTTCTTGCCGCCGTAGCTGATCCACCCGCCGCGGTAGATGATGGGGGTGAGCTTCTCCACGGCGGGGCAGTAGCGCTCCACCGCCTCGGCGTCGGCCAGGTCGAGCTTGATGTCGCGGCCGAAGAAATCGGGGTTGTTGGGGTCGTGGTCGGGGAAGACCTCGATGTAGGTGGCCCCGACGCCCCCCAGCTCGTTGGAAATGACGAAGGAGAGCCCCTGGACGATGGAGACCACCGCGACCACGGCCGCGACGCCGATGATGATGCCGAGGGTGGTCAGCACCGACCGCATTTTATTGGCGTAGATGGCCTTGAAGGCGATGCGGAAGTTCTCCCAGAAAATCATGGGCGCCCCGCCCTACTGGGGCCTGTCTTCCACGATCAGGCCGTCCCTGAGGCGCACCAGCCGCCTGGCGTGGGCGCCGACGTCGTGCTCGTGGGTGACCAGGACGATGGTGTTGCCCTCGCCCACCAGCCGGTCGAAGAGCCCCATGATGTCGTCGCTCGACTTGGAGTCCAGGTTGCCGGTGGGCTCGTCGGCCAGGATGAGGGCGGGAGCGGTGACGAGGGCGCGGGCGATGGCCACCCGCTGCTGCTCGCCGCCGGAAAGCTCGGAGGGGAGATGGTGGGCCCGGTGGGCGATCCCCACCTTCTCCAGGGCCTCCAGGGCCCGGGCGTGCCGATCCTTCCGCGGGACGCCGGCGTAGATGAGGGGCAGCTCCACGTTGGCGATGGCCTGGGTCCGCGGGAGGAGGTTGAAGCTCTGGAAGACGAAGCCGATCTCCTTGTTGCGGATGCGGGCCAGGTCGTCGTCGCTCGCCTTCTCCACCTCCTCGCCGTTGAGGAAGTAGGTGCCCTCGGTGGGGACGTCCAGGCACCCCAGGATGTTCATGAGGGTGGACTTGCCCGAGCCCGAGGGGCCCATGATGGCCACGTACTCGCCCCGGGCGATGGAGAGGGAGACCCCGTTGAGGGCCCATACCTCCGCGCTCCCCATGGCGTAGCGCTTCTTGACGTTGTCGATGCCGATGAGCCGGTCGCCGTTCATGTCAGTCCACTTTCACCTTGACGCCGCTCTCGTCCTTCTCCGGCCCGGCGCCCTCTTTCTTCTTCTCCTTCAGGGGCGCGCCGTCGGTCAGGTCCTTGAGGATGCGGGAGGGGCCGGAAACGATGGTGGCGCCCTCCTGGAGGCCGGAAAGGACCTCGACGCTGAGGTTGTCGGAGAGCCCGACGGCCACCTCGACCTTCCTGGCCTTCAACTTCCTGCCGCTCCCCTCGACGAGAAAGGCGTGCTTTTGGCCGTCCTTCTCCAGGACGGCCTGGACGGGGACCGCCAGGACGTCGGCCCGCTCTTCGATCACGATCTTGGCCTTGGCGGTCATCCCGGGCTTTAGGGTCTCGCCCGGCTCGGCCAGGCGGATCTTCACCTTGAAGTAGGAGACCTCGGCGACCTTCGTGGCCGACTCGGCGATCTCGGTGACGGTGCCCTGGAAGGTGGTGCCCGGGAGGGCGTCCACCTCGACGCGGGCGGCCATCCCCAACTTCACCTTGGCGATCTCGCTCTCGACCACGTCCACCTCGGCCAGGATCTCGGCCAGGTCGGCCACGACGGCGACGACGGAGCCGGGGATGTTCATCCCCGAGACCACCACCTCTCCCTCCTTCATGGCCAGGTTCACCACCTTGCCGTCCATCGGACTGACGATGGTGGTCTTGTCGAGGCGGTCCTCGGCCTCGTCCAGCATCTTCTGCGTCCGTTTGATGTCCTCCTTCGCGGAGGCCGCCCGCGCGGCGGCCGACTTGAAGGCCGCCTCGGCGGACTCCAACTGCTCTTCCTGGAGGACCTTTTCGGCCACCAGGTTGCGGGCGCGCTCGTACCGGGCCCGGGCCTCGACCAGGGCGGCCTCGGCCATCGCCAGGGAGGCGCGGGTCCCCTCGAGCGCGGACTGCATCTGGTCGCGCTGGAGGAGGTATTGGTCCTTCTCCAGGTCCACCAGCCGCTGGCCCTTCCTTACCCAGTCCCCCTCCTTGAAATGGAGCTTGACGATGCGCGCTACGACATGGGCCTGGATGTTGACCTTGTTCAGGGGCTGGATCTCGCCCGAGGCCATGACGGTCTGCGACACGGTTTTCTTCGCGACCTTTTCCGTGTAGACCTCCTTGGCCTTCTTGCCGTCGCCCATCATGGAGCCGGCCACGATGGCGACCAGCAGGATGACCGCGCCGCCGATCAGCAGGACCTTCTTCATCGCCCGAACACCATGGAGAGCCCCACCGTGCCGGCCACGTAGAGGGCCCACAGCCCCACCGTGACCGGGAGGGCGCCCTTCCACCCCTTGCCGGTGACCGTTCCAAACCCCAGCGTCAGAAGGGCGAGGGACCAGAAGGAAAAGAGGTCGAGGGAACCCAGGAGCTTGAAGAGGACCTTCTGGCGGTCGGGGTCGGCCAGGAATCCCAGGTTGGACTTGACGAGCGTCTCGGCCGCCTGCGGGTCCACGCTCCCGGCCTTGAGGACCAGCGCGATCATGAGGACGGCGCCGACGAGATGGGGCAGGAACCCGTGCACCGTCACCGCCAGCGCCTGCCGGTAGCTCAGGTCCGCGTCGAACATCTTGAAGGCGAGGCAGAAGACCAGGGCGACGAGCAGGTAGACGATCGCCGCGCCGACCCCGGCAATGGGGGCCCCGAGCCGGCTCCACTTGGCCTGCCGGGCCATCATCTCGTCGAGCTGGGCGTCGGTGGGCGTCCGGCCCTGCTTCTCCATGGCCTCCCGGATCTGTCCCCGGATCGCCCCCGGGTCCATGTGGGTGATCACGACCCACGCGGCGCCCGTGGGCGCAAGGATCATGACGGCCAGCGCCAGGGCGATGAAGGGCTTCTCCTTCAGGATCGTGAAGGCCTTGACGGGGTCGATGAAGGTTTTACCGAACACAGCCAGTGCGCTCATGCGGGTCTCCTTGGTCCGAAGTATATACGCCGCGAGGCGGTAAATGTTCATTCAAACCGGAGCGCCTCGAGCGGCTCGAGCCGGAAAAACCGGGGGAGGACCACCGCCGAGGCGAGCGCCACCAGGGCCAGCCCGCCCGCCCCCAGGAGGGCCAGGTGGGCCGGCTCCAGGACCAGCGTGATACGGTCCATCAGGTACACCTTCGCCAGCCCTTCTCCGAACCGCAGGAGTCCCGAGAGATTCAGCAGCCACGCCGCGGCGGCGCCCCCCACGAGGCCGGCCGCCACCCCCCCCGCCCCCACCCACAAGCCGTAGGAGAAGAAGGCCCCCGCCAGGCGCCCCGGGGTCATCCCCAGGGCCAGGAGGATGCCCAGGGTGCGCTCCCGCTCCCGGAAGTCGAGGAGCAGGCGGGAGAGGACCTGGAACGCCGCCACCATGGTGATCAGGCTGAGGACCACCACCATGCTCCACTCCTGCATGGCCAGCGAGGCGAAGAGGTCGCCCTGGAGGTCCTCCAGGGTCAGGAGGGTGAACCGGGGGGCCAGCTCGTCCCGGAGGGCCGTCAGAACTTCATAATCGGCCCGGGTGCGGGGGGTCACTTCCCAGAAGAACGCGCCACCCTCCAACCCGGCCCGCGGCGGGACCCGGATCCAGCGGCGGTCCACCTCGTACAGGCCGCTGGCGAAGACGCGGCCCACCGTGAACCCCACCATCCGGGGACCGCGCCCGCCGGTCGCCATCAGCCGGAGGGAATCCCCCTCCCGGACGCCCAACTGGCGGGCCAGCTCGGCCCCCACCTCGGCCGCGGGAACCCCCTCGACCACCTTCACCTGGACGAACTCGCCCGGCATGCCGGGGCGGGTGAAGAGGAACCCCGGGAGGAAGCGGACCCCGGCGATGGAGGCTCGGGCGGCGAACGCGGGGGGAAGGGGGTCGGCGGGGTCCAGCGGCTCGACCAGGATGGGGGGATACAGGCGCGAGTAGCCCTCGTAGAGCCCCCGGCGGTAGCCGTCCATCAGGGCGGTGACCACGACCAGGACGGCGATGCCCAAGGCGATCCCCATCAAGGCGATCGCGCCGCGCCGCCGCCGTTTCAGAAGCAATCCAAGGGTCCATGGCATGGGAGCGTCCTGTTTGCTATAATACCATTGTCAGGAGGCGCACCATGAAACGATTCATCCTCACCCTCATCGTCCTCGGCCTCTCCACCGTCCTGCTGCCCTATGTCATCTACCTCAAGGACGGCTCCACCTACCAGGCCAAGGAGAAGTACCGCGTCGACAAGGGGATGGCCATCATCACCCTGACCAACGGAGTGGTCCTCTCGGTGGACCTCAACCTGATCGACACGGCCAAGACCGAGCAGGCCAACAAGTCGGGGATGGACGCCGACATGATCCTCGACTCCGGCGGCGCCGCCACCCCCGTGCAGAGCGCCAAGCCCACATCCCTGGGCCAGATCGCGAAGGGGGCGGGGGCCCTCAGCTCCCCCACGACCCTCGGCAGCAACCCGTCCAAAGCCGCAGGGGCCGGGACGAAGACCAAGGACGCCGAATTCTCCGACGAGTCGGTGCGCCGGGCCTTCGCCAAGATCTTCGAGAACGTCAACCTCTTCGAATACAAGATCATCCAGGGGAGCACCCCCTCCACGGTCCGCATCAACATGACCACGGACAACGAGAAGGACGTCTTCAACGCCCTCACCGCCTCGGCGCGGGTGATGAACGAGCTGAAGGCCTTGGGGAAGACCAGCGTCTCCGCCCTCGAGCTTTACCTCTCCACCACCTCCGGGGCCGCCGCGGGCCGGTTCACCTTCGGCCTCGACGCCGCCCGATCCCTCGCCGAGGGAGAGGTCCCGGTGGAGCAATTCTTCATTGATCAGGTGTTGTTTTGATGCCCGGATTTCCGCTTCTGCCTTTCAGCTTTATTAATGGGATTGCTGTTGTTTCAGATTTAATGCGGGAGAGGGCGGTTCCCTCTCCCGCCGGGCGGAGTGGATCCGCCCGGTGCCACCCTCTCCCCGATTGGGAACCATCCCGGCTTGGCTCCACCACGGGTCGGAGCCAATCCGGCCCGATGACCCAATGGGGCTGTCTAAAAGAGCGCACGTAATGCAGCTGGCCGTCAGCGCCGCCCCCTATCAAGCGCTCCGCAAGGCCCAACCCGAACTGGGCTTTGCCCTTCCCACCTATTTCGCCCCCCTCCAGTTCCGCGGGCTGGCGTATCTCTCCGTCGCGTGGGACCCCGAACTGAGGGACGAGATCGCGGCCTTGCGCCGCTACCTTCACCTCCCCCTCGACATCCAGGTGGGGACCACCCCCGACTACATGCGCGAGGTGCTCTCCCTCGAGCCCCCCTTGGTGACCTTCGCCAATCTCCAGCGGGCCGACAATTGCCTGGACCTCCTCCTGTTCGCCGAGCAGCTGCGGGAGCTGCTGGCCTCGTTCCCCCTCACCCGCACCGCCATGAAGGTGCGGCTGGAGCCCGACGCGGACCAGTTGAAGGCGGCTTCCAAGCTCGGGTTCCACCTGATCGAGCTGGACACGGCCGGACTGCTCCGCGGGACCGTTCCGGCCGAGAAAATGGCCGATTGCCTCAAGACCGCCGAGAAGCTCTCCATCCGGGTGGTCCTGGGGGCGGAGGCCTCGCTGGCCCAGATCCCCACCCTCCTCCGCCTCAAGCGGCCGGACATTTTCTGCCTCGGGACCCCCTTCTTCCAGGTGGCCACCCTGCGCGGCCTCGTCCGGGCGCTGGAGACGTTCAAGGAGACCCTGCTGGCGTAGCCGTCCGGCTCAGCCCAGCAGCAGCGACAGCGTGTCCCGCGCGTAGGCCCAGGCCAGGGCCGCCGTCACCGTCAGACAGAGCGCGAAATAGCCCAGCCCTTCCGGGGAGAACCCCACCTGCAGCGGATCGGGGTTCCGGGTCCGCGGCTTCAGGGACCCGGCCGCCACTCCGGCGGCGCTGAAAAGGAGGGCCAGCGCGATGCCGGCCCCGGCGAACGCCGCGGCCTCGCCGGCCGAGAACTCCAGCCCCCACGCCGCCGCGCCGGTGAGCGCCAGCGCCACGCCCCCCAGGGGGAGGGCGTAGGCCAGGGCGCGCGCGAGGAAGAGCGTTCGCCCGCGCACCGGGAGCCCCTGCAGGAACCGCACCGCCGGTCCCTCCAGCGAGGGGGCGGGAAAGGCGAACCGCAGGCCGAGGGCGGCCAGGATGAACCCCGTGAGAAAGAGGTGCATGCCCCGGTAGAGGGAGCCCAGCAGGGGGTCCCCGCGCATCGGGAGGACGGCAAAGTTGGCCAGGTAGAGGAGGAACATGCTGGCCATGAGCATGGCCTGAGACAGGCGCGTGGGGTGGCGCAGGAGGGAAAGCCACTCCCGGACGACGAGGTCGCGGAAGAGGGCGCGGCCGGCGAGCCGGGGGCGCAGGAGCTCCCGCTTCCGCCGCCCCTGCGAAAGCGAGCGGGAGTAGAGGCGGAAGTAGCCGGCCCGGAACACGCCCCAGGCGCCCCCCCCCAGGAGCAGGGCGGGCAGGAGCAGGGGCAGGGGCGCGAGCGGCCCCCCCGCCAGGGCCCGGGCCGCCGCCCAGGAGGGGAGCCAGGTGCCGGCCGGGGGACGGTCCAGGGACAGAAGGAACGCCGCGGGGGAGGCGGCAAGGACCTCCGGGCGGAGGTTTCGGAAGGCGAGGATGAAGACGACCGCGAACACGGCGAAGGCCAACGAGAAGGCGCGGTGGAGCGTCGCGACGCGGAAGCAGGCCGCCAGGGCCAGAATGAAGAGGACCCCCGCGCCGAAGGTGACGGCCAGAAACAGCGTCAGCGGGACGAGGGCGCGGAGGGCGTAGCCGGCGCCCCCCAACCCCCACAGGAACGGGACCAGCATCAGGTAGAAATAGCCCGTGGCGGTGGCGTAGATCCGCAGGCCGCGGGCGGCAAAGAGGCGGTCGGGGGTGAGGGGCAGGATCAGAAGGAAGCGGGCATCGGCGTTCTTGAAGAGGCACGCCAGGGCCGTCACGGCCTGGCTGATGGTCATCAAGGGGAGGAGGGCCGTCAGGAGGGTATGGAGCAGGAGGGTGTAGCCGCGGGCGAAGAGGGCGGGGGCCGCCGCCCGGAGCGCCTCCGTCCCCGTGCCGAGCCGGGCCCCGAACCAGGCGGCCAGCGCCGCGGATCCCGCGGCAAACGCCGCGCCGGCCAGAGCGCGCGTGGCGAAGAGGAAGGGCCGTTCGCGGGCCTGGTTTTTAAGGAAGAGCAGGGACAGGGGGATCATCGGACCCCTCGCGGAAGAACGGGGCCAGCTCCCCGGGGTTGTCACCCTCCCAGCGGAGCCGTCCGCCAAGGATGAATCCCACGCGGTCGGCCATGGTCTCGACCAGAGGGAGGACATGGGTGGAGAGGACCAGCGTGCACCCCCGCGCCGTAAGGGCCCGCATCAGGTCCCGCACCCGCTCCTGGCTCGGAAAGTCGAGCCCCACATAGGGCTCGTCCCACAGCAGGAGGGGGGGATGGTGGAGGATGGAGAGGAGCAGGCCGAGCTTCTGCCGCATCCCGTGGGAGTAGTGGCCGACCAGCTGGTCCAGGTGCCCCTTCATCTCCAGCGCCTCCGTCCACTCGCCCAGGAAGGGGTCGTCGCGCCACCGGACGCGGTGCGCCGCGGCGGCCAGGTTCAGCGTCTCGGCCCCGGTGAGATAGTCGTAGAAGAAGGGCTCCTCGGGGAGATATCCGGTGATCCGCTTCACCGCCACCGCGTCCCGGCCGGGGTCGAGGCCGCCCACCCGGACGGTTCCCCCGTCGGCCCGGAGGATTCCCATGACGATGGAGAGGGCGGTGGTCTTCCCGGCCCCGTTGGGGCCGATGAGGCCGTAGACCCCCCCTTCGGCCGCCAGGGTCAGACCATCGAGAGCGTCCACCCTCCCGTACCGCTTGCGGAGGCCGTTGATTTCGAGGAACGGCATCGGCTACACTACCCCTCCATGTCCTGGCGCCCTCTCCGCGAATGCCTCGTCCCCGTCCCTATCCCGGCCAACCCCCGGCAGTGCGCGTTGGCCTGGGTGCACCGGATGTGGCGGTCGCTCGCCGGCGCCCTGCCGCCGGGGGCGGCGGAGCCCCGCGGCCTCAGCCGCGAAGGGGTGCTGACCCTGGCGGTCCGGGACGCATCCGCCGCCGCGGCGGCCCGGAAGGAGCGGGCGGAGCTGCTGAAGCGCCTGCAGGCGTTCCTGGGCCCGGAGGTGGTGAGGACCGTGCGGTGGGAGACCGGCCCCGTTTCCGGCCCGTCACTCCCCCAGGCCCCTCCTCCGCCCCCACCCCCCCTGCCCCCACCCGCGGAAGCGGTCCGGGCGGCGGAGGCCATCGGCGATCCGGAGCTTCGCGCCCGCTTCATGGCGGCGTGCCGGGCCCTGGGGGGCGCCGACGGGCCCGCACGCGGATGATCTGCCGGCGGTCGGCCTCCAGCACCTCGAAGGTCCACCCCTCGGCCTCCACGGCATCCCCGTTCCGCCCCACGCGGCCCAGGCGGTCCGTCAAGAACCCCCCGATGGTCTCGTAGTCGGCCGTCGCCTCCAGAGGGGCCTCCAGCACCCGCCCGACGACCGCCAGGGCCGTGTCCCCCGCCAGGATCGCCTCGTCCTCCCCGATCCGCCGGACGCCGGGGCTTTCGTTGTCGAACTCGTCCTGGATCTCCCCCACAATCTCCTCGAGGATATTCTCCAGCGTCACGATCCCGGCAAAGGCGCCGAACTCGTCCACCACCACCGCCAGGTGCTGGTGGAGCCGCTGCATGTCCTTCAGCAGTTGGGGCACCTTCTTCCCCTCGTGGATGAAGTACGGGGCCTTGAGCAAGGCGGGAACGGGGGTGGCGAACCGCAGCAGGTCCTTGGCGTGGAGGACGCCCACGATGTCGTCCTCCCGCCCGCGATAGACCGGCATGCGGGAGAACCCGCTCTCCTGAAACGCCCGGGCCAGCTCCTCGCGCGGGGTGTCGACGCTGCGGTAGAGCGCCTTGGTGCGGGGGACCATGATCTCGCGCGCGCGCAGGTTCTCCATCTGGACGATCGAGAGCATCATGCGGGCCCGGTCCCCCGGAACGATCCCCTTGCGGGTGGAGAGGTGGATGGCGTAGATGAGGTCGCGCTCTTCGAAACCCTGCTCCGATCCGACGGCAAAGAGCTGGATGAGCCGCTGCAGGAGGAGCGTCGCGGGAAACAGCGGGTAGTAGAAGATCCGGAGGAAGGCCACCGCCCAGGGCGCCATTGAGACGGTGTATTTCTTGGCCAGGGACTTGGGGATGATCTCTCCGATCAGGATGAGGGCGAGGGTGAGGACGCCCACGACCGCCGCCACCCCCAGGTGGCGGAACCGCTCCTCGGCCAACAGCGTGGCCAGGGAGGCCGCGGCCATGTTGACGATGTTGTTGCCGATGAGGATCGTGATGAGGAGGCGGATGGGGTGGTCCCGCCACAGGACCAGGCCCCGGCGGCGGTCCTGGGCGATGAGGCGCTCGATGGCCGTTGGGAGGAGGGCCGTCAGGGCGGTCTCCGAGGCGGAGAAGCAGAAGGAGAACGCGAAGCAGACCGCGATGAGGACGAGCTCGAAAGGCACTGGAAGAGTTATACTATGGGGCGCCTAAACTTTGCAACCCCGGCGCCGTACAATGCCATGTGAAGAGAAGCCCGACGCCCTGCTCGTGCAGGAAGCCCTCCGGCGGGACCCGGAGATCTTCGGCCTCCTCGTGGGACGCTACCAGACCCGAATCGTCCGCTTTTTGGCCCACCGAACCGGGAACCTGGACGACGCCCGGGAGCTGGCGCAGGAGGTGTTTCTCCGCGCCTTCGTGGCGCTGGAGTCCTTCGACCAGACCCGTCAGTTCTCCACCTGGCTCTACCGGATCGCCATGAACCTCAGCATCGATTTTCTGCGCAAGCGGCACGCCATCGCGGTCGGGCTCAACCCCGACCTGATGCGCGACCCCTCCACCCCCCTCGGCAGCGTCCTGCGCGAGGAACGCGACCGCCGGCTGTGGGCGGGTCTGAGGGCCTTGCCCGAGGAGTACGCCCACATCCTCACCCTGCGTCACGACCTCGAGCTCTCCTACGACGAAATCGCCGCCCTCCTGGAACTCCCCCTGGGGACGGTGAAGAACCGCATTTTCAAGGCCCGCCGGATGCTCGGCGAGATGCTGGAGCGAACCCATGCCCCCCTGTGAACGGTGGCAGGACGCCCTGCTGGACCACGCCGACGGCGCGGCGGCCGTGGCGCCGGAGGCCCTCGCCCACTTCGCCGCCTGCCCCGCGTGCGGCCGCGATCTCGCCCTCCTGCGCCGCTCCCTGGAGGCGCTCGCCGCGCCCTCCGAGGCGTTCCGCCTCGCGGCCCCATTCGTTGCCCCCGTCGTGCCGCGCCGCCGCGACCGCGTCCTCCTGGGCGCGGCGGGCGCGGCCGTCCTCGGCGTCTTCCTCTCCCTCCACGGCCTCCTCGACCCCGGTCCCTGGGCCGGCCTCCCCGCCTCGCTCGGCGTGCTCACGCCGTTCAGCCGCGCCCTCTTCCGGCAGACGGGGTGGGGTTCCGTCCTCGCGGCCCTCGCCGGGCTCGCCGCGGCGGGATGGGGACTGCGCCGCCTCCTGCAGAAGGCATGAAGCCGCTCCTCGCCCTCCTGGTCCTCCTGTGGGTCGTCCCGGCGGCATGGGGGCAGGAGAGCGCCGTCACCGTCTTCGCCCCGCTCGAGGTGGACGGGGCGGTGCGCCGCGACGTCACCGTGCTGTTCGGCGCGCTGACGGTGGACGGGACGGTGGACGGCCGCGTGTATATCGTCGGCGGCACCTGCACACTCAAGGCCGGCGCCCGCGTGCGGGACCTGTTCGTCCTGTTTGGGACCCTGCGCAAGGAAAAGGGAGCCGCCGTCACCGGCACCGAGACCCTGATCGCCCCCATGGGGATGGAGGGCCGGCGCCTCCCCTCGCAGATCACCCTCGCCCTCTTCTGGCTCTTCCTTGCCTTCATCCTCTCGGCGTTCCTCCCGGCGCCGATGGCCACGGGGCAGGTGGTGCTGCGCGACCGGCCGCTTTTGTGCGCCTCGGTGGGGCTCGCCGCCCTGGTCATCTTCTTCCTGCTCTTCACGCTCTTCTTCTTCATGCTCCAGCTCGTGGTCGGCTATCCCCTCCTCCTCTCCCTCCTCGCGTTCTTCTTCCTCGCCAAGGCCTACGGCATGGTCGTCCTCTTCTGGACCGTCGGCGCCTTCCTCGCGCGGCGGTGGGGCCCGGTGCCGTGCCTCTTCGCGGGATGGCTCGCCGTGACGCTCCTGCGCCTCGTCCCCTATGCGGGCACGGCCGCGGGCTGGCTCGCCACGCTCGCCGCCCTCGGCGTGGTGCTCGTGCAGATGAGCTTCCGCTTCCGCGCGCACCAGTCGCTCTTCGCCGCGCCGCGGGCGGCGTGACGCGCGCGTTCGCTCCCCTCCCCCACCGTCCGGTTTTTTCTTTTTCACCGGCGTCTTTTCTTTCGTCGCCATTCCGCATCGTGCGGAATCCCGCCGCACGACATCGCCGCGAAATAAAACTCACTCTTGACAAAATTAAAAAATCTTCTACCATGAAGTCATGGCAAATCGCATTACGCCATACGGAAGGGGCGGAAGGTCGAAAGCGCGATGACCCCGCCCCTCCCGAAAAAACGACGTAGGCAAGAAAGGAGAGACCCCATGCCCGTTGCCAAGAAGAAGGTCGTGAAGAAGGCCGCCCCAAAGAAGAAGGTCGTGAAGAAAGCGGCCCCGAAGAAGAAAGCGGCCCCGAAAAAGAAGGTCGCCAAGAAGAAGTAGCTTTGCCCGCTCCACCGCGGCCCCTTGTGGAGGAGCGGGATCGGCCCTTCGGGCCCGTCCCGTTTCCTCCCGGGTTGCGGATCTCCCCCCATTGCACCCCCCGTCAGCTTGAGGTCAGGCTGATTTTTTTGCCTTATAGATAGCCAAAGCCGATCCCGATGCCGCACATGCCGGGCGCACCTCGATGCCCCCCGACCGGCGGCCGGTTACGCGATTACGCCAATGCGCCCTTGCGCGCTTCTATTGCGTCGGCGCCGGATGCAATTGCCCCGTGGCGTCGTCCACCTTTAGGGCGCAGCCCCCCATCGTGACCGTGGCGGTTGCGCTAACGGTGTATTTGCCGAGGGCCTTGTAGCGGAGCGTCACCCACGATTGGTCGAAGGTGGAGCCGTAGCCGGGCTTCATATAATCCTGTTCAACATCGAACTTGATGTCAATCCACCCATCCCAAGCACCCAAGCCCCATTCATTTTCAACGTCAACTTTCAATCTTTGTGAGGCAAGATATGCCATCCACGCTGGCCATGGCGGTGGCGGGCCGGAAGAGATCGTCTCATTTCCCTCATCATCCCTTGGAATGTACCATGGCAATGGCATGCCAAGTTCTGAGGTGAAAGGGTTATAAAGCATTGTATAAACTGCTCCAGCCGGCGAACCCCAGGCGCATGGTCCGCCCGCGACCCAATGGTGTTCAAACTGAACACTCCCGGAACGCCAAATATCAACCCAGGTTTCCAAGTCGGGATGTTGCAGGTCTGGATTTGAAAAGCGAAACGCCCACCGCACCGGCAGCGCCTCCCGCAGATCGTTCGGCGGGAGGCCGGCGTGGTGCTCGTACTTGTACCAAAAGGTGTTGACGCCCCACCGTTCCATGTCCTCGGGCTGGAATCCCCAGGTGTGGCCGGGCAGGACGTTGGCTTCGCCGAGGGCTTCCAGGTGGACGGCCGGGATGCCGTCCAACTCCCCCGCCGTCTGGTCGATATAGAAAATGTCGCCCATCAGAATGTTGCCGTTTTCCAGCGCCCCGTGGTCGCCCAGACCGTCGGCGTTCGTGTCGAGGTAGTTGACCGCGAACCACGGCCAGAAGTCGTAGTCGGCCCGGCCGCCGGTGCAGGCAATGGAGGCGTCGATCGTAAGATAGCCGACGAAGTTGGCGTTCCAGCCGTCGTAGGAGCCGATGGAGAGTTTGCACTGCCAGTCGGCCGTCGTCGCGGCGCCGGCATCGGCGTAGCACGCGACATCCCAGGCGGAGCCGGCCAGGGAGATCAGGCCGTCGTTGACCGTCCAGGCGTCGTCGAAGTATTGGCCGTCGCCGTTGCAGTCGATGTAGCGGGTCGTGAAGCGGGAGGCGTCGGTGGCGCATCCGTTATTGGGGAAGTTGCCGTAGACGAGGAGTTGCCGCATGGAGAAGGTGCACACATCGTAGCCCGACAGAACGATGTTGAAGGTGAAGACCGCCCAGGCGTCCACGTTCCACACGGTGACATGGGCCACGATGGGGTCGTCGTCGATGTTGACGATCCCCACCAGCGTGTCCATCCCCGCCTCATCCTGCGAGTCCACCTCGAAGTACGGGATGAGGAGCGAGGCGGCGGCGTTGGCTCCGGCGGCGCATGGGGAGCCGATGAAATGGGTCGGAGCGTCGGGCGGCGTCTGGGCCCCAAGGACCGCTGCGGCGAGAAGCCACAGAACAAACAGTCGTCTCATGGCATCGCTCCTCAATGGGTGGGGGCCGGCTGAAGCATCCGCGTCCCCGGGTCCACTTCCAGCACACAGCCATTCAGATACGGTAGGGCCTGCTGCCGGGCGGTGGCGCCGACGAGGGCGCCGTAACGGACTTCGACCCAAGATTGGCTGAATGATTGGTTGTACCCCTCTCCGGTGTAATACTGGTCGGTGTCGAAGGCGATGGCGATCCAGCCCGACTCGTCGATCAGGGGAAATTCCTCCGAGGTGACCCGCAGACGCTGGGCGTTCAGGTAAAGCTCATCAAAGGCGGGGAAGGGGGGCGGCGGGCAGGGGGCGCCACCGTACTGAACGGTGTGCCCCTCTTCATCGAACGCTATCAATGAGGGACGGGGCAGGCCCAGCGTGCCGTCGAATGGGTTGTAGATCGTGGTGTAGGCCGATCCCATCTCCCCGCCCCACGCGCAGGGCCCGTCCGGGACATACCAGCGCTCAAAGATGTAATGGTGGGATCGCCACACATCGATCCAGGTCTCCCCTTGGAACGATTCGGTCTCAATATGCCGAAACGCCCACCACAGCGGCATGGGTTCGCGGCCATCATTGGGCCACGAGAAGCCCGATTCGTACTTGTACCAAAAGGTGCTGATCCCCGCTTCCTCCAGCCGCGCCGGGGTCATCCCCCAGGCGTGGCCCGCCAGCGCGTTCCCCTCCCCCCACGCCTCGATGTGGACGGCCGCAACGGCGTCGCCCCGATCCTGGGCCCGGTCCAGGTAGAGGATGTCCCCCATCAGGACATTGCTGTTCTCCAGCAGGCCGTGGTCGGGAACCCCGTCGCCGTCGGTGTCAAGATAGTTCGTTGTGAAGTAAAGCATCCCATGGTCGGGCAGGCCCCCGGAGCAGGTGAGGGTCGCGTCCACCGTGACATAACCGCGGTAGTTCGTGCTCCACCCGTCGTACGATCCGATGGAGAGCTTGCACTGCCAATCGGCCAGCACTTCGGGCGAAAGGGGCTGATAACAGGCGATGTCCCAATTCGATCCCGTGGAGGAGAGGAGGCCGTCGCCGGCGGTCCAGGCGTTCTCCATATACCGGCCGTCGCCGTCGCAATCCACGTAGTCCACCCGGAAGCGGGTGGCGTCCGTGGGGCACCCGTTGTTGGGGAAATGACCCGCATCGAGGAGCCACCGGAGGGAGAACTCGGCCTGGTCGTACTTCCACAGCCAGAGGTTGAACCCGCCCACGGCCCAGCCGTCCACGTTCCATAGCACCACGCGGGCCACCACGGGGCGGTCGGCGCTGTTGGTGACGGTGAGCACGGTGTCGAGCCCCCCGCCGGGGTCCACCTCGAAGTAGGGAACGAGGAGGGTGGCGGCAGGGTGGACGCCCAAGTCGCAGAGGCCCCCCACCGGCTGAACGGGAGGCGGCGGCGCCCAGGCCCGGCCCGGGGGGGCGGCTGCCAGCAGCACAAGGGAAAGAAGGATGGACCGCCAAGGAATGAAGGGATGGATGATGGCGCTCCGCTTGGTCATGCCGGCATATTTGCAAAGAAAATGCCATGGGCTTCGGCGGCGGGTCGCCGCCGGGCCGTTCCATGGAGAGGCGTGCCCGGGTGGTTCGCCAACTCCAACGATGCCAGCGGGTTGGAGACCAGCAAGCGCGAAGTTCATTGTCGGGAACCGGCGGCAAGAGCTCGCGGGTCGTAGCCTCCCGTTGTCAAAATCTTGAAAAGTTGTCAATTCTTTGACGGCGGCATGGACCACCGAAGACCGGCCTCAGCAGGACTGAACCAGCTAAAGCTACAAAACCGTTACCGGGCGCATCGCGATGCGCCCTCACCGGCGACCGGCCACCGCCTCCTGGCTGTGGGCTAAGCCTCTACGCTGTTGCGCCCTTGCGCGCTACGCTCACCGCCCTTTGCCCTGCGGTGGTGTGGGGGCTATTTCTTCTTGAGCTCCATCAGGACGAGCTTGGCGATGGCCTTGAGGGTCTCGAAGACGCCGACGCCTTTGGTGGCGATTCCCTCGAAGGTGGGTTCGTCCTTATAGTTGAGGAGCCGGTACATCTCGTCCACGGAGACGGCGGAGGGGAGGTCCCGCTTGTTGAACTGGAGGGCGTAGGGCATGGTGCGCAGGTCGTAGCCCTGGTCGCGGAGGTTCTTCTCGAGGTTCTTGAGGGCCTCGATGTTGGCCTCCATGCGCGCCTCCTGGCTGTCGGCGACGAAAACGACGCCGTCGGCCCCCTTGAGGATGAGCTTGCGCGAGGCGTCGTAGAACACCTGGCCGGGGACGGTGTAGAGGTGGAACCGGGTCTTGAATCCGCGCACCGTGCCCAGATCGAGGGGGAGGAAGTCGAAGAAGAGGGTCCGGTCGGTCTCGGTGGCCAGCGAGATCATCTTCCCCTTCGTGTCCGGGTCGGTCTTGTTGTAGATCCACTGCAGGTTGGTGGTCTTCCCCCCCAGGCCGGGTCCGTAATAGACCAGCTTGATGTTGATCTCCCGGGCGGAATAGTTAATGAACGTCATTCGGAGAAGAGGGCGTCGATGTCCTCGTCGGTGATCTCGGCGAAGGGGGACTCGAAGCCGGCCGTCATGGTCTCCTTTTCCTTCTCGACCTTCTTCAGGATGTCCTCGAAGACCCGCTCCAGCTCCTGGCTGGCCTTCTTGACCCGGAGCCGGACGAGCCCGAGCGAGGAGCGCTCGTCGAAGATGACGACGAGGATGACCCGCTGCCCGACGATGGAGATGTGGATGTTGTCCCGCTCCCCTTCGTGGAACAGGACCGAGAATTCCTTCTCGCCGATGAGGCGCGCCAGCCCGTCGGTGGCGGCCACGTTGCCGGCGGTGAGGGAAGCCAGGGAGGTGGTGTCCAGCCCTTCGAGATCGCCCTGGGCGGCGATCTGCTGCCCGTTCTTGTCCACGAGAAAGGCGACCTTGGCGTTCGTCTCCATGCGCAGGCGGGAGAGGATCTCCTTGATGCGCTGAAATTCCTCATCATACATGATGAGATCGTAGCCGGGCATGCACTTTCCCCCTTTCCGAACTAAAGTTTTACCATATCCGGCGACCAATTGCAACCATCGGTTCCGCCCCAGAGGGTGGGGTCGGCCCCGGAGGCGCAGAGCGGAACCTTCGCTATAACCTTGGATCCGCCGGCCTTAGCTTTGGATGGTGGTGCGCCCCTCGAGGGCCAGAGCCAGCGTGGCCTCGTCGGCGTATTCGAGGTCGGTCCCGATGGCGAGCCCCCGGGCCAGCTCGGAAACCTTGACCCCCTTCCCGCGGAGCAGATTCTCCAGAAACCGGGCGGTGGTGAGCCCCTCCACGGTGGGGGAGAGGGCCAGGATCACCTCCGCCACCCCGCCGCCCTCCAGCCGTTTGAGGAGCCCCTCGACCGCCAGGTGCTCCGGACGCACCCCCTTCAGCGGGGCGAGCAGTCCCCCCAGAACGTGATAGAGCCCCCTAAACCCGCCGAGGCGATCGAGGAGGAGGACGTCGCGGGTGTCCTCCACGACGCACAACTGGGCGGGGTCGCGCCGGGGGTCGGCACAGATGGCGCAGGGGTCGGTGTCGGCATAGCAGCGACACTGGGAACAGGGCCGGAGGCCCTCCTTCACCGCCACGAGGGCGTCCGCCAGGGCCCGGACCGCCTCCGGCTCGGCCCGCAGGACGTGGAAGGCGTATCGGGTGGCCGTCTTGCGCCCCACCCCGGGGAGGGCGCGGAACGCCTCGATGAGGGCGTCGAGGGGTCCCATACTTAAAGGCCCATGCTCCCCGTCAGCGCGCCGAGCATCCCCTGCACCTGGGCGTCGGCCTTCTCCTGGGCATCCTTGACGGCGGCCAGGACCAGGTCCTCCACCATCTCCCGGTCTTCCGGCTTCAGGATCTCGGCGTCGAGCGAGATTCGGAGGAGCTCTTTGTGCCCGTTGACGGCGGCTTTCACCACCCCCCCGCCGGCGCTCCCCTCCACCTCCACCGCCTTGAGTCGCTGCTGCATCTCCTCCTGCATTTGCTGGGCCTGCTTCATCAGCTTTTTAATGTTCATCGCTGTCCTCCTGGTCGGAGAGGTACTCCACCTCCTCCACGGTCGCCTGGGCCCCCCGGATGAGGGCCTGGATGACCGGGTCTTTCTGGATGCGCGCGTCGAGGGCCTGCTGGACCGCCTCATCCATCGCCAGCGTCACCTTCACGCCGGGGCCCCAGATCTCCCGCGCCGCGGCGGTGATGCAGGCCAGGTTCTCCTTCTCGGCGCACCGGTCGTAGGCCCGCCGGAACTTGGGGGGAAAGAGGAATTCCACGGTCTCCTCGCCCTCCTTGAAATTGGCCTCTTGCAGGTAGCCGGCCAGGAAGGCCCTCTCCGCCTCCAGCATCTCGATGAGCTGGGCCTTGCGGGTCTTCTTGCGTTCCGCCTGGGCGGGGGGGGCGGCCGGCGCGGGAGGGACCCCCACGGGGACGCGCCGAACATCGCCGCCGGCGATGAGCTCCTCCAGCCGGGCCAGCTTGGGCAGCTCCGCCAGCTTGAGGAAGAGCAGCTCCACGGCCAGGTGGGGATACTCGGTGCGCTGGACGAGGGGGAGGTTCTCGATGCAGAGATTGTAGGCCCGCAGGCCCTCCTCATACGAGAGGGCCTTCGCGCACCGCCGCACCTCCTCGCGCTCCGCCTCCGTGTAGGCCTCCACCTCCAGCTGGAGGTGGATCGAGAGGACGGCGCGCAGGAACCCCACGAAGGCGTGGAAGAACTGCTGGAGGTCTTCCCCGCGTTCGCGCACCTGCCTCAGGGTGCGGGCGATCTCGGCGCTCTCCTGACGGGAGACCATCAGGAGGAGGCGGGCGAAATCCTCCACCCGCGTCTCCCCCAGCATCCCCACGACCACCGACTCGTCCAGCTCCTTCCCGCAGAGGTTGATCACCTGGTCGAGGAGCGAGAGGGTGTCGCGCACCGAACCGCCGCCGGCGCGCGCGAGCCGGTGGAGGACGGCATCCGAGGCCTTGATCCCCTCCCCCTTCAGCACGGTGGCGAGATAGCCCTTGAGCATCTCCACCGACAGGAGGTGGAAGCCGAAGACCTGGCATCGGGAGAGAATGGTGGCGGGGATCTTGTGTTTCTCGGTGGTGGCGAAGACGAACACCGCGTGGGGCGGGGGCTCCTCCAGCGTCTTCAACAGGGCGTTGAAGGCATGGTTGGAGAGCATCTGGACCTCGTCGATGATGTAGATCTTGAACCGGTCGCGCGCGGGGGGGAGGACCACCATCCCCATGATCTCGCGCATGTCCTCCGCCTTGGTGTAGGTGGCCCCGTCGATCTCGTGAACGTCGATGGCCGTTCCGCCCGCGATCTCCTGGCAGGAGAGGCAGGTGTGGCAGGGCTGATCCGTGATGCCGCCGTGGCAATTGAGGCACTTGGCGAAGATGCGCGCCACCGTGGTCTTGCCCGTCCCCCGGGGGCCGTGGAAGAGGTAGGCGTGGGCCACCCGACCGTTCTTGAGGGCGTTGGCGAGCGTGTTTTTCGCCTCCTCCTGGTTCAGCAGGGAGGCGAAATCCTTGGGGCGCAGGCGTCGGGCGAGGACCTGGTAGGTCATAAGAACTTCAATTATACCTTGAAAGAAAATGCCGTGCGTTCAGCGTTCTGCCGAAGGCAGAATGACCGAGCACCTGACCGGACATCCCCTGCCGTTGCTTCCTTCCGGACCTGGCGGGGTTCAGGGAGCCGATCAGTGCCCGGCCGCGGGAATTATATCATTGGAACGGGGGGGAGGGGAGAGCGTGAACGGACTTATGGGTGGGGATAACCTGGGAGGGCGTCGGGGGTGTTCCGGGGGGCTCCGGAGGGTGCTTCAGGGCTTCCGCCGGGTCTTCCCGGAGGCCTTGGCGGTGTTTCTGATTTTGGGCTCGTATTAGTGTATGATGGAACCAATGGTAAAGATAGGGATTGTCTTCGTTGTCTGCTCATCCTTTCTCTTTGCCCAGGCCACGCCTTTTAATCAGGCAAACACCACGGCCATCTACCCGTCCTGGGTCAACTACGACACCGGCAACCAAACCGTCAATGATGTCATCCACCTGCGGGGTGGCTGGGACGGGTTCACGGACTTCTGCGATCAAATCATCTCCAATGTCTCCGTTGTCCCCGGTCCCTCCGGCAAGTGGTTCATCTACGGCTACGGGGATCATAAACTCAGCGCATTGGACGTCGGGGATGCGTGTTGGATGATCGCCCGGAACGCCGATGGGAAGTACGATCTGGTCCCCAACTGCCGCAGGCCGGGGCTGCGCTGCCTGGCTCCGGTTTACACTCACATGGAGCCCAGGCTTCACGTAGAGGCCGTGCCTACCTATAATTGGAATTACGTCGGTTGGATGGGCCAGCGGATGGCCGTCTTCTATTCCGCTCAGGCCGATGCGGGGGGCAATCATTATTTCGCCCTGGTGAAGATAGGGGACCTCGGAGACCCTTTTCTCGAACAAACACAAGGCGAAGTTCGGGACGATCGGCACTATTTTGTCTGGGCCGTCAGCGTTGACGGGATCATGTGGCAGTACGAGAAGAAAAATCCCGATTTTTCAGACTGCTTGAAGTCCAGCCTGTATCTGACCGATGTCTCCACCAATGCCCGGCCCATCCTGTACAGGGAATGCTTCCAATCCGATCCCGTCTCCCCCAACAGCAAAAGCAACGAAGTCTTTCATCACTACGCCCTGTTCTACAGCGATCCGGCCAAGCAGGATGTCTACGGCCATTACGGCGACGGCTATTTGTACGTCGTCTCCGGGTACATGCCGTCCGGCGCTGGGATTCATAACATTGTGGCCCGGATTCCCTTCAGCCTCTCCTCTTGCATCGGCCGTGATTTAACGAAACCGATCCAGGTTTTCCGGGACGACGATCCCACGGGCGATGGCCCCTATTGTCCCGGTACGGGACGGTGGGAAAACCTCACAAAATGCGAGCCAAACATCTGCGATCCCCTCATCGTGACCAGCGATTTCGCCGGGTGCATCCCCTTGGAAATCGAGCAGAGCTTCCGAAGCGGCCTGTTCAACGAATTCATCCCCGGCCTGGCCGTCCCCTTCGACTGGATCACCCTCAAGGACCGTTGGGGGAACTTCTATGGGTCGGTCGTCACATACGACTCGGGCCCCAGCTTCGGCACGGACCGGATCGCCATCCGGTTTACGCGGGACATCCGCCCCCCCTTCCGCTGGTCGGAGGAGCGGGAGTTGAACAACTGCTATACTCCGGCCGCCTACACCACCTGCGAAGCCGGGGGCAACAACGTGGGCCTCTATCAGCCGCCCTACGGGCCCGGCTTCTACGACTACTACGACGCCTCCACGGGCGCTCCCAAGAAGCTGATCGCCTTTTTCGCCCACACCAAGCACGATTGCAGCCCTCAAGGTTGCGACCACGAGTCTGGCGGGATCCTGCCCGCCACCGTCGAACTGACCTCCCTTCCCTCCCTCCAAGAAGTGCAACAGGTGAAGGTGTCCAAGGCTCCAGGGGGAAAACTGTCTGTTACCTGGAACACCCTTTCGGGCGTTGCGGGGTACGAAATCCTGGAAGGGACACTCGGGCGGTATGGGCCGGGCGGCGGTTTCCAGCCCTTCGGCTATCCTTTCAATCCCGACGGCTACCCCGGCGGGACACCCTGCCCCGAAGTAGTGAAGTACGATCATTACCGCAAGTGTCCCTGGAAGGACGCCGCCGGCAACTGTTGCACCTGGCGGGTTAGTCATCTCGCTTTCAATCCTGCCGACCCGCCGTGGTATGAATGCTGCGACGACACCGCCTGCCTGGGGACAATCGCCTTGCCCATCACCAGCCCTTCCGTTACATTCCTTCCCGAGGAGGGGGCGCGATATATCCTGGTTTCCGCTTACTGTTCCCGATACGATCAGGAGACTTACGGCTTCAGCTCGGCGGGCATGGAACGCCCCGCGCCCCTCTGTGGTCCCATGACTTGTTCCACACCTCCGGACTATAACGCCTGCGCCGATACGCTCGGTGCCATGCAATCGAACATAGATTGCTACCACTATTACTATCAGGGCTGGGGTCAGCCCTACGATTACGGCCTGAACCACTGGCCCCAATTGCCTTGAGGAGGTTCCCATGAAAAAGTGCCTTTTGGCTTTTCTTCTTTTGGGCTACACCCTTCACGCCCGCGACTACACCTATACGGAGCACTTCCCCGTCTTGCCCCAGCCGTGGTACTTCGCCTCTCCTGAGGCGATGGACATTGGTCCAGGCGGCAATCTGTATGTGGCCCACAGCCGCAACCGCGTGTCCGTCTTTTCTCCGGATGGGGTCTTTTTGCGGCAGTATCGCTTCATGGTTTCTATCTACGGAGAGTTCATGCCTCGCCATATCAATGCTCTGGCGGTGGACCCCTCGGGCAATATGTATCTGGGCGATGCCCAGGAAAGCGCCCTGGTCAAAACAGATCCCCAAGGGAATATCGTCAAGAAGTTCTATGGCTTTCACCTCACCGGCGACCTGGAAACCGACACCCAGGGGAATCTTTACTTTTGCGATCCCCACGCCAACGACGGCCTGCCTGCTCCCCTCAATCCCACGGTCATCAAATTCGACCCTCAAGGCAACATCCTTTTATCATTGTGGGCATCAACAAGTTCGGCGGGGCTGGGACTGGACGAGCAGGGCAATATTTATGTCGCTGTAAATTATTACCAGATAAAAAAATTCGATCCGCAAGGTAACCTCATCGGGAGCTTCGGTGTGTATGGGCAAAATCCGGGGCAACTTGATTATCCAAATGACATCGAAATTGATGCCCAAGGAAGCCTGTACGTTACAGATTCCGTTGTTTATAGAATTCAAAAGTTCTCCGCTTCCTTTGATTTTATTTCGCAGTGGGGCACACAGGGAAGTTCCCCTGGCCAATTCCACAGTGTGAAATCTGCAAAAATATTTCAGGATAAGATTTATTGTTTAGATGGCAACAACCGCATCCAGATTTTCGATCTCAACGGAAATTTCATCACGCTCTGGCAGCCTATGGGCCACGACCAAGGCCGGTTTTGGAATCCCAAGCGCGTCTGGGTGGACAATCCCGGCAACGTCTACGTCTGCGACACGGGGAACCACCGGGTTCAAA
>CAZRVT010000034.1:0-28382 GCA_964603505.1 uncultured Holophagales bacterium | reverse complement strand
TCAATATTATATGTATACTGTTTTTAGAGCAGTTTTATGCAACTACAGGGTAAACCATCAAGCCCTGAAGATTGTTGATCCCGCAGGTGAGCAGGAAGTGCTATTTGACATGACGTGGGGAGGCTCAATCGTCTCGTTGAAGTACCTCGGCCAAGAATACGTATGGGGCACAAAATCCGGCGGACTCCTTCAATTGGCGGTGCATCATTGCACTAACCCAGATTGCAGTCTGGATTACAACCCTACCCAGGCGGGGGACTGGTACAACGGCGCCGCCGTCCTCGGAGCCTCGTGCAACTCAACGCCCCTTGCCAGGATAGACACCGCCACACTCGATTTCAGCCGAAACAACACAGGTTTATGTCCCGCCTATGGCGTATTCGGCGGCCTTATGGACCTCAGTCCCGCCGGATATTTTACGCCCTACGCCATTCAAAGCATCGTAACTTTCGTCCCTAATCCCTTAGGAACGCCGCAATATTATTTAAAGATAGATCAATCCATAACCAACATAAGCGATTCGTTAACGCAGGGTAGTGAGAATTATATATGGGGGTTCGACCTGGCTTGCTACGCGCCCTATTCATTCGTCAACTACACATTGGACCCGGCATGCACCCAAACGAATAAATGCGATGCCGCCACCACGGCTTATATTGTTGGGGGTATGTATCAGGATGGGCCTCTGACACACGGCATCTCCATTTACACCGCTCCGCAAACTTATTGGGACACGTTCAACTCTAAATTATTCATTGGCCAAGCGGCCGATGATATCAACCAGAATCAATCCACTCACATCATGGCGGCCAATCAGACGATCCCGCCGGGTTCTTACAAGAAATTCATTTGGTATGTGATGGTAGGCTCATGGAACAATGCTGCCCAGTTTGCGAAGTGCTTCTTGAATCCCCCGACTCCGACGATCAACGGCACAAATCCCTCCTGTGATTCATCTCTTTTGTCCACGCAGTTTTTTCAGAGCTATCAGTGGAAAAGGAATGGTTCCATTATTTCGGGAGCGACACAGCAAACCTACACCGCAACCCAGAGCGGTGCATACACAGTTCAGGTCTCAAACATACAAGGATGTTTTAAAGAATCCCCGGCCCTTAATTTAACCATTTACGCGACGCCGACGCGTGTCGGAGATACACTCCTGCTCTCCAAAAGCGGATCAAATCTTGTGTTTCATTGGCAGAATATTGCTGGGGCCACCTCCTATACCGTGTATAGGGATGCGTCCCCATCCGGGCCTTTCAATACGGTTGTCGGCACATCAACCAGCGGAGTGACGGGGCTGACTGTATCAATGCCGGTCGGGTCCAAGATTTATTTCTTGGTGGCCGCCAAAAACAACAGTTGCGAAGGACCGAAAATTTAGACCAAAGGAATGCATATGAAATTATTCGACCGGCTTAAAATGGCGATTTCTATAATCATTTGGGGCAACAGTTACCGTCGCGCGTGGGAGATCATAGGCCGAAAAAGGGATTCCGCCCTCCCCATGATTGATAACTCCAAGAATGAGGAGGAGATATCGAAAAGCGGACAGGAGGTAGCCGAGCGGATGCAAAAGGCGATGAACATCCAAGAGAAGACGCGGGTGCTTGATATCGGATGCGGCGTGGGCAGGGTTGGCAAGTATCTCGCGCCTCATTGCGCGGAGTGGGTAGGCGTGGATATCTCAAAGGGCCTCCTGAGAATCGCCAGGGAGCGGATGAAAGATGTCCACAACGCGAAATTGACGCACATTGAAAACGCGAATCTGAAAATATTTCCCGACAACTCTTTTGATGCGATCTACGCCCATATCGTCCTCCTCCACTTGGACAAGGAGGACATGTGGGAGTACCTCCTGGAAACCAAGCGGGTGCTGAAGCCCTACGGCGTATTCTATTTCGACACCTTTAACCTCATGGACGAGTGGGGGTTCAAAAGATTCGAGTGGGAGATTGACATCTACAGGAGAAAGGACCGGCCCTTGCATCGAGGCCACTGGTCAACGCCGGAGGAGATCAGGAGATACTTGGCAAAGGCGGGCTTGAAAATACTCTATCTGCATGACTCTTCTTATCTGATTCAAGCTTTCACAACAAAAGGCGACGGAAGTCCTGAGGAAGCGGATAGAATTGCAGAACTCCGGGAATCCTTGAAAAATACACAATTAATGGTGCCATTGGGTGACGCGCGATGGTGGGAGCCTGAACCGCACGCTTAAGAAGCAGTCCATATAAGCCCTCATCGGGTACAGCTATCTTGCGGCGAATTCCCTGAGCCTGCTGCACTCCACCATCCGATCCAGCGTCTTCAATGTGAAGACCTTTCCGCGGGTGGCGAAGAGCATCTTCTTCATGTCCTCCCGGCGGACGCCGAAACCCCTCCCGGCGATACAGGCGATGACCTCGTAAGCCGTGCGGCCGCCCCGGCCGCCTGCCTGGCTTAATTCGCCGAGGTGCTGAATGCGGGTGACCTTGTCTCGGGCAGTGCCGTCATCCTCGGTCAGTTTGGCCTCAATGACCACCTGCGGATTGAACTCACTGGGGATGATGAAGTCGGGCGTCTGGTCGAACCCCTCGATACGCTCCGCCCGCTTCGTTTTTCGGAAGCTGATGCCCGCTTCGTGCAGGACTTGTTCTATGGCGGACTCCAAGCTATCGCCCACGATCTCGCTGACGGAGTCCCGATGCCCGGCAAAAGGCCGGCCCAGGAAACGCTCGTAGAGGACCATGGCGTAAGGCATGCCCATGCCCGCCATGTTTTGAAGGCTCTTAAGCCCATTGATGGTATCAGCCTTATCGAGCCGGTGTAGCCGATCGTCATGGACTTTGGGAGATCCTTCGTTGAGAAGCTCACAGGCCGCCTGCAGAAGCACCTTCAGCCGTTGGGCGGTCAAGCCGTCCGCCCTGAGCGGAGCCGTAGGGTTCATCCTGACTTTCCGATCCAGACTGCGGGCAGCGCCCTGGGTGACCTCAACCCCGGTCCGTTGCGATGCGACATAGGCCCATTCAGGCGGCGTGAATCCGAGCATGGCCCGCAGAACGACCATGGCGATTGGTGATACGAGAACGACAGAAAGAACCTTTTCTGAAGTGACATTCCGAAATCCTTGAGTGGCCTGTTTTAAGGCCTCATAGCCGCTTTCGAACGTGGCATAATCAACGAAGCCGGGTCCGCGGGGCATGACAAGAAATTCGGATTCAAGGCAGGCGAAGACGGCAGATACGTAGAGATCGGGATCTTTCCGGATAGATTCGAATGTCGCCTCAAAAGGATACTTGAGCTTCATCTTGCCCATAATTTTCGGTCCCCTCCTGGACCTCCCAGCGCTGGCTTCGCGGGGCCTGCTTTAAAGTCCCCTCCAAGGCGGCCAACACACCATCCCTTCCGCCGAGTTTCTTTTCGAGCCAATCGGTCACCCGGCTGATGCGTTCGACAGTGGGCCGGTCACTTCGCCAGGACTTGCGCAGGAACCAGACGGCGAGGCGGATCATGTGGCCGTACGAGATACAGCGGATGTCCCCGACGGTGGGTTTGATCACGGCCGCTTTCAATTTTTCAACATCTTCTTGGATCAAGCGCGCAACCTCGACAGGCTCGCTGGTGATCCATTTTCTTGGCACTGTGCCGGTCGAGCGGCAGACGAAGATGGTGTCAATGATGGATGAGCCGGTCCCGTTGATGTGGATGGACGCGCCCATTTCGGCCGGACACGGGATGGAACCGGAACAGACCAGGCCTGAATCGAGGAGGGCGACGGCGACCGGGGCGTAGGCCGTCAGATCATTATGGTGGTAGGTGAAGGCCAGCGGGGAGCCGGGCTTCAATGCCTTCGCCAGACGTTTGAGCACGGACGATAATCCTTCGGTGAAATGGGCCAGATCCCTGCCCATGCTGGCGTTCCCGGTCAGTTCCTCCGTGTTCCGCGTGGAAATAGGGCGGAATACCGTGCCCTCCTTGCGGTCTTTCATCAGTTTCCGCAGCCAGACATAGCAAAAATCCATCAATTCGGCGTATTGGACATTGCCGAAGTAAGGCGGATCGGTAAGCACGGCGTCAAGACTGGCCGGCGGCAGATCCGCCACGGACGCGTCGGCGCAGAAGAGTTGGACCTTGCGCGCTGAAGCCCACTTGCCACCGTTGGGGAAATCCCCGATCCTTTCTCCGGGCATTTTGATCAACATCTTTTTGCCGCCCTGATGGCGGTATTCGAAGGGATGCTCGCAATATTCCTTGGCCTTGACGTACTTTTCCACGATGTTCGTCCATCCACCGCTTCCCACGTTGACCCCTGTCTTTTCGTGCAGGATGCCCAGCAGATTCGATTCGCACTGGATCAGCCCCACGGGAAAACCATGGACCGAAAACACATCCAACGATTTCAGGGCCATGCTGTCGTACCGGCACAGCATATTCTGGTAGCGCAATAGGTCGGAGAGGTTGGTCGCGAGCGCGTGATGGATGCGGTCCGACCGCTCCCGATCAATCAGCCGGCAACTGGCTTCAAGACCGAGAAGCTGGCGGGCGTTGAACATCTCCCCGTATCGGCGGTATCCCCATCGGTGGAGGCGGTCCGACTCATCACCGGGAGGTATTTCGTCGTCCGGGATGAAACGCGGCGTTGTGGCAGCCCATTTCTGCTCGGCCTTCTTGTATTTCTTGAGGTCTTCCGCATCCGGTTTTTTAAAAAACCTTCCGGCGTGGCGCCCCCGACAGGCGGGGCAATGGTATTCAATGGCGAACAACGCATGGCGAGGCGGTCCGTGCTGCGGCTGCGGGAATGTATTCGGGCCTCCGCACTCCGGGCAAAGGCACTTGTTCCTCGATGCCGGTCCCAGGAGGGTGATCGGATGCCGGCATGCCCCGCAGTTACCGGGATTCCTGGGATTGTCCGTTTCCTCAAGGGCGCCGCATGCGGAGCAGACCAGGACGTTTTTCGGGTGCCTGACGGCCTGGGCGATAAGGTAGCCGGGGAAGAGCTTGATCGGCGCATGACACTTGGAACATTCGATGGTTTTCACCCACAGGAAATATTTGACCGGGGCGTCATCCCGTCCGCAAAGGGCGCAATGCGTAGTGTATAGCGTTCCAATCTCCTGGTGGAGCGCGCGGCGGAGGGTGTCCGCCGCCCGGCGATAGGCTTCCAGATCGAGGTGCTCGATTTCCCTTTGGACGATCCAGTAGGCCATGGGATTGATGTCATAGCCGAGGATGTCGCATCCCAGCCTGTTCGCCTCTAAAAGCGGGCTTCCCCCGCCCATGAACGGGTCCGCGACGCGGATCTTTCGCAAATCATGGCATTCATAGAAGGACTCCGAAAGCGGTTTGTCCACGAATTCCGAAAGGATCAGGCCCCGGAAGAGGGTTCCCGGCCTACGCGCGAACCACTTGTGCACGGCGATGTAGGGCCTGTAATTCTGCTGAATCTGCTTTTCGCGAAGCGCGAGGTCCGCGATCAGCGGCACATCGAAACGGCGTTCTATCATATTGAGGGCGCTTTTGATTCTACTCTTATTGGCTCCTACAGGCAACAGAAGTCATCCGCCGGCAGATGGGGCAAAACGACCGCTACAACCCGGTGTGCGACCTCTACGTCTGCTGTTCCGACCCCAAGAACTACCGCATCGGCTACATGTGGGGCTCCACCATGTTCAAGCCCTCGTCCCTCCCCGGGCCCCACTTCATCATGATCCACATCCCCGAAGAGCACCAGATGCGCCAGCAGATCCTCACCCTCCCCGAATACAACCTCAACATCGCCCTCGGCACCGACTACATGGGGGAGGACAAGAAGGGGTTCCTCCGCCAGGCGATGTTTTTGGCCGACGAGCAGGGGATGATCGGGCTCCACGCCGGGACCAAGTCCTGCACCGTCCTCGACGCCAAGACCGGTCGTCTGCGCCGCCACGGCGTCTTCCTCTTCGGGATGACCGCCACCGGCAAGTCCACCTGGTCGTGCCACCAACTGGGCCTGGACCACACCAAGGGGGAGAAGGTGGAGGTCAACCAGGACGACATCGTCTTCCTCTGCCGCGACGGCTCGGCCCACGGCACCGAGCACGGCTTCTACGTGAAGACCGACATCATGCCCGACCAGCAGGAGGCCATGTACCAGGCCCTCATCGACCGCACCGCCCTGCTCGAGAATGTGATGATCAACTCGAAGGGCGAGATCGACTTCCAGGACGAGGCCCTCTGCGCCAACGGCCGGGCCATCGTCATGCGCGACAAATTGAGGGTCAAGCGCGGCGGCCGCCTCATCGGCATCAGCGCCGACAGCGTCAACCTCCCGCCGCTGACCGAGCTCGACAGCCTCATCTTCGCCTTCATCACCCGCCGCCACACCATCATGCCGTTCGCCCAGGAATTGACCCCGGAACAGGGCGTCTTAGCCTACCTCTTCGGCGAGTCCACCCACTCTATGGCCACCAACCCCGCTAAGGCGGGGGAGAGCGTCCGCATCGTGGGGACCGACGACTTCATCATCGGCAGCCGCGCCCGCAAGGTCAACCGCTTTTACACCCTCATCATGGACCTCGTCCACAAGTATCCCGGCAAGGTGCGCTTCATGCTCTACAACACCGGCGGGATGGGCGAGATCATCGAGTCCTACGAGGAAGGCGGCAAGAAGAAAAAGAAGATCGTGCGCAAGGTCCAGCGCGTTCCCCTCGACCTGATGGCCTCCATCCAGCGCGGCGACCTTAGAGGCACCAACACCTACAAGCCCGGTCTCTTCGGCACCAATTCCATCGTCCAGGCCGAAGGCAAGGCCCTCCCCGAGTGGGACCCCCAGAAGTTCTACACCGACGACCAGATCGCCCACTTCGTCCTCGAGCTCATCGCCGGCCGGCGCCAGTGGGTGGAGGAGATCGCCAAGGAAGGCCTCAAGCCGGAAATTCTTCAAGCCGCCGAGCGCTCCTTCGCCGTCGAGCGGAACTTCAAAGGCAAGTCGGTGGCCGTCCCGGGCATGCCCGGGGAGAAGGAGATCGTCTATGTCTCCGAGGAGCCGGTGAGCCGGCCGCGGAAGCCGGGGGTTTGGCGGTGGCGTTGAGCGGGGGCGATGGAGCGGGGGCGACATCCTAAGCCGACATTTCGTACTTACACTGGGCCAGAGGCTTAGGACATCCTGAGCGGCTATTTCGTACCTTCGTCAGGTGACAGCGGGGGCTTAATCCTGAGCAGTCATCCCGTCCCCTCGCCGGGCCAAAGCGAAGGGCCCGAGCGTAGGATTTCCATGATTTGAATCAAAGGGCGGGACTTGATCCCGCCCTTAATCATCCGCTCCCGGAGATGCTATGATGGAGCCGAGACGCCATGCTCGGAGACCCCCCATGACCGATTCCCCCTATCTTCCCTTCATCGTCCTCGCCCTCGTCGTGGGAGGGTTCGCCGCGGGGCTCACGGCCATCATCCGGTCCGCCAAGCGCCAGGCGGCGGAGCGGAAGCAGATCCGCCGGGACCAGGGCTTCGCCGAGGCGCCGGAGGCGGTGGATCGGCTGGCGGAGCGGGTGCAAGCCGTGCACAGGGGCTGGTCGTCCCACCACCAGGTGCGCGACCCGTGGCGCAAGACCGACTGGGGCTACGAGCTCTTCGTCTTCGACCTGCGCTCCGGCTCCGGCAAATCGACCAAGCTGGAGCGGGACCAGGCGATGGTGGTCTCGGCGGATCTGGCCGTCCCCCGTTTCTCCCTCGCGCCGAAGGCCCCCGGCGACAATTTCATCGCCCAGATGGCGAACAAGGCCATCGCCTGGGTGGCGTCGAAATTCGCGGGGCGGGCGGAGTTCCCGGAGGACCCGGCCTTCAACGACAAGTACTTCGTGTTCGGGGACGACGATGCCGCCCTGCGGGAGTACTTCGACGCGCGGCGCCGCGGCCGGCTCTCCGGGATCGAGCTCCTCCAGGCCTCGGGGAGCGGGGATGCGTTCGTCTTCTCGCGGACCCCGTACAAGCAGGCCAAGAAGCCGGACCCGGAGAAGCTGCAGGACCTCCTGGAGGACGCCCGCACGCTGTTCGAGACCTTCAAATCGTAAAGCGGCTGGGCGCCGCCCCTCACTTCGAGGGCGGCGGGGCGGGGGCCGCCGTTGTCAGCCCGTGGGCCGTCAGCCACTCCTCGAGCGTTTCCAGCAGGTCGGGCGCCACGCGTCCCGGGGAGGCGGGCCTCCGCGGGTCGGCGGGGTCCGGCTCCGGCAGGCCGTGGGCGGCCTTGGCCAGCACCCGGCCCGAGACGCGGTGCCCCTCGTTGTCCTTGAGGGCGCCCTCCAGGGCGGCGACGCTCTCCTTCACCGGCACCGTCCAGTCGAGGGCGCCGTACAGCGCCAGGGCGGGGCACTTCACCTTACGCCACGCCGGGAGAGGGTCGTAGTCGGGGTCCAGGTGGAGGAACCACCCGGGGTCGCCGTAGGTGTCCCCCCCGTAGTATTTCTCCCACTTCACCTCGGACGACGGGTCCGGGGCGGCCTCGGCCAGTTTTGGGTCCTTCTTCAATGCCGCCACGGCCGCGTCCAGCGCCTCGGCCCCCTTGCCGGTCTTGCCGTAGTCGTAGAGCAGTTTATAGGCGTCCAGCACCTTCGCCGTCTCCTCGTCCGTGAATCCCGCCCCCTTGAAGATGGCGCGCAGCATGGTGCGCTCCTGCTCGGCGGGCGATACGGCGGGCCCCGAGTGGCTGATGAAGAACCCCACGCCCGGCTCGAGCGAGGCGGCGAGGGCGACGATCCACCCCCCCTGGCTGATGCCGTAAAGGCCGACGCGCTTGGGGTCCACGCCGGGACGCCCCTGCAGCCAGCGCACCCCCGCGAGGGCGTCCCGCGCCAGCTCTGGGAAACCGGCCCGCCGCCAGTCCCCGCCCGAGCCGCCGCACCCCCGCTTGTCGTACACCAGCGCCGCCAGCCCCCTGGAGGCGTAGAACTGGGCCAGCCCGGACAGCTGGCGCCAGCTCCCCTTCCCCGAGCCGTGGACGAGGACGATGCCCGGTGCGGGGCCCGCTCCCTTGGGACGGTATAGCCGCCCCTCCAGCTTGATATCGCCGTTCGCGAAGGCGGCCGGCTCGACGGTGAAGAGGTCCTGCCGCGCCGCCTCCACCGCCGCCTTGCCGTCCCGCTCCCAGCGGACGGCGCGCACGCCCCCCCCGGTCCCCTCGAGGAACTCGACCCGCTCCGCCACCGGCAACGGCGATTGCATGGATGCGGCGGCGACGAAGGCACGGGCGGCGTGGGGCTGAAGCGTCCCCAGGCGGCCGGTCTCCCGGTCGATGAAGGTGAGCTTGGGGGGCCCCGCCGCGCCGTCCATCAGGAAGACCTTCAGGTCCTTGCCCGAGGGGAGGCGGTAGATCCCCTCGAACCGGGCCAGGGCGTCCGTCGTCAGCGGGGCCGGCCGGACCATCTCGAACCGCCCCCCGTTGCCCCCCTGCAGGACGATGCCCGCCCACCGGCCGCCGGCCGCGGCCCCCTTCATCGTCAGGGGCCCGTCGAGGTGGTCCAGGACGACCTCCAGCTCCCCCTCCCGGAAGGCGGCGCTCAGGAGAGGCAGGTCGCCGAGGTTTTGGTCGGGCAGGGCCCAACTTCCCGCGGGGCCGGCCTCCGTTGCCTCAAGGTGGAGCCGAACCACGGTCCACGGGCCGTCGAAGGCGTAGCCGCCCACCCAGTCGCCCGCATAGGGGGCGGGCGGGGCCTGGGCGAAGGAGGCGAGGGCCCAAAGGGCCGCCAGGACCGACAGCAACATGCGCGGGTTCACCATGAAAGACCTCCCGAAGGTGGGGTTACCTTCTATGGTACGCCCTTTCGAAAATAGAAGTTCCACCGCCGGGGGCGGCGGAACTCCGCGGAACGGCGCCGGGGAGCGATCAATCCGCCGATTCGTTGGTCCCGTCCCACGCATGGACGACGTAGACGTAGATGGGCGAGGGCGAGGATGAGTCGGTCACCGAATTGGCGACGACGGTCTGCCAGGGCGCCGGAGCGCCGGCCATGAAGTCGGCCGCCGTCCCGCGATAGACGCGGTAGCTGGTGGCGGCGACCGCCTTGGCCCAGGCCAGGCCGGTGGCGCCGGAACCGCTCAGGTAGAGGGTGGGCCCCACGTTGCCAATGCCGGAGGGTGGGGTGGCAGGGGCGCTGGAGGAGTTGTGCGGAACGGAGGGGACCTGCGACTGGAAATCGCTGGAGTTGTTGTCGGTGTCGGTGCCGGCGCCCTGGGTGCCTCCGGGCCTGCGGACAATGCTGTTGTTGGCAGCCGGGGTGGCAGTGGCCGCGGTCTCCGGACACAGCCCGGTCCCCGTGCCCCATGCGACCTTGTCAACAATAGAGGCGTTGGCGCAAGGGCTGCCCAAAGCAGTCTGGTTGCCAACTAGCGCGATCGTGCCCGCCGTCCCTGACATTTGGATGGCCCCGTTTAGGAGATCCCGTGCTGGCGAGCCGTTATAGGCACTTCGCGCGATGAGGAAATAGCCGTGAGAAGGCACGCTTCCGGAACTGATATTCAATTGGGTGCTCCAGCTCGTGCCTGATGAGCTTCGATACTGCAATGACCACCCGGCGATGGAGACCGCGGATCCGGTGGGATTGTAAAGTTCAACGAACTCATCGTCCGCCGGCGTTCCCCCGTCCCCGTTCGTCTGCACCTGGCTAATGACGAGGTGATTCGCCCCTCCCCCGCCGCCCCCCGTCCCCGTGGTGGCCGAGGTCCAGTTGGAGAGCCCCGACCAATTGGCGGTGGGGCTCGCCTCGTCCTTGGTCTTGACGGCGAAGTAGTAGGCCGTGTTGGCGATCAGGCCCGTGACGTCGAAGGTCTCGGCCCCGCCCGCGGCCTTGGGGGCGGTCATCCCGGCAACCACAGTGGCTGCGTCGAAGTCGGCGTCGGTGAGGATGCGGGAGGCGCTGCGCCGCACCGAGTACACGGTGGCGGTGCCGGTGTTGCCGTCGTCGCCGGGGGCCGTCCAGGCGAGGCGGACGACGGTGTCGGACTGCGGCGTCACGGCCAGGTCGGCGATGGGCGCGGGCGGGGTGATGTCGCTGGAGGCCATCGTCGCGGCCGAGGCGGGGTTGGAGAGGGCCGACCAGTTGGGGACCTCGTCGCGCGTCTTGAGGGCGAAGTGGTAGGTGGTGGAGGCCGCCAGCCCCGACACCGTGAACTGCTCGCCGGAGCCGGCGCCCGCGGGGGCGGGGAGGCCCGCGACGGGGGCGGCCGCGTTGAAGAGCGCGTCGGAGGTGATGGGCGAGGCGCTCATCCGCAGGTCGTAGGCCGCGGCGGTGCCGGTGGCGCCGTCGTCGCCCGGGGCCGTCCACGCCAGGCGGATCTGCGTGTCGGAGAGGGCGAGGGCCGCCAGGTCGGCCGCCGCGGCGGGAGGCGTGGTGTCGCTGGGGGCCGCCCCCGCGTCGTAGTAGAGCTCGATGAACTCGTTCGGGTAGGCGGCGGCGTCGGCCATCTCGTTGATGACCACCCCCGCCCCGCTTCCCGTGCCCGCCCCGGCGCCGGGATTGGCCGTCCCCACCACTCCCGAGGACCAGGAGCCGGAGAGCCCGGCCGCGTCGCCCGGGTTGTTGCGCCGGTAGTCGGTGTTGGCCGACATGGCGATGGTGGTGCCGTCCTCCATGGTGGTCCCGTTCCACAGCTCGAAGGTCTCCGCCCCGTTGATCAGGGGGAAGCACCCGGCGGTGCCGCAGGAACCCGTGGCGTTGGAGTTGAGGTACACCGTCCCCGCGGGGAGGGCGCCGTAGACCGCCTCGAACGAGGCCTGGGTCGCGTCACGGACGAGGACGAGGTAGCCGCCCGAGGGGATGACGGTGCCCGAGGGGAGGGTGAAGGTCTGGGTGGAATTGAACTGCTTCAGCACCCAGCCCGAGATGTCGAGCGAGGCGGGGCCGGTGGTGAAGGTGTCGTCGAGCGACTGGACGGGGCCGTTGCCGCAGGCGTCGGTGGAGTTGACGCGGAAGTGGTACAGCGTCTCCGGGGTGAGGCCGGTGACGGTGACCGAGTGCGCCGTGGCGGTGCCCGCCACCGAGGCGGAGCTGCCGTAGGAGGCCGACAGGCCGTACTCCACCTGGGAGGTGGCGGCCTCGTTGGTGGTCCAGGTGATGGTGGCGGAGGCACCGCCGAGGTTGGTCACGGCGGGCCCCGCGGTGATGACGGGGAAGGCCGCGGCCGTGGTGGCGAAGGTGTGGTCGGCGCTCTGCGTGGGGCCGTTGCCCGCGGCGTCGGTGGAGGAGACCTGATAGTGGTAGGTGGTGGAGGGCGCCAGGCCCGACAGCGGGACGCCGTGGTCCTTCAGGTGGCCGGCCACGCCCGCGGTGTCGCCGTAGGCGACCGTGGGGCCGTAGGCCACGCCGGAGGTGGCGTTCTCGTCGGTGGTCCAGGTCACGGTGGCGGAGCAGTCGGCCGCCGCGGCCGCGGGGCCCGCCGTGATGACGGGGGCGGTGGTGTCCGGCGTCGGGTTCAGGAGCCAGTGGCAGGCGTTGAGGTGGATCTCCTTGTTCTGGACGCCGCCGGTGGCCAGGTCCCAGCCGGGGTAGAGGGTGTCGCCGGGGTCGCCGCTGTCGTCGTCGGCCGGGGAGGAGTCGCCGATGGCGGCGACGCGCCCGGCGCCGTAGGTGGCGGTGGCGAAGGTGACGCGCAATTCGTTGTGGGGCTGTCCCGTCCGCCACACGTGCGCCGTGGCGATGGCAGGGTTGATGTCCATCGAGGTGGCGCCGAAGAACCCCAGGCCGCCGCTCCCGTCCCCGAAGGGGCCGTGGATGATGGGGTCGGCGGGGTTGGTGGTGACGTTGTTGTCGATCCCGTCGTCGAACCAGTCCTCCCCCTTGACGTCGAGGCCGTCCACGCGGAACCAGATGCCGAAGACGCCGGTGGCCGAAGTCCCGGTGGCGCCGGTGAGGTCGTTGAATACATTGGGACTGTCCCAGCCGTCGCAGTCCCGGTCGCTGGTCTCGTGGTCGGCCACCATGAAGAGGCCGCCCCCGGCGTTGACGAAGTTCAGGATGGCCGTCTTCTCGGCCGCGGTGAAGGGGTTCTGCGGCTCGGGGATGATGAAGAGGTCGTAGTTGGAGAGGTCCTGCGGGTTGGAGCCGACGCCGAAGGTGATGGACGCCCCGGCCGGGAGCGACTCGACGGTGTGCCCCGCCTTCGCCAGCTCCACGGCCCAGGAGGAGATGCCGCCGGTCCAGTAGGTGCCGGGGGTGGAGGGGCCGATGCCGCTCTGGGCCGGGGTGGGATACCGGCCGGGGTTGGACTCGTTGGTGCTCCCCGTGCAGGGATAGGCGGGCATGCTCTGGTTCCATAGGTCGGTGTCGATGACCCAGTCGGCGTTGCCGCCCATTTCGCGCTTGGTGGCGTCGAAGAGGACCTTGTCGGCGGAAAGGGCCGGAGGAAGGACGGTCAAGCAGAGGAGCAGGGCGGGGAGGATTCGGCGGATAGGCATAGAACTTAATGGTAACACGAAACAAGAGATTATTTTAGTGTCACCAATACCAAATGTTGTGAATCAAATGAAGGTAGTGATGTCGTCCAGGGTTTTCTTGTCGAGGTCGGGGACCTCGGCATCCGCCGCGGGCCGGCCGGCCACCAGGATCAGGAAGGGGCTCTCGTTGGCGGGGCGGTTGAGCAGCCTGTTGAGGAAGTTCATGGGGCTGGGCGTGTAGGTGAGGCAGGCCAGGCCGCTCATGTGGAGCGCGGCGATGAGGAACCCGACGGCGATGCCGGTGGATTCGCGGGTGTAATAGTGGGCCGTCCGCTTCCCCTTCTCGTCCAGCCCGTATTTCCTATCGAAGACCACGATGAGGCAGGGGGCCTCCTCCAGGAAGGGCTTCTCGGGGCCCGTGCCGAGGGGGGTCAGCACCTCGAGCCACGCCTGGGGGGCGCGGGCCTCGTAGAACTTCCGCTCCTGCGCCTCGGCGGCCTCGCGGATGCGGCGCTTCACCCTGGGCTCCGTGACCACCACGAAGTGCCAGGGCTGGAGGTTGGCCCCGGAGGGGGCCGCGCCGGCCGCCTTGAGGCAGTTCATGACCGCCTCGAGGGGGACCGCCGAGGGATCGAAAGCCCGTACGGAGCGCCGCGTCGCCATGGCGGAGCGGAAGGCGGCGGCGCGGGCCCTGCAGTCCGCGTCGGCCACGGGGGGGCAGCCCTGCAGTTTGCGGAACCCCTTCGCCACGGGCCTACCCGATGTGCTCGAACCGGAACCGGCACTCGGCGTCGCCGAGGGCGGCGCAGGCGGTTTCCACGGCCCGCCACTCGTGCGCGGGCTTGCCCTGGTCGGTCCAGAGGTCCAGCCACGCCTTGTGGATGATGTAGATGTTGGCGATGCAGTCGTTGCGCGCCGCCTCGGGGGGGCGGGCGGCCACCAGGTCCCAGCAGCCGGCGGCCTTGCGCCGCGCCTCGTAGAGGGGGAACCCGTAGTACTCCTCGATGAGCCGGTTGTGCTCGGGGAGGAACTCCTCCAGCGTCTGCCCGCGGAAGTGCTTGCCGAAGGTCCCTCCGTACTTCTGCCGCCAATACGAAAATTCCCCCGCCATGCAGAAGAAGGAGGACTCCTTCTTCATGATGTTGCTGTCGAAGTAGAGGTGGTCGTTGAGGGGGAACCGGCCGGGGAGGAAGTGCTGGACCGTGAGGGCGAGGGAATAGTCGAGGAGGACGAAGAAGTGGTAGGGGCACTGCTGGGCCGGGTCCGGCGAGACGAGGGCGTAGAGGTCCAGGTACCGCCTCCGCTCCGCCGGGTCGGCCATGTACGCCTCGGCGTACCGGGCGAAATTCTCCTTCCAAAGGGCCTTCAGGTCGGCCCCGGGGACCTTCTCCTTGAAGGTGAGCCCCATGGCGAACTCCCGGCGGGCCCTCAGCGAGGCCTGGCTCATCCGGAGCGGCGGCCCCGACAGTTTCCGGTACCGGGGGACGATCAACTCCTCCATGCGTTTCCTCCGCGCCGCCGTTGCGCGGCGCCCGGATTATGGTAGCACAGGAGCGTCAGAACTTCTTGGAGATCCCCGCCAGCATCTGGATGTCGTTCTTCTGGACGGAGGGGTCCACCGGGTCGCTGTCGTAGGTGTCGATGAAGGTCACCGTCACGGCCCACTCCTTCGTCAGCGACGCCGCCACCCCCGCCTCGAACCGGGCGAAGTACCGGCCGAAGTCGCCGCCGTCGAAGGTGACGCCGAGGGACTGCTTCAGCTCCGCCGTCGGGGAGAACTTCCAGGCGAAGAGGTTCCCCAGCTTGACGCCCAGGTAGTCGTCGGTGTCGCCGGTGCTCTCGTACTCGGTCAGCACCCAGGCCAGGCCGCCGGTGAGGTCCAGCGTCATGTCCTTTTCCTTGAGCATCTTGTACCCGATCCCGGCCCCGGGCTGGAAGCGGTAGCGGTAGTCCTTGAAGGTGTCGCGCATCACCGGCAGCTCGTAGTAGGAGAAGAGGTCGGGCGTGTGGCTCCATTGGAGGCGGGTGCCCAGCCCCATGGACTCGGCGGTCTTGTCGCCGTCGGTGTCGCCGGTGAGGAAGGTGGCGCTGTTGAGCCACTGGAGGTCCTGGTCGAGCCACCGGTCGGCGTGGAAGGAGGCCGAGACGCTGGTGGTGTCGGAGTTGCCGCGCGTGAGGGCGAAGGCGAAGGAGAAATCGCCGGCCCAGCCGGCGCCGGGATCGCCGGCGGAGGCGGCCAGGGGGAGCAGGAGCGTGAGGACGAGGGCGGGCAGGATGCGGCGCATGGGGACCTCCTGGATTGTAAGTTTCGTGCCGGGCCCATTATAAGGTCCCGGGCGCCGCCGTGTCCATCCTCCGTTCGGGCTATGGCTGCGGCCGCTTCAGCCCCGCGATGGTGCGCGGGTGGATCATCTTGGTCGGGTCCAGGATCTCGTCGAGGGTGCGCTCGTCCATGTACCCTTTCTCCAGGACCAGCTCGCGCACGGTCCGCCCGGACGCCAGCGACTCCTTGGCCACGGCGGCCGCGGCGTCGTAGCCGATGAAGGGGACGAGGGCGGTGACGAGCCCGGTGGAGCGCTCCAGGTGCTCGCGGCAGCGGGCGGCGTCGGCCTCGATCCCCTCCACACACCGCTCCCGCAGGACGAAGACGGCCCGCTTGAGCAGGACGATGCTCATGAACAGGTTGAACCCGATCACCGGCTCGAAGGCGTTGAGCTCGAGCTGGCCCGTCTGGGCCGCCATGGAGATGGCCACGTCGTTGCCGATGACCTGGAAGCACACCTGGTTCACCACCTCCGGGATGACGGGATTCACCTTTCCCGGCATGATGGTGGAGCCCGGCTGGACGGCGGGGAGGCGGATCTCTCCCAGGCCGCCCCGGGGGCCCGAGGAGAGGAGGCGGAGGTCGTTGCAGGTCTTGGACAGCTTCACCGCGACCCGCTTCAGGACGCCCGAAAGCTGGACGAAGGCGCCGGCGTCGGAGGTGGCCTCGACCAGGTTGGGCGAGGTGACGAGGGGGAGGCCGGTGATGCGCACCAGGTGCTCGCGGACCGCGTTGGCGTACTTCGGCGGGGCGTTGATGCCGGTGCCGATGGCGGTGGCCCCCATGTTGATCTCGTGCAGGAGGAGGGCGGCCTCCCGGAGCCGGTGGATGTCCTCCTCCAGGGTGATGGCGTAGGCGGTGAACTCCTGCCCCAGCGTCATGGGGACGGCGTCCTGCAGCTGCGTCCGCCCGAGCTTGAGCACCCCCTTGAACTCCTCCCCCTTCCGGACGAAGGCCGCCAGCAGGCGCTCCATCCCCTCCGCCAGGGCCTGGAGCTGCCAGACGGCGGCAAGCTTGAGGGCGGTGGGGTAGACGTCGTTGGTGGACTGGGAGAGGTTGACGTGGTTGTTGGGGTGGCAGTGCTCGTAGGCCCCGCGCGGGCGCCCCAGGAGCTCCAGCGCCCGGTTGGCGATCACCTCGTTGGCGTTCATGTTGGTGGAAGTGCCGGCGCCCCCCTGGATGCAGTCCACCACGAACTGGGCGTCGTGCCGCCCCTCGCGCACCTCGCGGGCCGCCTGGAGGACGGCCTCGCCGGGGACGGGGTCGAGGGCCCCGAGCTCCATGTTCGCCGCGGCCGCCGCCTCCTTGATGGCCCCGAGGGCCCGGATCAGCGACGGGAACCGGGCGATGGGGATGCCGGTGATGGGGAAGTTCTCCACGGCCCGGACGGTCTGGACGCCGTAGAGGGCCTCCGCCGGGACGTGCTTTTCGCCGAGGGAGTCGCGTTCGATGCGGGTCGTCATGGGGGCCTCCTGTCGTTCGGGGGCATTATAACGCCCCCGGGAAACCGGTGCCTGCATGGCATCCTTGACCATCGGCGTCGAAGGAATGCACGACGAGCTCGACACCGGCGACTTCAAGGAAAGCGACACCGGATTCAAGGTCGTCGGCGGGTTCCGGTGCCTCCCGTTCGTCAAAATCGAAGCGGGTTACATGGACTTCGGAAGCCCCACCGACTCCACCGGTTCGGGCGATGCGTCCCAGGACATCGAGGTGAGCCTCAACGGCGGCGACGTGGCCGGGGTCCCCGGAGTCTGGCCTCTGGCGTTCGACCCCTGACGACCGATTACCGTTGGGCGGGAGGGGGGTATTGGAAATAATCCCCGAACTTCATGGTGAACCGGAACCGCTTCTTGATGAACAGGATGCCGCCCACCCCCTCGCTGACCATTTCGACGGCGTGCCAGTTCTCCCCGGCCCCGGGCCCGTACCGGATCACGCTGATCAGCGACTTGAGGTACTTGGGGAGGGGATCGGGGACGTAATCCACCTCCAGGGGCAGGCCGCTCTCCCGGTCCAGCCAGGCGGTCCCCTTCACGGTGGAGCCGTCCTTCTGCTTCTGGGTGAACGCGTGCTCCAGCCCTATCCTCCCCCCGACGGCCCGGCGCTGGACCCCCGGCTTTACCTGGGTTCCCTTCTGGAGGTCGGGGTGGAACACCCCCGCCACCTCCACCCCGATGGAGGCCTCCCCGTCGTCGCCCTTCGCCTTCCGCTTTCCGTCGTCCGCTTTCTCCTTGGCCTCCTCCTCCGCCCTGGCTTTTTCCATCTCGGCCTTTTTGGCGGCGGTCAGGTCCCGGCCGTTCTTGACGTATTGGAGGAGCTCCTGGTCCAGCTCCCCGCCGGGCTTCTGGGACAGGCGGAAGTGGACCTCGGTGGTCTCGACGGCCTTGCCCTCCTTGTCCAGCATCTCGGAGACCATCACCATGGTTCCGGGGAGCCAGTGTTGGAAGGCCGATCCCCATTCGACGGCGCGCGGCCAGAGGTCCTCGGCGAAGGTGGGGAACGGGAGGACAAGAAGGAGGCCGGCGGCGAGGAGCGTTCTCATCGCTGAATGGCACACGCTTCAGCGGGCTAAAGTTTGCCGGATATCCACCCGGTCTTGGCCATCCGGGCCAGGAGGCGCTCCACCCGCCGCTGATAGACGGGGCTGGTGGAGCCGGGGTGCCACCGGCTCGGCGACGGGAGCCCCGCCGCGAGCTGGGCGGCCTCGCGCTCGGTGAGCTCTCCGGCCGCCTTCCTGAAATAGCGCCGGGACGCGGCCTCCGCTCCGTAGATGCCCGGGCCGAACTCGACGCAGTTGAGGTAGAGCTCGAGGATGCGCTGCTTGGAGAGGGCCCGCTCCATTTTGACGGTCAGGAGGGCCTCCTTGAGTTTGCGCCCCCACTTCCGTTCCGGGGAAAGCCAGAGATTGCGGGCCAGCTGCTGGGTCAGGGTGGAGGCCCCACGGGGCATCGCGCGATCCTCCCAGGCGTCCCGGAGGGCCGCCCGGATCTCCCCCAGGTCGAACCCGCGGTGGCTGAAGAAATTGAGGTCCTCCGAGACGACGACCGCATGCTTCAACGGGACCGCGATCCGGGCGTAGGGGACCCATTGCCACTCGATGCGCGCCTGGCGCCCCTCGGCCGCGGCCTTGGCCTTGTCGGCCTCGATGTAGGCGGTGGTGGAGGGGTTGGCCCGCTTCAGGGACGCCGGATCGGGGAGGCGGCGCCACAGGGTCCAGCCCCAGAGGCCGGCCGCGGCGGCGGCCCCCAGACCGAGCCACAGGAGACAGCAGGAGATCCGGCGGATCATCCCCCGATAATAGCAGGGCTGGGTCCCGCGGCGCCACCGGAAATACGAGCGGCCCCGCCCAAGCGGGGCCGCGGGAAGCGCGTGGCCGTGGATCCGGACGCCGGTCCGATCAGAACGCCAGGCGCGCCCGGACGACCACGCTCCGCCCCATGGCCATGACGGCCTGGTTGTCGGCCACGGCGTAGTAGGCCTCGTCCAGCAGGTTGTCCCCCTTCACCTCCAGGGAGAAGCCGGAGGCGTGGTTCCACCGACACCCCAGGCCGATCGTGGCGTAGGAATCCCGCTCCACCTCGTTGGGGCCGGGATCGGTCTTGTCGTCCGCCCACTGGAGCAGGACCCAGGGTTCGAGCGTCCCGAAGGCGCGGCGCCAGAAGACCGCCGCCCGCAGGGCGGGAATGTCGTCCACAGCGGCGCCGGTCCCGGTGTCTTCCCCCTCGCTCCATGAGACGGCGAGGTGGAGGTCCGCCGCCTTCAGGGCGGCCGTAAGGTCCTGCACGCGGGCCCCGGCGATGTTGCGGAACCAGTACTCCCCCGATTCCTTGTACCGCTCGATGTAGTCGTCCACCTCCTGGACTTGGTACGCCAAGCTTACCTCCACGGCGCCGGGGGTCCAGGCCCCTTCCACGCTCCCCCCGACCCCGCGCTCGGGGTCCAGGTCGGGGTTGCCGTTGACGTAGCCGCGGGCGGAAAGCCCCGTGTAATAGAGCTCTTCCATCGTGGGGAAGCGGTAGGCGTTGAAGACGCTCGCGCCGAAGACGAACGGTCCGTCCTCCCAGCGGAACCGCGCCAGGGCCGTGGGGAGGCCGTCGCTGCGGCTCTCCTCCTTCCCGTCCGAGGCCCACACCTGGTTCCAGCGGAGACCGGCCTCCAGCGTCCAGCCCCCCCCCAGCGCCCGTTCATAGGCCGCCAGCGGGGCGACCTCCCAGCGGCTGGCGCCGTCCAAGGGTTTCTCCGGCCCCGTTTTCAAGGCGACCTCCGCGTTGACGTTCTGGCGCGTGTAGAGCTCCACCCCCAGGGTGAGCCCGCCCCGGTCGTGGTAGGTCTTGGCGTGGAGGTTCCAGGAGGAGAGGTCGCTCTTCTCGTCCTTGGCGGCGGTGACCAGGTCCTGGTAGATGACGCCCGCTTGGTAGCGCCAGGCCCCGGAAAACCCCCGCGTGCCCAGGATGGCCATGGTGGCCTCGGGATATTCCGTGGGGCGGGTGGTGTCCTGCGGCTTGCCCAGGTCCTCGCCGCGCGAGTAGAAGAGGTCGTAATACCGCTGGCTCTCCCCCTCTTCCCGCCTCAGGGTCGCGGCGAGATTGTAGCGCGTAAAGTGGCCCGGCAGGAGGTTGCCCTCCCCGTCCTTGTAATCTCCGGCCTTCTCGTATCCCAGCGCCAGGACGGCGTTCGGGCCCGTCACCCTCGCCAGGCCGAAGCCCTGGTCATTGTTCTCCCCGTACCCCGCGGCGACCTCCACGGGCCGGACGGCGTCTCCGGGGCGGGGTAGGTTCACGTCCACCACGCCGCCGATGGCCTCGGACCCGTGGGTCAGCCCCGTGCCTCCCCGAAAAATCTCCGCGCCGTCCACCAGGGCCGGGATCAGCGTGGCGTAGTCGGCCCCCGCGCGCCGGTCCCCCTCGATGCGGTAGCCGTTCATCTCCAATCTCACGCGGTGCTTGGCGAACCCGCCGATGGAGATGCTCTGCGTGGCCCCTCCCAGGCCGTTCAGGGCGAGGCCGGGCTGGGCGGCCAGCTTGTCCGTGAGGGAATTCCCCGCCCCCGCCTCCATCTCGGCCTTGGGAACCTCGAACGCCTCGGCGGCCGGCGGCTCCACGAGGACCCGCTCCGAAAAGAAGGGGAGACGGATCGTGGCGGCGACTCTCTCTTCAAACACGACGGCAACCTGATGGTCCAGGATCTCCAGCCGGTAGGTTCCGGGGGGGAGATCGAGCGTGAAGGCTCCCTGCGGATCCGTGACCGCGGATGCCGCCTGCCCCACCACTCCGACCTCCACGCCGGGCACGGGGGCGCCGGAAGGATCGGTCAGGACGCCGCTCACGGCGGCGATCAGGCCGGCGGGCAGGAGGAACAGCGGTGCCATCGATCGAAACACGTTCATGCCTAATCTCCTTGTCCATTTAGCCGCAGGCCAAGAGGGTGGGAATGGGGGAGATCTGCCCGGTCCTGCCCGCGGCAACCCTCCCCGCGCAGGCGGGAATGAGGATCGATCATGACAACAGAGGACACGGCGCGGGGCCGGCATGCGGCGCCGGGTCCGGGAAGGCCGCGCAAGGAGGCGGGTTGTGCCTCCCCCATCCCGGCGCCGTCTTCCAGATCGCCCCGGCAGGGGACGGCCGGGCCATCTTCCGTCCACTCCTCCGAGCGGCTCAATCGGGATGGGATCGGGACCGGGCGGAAGCGAGGGCCGGAGGCGCGCTCCCGCCCCACCGGGTCCTTCTGGATCCCGAGACCGGCAAGACCGGCGAGCGACAACAGTGCGTTGAGGGAGCCCCCTATCCGCAGGCAGGGGTCAAGCCACGGTTCCGAGCGTATCCCGATCAATCTCAATCGCTCGATTATACCCCGATCCGCCGATACTCACCCCCAGAAGGGCTCACCGCCCGGCTTCCACTTGATGCTGCAGCCGATGGAGGGGCGTTGCTGTCCCGACGGGGGGCGTCCCGCCAGGACCGCGTCGAGCGCGGCGCGCAGGTCTTCGCCCGTGACGGGGATGCCGTTTCCGGGGCGGCTGTCGTCGAACTGCCCCCGGTAGGCCAGCTTCCGCTCCCGGTCGAACAGGAAAAAGTCGGGCGTGCAGGCCGCCCGGTAGGCTCGCGCCGCGTTCTGCGCCTCATCGACGAGGTAGGGGAAGGGGTACCCCGCGGCGGCCGCCTCCTCCTTCATCCGCGCCGGGGAATCGTCGGGGTAGGCCTGCGCGTCGTTGGAGTTGATCGCGACGACGGCTACCCCCTTGTCCATGTACTCGCGAGCCAGCGCGGCCAACCCGGACCGGATGTGCTTGACATAAGGGCAGTGGTTGCACAGGAACATCACCAGCAGGGCGGGGGCGCCGGCGAAGTCGGAGAGCGCGACGATCCGTCCATCCGGGTCGGGAAGAGCGAAATCGGGGGCGGGCGTCCCCAGGTGGAGCATGATGGAGGACTTCAGGACCATGGTGGAACCTCCGTATCCCCATGGAAACCTCCCGCCCGCCCGTTTCCTTCCCTGTCAACCCCGGACCGGGGCGGCTCGTCCTTATGGTCGATGAACCCCACCGCCGTCGATCCCGCCCCCACCGCCTCCCGAACGCCCGAGCGCCCGCCGCGGCATTCCGGCCCGGCCGACCTCGTGGCCCACCGGGTCTTGGGGGAGCCCCTGCCGTGCCTTTGCCCATCCTGCCGGAAACGGTTGGCCCGGTGGGAGGGGGAACGGAAGGGGGCGGCAACCGTCTCCGAAACCCTACCCCCCGCGTTCTGGACGCGCCAAGCCCTCCGCCTCCAATCCCCCCGCCGGGGCCGCATGCCCCGCCGGGTCTGGGCCCTCGCGCCCGCCGCCGGCCTCCTCCTCGCCATCGCCCTTTTCGTCCTCCCGACCCGCTCCCCAGGGTCCCCCGACGATTTCGAGGCGCGGTGGGTTGAGGTAGAGGAGGCCTTGGAGCGCCCCGCCCTGGGCGACCTGGAGGCCTGCGCCGTCCTGCTCGACGAGGGGGCAAATACGACCTTGGAGGAATCCTTATGAAAAAGTTCATCCTGTTGACCGTCCTTCTGTCCGCCGCCGGCGCCCTGGCCTTCGAGCCCGGAGCCGGGGGTCCCTTCATGGGCAAATGGTGGCGGAGCGAAAAGGCCGTCGCCGAACTGGGCCTGACCCCCGACCAGCAGGCCCGCCTCGACAAGCTGATGTTCGAGCACCGCGACCGGATGATCGACCTGCGCGCCGCTCTGAAGAAGGCCGAATTGCGCATGCGTGAGATCATGGATGCCCCCGCGTTCGACGAACGGGCCGCCCTGGAGCAGATCGACCGGGTCGCCGCCGCCCGCTCGCTCGTGGAGAAGCACCGCGCCGCCATGCTGGTCCAGACCCGCTCCATCCTCACCCCCGCGCAGTGGCAGAAGGCGAAGGAGCGCCTGATGGAACGGCGCCGGGAGATGCGCGAGGAGCGCCGCGAGTTCCGACAGGAACGGCGTCGCGGCGATCGCGACCGTCGTCGCGACGGCTCCTGCATGGACGCCCCGGCCCCCGCCCCCCCCGATGTCGAATAAATCCAAAAGGAGATCGATCATGAAGAAGATGGTCTTACTCACCTGCGTCATCCTGCTGCCCCTCGCCGCGCTGGCTCAGGGCCACCGTTACCAGGCCCAGGCCGCCCCCGGCCCCAACGGCCCCCACGACCCGATTCGGGTGGTGACCGAGTACCTGGGCCTCACCCCCGAACAGGGGGAGGCCTGGCGCGCGCTGATGGAGACCCTCAAAACCCAGCAGCAGGCCCTGGCCGACCAGGTGCAGCCCCTGGAAGAACAGTTGAGGGGGGCCCTCCAGAGCCCCACCCCCGACCCGGCCGCGATCGGCGCCCTCGTCCTGCAGATCCACGCCCTGCGCGACCAGATGCGCGCCAACGAGGAGGCCTACCGGAGCGGCTTCGAGGCCCTGCTGGACGAGGAGCAAAAAGAAAAACTCTATGTTCTGCGCGCGGCCTCCGAACTCGCTCCCCTCTTCCCCGCGTTCCGCGACACCCGCCTGCTGTAGCGTCGCGCTTCCTTCGGCCCAACCCGGTCCCTGCCCCCTTGGGCAGGGATTTCTTTTTCATTTGCTACAATGGGGCGCCGGTATGGACTTCCCCCTCACCCCCGCCACCTTCGCCATCGTCCTCCCCTTCGTCTTCCTCGCGGGGCTGGTGGACTCCATCGCCGGCGGCGGGGGGCTTCTTTCCCTCCCCGCCTACCTGGCCGCCGGCCTGCCGCCCCACACCGCCCTCGGCAACAACAAGTTCTCCTCCTGTTTCGGGACCCTCTTCGCCGCCCTCCGCTACTGGCGCCGCGGGATGATGGACGTCCCCGTCGCCCTGCTCGGCGCCGCCGCGGCGCTGGCCGGCTCCTACGCCGGCACGCGGACGGTCCTCCTCATCCAGCCCGGCTTCCTCAACTGGGTCCTGGTCGTCCTCATCCCCGCCATCACGCTCTTCACGTTTCTCCGGCCCGACCTGGGCCGTGAGGCGCGGCACGAGGAGGTCCCCGCGGGACGGCGGCGCCTCCTCGGCACGCTGGCCGGGCTCGTCATCGGCTTCTACGACGGCTTCTTCGGCCCGGGCACGGGCTCGTTCCTCATCTTCTTCTACACCCTCGCCCTCCACTACGACCTGGTGATGGCGAACGCCAACACCAAGGCGGTGAATCTGGCGTCCAACATCGCCGCCCTGGCGGGGTTTCTGCTCGGCGGCAAGGTCATCCTGGTCCTCGGCGTCCCCGCGGCGCTGGCCGGCATCGCCGGAAACCTCCTGGGGGCGCACCTGGTCCTGCGCAGCGGCGCGGGGCTCATCCGCCCCATCTTCCTCCTCGGCCTCACCGCCCTCTTCGTCAAGATCCTGGTCAATCTTCTGTAGCCCGGGTCCGCCCGGGCCCGCGTGCTATCATGGGGCCGCGGAGCAAGGAGGCCCCATGGAGATCGTCGGCATCCTGTTCGTCGTCCTGGGCATCACGGCCGTCCCCGCCCTCGTCCTGTTCCTCGTCGAGCGCAGCCGCCGGCACGCCCTGCAGGACCGGGTGGGCACGCTAGAACACCGGGTGAACGACATGTCGCGCTCCCTGGCGGCCCTTCTCCAGCACGGACGGGAGGGGGCCCGCAGGCCACCCGAGGACGAGGTGACCCAGCCCCTGCCCGTCCCGCCGGCCATGGAAGCCACCGTGCCCGCCACTCCGCCTCCACCCGCTCCGTCCTCACCGGCGCCTGCACCCTCCCCTCCCCCTCCCACCCCGGCGGTCCCGGTGCCGGGGTCTCCGGCCGCTCCGGTGTCGGCGCCCGTCTTCACGCGGCCCCCCGCCCTTCCGGCCCCCGCCAAGCCCGTGTCCGCGGGGTTCGAACAGCGCCTCGCCACGCAGTGGACCACCTGGCTCGGGGCCGTGGCCCTTCTGCTGGCGGGGGTCTTCCTGGTCAAGCTCTCCATCGAGTGGGGCATCCTCGGGCCCCGCGCCCGCGTGGGGATGGCCTATCTAGGGGGCGTGGCCCTCCTCATCTTGGGTGAGCGCCTCCGCGCCCGCTCCTTCGCCGCCGCGCAAGGGGCCGGCGCCGCCGGGATCGCCGTCCTCTACGCCGCCACGATGGCCTCCGCCAACCTCTACCACTTCATCGGCGCCCTCCCCGCCATGGTCCTCCTCCTCGTCATCACCGGAGCGGCGGTTCTCCTGGCCTGGCGCAGCGGCCCGGCCGTGGCGGTGGTGGGACTCCTGGGCGGGTTCCTCCTCCCCATCTTCCTCAGCTCCGACCGCCCGCGCCTCTGGGCCCTGCTGGGCTACCTCCTCCTCGTCCACGGCGGCCTCGTCGCCGTGGCGGCCCTGCGGAAGTGGCCGGCCCTGGTCGCGGTCTCGGCCCTCGGCACCCTCCTCTGGGGCGGCATCTACGCGTGGAAGTACTTCGGCCTCGCCCCGTGGGCCCTCGGCGGCCTCGTCCTCGGCGCCGTCGCGGCCCTCCTGCTGGCCCGACGGACGGTGAAGGGGGGCGCGGACTACGACCTCATCCCCGCCGGCTCCCTCGCCGCCTTCTTCCTCATCCTCTGCACCGTGGCCCGGCCCTACTCGACGGAGGCGTGGGCGATGCTGGCCGTTCTCTCGGCGGGCATGATCGTCCTCTCCACCCGGCGCCCCTACGAGGTCGCGGCCTTCGCCGCGGCGGTCATCCTCCTCGTCACCGAGTCGGTCCAGCTCCTCGGCCCCCGGCGGCCGGACCACGCCCTCGCCATCCTGCTCGGCTTCGGCGCGCTGTGGGCCCTCGGGTCCTGGCTGGCCCACTGGCGGTCCGAACAGCCGGTGGCCAACCTTCTCGCCGGGGCCGTGGCCGCCGCGGGGACCGTGGGGCTGGCCTACCTCCTGAACCGCGAGTCGCCCCTCCCCGTCCGCCCCAGCGTCCTCGCCCTCTCCGCGGGGGCCCTCCTCGTGGCGATGGCCCTGCCCATCCTGCGGAAGCGGGCCCTGCCGTCGGCGAACGAGCGCCTCGCCGTCCTCCTGGGCGGGGCCACGCTCCTGCTCAGCGCCGCCCTCCCGATGGAGCTGGAGGACGCCTGGCTGACCGTCGCGTGGGCCGTGGAGTCGCTCCTCCTCGTGTTCCTCGACTCCCGGCTGAGGGTGCCGGCCCTGCGGGTCTTCGCCTACGGCCTCGCCGCGGGGACCGGCGTGCGGCTCCTGCTGAACCCCTGGATCTTCTCCTATCCGACCGGGGCCGTGCCGGTCTTCAACTGGCTCCTCTATGCCTACGGCATCGCCACCGCCGCGTTCGCTCTCGCGGGGCGGCTCCTGCGCAGCGAGGGGCACGGCTCCCCCGCCCGCTTCGCCGAGTGGCTTGCCCGCGCGACCGGGACCGCCCTCGTCCTCCTCGAAATCCGCCACTGGCTCCACCACGGGACGCTGAAGGGGAGGATGGACGACCCGTGGGAATGGGCGGCCTATATCCTGGCCATGTTCGCCCTGGCCTTCCTGTTCAAGGCCCTCCACACCCGCGCCCTCCCCTTCGACAACCTTACCGCCGCCCGCATCCTCGGCGCCGCGGCGTTCTTTTTCCAGGGATGGGTCCTGGTCCTCATCCTCAATCCGCTCTGGCACGCGGTGTGGGTGGGGACGACGCCGGTCGTCAACGGCCTGCTCATCCTCTACGGCCTTCCCCTGCTCGGATGCCTGGCCTGCGCCCTGTGGATCGCCGGCGAGGTCCAACCCCTGCGGTGGGCCCACCTCGTCGGGGCCTACGCCCTTGGCGCCCTCCTCCTGACGCTCCTCGTGCGGCACGCCTACCACCCTGAAACGATGCATATCGGAAAGGCCTCCGACCTGGAGCAGTACACCTACAGCGCCGCGTGGATCCTCCTCGCCCTCGGCACGCTGGTGGGGGGCATCCTGAGGAAGTCCAAGGTGCTCCGGTTCACCTCCCTGGGGGTGATGATGCTGGCGGTGGCCAAGGTGTTCCTCTACGACATCACCGCCCTCTCCGACCTCCACCGGTTCCTCTCCTTCGTCGCCCTCGGCGCCTCCCTCATCGGCATCGGGGTCATCTACCAGAAATTCGTGTTCAAGGAGCGGTGACGCCATGCGGACGCTGCTCGCCTGTTTACTGCTGTCGTGCGCCGCCTTCGCCGGGGCGCCGGATGGTCATCGTTTTTATCGTACCATCCAGGTGCCGGGGCCAGGGTGGTATATCGCACCTGTAGACGCTCACCTTTGGGCGAACTCGTGGGGAGAAGCATGGGCATATGATGCCCATGGTAAGCCCCTGCCGTGCGAAATCTGGGAGGATCCCCCCCTTTCGGCATCGGATGTCGCGACACAACCGGAGGTTGTCGACTTCAAGCAAACCGATGCAAAGGCTGTATTGACATTGCACATCCCCAACATGATCGGTTTTCATCAGCAATTGGAAGCCAGGATTTCTCAACGGTATTACCCGAGCGTGAAGTTGGAAGGTTCACCTGATGGCAGAGAATGGAAATTGCTGGTTGAGGGCGATCTTTTCATGCTGGTGCGACCAGATCCTGTAGCGTTCGTGGATGGCCCTCCAGCGACGAAATACGAAAACCGGGTTCATCGGCTCTCCAAAATGAATCTCATTTATCCGCCGACGGATTTCCCTTGGCTGCGGTTGATGATCCCACTTTCAAGCGGACAAAATCTTCCGGAACTGGAGGATTTGAGAATCCAATACCTGGAAATTGAAGAGAGCTCTCCATGGACGCGTGATGTCTTGCCAATAAGATCGCTGGATCGTCCGCTGGCGGATTTAGTGGCCGGTCCCTCCGAAAAAGCCTATTGGGTGGAGATTCCTACGGGAAAGCGCTTTGCCCACTCCATCGAAGTCGAGACCGTTCAAACTCAAGCTGCCTTCAGATTTTCGCTATGGTTTCTCGATTCTGGCCGCCCCATCCTGTTAGGCACCGGGCATCTCTGGCCTCCATCCAAGCGAATTCCCTTGCCTGAGAGAACATTGAAGACACCCTTGATATTGACGACAAAGGGCGCCTCTCTGAAAGCAGCAACTTTGTTGAGACCGAAATCCAAAATACTTTTTTGGTCAAATCAGGCCGATGCAATCACTATCGGCTATGGAGGAGCGGAGAAACGACCGCGTTTGGAGGCGCCCAGGGAACACATGCGTGAGGCCCTGTCCAGCGGCGTGTTATTTTACGAGCCGATCGGCGCATACTTTTACGAGGCC
>CAZRVT010000033.1:0-28505 GCA_964603505.1 uncultured Holophagales bacterium | reverse complement strand
TGGTACACTTTTGGATGACCAAAACTGGTACACTTTTATATGACCATTGACAGCAATCCACCTATGGACTATCTCTCTTACGATCTGTCCTCAATTTTCCATTGCATTATTAAAGATCCGGTAACCGTCATCGGCGCCAGCTCGACAGATGATATCTGCACGCTGATCCATACCTTAGAAACCAAGCCTGACGTGGGAGGTGGAACGGGCCGCGTTCCGTCAGGCGCGCTGACTTCGATGCGGGAGTTTTACGGACTGAATCTCTGTCCTTGAGGGTTCCCGCCTTGAAAAGCGCATTACTTATCGCCTTGTTGGCCGCTGCTGCACTGATCTTCGGCCAGGGCGCCGATTGCACCTGCCGGAAGCCTCCGGGCGGCGAGACATCGTACACCTACTGCTATGGGGGATGCGCGGACAGTCCGAATCTTCCGCAATATCCGGTGATAGCGGGACAGCACAGCATTTCCTTTTTTGATGGGACCACCCTTTGCCCTTTATTCATCAAATCCTCCTGGCTGGCCTTTCCGACCATCTGCCCGGATGACGGATTCGATTTCCCCGAGGCCCGAGCGCAATGTCTTCCCTTGATGGATATTTATCAAAATGACAGCGCGCCACTCTATGTCGGGCCTTTTTGGGGCCTGACTGCGACCAACAATGCGCGGTACTTCATTCCTTATTGCTACGGCCTGGACACACTTTATCTATATAGAACCGTCGGCCTGGGAGCCGACATGAGCTTCGAGCTTGAAGCTTCGATGCCTCTGCACACGCCGATCGAAACCCTGAAGATCTTCGGCGACACCGTGGTGCTCGTGGATTTCGAAAAGATCAATCTTTATAAATTGCAGGGAAAGGCGCTCCGGAAGGTGGCCGAGGCGCCCTTCCCGCACGACCCTCTGGCGCTTTCCTGTAACACTTTGCTGTCGGGGGCGAAAGGCTACGGCGAAATCTGGAATTACATCTACAGGGAGCCCTATCTCTATCTCGTGCCAACCTATTATATGCCGGAGTACGGCCAGCTTCTGACCTACGAACTGCGGGACGGCAGGCTAGACCTGGTGCAGGCAGACAAGGACCTCCCCGTCTCATACGGCTCAGCCTCGGCATACGGGTCGTTAAGCATCGAGGAAATAGATGGGGTGGTCTATCTTCTTTTTTATGAGGGGACATACTGCGATTTGGAACATACCTTCCTGGGTGTCACGAATGTGTTTCGGATCCAGAGTGGCCTTCCCCAATTTCTATATCCGTTCTATACGGCGCCGCAACATCAATTCTCGAGTCCGCTTGTAGGCGTTAAAAACCGCTATACGTACTTTTGGTTTGGGCAGAGCCTCCCCCCCTCGCCGATCTGCGAACACGTGGAGGTTTTCAGGTTCCAAAACGGGCAGATCGTGGACACGGGAAAGGATATCAGCGACGGCCATTCATATTTTTCGGATAACGCCGGGTTCGATTGGTGGTACAGCGAGGTCCTGTGTTCCGCGGAGGACGACTATCCGACATACGTCTTTGATCTCTATCCGCTGAATCCCGTGTCGGGCAGATTTATCATCAGCGGAACGGCATCGGATTCCGAGGGCATTCGAAGCGTCTTCATCGGGGCGCCCTGGTATCCATATTTACACCGCGCCGAAGTATACAAGAGGGATGCAACGACCTCCTATTGGATGGCGGTGCTGGACGGCAAGTATTTTAATCCGCAGGCGGGACTCCTCCGCTCCACGGTGGACCACGACCTAGTCACGGTGGTGGAGGACATGGACGGCGACTCCAATATGAATTTTGACAATCTCTGGTACGAGCAATTAAGCATCATCAACGTCGCCGCCGAATCCGACCCCATGCCCTTCGGGGAAATGGATGAACGCCCCCATTCAACCGACAAGATTCTCGTGTTCTCCGGTTGGGCGTTGGACCAGGGCGGCATCCGGCGGGGATGGCTCCTTTCCGAGGACGCCCAAGTACTGACCCCGCTGACCACCGGTTGCGAACGCCCCGACATCGCGGCCCGGTATCCGGAGTATCCCGATGCGCTCCACTCGGGGTTTGACGTGGTCTATGACCTTGCGGGCGTCCCCGACGGGGAATACGAGTTCACGGTCCGCCTCATGGCGGAGGACTTCCAAGTCCTCGATTTCGGGCCCTATACCGTCAACATCGACCGTACTCACGGACGCCCACTCGCTCCACCGTAAGTATGGCTCCAGCAGATCAACGACTGTGATTTGCGAAAACCTGACGCCAGAACCAGGGCGGGAATATGGGTACGCCCCTACGTTTACGACATGGAACCCGGAAAAAGGCCGTCCCGACGCAAGGTCGGGACGCTACAGAAGCGTGGGGTGGACATCAACTTGGAACCTGGAACCTGGAACTTGAAACAGGGCGGACGCATGGGTCCGCCCCTACGATTTATTTGACAATCGGCGTGGGCTTCATGTCATCGTCCACGTTGACATAGACCACCTCTGCGCTGGTGACGAGGTCGGTCGCGAAGGGGGGAAGGCGGCGCTGGGCTTCCACCGTCACTTTCACCGTGACGGAGGTGCGGCCGATCTTGAGCGCTTCAGCGTAATAGGAGACCACGTCCCCCACGAACACCGGGCTGTGGAACTCCACGGTCTTCATCAGGACGGTCACGGGGTTGTTGGCGCCGTTGCGCATGGCTTCCACGCCTCCGGCCTGGTCGATCTGGGAGAGGATGACCCCACCGAAGATCGTTCCCCGGGCGTTGGTGTCCTTGGGCATCATCATGACGCGGATGGCGGGATCGGAATTGCTGGTTCCGTTCATTAAACACCTCTTGGATATATTATCGCACAGCATAACAAGAGGGGGGGCGGGATTGTTCCGGTCGGGGCCGAATTCTGATACAATGGCAATCCTCATGAAGATCCTCGTCGTCGACGACTCCGTCACCATCCGCGAGAAGCTGCGGGCCCTGATCGCCGGGGCGATGCCCGAGGCCGAGGTCCTCCAGGCGACGAACGGGATCGACGCCCTCCAGCTGGCCGACAAGCACCTGCCGGACCTCATCACCATGGACATCCAGATGCCCGAGATGACGGGCTACGAGGCGCTCCGAATCCTCCAGACCCGCGAGCGCACCAAGACCATCCCCGTCATCTTCCTCACCGGCACCTTCCAGGAGTCGGAGGACATCATCCGCGGCCTCGAGCTCGGCGCCGTGGAGTACGTCACCAAGCCCATCAACGACCACGTCTTCCTGGCGCGCATGAAGGTGATGCTGCGGCTCAAGGCCTACCAGGAGCGCATCCTCACGATGTCGCTCCAGGACCCCCTGACCGAGTGCTACAACCGCCGGTACCTGATGCAGCGCCTGCGCGAGGAGTTCAACCGGTGCGTCCGGGCCCAAAACCCCATCGCCGGCATCATGATCGACCTGGACCACTTCAAGTCCATCAACGACGCCTACGGCCACGACACCGGCGACGCGGTGCTCCTGCGCGCCGTTTCCGCGCTGAAGGTGGCCATCCGCACCTACGACGTCCTGGCCCGGTACGGCGGCGAGGAGTTCTTTCTCCTCCTCCCCAACACCGACGCGGCCTCCGCCCGGACGATCGGGGAGCGGATGCGGAAGATGATCGAACAGCTCTCCGTCTCCGCCGGGACGGACCAGGTGCGCTTCACCGCCTCCTTCGGCGTGGCGGGCTTCGCCCCCGGCGAGCTCCCCAAGAACCCGGAGTCGCTCCTCAAGCGGGCCGACGAGGCCCTCTACCGGGCCAAGGAGGAGGGGCGCAACCGGGTGGTCCTGCACCCGGGCGGGCCGGTCGAGCTTGAATAGGCTGAAGGCGGAGGACTGAGGGCTGAAGAAGCCGGAGTCGGCCCCGGAATCGGGATCGGCCGCAGCGGGGCAGATTGAAGATCGGAACAGGCAACGGACTTCGAACAACAAACAACCTGCAACAGACAAAAAGCGGAAAACGGAGGGCGGTAAGCGGCTTTACGCCCCGCCGGTGGTGACCCCCTGGCGCTGGGCGAGGCGGGCCATGGCGTCATAGGCGGCGTACTTGAAGGCGTCGGAGAGGGTGGGGAAGTTGAACACCGACTGGATGAAGTAGTCGATGGTCCCGTGGTAGTAGAGGCAGGCGAGCCCCGCGTGGATGATCTCGGTGGCCAGCTCGCCGATGATGTGGACGCCGATCAGCTGGTTCTCCAGGAGCATGGGGGGCTCCCCGGGCCTGGAATGGACGCCGGGGATGGCGGCCCCCGCCGGGAGCCGCTGGTTGGATGCGGCGACGACGAGCTTGACCATGCCGGTGGTGTCGCCCAGGATGAGGCCGCGGGCGTTCTGGGAGTAGGGGGCGCGGCCGACCTCGAAGTCGATCCCCAGGTCGCGCGCCTGCTCCTCCGTCAGCCCGACGGTGCTGATCTCCGGGACCGTGTAGATGCCGACGGGGAGGACGGAGGCCAGCTGCTTCTTGTAGGTGTGCCGGAAGGCGTGGCACACCGCGATCCGCCCCTGCTCCATGGCGGTGGAGACCAGGGCGGGCCATCCGATGACGTCCCCCACGGCGTAGACGCCGGGGACCGGGGTCTCGTAATGCCCGTCCACCCGGATGTGCCCCTTCTCGTTGACGGGGATCCCGAGGCGCTCCAGCCCCAGGCCGCGGCTGGCCCCCAGGCGGCCCCCCGCGTAGAGCACCTTCTCCACCGCCAGCGCCGTCCCGTCGGTCAGGTCCAGCTCCACGCCGCCCCCGCCCACCCGGTGCCGGACGCTGTCGGCGTCGAAATGGAAGCGCACCCCCGCCCCCTCCATGTGCCTCCGGAGGCGGTCGCCGATCTCCCAGTCCACGAACGGCAGGATGCGGGGGCGGCGGTCGAGGAGGTGGACCTCGATGCCCAGGATCGAGAACACGGAGGCGTACTCGCAGCCGATGACCCCCGCCCCGATGATGGCCATCGAGCGGGGGAGGCGGTCGAGGTCCAGGATAGTGTCGGAGTCGTAGAAATAGCCGTCGCCGAAGGGGAGTTTTGGGGGGCGGAGGGGGTAGGAGCCCGTGGCGATGAGGACGGCGCCGGCCCCCAGGGCCTCCACCGAGCCGTCGGGGCGATCCACCTCCACCGTCCGCGCGTCGCGCAGGGAACCCCTCCCCTGGACCAGGGTGATCCGCTCCCGGCGGAGGTTCTCCAGGACGAGGTCGATCTCGGTGCGCACCACCTGCCGCTCCCGGTACATGAAGCGCTTGACGGTCAGGTCGCCGTCCATCGACAGGCGGATGCCGTACAGGTCCCGGTTGCGGAACTGGTCCAGGAAGACGGAGGTCTCCCGCAGGGTCTTGGAGGGGAGGGTGCCGGTGTTGATCATGGCGCCCCCCACGAAGGGGGCCTTCTCCACGATGGCCACGGTGTGGCCGAAGGAGGCGGCCTCGATGGCCGCCTTCTCGCCGCCCGGGCCGCACCCCAGGATCACGAGGTCGTAGTGCTGCATGGCGGGACATGATAGCAGATTCCGCGCGCGGGCGTCCCCGCCGCCGGGGGAGTATAATGGCCCGATGGCCGACCCCCGGACCGGGCCCGGACCGACCCCGACCCCTCCGTTCCTCGCCGTGAGGACCGGACGCGTGGCCCTCGCCGCTGGGCTGGCCCTCGCCCTCGCCCTCCTGTGCGGCCTGCAGTACGCGCTCACGGAGGCCCGGTCCCGGAGAACGATGGGGTTCGACATCGAGGGGCGGGAGGGGGGCCTGTACGTCAACGCGGTGCTGGAGGGGAGGCCGGCAGAGGCGGCCGGGTTCCGGCCCGGGGACCGGATCGTGGAGGCGAACGGCATCCCGGTCGCCCATTGGGCCGAGTATATGCGCGTCGCCTCCGGCTATGCCCGCGGGCAGACGGTGGAGTTTCTTGTGGAGCGGGAGGGGCGCCGGCTGGTTCTGACCGGACGGCCGGGAATCCCGTTCCCCTGGGCCGCCTACGCCGGAAACCTCGTGATCGTGCTGGGGTATTTCGCCCTGGGGCTCCTGGCCCTCTTCCAGCCGGTGTCGAACCTTTCCAAGCGGCTCCTCTATCTTTTCGCGTTCGCCATCGCCCTCGAATTCGCCCTGCCCACCGGGCGGGTGGGTTCGGACTGGGGGCAGTACGCGATCGATGTGGCCTTCTATCTGCTGTCGGGGTTCCAATGCGCCCTCGAGCTGCATCTCGTCCTCCGGGTGCCCGGGAAGCACCCCTGGCTCCGCCGGTTCCCGTGGGGCGTTGGGGCGGTGTACACCCTCGGATTGGGGACCATGGGGTTCCTGTGCCTGGCCTACACCGCGGACTTCTTCGGCTGGTCCCTACCCTTTCTGACGGACGCGAACCTGGCCCGGATCCTGAATTACGCGCTCCTGCCCCTCTGGAGCGTCCTGTTGCTCCTCCTGCTGGCGGTCCAGGCCGCGGGCTACCCGGAGCCGGCCGGACGCCACCAGGCGGGCTTCATGCTCCTGGGGACCCTGCCCTGGGTCCTTCTGGTGGCCTACACCACCGCGCTGGCGGTGGCCGGGCGCCCCCAACCCGGGTGGCTCGACGTGGGATGGGCGGTGGCCATCTTCCCCTTCCCGGTCGCCGTGTTCATCGGGATGTACCGCGCCCACCTCCTCGACCTCCAGCTCATCGTCCGGAAGGGGATGCTTTATTCGGCGCTCACGGGGGGGCTGCTGCTGATCTTCTACGCCGCGCTCGGCGCCGGGAGCTTCCTGTTGACCCGCACCCTCTTCGGGGGCCAGCCCTCCGTGTGGCTCGTGGCCGGAGCGGCGCTCCTCCTGGGCCTCCTGGTCCAGCCCCTGCGGCAGTCCCTCCAGGCCTTCATCGACCGCCGCTTCTTTCCCGAGCGCACCGCCCTCCGCGCGCGGCTCCTGGGGCTGGTCCGCGAGTTACCGGTCCATGGGAACCTGGTCCGCATGGGGGAGCGGCTGGCCGCCCGCTTGCGGGAGGACTTCGGGGTCGGACGGGTCCTGGTGCTGACGGGCCGCCAGAGGGCGGGCGCCCTCGAAGTGCTGGGCTTCGCCGGGGAGGGGGGGCCCCCGGACTTGCCCGTCCCGGTGCCGCCCGACGACGAGGCCCTGCTGGCGTTGACGCGCGCGCGCCGGACCGTCCCGGCCGAGCGGCTCACCCTCCTCACGGGGGGCCTGCCCGGGCTCCTGCGGCGGGAGGGGGCGGCGCTCGCCGTTCCGCTGATGGCGGAGGGCGTCCTCGTGGGGCTCGTTTTGATGGGGCCCAAGTCGGGCCGCGAGCGGTTCCGGGCCGAGGAGACGGAGATGCTGGATTTCGTGGCGAGCCATGTCGCGGTGGTCTTCGAGAACGCCCGCCTCTACGCCTCGGCCACCTTTGACCCCCTGACGGGGGTCCTGCGGCGCGAGGCCGCCCTGGAGCGGCTGGAGCAGGAGATCCACCGGGCCCTGCGCTACGGCCGTCCCCTCGCGGTGGCCATGGCCGACCTCGACCGATTCAAGGCCGTCAACGATGCCTACGGCCACCTGGCCGGCGACCAGGTTCTTATCCAAGTGGCGGCGGCTCTCCAGCAGGGGCTGCGCGGGAGCGATTTCCTGGGCCGCTTCGGGGGCGACGAATTCCTGCTGGTCTTCCCGGAGACCCCCGTGCCGCAGGCCCTGGAGGTGGCGGACCGCATCCGTGAGAACCTGGGGTCCAGGGAGATCCCCCTGCCGGGCGGCCAGCGGGTCCGCTTGACGATCTCCCTCGGGCTGGCCGGGCTCCAGGGGATGGACACCGACGAGGCCTCCCTCACGGGGACGCTTCTCCACGAGGCCGACAACGCCCTCTACGAAGCCAAGCACCAGGGGCGGGACCGGGTCCGGACCGCGGGCGCGTGAGGCGGATCCTGGCCCCCCTGTTGCTGGCGTTCGCCGCCTGCGGGACTCCCGAGAGGGAGGAGGTGCGCGTGGGGCTCTCCTCCCCGCCGATGGCCCTGAACACCGCCCCCGCCGACCACGAAACCACCATCATCGCCCGCAACCTCTACGAGGGGCTTGTGGAGTACGACGCCACCCTCAGCCTCGTGCCCTGCCTCGCCGTTTCCTGGGAGACGCCCGATCCCCGCACCTGGGTCTTCCGTCTTCGGCCGTGGGTGCGCTTCCACGACGGGCGGACGATGACCGCCGCCGATGTCGTCCATTCGATCCTCTACGCGCGGGAGAGCCCGGCGAACCACCTGCGCACCCACCTTCAGCCCCTTACCGCCGCGGAGGCCGTGGACCCGGCGACGGTTCGGGTCACCACCCAATATGCCCTCAGCGAGTTGCTCCATCTCTTCACCTCTGTGGGGATCATGCCGGCCGGCGGGCCCCCCGCCGGCGTGGGGACCGGCCCCTATCGCCTTGCCTCCTTCGGGAAGGCGGGCGCCACCCTGGAGGCGTTCGAGGGGTATTGGGGGGAGCGTCCCCGGGTGAAGCGTCTCCGGTTCTTCGTCATGGGCGGGGAGGGGCCGGAGGTCCATGCCTCCCGCCCGGGGTTCTACATCTTCCGCGACGCTGCCCGCTTTGCAGGGCCCCTGCCCCCCTCCCTTGAGGAGCGCTCCACCCCCGGCATGGCGGTCAACTACCTCGGCTTCGATGTCCGGACGCCGCCGTTCGACAACCCGCGCCTGAGGCGGGCCATCCGTCTCGCGGTGGACGTGCCGCGCATCATCCGGGAGCGGCTGCGCGGGAACGCCCTGCCGGCGTGTCAGATGGTGCCGGTCAACGCCTTCGGCCACCGGCCCGGGCTGGCGTGCCCGCCCGACCCCGCGGCCGCCGCGCGCGAGTTAGAGGCCTCGGGCCTGCCGCGGCCGCTGGACCTGACCGTCAAGTGCACGGCCAAGGGCGAGCAGACCATGGCCTTCATCCGGCAGGACCTCGCCGCGGTGGGAATCCGCCTTGCCGTGGAGGTGCGCCCCTGGGCCGAGCTCCTCGCGGCGATGGAGGAGCGGCGGCTCGACTTCTACTTCTCCGGATACGTTAGCTCCTTCGCCAACGGGCGGACCACGCTGGAGATGCTGTTCGCCTCGTGGGGGGGGTTCAACACCTTCCGTTACCGCGACGCCGGCGTCGACCGCCTCCTCCTGCAGGCCCGCACCGAGTTCCGCGACGCCGAGCGCATCCGACTCCTTCAGCAGGTGCAGGAGCGCCTCTTCGCGGACAACCCGTGCGTCCCCCTGTACAACCTGATGGAGAACTACGCCGTGTCGAGGGGGTTGCGGTGGCGGCCCCGCCAGGACGGCCTCATTCTGGGCAAGACGATGGAATAGCGGCGGACCGGCCGCCCGCGGGCGCGGGCGGGACCGTCCCTCAGAGCCGCAGTTCGCCGATCGGGACGGGGGGGTGCAGGAGGTTCCCCTGGCCGAGCCCGACCCCCAGCGCCTCGAGGGCGGCGAGTTCGCCGGGGGTCTCGATGCACTCCGCGATGACCTGGGAGCCCATGTGGGCGGCGGCCTCGACCAGCGAGGCGATCAGGCCCCGCTTGATGGGGTGGTTCTCCAGCCCGTGGATGAGGGAGTAGTCGATCTTGAGGTACTGCGGCTGGATCTCCAGCACCGCCTGCAGCGAGCTGTAGCCCGCCCCCACGTCGTCGATGGCGATGCTCCGGCCGGCCGCCCGCAGGGCATCCATCCGGTCCCGGAACCGCTCCCAGTCGGGGATCTTCACCCGCTCCGTGATCTCGAGGACCGCGGTCCGCTTGCCGTCCCGGAGGAACCGGTCGCTTCGGAGGAGGGTGCAGGGGGTGACGTTGAAGAACAGGAGCTCCGGCCCGGACCCCATCTCCTCCTGGGCCCGGTCCCAGATGTGCTCCTCGATGGCGGTGATGTGGGGGGTGTTCTCCGCGAAGGCGAAGAAGATCTCGTTCCCGGTGAACGGGGCCCCCAGGGGGAGGCGGAAGAGGACCTCGAAGCCGATCGGCAGGCGGTCCCGGAGCCGGTAGATGGGCTGGTAGTGGAGGTGGAACCGGGGATGGGCGGCGAGCGTCTCCAGGTACGAGGAGAGCGCCTCCTCCTTCTTGCGCCCCTGCGCCATGGCGCCGTCGCGGACCTCCTCGAGGGCCCGGTAGAGGATCCGCTCCCAGCGCACCCCCTCCTGGCCGCGGAAGGTCCCGGCGCCGCACGATAGAAACGAGAGGTCCACCCCGCGGCTCCCGAGGAGGGCGAGGATCTCATCGCGCACCTGGACGGGGTCCGCCGAGGCGGGGAGGAAAAGGTAGAACTCATCACCCCGGACGCGGTCGAGGCACAGGACGGCGCCGCGGAGGCCCTCCGCGCAGGCCTTGAGGTTCTCGGCGATGAGCAGGAGGAAGCGGTCGAACTCCTGCCATCCCATCCGCGTTTCCATCTGGGGGGCGTCCAGGAGGAGGAACGCCAGGATCGAGCAGCCGTCGTCGCGCTCCCAGAGGTCTCGGACCACGTAGAGGTGGTGGGCGAGGGTGTGGAGTTCCGTGATGCCGTCGTAGAGGAGGCTGTGGAGCCGGAGGCTCTCGACCTCGCTCACGGGCGGTCCCCCAGCTGCAGGAGGATCTCCTTGAGGCGCAGCTTGAGCTCCTGGAGCGAGAAGGGCTTAGTGATGTAGTCCACGGCGCCCTGCTGCCACCCCTCCCACTTGGATTGCGGATCCATCCGGGCGGTGAGGACGACCACGGGGGTGCGGGAGGTCTGGGGCAAACTCTTGAGGATGCGGAGGACCTCCCAGCCGTCCATCTGGGGCATCATGAGGTCCAGGAGGATGAGGTCGGGGGGCTCGTGGCGGGCCCGGGAGATCCCCTGCACCCCGTCGGGGGCGGTGGCGACGGCGTAGCCCTCCTCCTCGAGGACTTTGCGCAGGAAATCGAGGAGGTCCTGCTCGTCGTCAATGACCAGGATCCTGCGCGCCATGCGCGCCTCCTTTCACGATCCTTTCGAGCACGTGCGCCAGCTTTTCCATGCTGACCGGTTTCTCCAGGAACGCCGCCGTCCGAAGGGCGCATTCCGCAACGGGTACCACGGAGACCACCACTAGGGGTATTGTAGCCAAAAGGCCCCCCGCCTGCAACGCCCCCACCGCCTCGTCGGCGCGGCGGCCGTCCAGGAGCAGGTCCAGGGAAACCACGTCCACCCGCTCCCTACCCAGATGCGCCCGCATCGCCTCCAGCGTGGCCGCCTGGAGGACGCTGAAGCCGTGCCGCTCCAGGCGGTCGGCCATCATCTGGCGCAGGGGGCGGTTGTCCTCGACCACCAGCACCGTGGGGCGACCCTCCAGGGGGCGGTCGGCCTCCTGGACCAGCGGGAGGGAGAACCAGAAGCGGCTCCCCTCGTGGAGACGACTCTCGACCCGCAGCTCGCCGCCGTGGGCGCGGATGATGGCCGAGGCGATGGAGAGCCCCAGCCCCATGCCCCCGTGCTTGCGGCGCGCGGAGCCGTCCACCTGGTAGAACCGCTCGAAGACGTGCCCCAGGGCCTCCGCCGGGATGCCCACCCCGGTGTCGGCGACGGCGAAGACCGCCCGGTCGCCCTCGGGCTCCAGCGACACCTCGACCCGCCCGTCCAGGCGGTTGAACTTGATGGAGTTGGTCACCAGGTTCTCCAGCACCTGGAGGAGTCGGTCGCGGTCGCCGCTGACGCGGGACCCCGCCGAGAGGTGGCTGGCCACCGAAAGACGGACACCGCCGGGGAGCTCCTGGCCGGCGTAGTTCTCCCGGAGGGTCTGCAGGAGGTCCGCCGGATCGAAGACCTCCGGCGTGACGGGGAACGCTTCCCGCTGGAGGAGGGAGAGGTCGATGAGCCCCTCGATGAGGCCCTGCAGGCGGTCCAGATTCTTCTGGATGACCCCCAGGGATCGCGCCAGCTCCTCCCGCGAGGGGCCGAACCCCGTCATGCCGTGAAGGAGATGCTCGGTGTAGCCCTTGGCCGTCGTCAGGGGGGTGCGCAGTTCGTGGGAGACGTTGGCCACCAGCTCGTCCTTCATCCGGTCGAGCGTCCTCAACTCGGCGTAGGCCTTCTCGAGGTCCTCGTTGGCGGCGCGGAGCCCGACCAGTTGGATGGAAATCTGGAGCGCCATGTCGTTGAAGGAGCGGATGAGTGAGCCGATCTCGTCCGTCCGTTCCTCGGGAAGGGCGTGGACGGGCTCCCCCCGGGCCAGGCGGTCGGCCCGATCCGCCAGGTCCCGCAGGGGCGCCGCGATGCGCTCCGCCAGGGGGGGGGTGACCACCAGGATGAGGCCCACGGCCGCCGACATGCCCAGCAGGGTGAAAACGCCGACCCAGAGGAGACTGTGGTGAATCCGGCGATAGTCGAACTCGAAGCGGGCGGTGTTGCGGTGCTGCCCCCAGGTCTCCACCACCGGCAGGTAGACGACGAACGCGCCCCCCGCCTTCCGCGTGGCGGGCGCGATGGCCTGCAGGAGCGGCATCTCGCCGGGCTCCGCGCGCCCCAGGGGGCGCGCCTGCTGGATGAAGACGGGCTCCTCGAGGGCGGGGGCGTCGAACAGGGCGGTCCCATCCACCGAGAACAGGGTGTATCGGCGGAGGTCGCGGCTATCCTCCAGGATCCGGCGGGTCAGCTCCACGAACTTCTGGTACCCGGTCAGGTAGTAGGTGTCATGGATGGCCGAAAGTTGGGGAGCCGCCAGCCGGGCGAACGCTTCGCCCTGCTCCTCCAGCTCGGCGTGCAGCATGCGGTGGCGGGACACCACGATGACGGCCCCGGCCGCCAGGACGGCGGCGATGGCGAGGACGGAGTAGCCCATGACGAGCTTCGACTTGATGCTGCCCACGATAAGGCCATTGTAGCACGGGCGCTCGTGCCTCTCTTGCAACCCCGGCCCGCTTCCCGTAGAATGGCCGGATGAGCTCCACCCCCACCCCCGTCATGCGGCAGTACCTGGAACTGAAGGCGCAGCACCCCGCCGAGGTGTTGCTGTTCCGGATGGGGGATTTTTACGAGCTGTTCTTCGAGGACGCGGTGGAGTGCGCCCCCATCCTCGGCGTCGCGCTGACCTCGCGCGACGGGGAGATCCCCATGTGCGGCATCCCGTACCACGCCCTCGATCCCTACCTGACGCGCCTGCTGGCGGCCGGGAAGCGGGTGGCCATCGGCGAGCAGGTGGAGGACCCGAAGCAGGCGGTCAAGCTGGTGAAGCGGGAGGTGGTGCGCGTCATCACCCCCGGCCTCTCGGTGGAGGGGGAGGAGGACGCCCTCATCGCCGCCTACGCCGAGGAGGGAAACGAACGGGCCCTGGCCGTGCTCGGCCTCGCCTCGGGGCGGCTGGAGGGGGCCGTGGTCGGTGGACGGGAGGACCTGGAGGACGCGCTCGCCACCGCCCCCATCCGCGAGCTCTTGATCCACGGGGACCGACAGGAGGCCTTCGCCGGCCTGCCCGTGGTGCTGACGCCCCTGCCGGACGACTACTTCTCCCCGCTCCGGGGGGGCGAGGCCCTCCGGGAGTACTTTCGCGTCGCCTCGCTGAAGGGGTTCGGCCTGGAATCGGACGGTCTCCTCTCCGGGGTCCTGGGGGCCCTTCTGCGCTATGCCCGGGAGACGCTCAAGGGGGCCCTGCCCGCCATTCCCACCCTCACGCTGCGGCACGTCGCCCGGGAGGTGGTCAACGCCACCACGCTGCGCAACCTGGAGGTCTTCTCCACGATGGACGGTCGGCGGGAGGGGAGTTTCTTCGCCTTTTTCGACCGCTCCGCCACGGCCATGGGGCGCCGCGTCCTGCGGGAATTCCTCCAGCACCCGCTGACGGCGGTGGGGCCGATCCGGCGGCGGCAGGCCGCGGTGGCCTGGCTGGCGTCGCGGCCCGACCGGAGGAGGGAGCTGCAGGAGATTCTGCGGGCCTTCCCCGACGTCCCCCGCGTCCTGGGGCGGTTGGCCATGGACCGGGAGCACCCCCGCGAGGTGCTGGGGATGGGGCAGGCGCTGGCCAGGGTGCCGGCCCTGGCGGCCCTTCTCGACGGCCCCCTGCCGGAGGCGTTGGAGGAGCTGCGGAACGGCCTTGCCGCGGTTCCGGAGGAGGCGGAGCTCATCCTCCGGACCCTTCAGGAGGAAATCCCCCTCCAGATCAAGGAGGGGGGATTCATCCGGCGGGGGGTGAACCCGCGCCTCGACGAGTTGGACCGCCTGCGGCAGGGGGGGCACGACGCCATTCTGGCGATGGAGGAGGCCGAGCGGCGGCGCACCGGCATCGCCACCCTGCGCATCAAGTACAACAAGGTCTTCGGCTACTTCCTCGAGGTGGGGCGCGGCCACGCCGGGAAGGTCCCGCCGGAGTATATCCGCAAGCAGACGGTGGTAAACGCCGAGCGGTATGTCACCCCGGAGATCAAGGAACTGGAGGAACGCATCCTCCAAGCCACCGAGAAAGCGGCCGAGCTCGAACTGAAGCTCTACGCGGACCTCAAGGGGCGCCTCCGCGAGCGCCTCGCGGCCCTGCAGTCGCTGGCGGATCGGGTGGGGCTCCTGGACGCCCTTGCCTCGATGGCTCGGGTGGCCCACGAGGAGAACTTCTGCCTTCCCGAGGTGGAGGACGAGGCCCGCCTTCGCATCGAGGACGGCTGGCACCCGGTGGTGGCGAAGCTGGTGAAGCTCCCCTTCGTCCCCAATGACGCCGACCTCTCGGGCGACGGCCGCCAGATCGTTCTCCTGACCGGGCCCAATATGGGCGGCAAGTCCACCTATCTCCGGCAGGTCGGCCTTATCGTCCTGCTGGCCCAGGCCGGCTCGTTCGTTTCGGCCCGGAGCGCCCGGGTGGGGATCGTGGACCACCTCTTCACCCGGGTGGGGAGCGCCGACTTTCTCTTCCGCGGCGAGAGCACCTTCATGGTGGAGATGTTGGAGATGGCGCGCATCCTTCGGCACGCCACCGCCCGCTCCCTCGTCCTCCTCGACGAGGTGGGGCGGGGGACGGCCACCTTCGACGGCCTCTCCATCGCCTGGTCCGTCGTGGAGCACCTCCACGAACGCGAGGATCGCCGGGCGATGACGCTGTTCGCCACCCACTACCACGAACTGACCGAGCTGGCCCTCCTCTTCCCCCGCGTGGTCAACATGACGATGGCGGTAAAGGAATACGGGGACCGGATCCTCTTCCTCCACCGGGTCATCCCGGGGACGGCCTCCAAGTCCTACGGCATCGAGGTGGCCCGCCTGGCGGGCGTTCCCGCCGAGGTGGTGGCGCGGGCCCGGCGCATCCTGGAGAACCTCGAGAGCGCCGAGATCGACCCGACGGGCAAGCCCCGCGCCGTCCACGAGGAGCCGATGAAGCGGGCGCAACTGCCCCTTTTCGGTTCCGCGGAGCACCCGATGGCTGAGGAATTGAGGGGGATGGACCCCGACGCCATGACGCCGGTGGAGGCCCTCAACTGGATCGCCCGATGGAAAAAAGAATTGAAGTAAGCCAACTGGTCTGCGTCGGCGTTCCCGCCGCAGACCGGCTTGAGGAGGCCCTGCGGTTGCTGCGCGACCATCCGCCGGGGATGGTCATCCTGTTCGCGCACAATCTGGAGTCGGAGGGGCAGGTCCGGGAGTTGTGCGGCGCCCTTCATGCCCTGCCGGGGCGCCCCCTCGTCGCCATCGATATGGAAGGGGGAAGGGTGAACCGGCTCAGGCGGCTGTGGGGGGACCTCCCGGGCGGCTCCGACTACGGCCGGTGGAGCGAGGCGAAGATCGAACGGTTCGCTTTCGGTCTGGGAAAGCGCCTCGGCGGCCTGGGGATCGACGTCGACTTCGCCCCCGTGGTGGACCTGGGGCCCGCCGCCCCGGGCACGGGCCTGGAAGGGCGCCTCCTGGGGGACGAGCCGGCCGCGGTGGCCGGGAAGGCCCGGGCTTTCCTGCGCGGCCTCCACCGCGGCGGCGTCCTGGGATGCATCAAGCACTATCCCGGCCTCGGCGCCTCCACTCTGGACAGCCATCGGGCCCTGCCGCGCATCGACCTCTCCCGGCGGGCGCTTGCCCCGCACCTGCGCCCCTTCCGGCTTCTCAAGGCCGAGGCCCCGATGGTGATGGTCGCCCACGCCCTGTACCCGGCGCTGGATCCTTCGGGGAGGCCCTCCACCCTGTCCCGGCCGATCATTGGCCTCTTGCACCGCCGCCCGGCATACAAAGGGCTCATTCTCAGCGACGACCTCGAGATGGGCGCCCTCGCGGCTTACCGTTCGCTCGCGGATCGGGCTCGGAAGGCCCTGGCGGCGGGATGCCACACGGTCATCGTCAGCCACCAGTGGGAGGAACTGCCCGCGGTGGAGGCGGGATTGCGCAACGCCCCGGTCCGTCAGGCCTGGGAGCGCTGGCGGGAGTGGCGCAAGACCTGGACGCCCGCCTGAAGGATGCCCCCGCGGGTTGACAGCAAAAGCCCCGCATGGTAATATAGGCCTGCGGGGTGGAGCAGTCAGGTAGCTCGTCGGGCTCATAACCCGAAGGTCGGTAGTTCAAATCTACCCCCCGCAACCAAATCGAACGCAGGCAGCCCCCCCGCCAGGGGGGGGGCATTTTCAGTGGGCCGGAGGAACGGCGGAGCGCCCGGCCCTCCCGCCGCCCGCTCCGCCCCCGAATCAGGTACAATAAAACCGTGGAAAAGCCGACTTGGATCTATATCGTCGAAGATGAGCCGGATATCGGCGAACTCGTCCGCCACCACCTGGAGCGGGCGGGCTTCGCCGCCCGCGTCTTCCCTAACGCGGAGGCCTTCCGCCTCCAGCTGCGGGCCCATGCCGCCGACCTCGTGATCCTGGACCTGATGTTGCCCGACGCCGACGGGATGGAGGTGTGCAAGGCCCTGCGCCGGGATCCGGCCACCGCCGCCGTCCCCGTCATCATCGTCACGGCCAAGGGGGAGGAGGCCGACCGGGTGCTGGGGCTGGAGCTGGGAGCGGACGACTATGTGACCAAGCCCTTCTCCCCTCGGGAGCTGGTGGCACGGGTCAAGGCCGTGCTTCGCCGCCGGGCCGCTCCCGAGCCGCCCGCCCGCCTGGTGGTCGGACCGGTCTCCATCGACTTTCAGAAACACAGTGTGACCGTCGCCGGGAAACCGGTGGACCTGACCGCGACCGAGTTCCGCCTCCTCGCCCTGCTGGCGTCCAAGCCGAGCTGGGTCTTTTCCCGCGACCAGCTGCTGGACCATCTGTGGGGGGGCGAAAAGGCCGTGGTGGACCGCACGGTGGATGTCCACATCAAGAACCTGCGCGACAAACTGGGCCGGGCCGGCGCCGTGATCCGGAACGTGCGCGGCGTGGGCTACAAGCTGGAGCCGTGAGGGTCCCCCTCTTCGTCAAGATCTTGGCCGGGTTCATCCTGGTCATCCTGGGGCTGACGACCGCCACCCTGGCGGTGGCGTTCTCCCTGATCCGGGAGCACTATATCGACACCCTGGCCACCGACCTCGAACACTCCGCCGTCCTGTTGAGGACGGAGATACAACCCCTGCTGGACGGGAATCCGGGGACACTGCAGGAGCGGGTGCGGGCGTGGGGCGGTCAGTTGCGGGCGCGCCTCACGGTGGTGGATGCCGAAGGGCGGGTGCTGGCCGATTCGCAGGCCGATCCGGCCGCCATGGAGAACCACCGCAACCGCCCCGAGATCCACCGGGCCCTCGCCGGGGAACCGGGGCGGGACGTCCGCTTCTCCAGCACCATCGGCCGCGAGATGCTCTATGTGTCCGTGCCGGTCCGGCGGGACGGACAAATTGTGGCCGCGGTCCGCATGAGCCTCTTCCTGTCGGACATCGAGCGCCTCATAGGACGGCTCCGCCTCCACCTGCTCGCCGGGGCCCTGGCGGCCGCCGCCCTCGCCTCGCTGGTGGCCTATCTTCTGGCCCGCCATTTCGCCGGGCCGATCGGGGCCTTGACCGTCGCCGCGCAGGAGCTCGCGGCGGGGCGGCTGGACGCCCGGGTCTTCCTCCACCGCCGCGACGAACTCCAGGGGCTGGCGAATCGTTTCAACGCCATGGCCGGACGCCTGGAAGGGTTGTTCGCCGAATCGGAGAGGAAAACCGAGGAATTGAACCACATTCTGGAGTCGCTCCAGGACGGCCTCCTGGTCCTGGACCGGGACGGCCGGGTCGTCATGGACAACCCCCGGATCCGGGAGCTGGCCGGGGGGCGGGCCATCGCCGGGCGGATGTTCTGGGAAGCGTTTCGGGAGCCGGCCTTAACGGAACTGGTCAAGGCGACCCTCGGGGACGGCCGGCCCCGGCAGGGAGCGGTGGAACTGCCGGGTGGGACCTACCTGTGCGGGACGACTCCGCTGGAGGCCGGGGGCGGCTGCATCGCCCTTCTGCGCGACATCACGGAGTGGAAGCGGCTGGAGCGGATCAAGCGCGACTTCGTCGTGAACGCTTCCCACGAGCTGCGGACGCCGCTGACCGCCATCCGCGGATACGCCGAGACGCTGGAGGAGGAAACGGCGCCTCCCCAGCGCGAGCACGCCGCGGTCATCCGCCGCCACGCGGACCGCCTCGCCCGGCTGGTGGAGGACCTGCTGGCGCTCGCCGAGCTGGAGGAGCGGGGCCTGCGTTTGGAAAAGGCCCCGGTGGACCTGGCGGAACTGTGTCGGTCCTCGGCGGCGCTGTTCGGGCACGCCGCCCGAGACAAGGGGCTGGCCCTGCGCCTCGAAGTCCCCGACGTTCCGGTCCGCATAGAGGCGGACCGCTTCCGGATGGAGCAGGTGGTTATCAACCTCCTCGACAACGCCATCAAGTACACCGAGCGGGGGGAGGTGGTCCTCTCCATCGTCCAGGACGGGGAGGGGGTGCGGCTGGCGGTGCGCGACACCGGACCGGGGATCCCGCCGGAGCACCTGCCGCGGCTGTTCGAGCGCTTTTATGTGGTGGACAAATCCCGCTCCCGCACCATGGGAGGCACGGGGCTGGGGCTGGCCATCGTCAAGCACATCGTCCAGCTCCACGGAGGAACGGTGGCCGTGGAGAGCATCCCGGGGCGGGGCTCGACCTTCCTGGTGACCCTGCCCTCCTGAGCCCCGGGCGGGGGACGGGGGCGCCCCGGCTACCGCGGTCCGGCATCGGCGGGAGGCGTCTTGGGTTTCGGGGGGGACTTCAGCTCGCTCGCATCGCGCTTGTGAACGATGTTGCGATGCATCAGGGGCACCCCCGCCTGCTTGAAGATCCGCGTGGCCTCCTCCAGGGCGGCCTCCTTCTCCAGGGGGCCGCACCAGTCGAGGGAAAGCTGGCCCGGCTCGCCATCCATACGGTAGGTGAGGACCAAGGTGTAGCACTCGTCGGTGACCTCGTCGGTGTAGCCGTCCATCTGCAGGGAGTGGACCGCTCCCTCCCACGGGCAGAGCCCGTCCTTGAAGGGAAGGGCGTTGGCATACAGAAGCCGCTCTAGGAGCTTGAGAGCGTCCTTGCGGGCCCCCGAGATCTGTGCATCGAAGGTCATCCGCTCCCGCAGGAGGTAGAGGACCACCCACGGGTCGCGGCCGGCCTTGAGGAAGTAATCCTTGAAGGCCTGCCCGTCGCGCGCTTTCAGGAGCGGGAGGTAGAGCAGGTCGCAGGCGGGGTGGACGGCAAGGGCTTCGGTCAGCTGGGCCCGGGCGGGGGCGGTCAGAGGAAACCCCAGCAGGGTCTGGGCCATGGGCTTTTCGGGGAGGGCCGCCGGAAGGACGGCGGCCAGGGCCAGCAGGGCGGGGAGCAGGCAGCGTCGCATCATTCCTCCGTGGGGGTTGGGACCGCCTCGAGGGCGATCTCCTGGGGCTCACGCTCCTTGAACACATAGAACGGGGCTTGCTGGTAATAGGGGAGCGCCTTGACCCGGTGCCATTTATCGCCGCAATAGGCCTCCGGTTCGGTGCCGGAGAGGTAGGATTCCACGAAGGGCGCGGCGCACTCCGGCGTGGCGCGGAACCCGGTGGTTCGGTCAATGAGCGCGGTGGAAATGCCGGCGGGGACGGTGAAGGCGGCGCGCTTCTCGTAGCCGCGCGCGGCCATCCAGCGCACGATGTCCATCCAGGTCGGGAGGGCCGCCCGGGCGCCCGTCATCTTGGGCCCGATGGGCTTCTTGAGGTCGTTGCCGACCCAGACGCCGACGGTGTAGGAGGGCGAGAACCCGACAAACCAGGCGTCGGTGTACTCGCTGGTGGTGCCTGTCTTGCCGGCGAGGGGAAGGGGGATGTCGTTGGCGGCCGCGGCGGTGCCCCGGTCAATCACCCCCTCCATCGCGCAGACCGTCAGATACGCCACCGCCGGGGGGATGCCCTGCCGCACTACGGGGGCGTTCTTCTCGACCACCTTCTCCCCCTCGAGCACCCGCTCGATGAAGTAGGGCTCGACGCGCGTCCCGAGGTTGGCGAAGGTGGCGTAGGCCGCGGTGAGCTCCAGCGGCGTCACCTCCACGGCGCCGAGGGCGGACGAGGCATAGGGCGGAATGGGGCGGGAGAGCCCCGCGCGATGGGCTAAGTCGATCACCTTCTCCGGGCCCACCAGGAGGAAGACCTTGACGGCGGAAATGTTGTAGGACTGCTCAAGGGCCTCGCGGAGGGTCACGATTCCGTAATATTCCCCGTAGTAGTTCTTGGGAGCGTACATGGGCTGGTTGGGGCCGGCGTAGAGGGAGACGGGGGCGTCGAGGACGGTGTCGCCGAGGGTGTAGCCGTTCTCCAGGGCGGCGGCGTAGATGAAGGGCTTGAAGGCGCTCCCCGGCTGGCGCAGGGCCTGGACGGCCCGGTCGAACTCGCTCTTCTCGAAGTCGGTCCCCCCCACGAGGGCTCGCACCTTTCCGGTGCCGTTCTCGATGACCACCGCCGCCCCCTGCATGCGGGGCTCCTGGTTCAGGTAGAGGGATCCGTCGGGATTGATCGAGAATTGGGCCAGATCGCCGGCGCGGAGGAGGTTGCCGAGGGCCTGGAACCGGGTCCAGTCCCATCCCTCCTTCTTCAGGAGGAGGTGTTGATCGGCGATGCGCACGCGGGCGGTGTCCCCCTCCACCGCGGTCACGAGGCCCCAATAGAGGACGCCCGGTTCCAGGGGCCCGACAGACCGCCAGGAGGGGTGGGCGTACCGCTCCAGGTCCGGCGACTCCTCCAGAATGCTGACCCCCTGCCCCTTGCGGTATCCCTTGAGGTGGTCGATGGACTCGAGACCCCGGCGGAGGGCCGTCTCGGCGGCCTTCTGGAGGGGGATGTCAAGGGTGGTGTGGACCCGGAGACCCGCCTTGTAGAGCTTGTCGTCGCCATAGCGGGCCTTGAGGGAGCGCCGGACCTCTTCTGCGAAATAGTGCCCCACCTCCACCGGCCGCCTGGAAAGCGCCAGATCCAGCGGGCGGCTGGACAGCTCCCGGAGCTGGTCCGGGGAGACGAACCCGTTTTTCGCCATTCGGCGCAAAATCTCGTTCCGGCGGGCCAGGGCGCGTTCCGGGGCTTTGAGGGGGGAGTCGCGGCCGGGGGTCCGGATGAGGCCGGCGAGCAAAGCGGCCTCGTCGAGGGAGAGCTTGGAGGGGGGCTTGCCGAAATAGAACTCGCTGGCCATCACCGCCCCGTAATTGCCGTGGCCGTAATTGACCAGGTTGATGTAGAGGGCGAGGATCTCCTCCTTGGAGAGGGCCTTCTCCAGGTTGAAGGCCAGCAGCGCCTCCTCGATCTTGCGTTTGAGGGACTTCTGCGGGCTCAGGAAGAGCATCTTGGAGAGCTGCTGGGTGATGGTGGAGCCCCCCTGGGCGAAGCGGCGCTCCATCACGTCGCGCACGAGGGCGCGGAGGATGCCCGGGATGCTGACCCCGCCATGCTTGTAGAAGTCCTTGTCCTCCGCCGAGATGACGGCGGCCTTGAGGGCGAACGGGATTTCCTCCGGCTTCAGGAGGATGCGCTTTTCGACGGCGTAGTAGGCGAAGACGTTGCCGTCCTTGTCCAGGAATGCCGTGGACTGGGGCGGTTGGAAGTCCCGCAGGGTCTTGATCTGGGGGAGGGAGAAGGAGCGCCCCACCAGCCAGCCGGTGAGGATTCCCAGGGCGATGACCAGGACCAGGAAGAGGCCCAGCGCGCGCACCGCTCAGCCCTCCGACGCCCCGTCCGACCGGGTAAAGGATCGAATCCGGTCGGCGTGATCGGGGCGGATGGCGTCGAAGCGGAGCCCGTACCGGCGGATTCCGGGGCGGACCTCGGACCGGACGATCCGGGCCTGTGCCTCGACCTCCTTCGGAACGCCGGGAAGGAAGAACCGGATGTGGACCGTTTCCCCGACGCGGAAATCGGTCAGCGCCTCCAGGAGCATCCCCGAGGCCGACAGGTTGACGCTGGTCCCGAGGAAGAACCCGCGATCGCGGGCCGACTCGACCCGGGCTTGCACCAAGAACCGGGCTTCCCGCCGGGGCTCGATATTAAGGTAGATTCCCAGTTTGCGATCGAGGTCGTGGCGGTGAAGGGGGAAGATCAGGCAGTCGTTGGCCCCCGCCTCCATGGATCGGCGGACCGCCTCGTCGCTCTCCCGAGCAACGATCATGAGAAGGGAGGCGTTCCGGATGGAGGCGTCGCCGCGGACGGCGCGGCAGAAGGCCGCGCCGTCCATGTCCACCAGGTCTCCGGCGAACAAGATGAGGCGGGGGTGCCGCTCCCGGGCTTGGCGGACCGCCTCCGACCCGGTGCGCGCCTCCACGATCTCGTGGGGGTGGCGCATCAGGCAGGTGCGTTCCAGCATCAGCCGGGTTCCGACGGGGTCGGCCAGGAGGATCGTGGACATGCGATCGCTTATTTTACGCTCTTTTTGCGGAAAACGAACAGTTGGTTCAGGCCGAGCAGGAAGCGCTCGTACCGCTCCGAAGCGAGCCCGGCCCCCCCCGCCAGCGCCTCCACGGCTCGGCGGCCGAGGAGCGCGTGGTGCTCCTCCGAGGCCATCGACGAGAGGAGCCGGAGGCGCGCCCCGAAAGCGTGGAGCCGTTCGCCCCAGGGCGAGGGGGTGGTGGCCAGGAGCAGTCCGCCGGGGCGCAGGAGGGAGGCCCCGGCGCGGAGCAGGGCCCCCGGGTCGGGAGTGTGCTCGAGGAGGGCGAGCATCAGGACCGCGTCGCGGCCGCCCGGGAGGGTGGGGAGGAGATCCAGAAAGTCCCCCTGGAGGAAGGTCCGGCCCGGATGGCGGGAGCGACACTTGCCGCACAGCCAGGGGTCGCGCTCGACGCCGGTGTACTCCACCCCTTGGGGCAGGCGATCGACGATCTCCCCCAAGCCACTCCCCACATCCAGGACGCAGTCCCCGGGCCGGAGAAACGCCAGGGCCTTCCGGTGACGGAAGGCCTTGACGGTTCCCGACAGAAGCCCGGAGACGCCGCGCGGGGCGGTCATTGCCTCGGGCGCGGGAACGGCGGCGGCGCGAGCGGCGGGACCGGGCTCGTTCTCAAATCCTCCAGGATGCGGGCGATTCCGGCCTCGAGCTGGGGGTCGTGCCCGGCCATCACCCGGGCGGGGTCCTGCTCCACCGCCACATCGGGTTCGGCCCCGTGGTTCTCCACCACCCATTCCCCGCGGAGGTTGGCGAACCCCACGTTGGGCTGGGTGGTGGAGCCGCCGTCGAGAAGGGGGACCATGTTGATGATCCCCACCAAGCCGCCCCAGGTGCGCGTCCCGATGACGGTGCCCAGGCCCAGCGCCTTGAAGTGCTCGGTGAACACCTCGCCGTCGGAGCCGGTCTCCTCGTCGCACAGGACGACGACGGGGCCCGGGTGGACGCCGTGGGGGTAGCGCATCGGCTTCTGGTCGCGGGTTTGGGTGAGGAACTTCAGGCGGCGGTCCAGCTTGTCGAGGATGAACCAGGAGACGAAGCCGCCTCCGTTGGAGCGGACGTCGATGATGAGCCCGTCGCGGTACCGCAGCGCCCGGAACGCCTCCTCGAACTGGGCCAGCCCCTCCTCGTCCATGTCGGCCAGGTGCATGTAGCCCACGCGGCCGCCGGTGGCCCACTCCACGGCCTCGGCGTTGCGCCGCACCCAGTCCTGGTAGCGCAGGCCCCCCTCGGAGGCGAGGGTCTTCACCCGCACCTCGCGGGCCCCCTTGGCCTCGGGCTTGGCGTTGACGGTGAGGACCACCTCCCGCTCCGCTTTGCCGGCGAAGGGACGGTAGAGGTTGTCCGAGGCCTTGAGGGGGATGCCGTCCACGGCCAGGAGATATTCCCCTTCCTTCACGCCCACTCCCGGAGCCAGAAGGGGGCTGAAGCCGTCTTCGGTCCCCGGGCGCCCTTTAAGGATGCGGACGATGCGCCACTGCCCGGCCTGCGCATCGGCCTCCAGGTCCGCCCCGAGGAGCCCCGTCTCCACCCCGTTGTCGTATTTCAGGCGCTTGGGGCCGCCGCGGCCGATGATGTAGGCGTGGGAGACGCACAGCTCGCCGATGAGGCCTCCCAGCAACGTGTTCAGGTCGGTTCGGGTGGCCACGTAGGGAACCAAGGGGGCATACTTGGCGTAGACCGCGTCCCAGTCCACCCCGTGCATCCCGGGGTCGTAGAAGAAGTCGCGCACCTGGCGCCAGACGTCGCGGAGGATCTGGGCGTGCTCCCGGCCCGTTTGGACCGTCTGCTTGAGGCCGTAGAAGGAGAGCTTCTCCTTCTTGGCTCCCCCCTGGAGGTCCACGAGTCCGGCTTCCTTGCCGGAGAAGTAGGCGGCCTTCTTGCCGTCGGGGGTCGGGGCGTAGGAGCCCAGCGTCTTGCACACTTCCTCCGGCCCTTTGCCGTCCAGGGCGTAGAGATTCAGGTCCCAAAGCGCGGCCCCCTTGGGATTGAAAAACTCGTCCATCCCGGGGAAGCCGGCGTTGGGACGGGATAGGTAGGTGAACCCGTTCAGGCGGCCCCGAAGGCCCTTGTAGGTGCCCGATTTCACGGGGACCCGGAAGACCCGGTCCGCCAGCCCATCGAAGGCGATTTCCACCGCCTGGGTCTTCTCCTTCGGCAGGGTGGCGATGAACTCTTTCGTGAAGGGGACGGTCCCCCGGTCCTGCAGGAGGTAGGCGAGGACCTCGGTGGTCTCCACGACGACATTGTTGTCCATCATGAAGTCGAGTTGGGGCTTGAAGTGGCGGTTCGAAAGGAAATAGAGCAGGCCCCCGCCGTCGTCGAAGGCCGGGGAGAAGTCGTCGAAGTAGCCGTCGCTGAGGGCATGGACCTTTTTCTCCTTCGTGTCGTAGAGCCGCAGGGCGGAATTCATGTTCTCCACCACCACCGAATAGGCCAGCCAACGGCCGTCGGGGGACCAGGAATAATCGGCCCACTCCCAGAAGATCTCATTGTCCTTCAGGTAAAGGAACCGGTCCACTTTGTCCACGGTCCCCTGGGCCGGTTTGGCCACGAAGAGGGTGAAGTCCTTGTCCTGGAAGGCCAGCTTCGAGCCGTCGGGCGACCAGGCGATGCGGTAGTAATAGGTCTTGGAGCCCTTCGTTATTGCGTTCCAAGGGGCGCCGGCCCTGGGCTCCATGGTATAGAGTTCGTACTCGCCCGAGCGGTCGGAGTAGAAGGCCACCGTCTTGCCGTCAGGCGACACCGCCGGGGCGGTCTCCCGGGTATCGGAGGACCGGGTGAGGTTCTCGGCCTTCTCCAACTCGGTATCGATCAGATAAAGGTCCCCGCGCGCCTCCACGATGGCCCGCTTGCCGTCGGGGAAGGGGGAGACGTCCTGGACGAACTCGGCCGGGTCGATGGCGAAGTCGCGCGCCTGCCAACGCTCGGAGGGGACCGAGACGGCCAGTTTGGCGTTGACCCCGGACCGGGTGTCGTAGATCCAGAGCCAGCCGCCGCAGACATAGACGATGCGGCCCGCCCCATAGGAGGGGCTCTCCACGTCCCAGTCCTTGAACTCCGTCAGACGGGCGACGGCTTGGGTCTTCCGGTCGTAGCGGAAGAGATTCATCCGGCCGAACTCCCGGTCGGAGCTGAAATAGATCGCGTCGGCCGTGAGCATGGGGAAGTTGTCGTAGCCCTCCCAGGCGATGATCTTCGCGTAGGTCTTCGCGGCGGCGTCGAAAAGCCAGATGTCCTGCTGCTGCCCCCCCTTGTAGCCCCGCCAGTTCTGCCGGTCGGCGCTCGTGGGGACGTAGGCGATAGGGGAGCCGCCGGCCCCGACGGAGGCGTGGCGCACCTTGGGGATGGGGAGCTCCTCCTCGGCCCCGCCGGCGGCGGGGACGCGGTAAAGGCGGGGGTCGAGGGCCCGGTTGGAGACGAAATAGACCCACTTCCCGTCGTCCGACCAGCCGCAGACCGTGTCGCCCGCGGGGTGCCAGGTGAGGCGGACGGCCTCGCCTCCTCCGGAGGGCATGACATAGACGTCCTGGCCCCCGTCGTAGGAGGCGGTGAAGGCCAGCCATTTGCCGTCGGGGGAGAACTTCGCCGAGGTCTCGCTTCCGGGGTGGGAGGTGATCCGGCGGGCCTCGCCGCCGGCCAGGGGGGCCGTCCAGAGGTCGTCCTCAAAGGTGAAGACCACGCGATCGGTCGTAATATCGGGGGTGTAGACCATCCGGGCCTCCACCGCGGGCAACAGGGCGGCGCAGAAGATCAACACTGCGGCAATCGTTTGCATGGGACTCTCCTAGCGTGGGATAAGGGGTATCAACAGTATACGCCGGTGCCTGTGGAAGGTTCAATAGAATCGGCAACTGAATCACCGGATGCCCCTACGGTTGACAAACGAAACTGCGGGGGCTACAATCGATCCACGTCGAATTGAGGAAGTATATGAAGGCGAAATCATTTTGGGTCCTCTTCCTGTTCCACTGGTCCGGGTTTGGCCTTTGGGCCGCCTATTCGGTCCAGACAGCGGACATCTCGGGTAGCGCGCCCGCCACCCCCAGTCCGGGGAATTACGCCTACGATCCCACGCTGCTGTGCTCGGACGGAAACGCGGCATGCTGCGCCTCCGGAGCGTTCAAAATTTGGGCTCAGGCAGGGGTCAGCGGCGCGCAGTGCGGGGACAACATCGGGCGCTATTCCCTTTCCAGCAACGGGGGATACGATCTGCAAGCATGGGAATTTTCCTGCAACAGCAGCACCGCAATATGTTCGGGGCTCCCTCAGGACGCCTACGCCGGCCCGGACTTCGTCAAGGACGCCGCAGGACGACAATTCCTTTTCTTCATCCATGGAAACGCTGATTTCTATAACGGCCCCATCCAGTTCAAGGTCCGCAGCGGCGACGCGGGGCCCTGGGACGAGCCGTACAGCTTATTCTGGATCGCGGAAGAAAATATTCAATCCTGCAAGTGCAGTGTCAATGGAGTCAGTAGAAGCTATCCCAAAACCTAATATCGAGACCTTTAGATAGGCAAATGATCGAGGTGCATAGATGTCCCAATTGCGTTTTCTCTCTGGAAATGGCTGTTTCTGGCATTCTGTACGACCAGGATCTTCATTAGCTTGGTGCCATTTTCCAGTTTTGGGATAGCCTCTAGAATTGCGAACGGCGGATTCGCCCGGGTGTCGGCGCTCGATATGCCGGCGACAGATTCAGAGCAGAAGAACTCCATGTATTTTTACTTCGAGACCAGGAAGAACAGCGGCCCCGCGAGTGAGGAACACTGCCATCAAAGCATCGGCTATCCGACCATTTTCCTCGTCCGGGTGGAGAAGACCTCCACCGCCCCGTTTCTGAAGAGGGAAGCGGGCGGGGCCCAAGTTTATGTTTCGAGTTTGGATCTATGGGTGGATATGGAGCCTCACATGCTCCAGGCCGATCCCAGCGCGGTGGGAATTCCTCAGCCCGCCTCCAACGGCTATATCTTTGGGTGGGAGCCATACTATCGTTACCCCAGCGCACCTCTCCCATATGATCCGACTAAATATGAATATTCTCCTATGGCCGTCCTTGATTACTCCCTGGGAGATGTAACCAAGGGGAGCGATGGCCGGATCGTCGCCACGACCAGCATGGCCGACGGCGTCAAGGCGGCGTACACCAACGAATCCACGGACGGGGTCCATTTCTCCCCCGTCAACGATCCCATTTTGAATTTCGAGAGCGTGACCGGCCTGGGACCGTTGCAGCAGGGATTGAGCACCCCCTCCCTCTATCCGGGCGGCACCGACTCCTGCGGCCGCCCCTGGTTTTATATCGGCTATAGCAATGTGCCATACGTTGATTGCCCTTGCGACGAAGAGACAGGAGAAACCGCATGCTATTGCATGGCCTCGGTGAGGATCGGCACCCTCTTCTCCACCCTCGGCTGTCCGCACCCCCGGCCCGTCATCCGGCCTATCTTCAAGGGGATCATGAACCTGCTGAACAGTGCCTATGTGGACGGCGACGGGGACGGGACCGTGGATGCCGATATCCTGGCCTCTTTGAACCTGCTGGAGGAGGTGGGGTATGAGCGGTTGAATGTGATCGGGGGGCAGGAGGAGGGCTTCCCCATCCTGATGTTGGCCGTGGGCTGCCACCAGAAGAAGAACGGCAAGGTGGAGTGTTCCTCGGAAGATAGCGACCTTCCAGGACTGTTGGTGGACACTTGTCCAGCGGCGTGTTATTTTACGAGCCGATCGGCGCATACTTTTACGAGGCCACTTGGCGCCGCCGGGAGGCTCGGTTATCCGTGGGTTAGAGCAAACCCCTTGGCATGACGGCACTTATCGGGCATCCTTAGGGCG